>NZ_CAMHSK010000001.1 GCF_946187725.1 uncultured Treponema sp.
CAAGGAATAATTGATGAAGTTTGGTATTCTATTCTAAGAAATGAATGGAAAAATAGAAATGTTTATAAGAAATATTTTCGTATAACAAAGCTTCAAAGCCGATAAAAACTTTTGCGCCAATTCTGCCGTTGGCAGAACCGTTTTTACGGTTTAAGCAGTTGTTACACGGACACCCGAACTGGGATGCTTTCAAGGAGAAGCAAATTGAAAAAATACTTTTTTATTCTTTTTTCTATTTTTGTACTTTCATTTACGAGTTGTGTCACATTAAAAGATGCTGAAGTAACAAAAACTAAAGATATAAGGGAATATAAATATATAATTGTAAATTCCACTGAAACATTAAACTCAAGTTTCGGAGCAACAGTATATGATGGCGGATATTTTTCAACTGGAAAATCCGTAAATCCAGGTGATGTGATAAGTGGTTACTTAATAAAAAAAGGTTTCATTATTCTCAAAGAAAAGGAAAATGATTTGATTGATAAAACTCTAATTGTTAATTACGGCGAAAGCGGAAGGAGAGATGTTTTTTGGGGCTATACAACCGAAGTTACAATTCAATTTCTTACAGCAAATACAAATGAAGTCGTTTGTGTAACAACTGCAGAAGGAATTGGAGATACAGAAGCTGATGATATAAAAAAAGCAATTGCTAGAGCTTTGGATGCCGTATTTTTACAATAGAATTTTTTTCAGAAAGACAAGCTTTCTGAAAAAAATAATTTATATATTTTAAAGCAATGACGAAGAAGCACTTGAATAAATTGGAAAATAATATAAAGCAAGTCAAGCTTGCTTTATATTATTTATTTTACTTTAGGGCGAAGCAAAGCCCGACAGTTCGCCGAAGGCGAACTGTAACGCCCAAAAAATAAAAAAACTAGCCACAAAGGAGCAAAAAATGGCATACAAGATTTTCATTGACGGAAAAGAAGGAACTACTGGTCTCAAGATTTACGAGCGATTTGAGAAACGCACGGACATTGAGATTCTTTTAATTGACGAGGAGAAGCGAAAGGATCCGACTGAACGCGCTAAGATGATTAACGCTTCGGATTTTACCTTCCTTTGTTTGCCGGATGCGGCTTCTATCGAGGCTGTTTCACTTTGCACTAACCCGAAGGTACGCATTATCGACGCTTCTACGGCTCACCGCACAAACCCGGACTGGGCTTACGGCTTCCCGGAACTTTCGGCTGAGCACCGCGCTCGAATCGAAAAATCTAACCGTGTCGCTGGCCCTGGATGCTATGCTTCTGGTTTTGCTTCTATCTGCTATCCTCTTGTTTCACGCGGAATTATGTCACCTGATTATCCTGTGGTTTGCCATGCGGTTTCGGGATATTCTGGTGCGGGCAAAAAAGCAATCGCCCAGTACGAAGATCCTGCCCGCAACCCGGAGCTTGATTCACCACGACTTTACGCCCTCACTCAGGAACACAAACATCTTCCTGAAATGATGAAAGTGAGCGGCCTCAACTACAAGCCGATTTTCAATCCTTATGTCTGCGATTATTTCCAGGGAATGACTGTCACGGTCTCTCTCCATGCCCGCCTTCTGGAAAAAAAGCTCACCGCAAAGGAAATCGCCGAAGTCTTCAAGGAGCATTATGACGGCTGTAAATTCGTAAAAGCAGCTGACTTCATGGGCGAAGGCATTTTGACCGAAAGCTTTATCCCGGCAAACACTCTCGCCGGCACAAACAACATGCAGATTTTCGTCTGCGGCAACGATGAGCGAATCGTTATCACAAGCCGTTTCGACAATCTTGGCAAAGGGGCGAGCGGTGCTGCCGTCCAGTGCATGAACATCATGATGGGAATTGACGAAGGAACAGGACTGTAATTCACCACTTAGATAAAAGTAAAAAAAATAAGGCCAGAATTTCACCTGTAAATGGCGAAATTCTGGCCAAGCAAGCAAAACAAAAAAGTTTTGCAAAGGCAGGAACTCTTGCTCAAAAAAACAGCAATTCCTGCTAAAAAGGTATTTCAGTACATCCTTAGAATTTTACTGGATAAACAACATTATCTTCAGCTGTAGTATCGCCACCAAGAATTTTCTGACAAAGTACATTGTCTTTTACAATAAGAGCAAAATCATTGTCATTAGCAACACAGAATGTGTCTTTGTCCAAAAGCCAGATACTTTCAAGTTTTTCGTGTTTGTAAGCTCTGTCTTTTACCAAATCTGTAAGCACTTCTTTTTTGACAAATACGATTCCAGCGTTAATCAATTCTTCCTGAGTTGGGTACTTGCTGTCGCGCTCGATTACGAGGAACTCATCATTTGAAAGAGCCTCGATTCCACAGCAAGAATCTGTTTCATCAGGAGTTTTTGTAAGACCTTCCATACCTCTGTTTGCACGACGTTTGGCATAAACGGCAGGGATTTTTCTACCCTTTGTTGTCATTTCATAAGGACTGATTCTCTCAAGCTCTACACCGTCTTTTGAATAATGAGCGATATGAGGACCATATTCATCTGAAACCCAGAAAGTTCCGTCGCTCATTGCGACAAGACCTTCAATATCAATACCGTATTCGTCAGTACCAAGAATGTTATTTTCAAGGTCGTAGCCAAGCTCGCCTGTTGCACCCAGTCCTTTTGAATTTGGAAGGCCTGTAAGTTTTTTGCCTTCTGGATTTTTGAGGCTGATTCGGATTTCAACACCATCCTTTGTTTTTCCAAGAACCTTGTACGGAACTTTTGCTCCTTTTTCGTTGACCTTAAACTTTTTAGAAGATTCTGCAAAAACTGCTACAGAACAAATCGAAGCAAGTCCAAGAAGAATACCAATTTTTTTGAATTTCTTCATAATTCCTCCTACTGAATGTAAAAAGTATTGCAAAAAAGGAAAAAACAATAGTTCCGTAATTTTTTTTAGTTTATCTTATAGCCAATCCCACGTACAGTTTCGATTATTTTCTGGTTATTCAGTTTTTGCCGCAAAAGTCTGATGTGCACATCAAGCGTCCTGCTTTCGATTTCTTTGTCATAATTCCAGACCGCTTCACGAATCTGATCTCTTGTGACAATCTCGCCTTTGTTTTCCATAAGAAGGGCAAGCAACTCGTATTCTTTTACGGCAAGCTGGATTTCACTGCCGGAAACAAACACTTTCCGGCTTTTTGTATTGATGATTATATTCTGCGCGCTTATCAGATTTTTTTCTGTACCGTCGGCTAAAATCGAATCGTTTAAGTTCGGCTGTATTGCCTGAATCACACCGAAAACGCAATCTCCGGCTTTTTCAATCTTGCGGACAATATCCATGTAATTAAGCTCGGCTTTTACATTGCTTCCATTTTCGATTCGTCTGCGGCTTGCTTTTTTAAGTTCCCGCTTTGACTTATCAATCTGGTCTTCAACTTCGGACAACAGAACCTTATCAATTTCTGAAAGTCCCAGCGCGATGTAAGTGCAGGCCTGCTCATAAAAGACATGAACCGTGTCAAAATATGAAATCAATTCCGTTTTCTGATTTTCGAATGCGAGATTATCCGCCTCTTTCTTGAACTTACAGACTGTATGCATCATCGAACAGCACTCATCACTTAAATCTTCAAGATTCTGAACAATTGAAATCATGCGGGCAAAATTGTTTCGGTCATTGTGATTGGCTGTGGGAAGGCGGGAACATTTCTGAAGGAAATAAGTGATTTCGTGGTTCATCTCATCCACATATTCTTCTTTTGCATTGACCTCTTCGCTCAAAGCTTCAAGTCTGTCTGATTTCCGGCTCAGGCTTTCCCCCAGGCAGTCCATCATCTCCATTACACGGGCGGACATCTTGGTGACTTCTTTTTGAATCTGGAAACTGTACAAATCGGCGCTGATATGGTTTGAAGGAAGAATGACAGGCATCTTGTAGTGGGCGTCTTTTTCTTTCTGGCTTTCCGGGATAAATTTTTCGGCAAGGAAAGAAATCTGCTTTACGAAAGGAAGGAACAAAAGTGTCGCAGAGATATTGAAAACCGTATGCAGCATGGCTATGTGGGTCGTTATGTTCTGTGACGGGCTTCCTGGAACGATAATATCAATCAGCTTAAGGAAAGGATGAAGGAAAATCAGCGCCAGGAGAGTTCCCGTGACATTGAATCCGACATGAACCGCCGCCGTCCTTTTTGCGTTCACGCTTGCCCCAAAAGATGACATTACGGCATCAACCGTGGAGCCGATGTTGCTTCCAAGAACCATGGCCGCCCCCAAATTCCAGGAAAGGGAGCCGTTGGCAGACATGGTAAGGACAATGGCTGTGGTGGCAGACGAAGAATGAATCAGTGCGGTAAAGAAAACTCCTATCAGAACTCCGAGCAAAAGCCCTGCCCAGCCAAGCTTGTTAAAATCCTGCAGAAAAGCGACTGACTCAGGCTTTAAGTTCATCGAAGCTTTTAAAAGCCCCAGTGCCATAAAAAGAAGGGCGAAGCCCATGAAACAGTCGGCGAAGTTGTGAATCTTGAGCTTCTTGAAATATTTGAGGATAAAGCCGAAGCCGAACAAAGGAATCGCCGCCGCCTCTATGCTGAAAGAAAAGCCAAAAAAAGCTACAATCCATGCCGTGACAGTCGTTCCGATATTCGCACCGAAAATTATTCCTATCGCCTGCACAAGATTTATTATTTCCGCATTTACAAAACTCACGACCATTACCGTGGTCGCACCCGAGGACTGAATGATTGCGGTAACGGCCATACCTGTCAGCACCGCCGTGAACCTGTTCCCGGAGATTTTTCCCAGCAAAGAGTGCAGGCTGTTTCCGGCTCCCTTCTGAATACCGTTGGAAAGCATCTCCATACCAAAAAGAAGAAGGCAGAGAGAGCCGACAAATCCTGAAATTTGACTGATTACAGTTATCATCATTTATACTATAACGGCACAAAAACAAATATGATAGGGAATTTATGTTAATTGTATGTAAATTTTGAGGTTAAGGTCTTTGCTGTTTGTTCAAAAATTCAACTAGCATCTTGAATGATTTCACCGGCTTTCCAACACTCGTAAATATATTGGCGTGACTGATAGAAAAAATCTGTGTTGTAATTTGAAATCGCCTTGCTTATCCATGAATTGTAAACCTTGCAAAGCGTTTCTGCGATAAAATCAATGCTTTCATTTTCGCCGCAAATATCTTCTATCAATCGCTCATAAACTTCACCTATTGTCCAGTAATCTGGAACCTCGTAGCGACAAGAAACGACATTATCAAAAACTCCGTTCGCTAGAGATTTCATTTCAATGACTTCATCCGCTATTTTTTCAATTGGCTCACAATGCAGGACATCAGCATCTTTGTAAATCCGAGTGACAAAATTTTTCCCTAGCAAAGTCACAACAACTGAACGCTCTTGTTTGAGTTTTCTTCCAATATATTCAATCAAACTGCATGTGTAAAAAAGTGAATTGTTATTTTTCATCGTAGACCTCATCAGCCGTTTTGAAGGAAAGAGTTTCCAATGCTCGTGCGGTATGAAAACTTATCTGGTGTGTTGGCTTTTTGAATCGTGCGAGTTCCCAAAATGCAGAGCGAGAAATCTTTCCGTCTACAAAATTCTGAATGTAATTGAAAATCGTATCATTTGCCTTCGGACCTTCTACAATATCAAAATCATGCGACTTACCGCTTCGACAAGCAACAATAAAATCAAGCCATTCTTCTGTCATTTCTGGAAAAGAAAGAATCTTTAAATTCGGATTCGGCATATAAGTATATTCATTCATAATACCCTTTTCGTTGAAACGAATTGCCCATCTTTTGGCCTGCTCCATAAGAAGCGTACAATAAAATCCAAAATAAAAATCCTTGTTGTATCGTGTTATTCGAATTTCTGGAGACCTAACGATTTCTTTGCTTCCATGATAGAGAATTTTTGATTCTGCCATGAAATAATTATAGTGTATTTTTAGTGAAATAGCGAATGGAATTTATACTGGCAGGATATGCACTGCAAGGGAAGTCCACATTTTAGTAAAATACTTCCTGCCACAGTTATGCCAATAGAAGGTCTTTTAAAAGTTCTTTCCATTACATCAAGAACATTATAATAACTCATTTTACCATTCAATAATCCTATAAATTTTGATTGTTCTGGATTACCGAGAAAATCATTAGCTGTAAGCCCATTCAAATCTATTCGTGAAAAATCCATATCCCTGCCTCCAAATAAGGTAATCTTTTATTCACCGTGCTCAATAATGTACGCACAAAGCTTTCTTATAAAAGTATCCAGAGCATTAACCGAAAATTTCATGCTCCCTCGTGTTGAACCATTGGTTCGGAATCCAAATACAATAAATTCCAAGCGTGACAAAAGCCAAAAGCAGGCAGAGCATCCATGTTCCGAACAAGCCTGTTACAATAGCACCGAGCAAACTCCATCCGATAAGCTGCAACAATCCGCCGTCAAAATAACTTGCTTTTTCTTTGCGCAAATTTTGCTGTGCAGAAAAATTTGGAATTTCGTCTTCAAAGAATGTGTTTGATTCTCGCCATTTTCAGATTTTGAGCGGTACCCAGAAATCGTAAATTCCAAAAGTTATGAGCGTAAGGAACCAACAGAGAATCCAAGTGCCGAAAAGTCCACCCGCACTTCCTGTGAATTTGAGCCTATGACCGTCAATCACTGTGTGTTTTGCTTCCCATTCATAAAGCCAGCAAATAGCAAGCGGATATAAGATTCCGAATGTTGGGCCTGTTACAAGCCCTCCAAGCAACGACCAACAAAATCTCTGCAAGACACCACCGTCAAAATAGCTTTCTGTTGAGTTTATTTTTGTCACAGATGTTGATGCAACGACAGCTTCTGTTCCTCCGACTTTTGTTCCGCATTTCGGACAGAAAGCAGGATTTGATGCCTCAAATATTGCTAGGGGAATCAGATTAAAAAGCAGTCCTTCTGTCGAAACTGCCGTAAAAATTGCAGAGGTTTTGAATGTTCCAGTTGAATATCTTGTAACAGGAAAAAATTTAAAATCAACCGAACAACAAAATTCCGTGAACATAAATAAATTCAAAAATACGCTCAAACCATCGAAAAATTGGAATCAATTCCCGAAAAATCCCGCAATTCTATTCTTTCACTAATTGAAAATCTGAGCGAAGATTGCAAGTAACTCTCAATTCTATGCAAAAATCTTGCGCTGTGTTACAATTTCGGCATGACCACATCCCCAATCCTTGAGAAAGCAGAGCGAATCCGTGATGTTATTCGCTACATTAAGCGATTTAAAAACGCGGCGGTTGTCATTCATATTGACGATGAAATCATTGACTCTCCGCTGTTCGTTAGTCATATCCGTGACATTGCTTTGATTCATCAGGCAGGTCTTCGTGTGATTATCGTGCCTGGTGCCAGAAAAAAGATTGATGCAGTGCTTACTCAGAATCATATTTCCTGGACTTATCAGAATGGCTGTCGTATAACACCTGGCGAAGCAATTCCTTTAATCCGTAATGCAGCTTTTGAAGTCGCGAACGGTGTTATGACGAGTCTTGCGGGTGAAAATCTTACGGCTGTTATTGGAAACTGGGTTCGTGCACGCGGAAAAGGTGTTCTTTCTGGTGTTGATTTTGGAACTGCTGGTGAAATCGATAAGCTTGATGACAGTACAATCAACACGATTCTGGACAGTGGCTTTATTCCGATTTTCCCCTGCATCGGCTGGAGTTTGAACGGAAAGCCTTACAACATTTCTTCGGCACAACTTGCTTCTCAGATTGCGACTCATTTAAAGGCTGACAAGCTTTTCTTTCTGTTGCCAGATGCCGAACTTTCACAGAAATATTTTGAGATTCCAAAAGAGCAGGGGCTTTCTCCAGAAGGTTGTATTCCTGCGATGAATCTCGAAGAACTTGATGAATTCTTGAAGATTAATGAGTGCGGTGAATCTGTTCATGACGATGAGAAAAATCTTCTGTCTGATAAAATCCTTTCCTTACTGAATCTTGCAAAAAAGGCTGTAAAATCAGGGGTTACGCGTGTTCATATTCTGAATGGTTCTCTTGAAGGTTCTTTGCCTTGTGAGATTTTCAGTGATTTGGGTTCTGGAACCATGATTTATGCTTCTAATTACGGCAAATTCCGTGCTATGAGGCGTGAAGATATTTCTGCGGTTCTTTCACTCATACGCCCCTTCGTTAACCGGGAGATTTTGCTTCCTCGTTCGGAACAGCAGATGGAAGCAGAATATAATGATTTCATTGTGTATGAGCTTGACGGTGCGATTCGTGCTTGTGCGGCTCTTCACATTTATGACCGCTCGCAGGCGGAAATTGCGGCTGTCGCAGTTGATGAAAATTGCAGTCACATTGGAATCGGGCCTAAAATGATGGAATATCTTGTCGAAAAGGCCAAAATGGTTTCAATTGAAAGCGTTTTCATTCTTACGACGCAGACGGCTGATTGGTTCGAAAAGCAGGGTTTTGTTCCTGATGATATTTCGTCATTGCCGCAAAAACGGCGTGAAACATGGAATCCAAATCGTGGTTCAAAACTATTCAGACTGAAGCTTAACAGTTCTGGAAATCAGTCTTTGAAACCACATCATTTTTAGGCGAAATTTGTGATGTTCAATGACGGCGAGATTTGTTATAATAATTCAGTGACTGAAAATAAGTTCAAGTGCAATTTCTGCAAGGTCTGTAACGGGAAAGGTTGTATCTCTCAGCTACCCGGAATGGGCGGTGTATATAAAAACGAGAATTTCATAAAAAACTGCTCAGCCTGGGAAAAGGTACGGAATAAAAATATCGAAAAAATCAAACGATTTCTCGAATTGGAGCCGGAATTTCGTGTTCCATCTATAAGCATTGCCCCTATGACTGGTGCGGTTGAAAACATCGGTTTTGCACATGAATCTGATTTTTATGATGCGATTATACAGGCAATGCACAGGGTTGGAGTTGGCTTGAGCATAGGAGACGGCTACCCTGATGAAAAGCTGCGTTTTGGAATTGAAGCTCTTCAAAAAATCAAAATTGAAGCTCCGGATGCACGCACTTCTGTTTTTATAAAGCCATACACTAACGAAAAGATTATTGAACGCTTTGAATGGGCGAAAGATTGTGTAAAAGTTACTGGAATAGATATCGATTCATACAATATTTTGACGATGCGAAATCTCGCAAAACTTGAAAAAAAGTCTGTCGCACAGTTGCTTGAAATCAAAAATCATATAAAGATGCCGTTTGCTATAAAGGGCATTTTTCTCAAAGAAGACCTTGAGCTTTTAAAAGAAGTCAAACCTGACATTGCTTATATTTCAAATCATGGTGGCAGGGTTGAAACTCGAAAGGGAAGTACTGCGGAATTTTTTGCAACTTACGGCGATGAAATCAAAAAATATTGCGGTGAACTCTGGATTGATGGAGGAATCCGCACTTCGCAGGATGTAGCGACTGCAATGACTTTAGGTGCGGATTGTGTTCTTGTAGGCCGCCCCTTTGCTTCCGCCTTGTGTCATGGTGGAGCAGAGGAGCTTTGCGGTAAAGTTCTTGAATTGAGCCTTTTGAAATACGGTTTTTATTCGTAAAGATAAAGGCATTTGCTGGAAGTGTTTCCCAAAAGCCCGTAAATACTTGCTTCTGGATTTTTGATGAGACTAGAAGCCTCTGAAAAAAGTGAAATCCAGTTTTCGCCGTAGCGATATTTGTATTCAACGAAATTGATTTGCTCATCTTTTGCGTTTTCGTCTTTTTCAGACAGATAAGTCTTTATGTCAGATTTTGCGTCTTCAAGCGAGCAAACTTTGTCTACGAGACCGTTCTTGTGTGCCTGATTTGCCGTGTAAATTCTTCCGTCTGCAAGTTTTTTTACATCAGAAATGTTCATTTTGCGTGAATCGGCAACAATTTCCGTGAACTGCTCATAAGCTTCATCTGCGATTGACTGCAGGATTGAACGCTGTTCTTCGGTCAGAACGGAATTGTAATTTCCCATGTTTTTGTTTTTTCCGGCCGTGATTGTGGTCATTTTGATTCCAAGCTTGTCGAGAAGGGCAGTTGCATCAATGCTCTGACCAGCGATTACGCCGATTGAACCTGTGAGGGTATTTCTGTTCGCGTAGATGTAATCTGCACCACATGCGATGTAATATCCGCCGCTAGCAGCCAGTGAGCCAAAGTAAGCGAAAACTGGTCTGCCGGTAGCTTTTTTGTAATCCATGAGGGCGAGATATGCTTCGTCTGATTCGTAAACTGTGCCTCCAGGAGAATCGATGTTTACAAGAATTCCCCGGTTTTTGCTGTCATTTTTTGCGCGTTTGATTTGTTTTAAAAGCCATTTCTGATTGTAAGTTTTGTTTTCTGCGGAAATAACGCCGGAAATGTAAATTACTGAAATGTACGGTTTGTTGGTGTTTTTGGGTGCTTCATCAAAATCTTTGCCTAATTTAAGTGATAAGATTTTGCTGAGAGTGTCGGAGCTTTCATCGTCAAAATCCTCATCAAAGTCTTCTTCGAAATCTTCGTTCTGATTTGTGCTGGAAATTTTGAAGGAGAAAGTGCCTTTGTCGCTGAGTTTTGAAATGATTGACTTGGCACCAAGAATCATTGAAATCGCCGCAATGATGATTAAGATTATCAATCCCTTTTTGTGTTTCATTTTACTGTCCTATTCAAAATTATTCAAAATCTGAAGGTGAAAGCCTGTTCTGTGCGAAAGCCATTCGTTTTAAATCATAATACGCATAGGTTTTTGCCATTGTCATGTACGGATAAAGCCAAATGAACCCGATTCCGCAGGCAATCAAGCTTAATATCATCCAGCCCAAGAAGCTCAAATCCATGACGAAAAGATCGGCTTTGTGACCGCTTGTTAAAATCTTGCTGATGTCCATTGCCTTTATCGCACTGATTTTTGGATTTTCGGCCATAACAAAGAACATCATTGAATAACTGTAAGATTTTACAACTCCGGGAATAAAGAAAAGAAGTGACCAGAGAAAAACCCACAGGAAATTCCAAAGACTGCCCAAAAGCGCGTTGAGCCAGTGTTCTTCGAGTCCCTGAAGGAAAGTGTTGAAAGAAATGTTTTCGTAAGGCTCAGAGGCTCTGCCACCCAAAGACATTGAAATGGAAATCATTTTCATGAAAGTGAAGATGATGCCGACACTCATAATTCCACCCACGCACATGCTGACCGGGAAGCCGCCTAAATTTGAAAGGCACGAAAGGACAAGATAAACCAATGCGATAATGCATGGAACGCTCCAGTTTGAGTGAAGTGTGTTTAATGCCGCTGTTTTATATTTTACTCTGTCAAACATAAAAAACTCCTGTAAAAGTCTTATGATAATATCACTATTCCTTAAAAGATAATAGCTTAGGAAAGAGTGATTTATTATTTGTTTTTAAGATTTCAATTTTTCTTGCATGGTTTCAATTTCCTGCAAGGTAAGGAATCCTCCGGCTGTAAAATAATCAGTGAGCGATTTTTGCAAATCTGGAATGTCTTCGATAAATTCAACATTCAGGAGATGAATTATTGAATATTGAACAGCTCCAGGCCCCCTGTATTCGTAGATTCCCATGTTAACTGAATCGCAGTAATCAGCCTCAATTTCTGCCCAGGACGCACCGCATAAGCCGGAAAGCACCGCACAGACAACACCAGTTCTGTCTGTTCCGATTGCACAGTGAATCTGATAGGGACCTTCGGTTTTATTGATGAACTGAACGATTTTCTTTATTCCTTCGGCAAATTTTTTGCTCGAAGAATTTTCATAACACTCACTGTAACTGCAATCCGTTATGTAAAGAACTGCATCATTATCGATGATTGACTGATAATATTCAGGCATTCCGTAAGTCGTGTTTTTTTGACATGAATCCGACAGGTTGATATCTGCCTTGATTCCTGCTGTTTCTGAAAGTTTTGCCACATATTCCATTCGCTTTTGGCTTGTATCTGAAACTGTTTTTTTGTCTTCATCATTGTATGGATGGAAAGAGCGGAAAAGATTTGTGGTTCCGGGAACAAGCCTGAAATTAGCAATCTGCTTTTGTCCTTCTTCGCTGTCGAGGTCAAAATCTGAAAGAGTCTTGCATTTTTTGGCTGCAGAGAGTCTTTCCGTAATGAATTGTTCGTTTTGTGTTGAATAAATCAGCACAAGGAATTTCTCACCTTTATCAGTTCCGTTGAATTTCTGATAAATATATCCGTCGGGCACGAAATCTGGCGGCGGAATAATCTTACCATCTACCTTGAAATTATACGAAGGCTGACCGGATTGGTTTGTCTGCTGAACATCACCATATTGGACTGAGCAGTACCAGAATCCTTTTGGGTTTCGTGTCATCGTGTAGTGAGTACCTTTGTATTCGCCGTTGTGGTCGTTGATTCCCTTGTTGAAGTGAGCCTTTACGGAACGCGGTTTTGAGCCGAAAAGTTCTTCGCTAAATAGAACGACAAATCTTTTGTTTGCGCTGTCGTCAATGAAGCATTTTCGGAAATTTTCCTCAGTAATCTGAAGTTCATCAATCGGTGTCTGCCAGGAAGCAATTTTAGTGAGTGAAGCAAGTCCTGTGGAATAAACACAATAAACGCCCTTTGATTCCGGAATCATAGGTGTTAAACAGAATTTTTCTGAATCCTGCTCGGTTCCGTTTGTGATGAAAATTTCTGCGGAGAAAACATTCTTGAAGTCGTAAAGATAGAATTCTTTGAGAACTTCGCCGTCTCGTTGAGCCAGTGCTTCCTGCGGGGATTGAACTTTGATTTTTGTGATTATTTCGACTGGAACTTCTGTATCATGCAGCTTTTCTGCTTCGGGAACACTTTCGTCATATTTTAAATTTTTGTACTGAATAAACTTAAATTCTTTTCCAGAAGAGTATTTTTCTGAACGCATGATGATGGCGATTCCATCATGCTCAAGATGGCCCAAAACGCTTGTTTTTCCGCTTTCAACTTGAATTTCGTTTCTGTCAAGAATTTTTCCGTTTGAATCAGAAACTGACAGAATCCAGGTTCCCGGCGCAATGCCTTCAAGCACGATTGAGCCTGAGGCATTCTGATTTGAGAGTTTTGATGACAGCGGATCATTTACGCTTACCGAAAAATTTTGACTGAGAAGATAGTCAAAAATGACCGCACCTGTTGAAAGCTTGTAATCGGCTTTTGTTGAGCTATAAGGGAAAGAAAAGCCTTGAAGCTCACCGATTAATTTTGAAGAATTGAACAGGCATGGTGGAAGTTCACTGTCGATTACGGCTCGAACCGTGTCCATTCGGCCGTCATTTTCAAGTTCTTCAAAGTTGAAGATATTTTTGACACCAAAAAGAACATCGCCAAAGGCCGTTGTGTTTTTGCTTACAAGAACCGAATTTTCTCTTCCCGCAATGATGTCAACGACAGCCCGCATTTGGAATACAGAAAGTTCTTTTTTAGTTTTATCGAATGCTTTTATTGTAACAATTCGGTCTCGGCCTGCGGGAACATTTTCAATTTTTATTTCGGTTGATTCCCTGAAGCGACTTGCAGGCAAGAAATTGATTTTTGGGCAATCATCGTCATTTATGTCATGACCGCTTATTATTATAGAATAGAACTGAATTTCTAAATCTTCGTTGTTCTTGAATCCGGACAGCGATGAGCGCGAAATTTTAAGGGAGCCGTGACCTGAATTTGAACTGGAAATGGTATTTCGGGCTTTTAAAGCAAGAGCTGCGAAAACCGCACCGATTACGGTTATTGCAATTCCGGCAAGGAGCATTACTTCGATTCCAGCAGCGGAAATCAGGATTCCGCCAGCAAGACTTCCGGCAACAGAACCGATTGTTTGTGTACCGCTTAAAAAGGACTGGGCTGTTGTTTTGTCTTCGGAATTTACGGCTTCTTCTGCATAATAAACGGATGCGCTTGCATAAATTGCAAAGGAAATTGCCTGAGTCAGCTGCGTGATGAATAAAATCGGAATGTTGAGGGAAATTGCGTAACCTGTAGCTTTTATGATGAACGCAAGACCTGAAACAAGAAGAAGTTTTTTTGAGCTTATGTGCCTGTTTATTCGCGTGAAGCAGAACAACACTGGAAGCTCTACGACTGCGGAAATGGCAAGTGCGAATCCAAGTGTTTCTGAAGTGCCACCGGCTCGTCCACAAATCTGAATCAAAAATGTTGTCGCGAGATTGTGGAAAGTCATCTGAAGTATGCAGGAAATCCACATCAGCGTGAATGCAGGATATTTTTTTAGAACCGAAAGAGGTGAGGCTGATGTTTTGGTTTGCGTTTCCGCGACAGGAGTTTCACCTTTTGGCATTGTGAGTATGACTGTTATGAGACAGAGTGATATTACAGCCGTACTAAGCGGAACGACAGAGCTTTCAAAAATCAGTGTGAGTTTTCCGAGAACAAGGGAAAGAAAGGCATAACTGAGCGAACCGATTCCCCGCGCGATACCGTAGTTGATTTTCTCGCTTTTGCTTTGACATATAAAACCCGCCCGGTTTACTAGTGGCAGTGTAGAATTGAGGAAAATCAGGGAAAGACCAAAAAACACTCCCTGAATAAGCGTATGGTCAAAAATAACGAGAATCAATGAACAGAAAGCGAGTGCTAAAATCAGTATAAAAGAAAGACTTTTCCAGCCGCTGCGTCCCCGGTCCACAAGGCGACCAAAAATCGGCTGTGCAAATGCTCCAATCAAACCGAAGGTCGCCGTGATAATCCCGATTCCAGAGGCAGAAAAGCCTCGTGAAAGAAGGTAAAAAGTAATATAACCATAAGTGCTGCAAAAGAGCATCCAGAAGAAGCCCTGTAGAAAGCAGTATTTTACCATTGTTTTCATAGTTTGCCTTTATTCTTCCCGAACAGCCTTCATTGCTTTTTTGTTAGTATACATCTCTTTGTCTGCTCGTTTAAATATATTATCGTAGGAGCAGTCGATTTCTTTATTGAAGATAGCATAACCGATTGCGGCTGAAGTTCTTTCCCAATATTCAAGTTCCGTATTGTCCTGAAGTTCTTTGATTTTCGCCTTGAATTTATTGGTAAGGTCTTCGACATTTGCCAAATCTTCGCCTTTTAAGATGACTACAAATTCATCGCCACCGATTCGGAAGACAGGAGAGTGGTTGAATATGTTGCAGAGGATTTTACAAACAGAGACGATTGCGATGTTTCCTTTAGCATGGCCGTAAGTGTCATTGATTCGTTTGAGGAAATTCAAGTCAACCATGGCAACACCAATGTCTGTAAGGCCACAAGACATTTCCCATTCGATTTTTTGAACTTCTTTGTCGTATGATGTTTTGTTGCGGATTCCAGTGAGGGAGTCTTTTGTGGCAAGTTCGCTCAGCTCCATTGCCTTTTGCCTTGTGCTTTGCAAGTCCATTGCTGTACGAGACAGGCTCTTCATATAACGGTCAAGCTCATAAATCATTTCGGTGAATTTCCCGATGATTGAGGAAATTTCATCTTTGTTGGTGATTTCCAGCGTAAGATTCTCTGCGATTTCAGTCTTCTTTGTCTTTGAATATTCTTCGATGAAATCACGGATTTTCATGAGTTTTCTGATGTATTTAGAGCGGATTAATAATAGAAGGAAAAACATGAAGAGATTCAGGACCACGCCAATCATGAGCATCTGCTGAATCGTGGCATAAAGAATTCCCTTGTGGACTTTGGCAATCTCAACTTCAACACCGATGGCACCTAGCTTTTCTCCGTTTATTATGACCGGTGAATAGAAAGCATAAGTTTTTCCGTATTCATTGTCAAAAGAATCGTAACCTTTGGGGCGTTTACCTGAGAGCCATGCTTCAAATTCTTTTTGGTGTTCTTCGCGCTTATGAGTTACGGTAATTCCAAGCTCAATGTATTTTTTTTCATCAACGATTCTTTCATCACGCATGGCATCAAGGGCGTACATTATGTCCAGTGAATCTTCTTCAGCTGATGGAAATGGAATAATGTATTCGACATAAATAAGGTTGAATCGCTGGCGTGATTTTTCAAATTTATCCAGATAATACTCATGCTTGTAAATGGCATAGGCTGTTTTGACTTCTTCTGCAAGCTCTTCAAAAGCGATGGTTTGTCCCAAAACTTTTCCAGGATGATTCTTTGCAAAAAGCGTCTCATATCTGGCTTTGCTGACAGGAATGTCCTGGGCTGTAAAACTGTGAGGAACTAAAAGTTCTTTGTAGTGTTCAAGAAAATATTTCTGATACCAGATGAATTCATCGCCGTCAGTAACAAGCAGGTCATCAAGATAAGATGCCACATACTGAATGCTTTCTTCGCGTTGTGTTTTGTAAAGTTTGGTCTGATTGATGTAGGATAGAAGTGAACTAATGATAAGCGTCAGAAGAGTGAATGCCGCAAACATAAGCGTGAATTTGAAAGTGAGAGAGCGATTCTTCATAGTTGTACCCCTGTTTACATGGAATCTCTTTAAACCATTATAATTGAGGTTTTTAAGAAAATCAAAAAAATTAGGGGGTAGTGATTAACACTTACCTTGATTAATCGGCACTCTTTGTCAAATTCTGAAAACGCGCCTTCATTTCTTTTTTGTTGGCATGCAGTGCTTCTTCGGCCCGTTTAAATAGGTTTTCGAATGCAGCGTCGATATTTGGGTCGTAAATTGCAAATCCGATTGCGGCGGAAACTCGCTGCCAGACTTCAAGATGGTGGTTTTTCTGGAAATCACCGAGCCTTCTCTGGAATTCAATTATGAGTTCCGTAATATTTTTTAAATCACTGTCTTTTAAAACAACTGCAAATTCGCCATCTTTGAGACGGAATACTGGTGAATGCTCAAATACGCGGCAAATGATTTCAGAAAGCAGTACGATAGCGGCATTTCCTTTATCGTCACCAAAGGTTTCGTTGATTTTTTTAAGGAAGTTCAGGTCGATTAGGGCAATTCCGAATTCCTGCAGGCCTTCCGCCATTTCCCACTCGATTAACATAACTTCCCTGTCATATCCGGTTTTATTTCGGATTCCAGTGAGTGCATCTTTGTAGGCAAGTTCGTTTAGTTCGATTGCCTGTTTGCGCGTTTTCTGTAAATCTTTTTTGGTTTTCCTGAGATTCTGCATGTAAAGTTCAAGTTCGTAAATCATGTCGGAGAACTTTGCCATGAGCGTGGAAATTTCATCCTTGTTCTTAATTTCTGCCTTCAGTTTTTTGGTGATTTCAGGTTTCTTTTCATAGGAATATTCTTCAACAAAATTGCGTAATTTAACCAGCTTCTTTATGTAGAGTACGCGGATTATGACCAGAAGGAGGCTCATTGAAAGGATAAGTATGCTTCCAGTTACAAGCATTTGCTTGAGCGTATCGATTAGAATTTCATGGTTTACATTTTCAATTTCTACTTCTACACCGATTACGCCGATTGTTTTTTCTTTGACAGAAAGAGGTGCATAATATGCGTAAGTTTTTCCGTATTCGTTGTTGTAAATATGGTAGCCACGCGGGCTTTTTCCTGAATACCATGCTTCCCACATCAGAGGATATCCTTCTTCGGAATTTGGTACATCGATGCAAAGATTCATGTAAGTTTCACCGTCTTTTTCAACAGGTTCGCGAATTGCATCAAGAACCCAGTACATGTGCCCCTTTTCTCCAGTTGGAATCAGATAGTATGCGTAAATGATTCCAAAAGTGTCTTGAACCTCATCAAAAAGCATCCGGTAATATTCAAAATTGTACTGCGTGAAAATATGCTTTAATTCGTCGGAAAGCTCGTCAAAAGAAACTGTCTGTCCAAGAACTTTTCCTGGATTCTGCTGCTGAAAAAGCGTCTCGTACCGCACACGGTCTTGTTCTACGGTGTCCCAGTTAAAATCGATAGGAATTTTGAATTCTGACGCGTGTTCGATAAAATATTGATTAAATAGAAGAAATTCTTCGCCATCGGTTACAAGAAGTTTTTCAAGATAGACTGCAACTTTCTGAAGACTTTCCTCCTTTTGGGATTTGTATATGTGCATCTGACTGTAAAATGAAAGCAGGGAAGTAAGAATAAGAGTGGCCAGCGTGAATCCCACAAACATGAGTGTAAATTTGAAAGAGAGGCCTCTGTTCTTCATAAAATATCCTCACTTATGGTTAAGGTGGTATTAAACATTTTACCAGAGAATTTTAAGAATTGTAAAGAAAATTGTTTTTGTCTTGCAGATACGGCAATTTCTTTGCTATATTGGACTTTGGGGTCAGAAATCTTTAGTTGTTTGAATCGACCCGCAAAACTTAATTTTAATGAGGTTTTTATATGAAAATCGCAAAAAAACTGTTTTTATCAGCTGTTTCTGTTTTTATGATTTGTGCAATTCCACTCGCTGCTTCCGGCAAGGCTGATGACACTGAAGTGCCAGTCGAAAAGTCAGCAAAAGACAAAAATTCGGCAACAAAATCTTCTGAAAAGAGTGCACAATCAGATAATCCAACAGAAGGCTTTGAAGAAGCTGGAAAGGCTCTTGGTGAACTGGGCAAACAGATTGAATCAGCAGCCAAAGCTTTTGATAAAGGTTTCAAAGAAGCATTCTCATCAGACGATTCATCGAAATCTAAAAAGGACTAAAAATGGACATTCGTTATTCAACAGGAAAAGAGCCGTTCAAAAGAATGACTACAGAAGAAATGCGTGAGGAATTCCTCATCGAAAACATTTTCATCAAAAATGATGTTACTGCCGTTTACAGCCACATCGACAGAATTGTGACTTTGGGCGCAATGCCTGTAGATGAGACAATTCGCCTCGACAAAAATATTGATGCGATGAAAGATTTTGGTGTTGATTTCTTCCTGCAGAGACGGGAACTCGGCATGATTAACATCGGTGGTGACGGAATTGTTGTTGCTGACGGTACAACTTACGAAGTAAAACACTATGATGCACTTTATCTTGGAGCAGGAACAAAAGAAGTTACATTGGCTTCAAAAGATGCGTCAAAACCAGCAAAATTCTACATGAATTCAACTCCGGCTCACTGCACATACCCAAGCCGAATCATCACTTATGAACAGGCAAATCACATTCACATGGGTTCAGCCGCTGAGTCAAACGACCGCACAATCAACCAGTACATTCATCCGTCTGTTTTGGACACCTGCCAGCTTTCAATGGGCATGACACACTTGGAGACAGGCTCAGTCTGGAACACAATGCCAGCTCACACACACGAGCGTCGCATGGAAGTTTACTTCTATTTTGATTTCCCGGAAGATCAGGTTGTATTCCATTTCATGGGCGAACCACAGCAGACACGCCACATCGTAATGCACAACAACGAAGCCGTAATCAACCCAAGCTGGAGCATCCACTCAGGCGCCGGCACAAGCAATTACACCTTCATCTGGAGCATGGGCGGCGAAAACCGCACCTACACCGACCAGGACTGGATTCGCACGCCGGATTTGCGATAGCAGTCTGGCGAAGTTAAATAACTTCCTTGCAGAACGAGGCGGCTTGTCCGCCTCATTCGCACGCCGGATCTGCGATAGAAAATTTAAAAATTGGGCGCCACCGTCGCATGAAGCGACGGTCGGGCTATCCGTGGTTCCATTCCTTCGCTTTGCTACGGAACAGCCCTAACGGGCTGCCACTACTATCCCTGGCGCGTTAAGCAAGAATTATCAGAAGGTGTAGCGATAGCCTGCCGAAAGCAAGAACACAGAACGACATGCAACTTCGTCATTATCAACTTCAAGTTCTGTAAAATCATGCATATATCTGGTATTAAAGACAAGAGCAGATGTTTTTGAGAAATTAATTGCCAAATCAGCGCCAATTTCCATTCCAAACAAAACAGAATTAGTGATTGTGTCTTTTGTTCCTTCATCGTATAAAGGAATTGTTTTTCCTGCACCTTTTGCCGTAATCTCAAAATCTTCTTTACACTTTCCTAACGGAAAAGAAAGATAAAATCCTCCGTGCGGAATGAGTTCAAAGAAACCGCCCTTGTTTACGGTATATGTTAGCAGAATAGGAACTTCCATCGTCGTATAAGAAATCTTGCCTTTCATTTCCAAAGTTACAACACCAGCTTCAGAATCATAAGTTTTTGATTCGGCATTAATTTCTGTTCCATTATTGAAAAGGAAGCCTATCTCACCTTGAATACCAAGGGCTGGAAAATTTGTAAAATTTCGATTGCACCAGAAAGCCAATCCTCCTGTACCGGCAGCATCATTATCAACAGAATAAGATGCTGTAGTTCCAGAGAGTCTAGTAGCAACCAAGCTTAAAATGCTTCCTAATTCGCGCTCTTCTTTTTCCGAGATGTTCAATATACTTGCGCCGAGCGAGCCACGAACGCCAAAAGATTTCTGGTCAAAAAGTGCTTCTGACTCTTGAGCTACCGCAGTAGAAGCAATCAAGATTCCAACTGCAACCAATGATACGATTTTTTTCATGATAATAAACTCCTATGTGTAAAAATCCGCGTATTCAAATATATGACTACGCGGATTTAACAACTGTGTCAAAGTATAACTTTAATCCAACTAATTTTCAATCATATTACGCACATCAAAGTATTATAAGGCATGGGCTTTAGAGAGAATCTGAAATCGGAGCTTTCCTTTCAAGGAATATTGGTCAAAGAGCTTTCTTTAAAAACAGGTATCAATAAACGGACGCTTGATAATTATCTTCGAGAAAAAGGCAATATTCCGCCAGCCGATATCGCCGTAAAAATCGCTGATGCCCTAAATGTTTCCGTAGAATTTTTAGTTACAGGAACAGAAAAACGGTTAAATCTTGAAACCTCCGAAACTTTCTCTGCTGATATAAGGCAAATGGCCAGAAAAATTTCAGAAATGACAGAAAATGAGAAAAATCTGGTGCGTGCTCTTGTGGATGAAATTGTTCGGCAAAACTCCCCTGAAGAGAATTTAGCTCAATCCTAGCGAGAATTACTTCGTAATTCTCGTGAAACACTTATTCCCCATATTCAGCATAAGCGTATGCGTTGTGATAATGTATGCTTTCTTCCGTCTCGGCTTCGACCGTGAACCATTTGAAGTCCATTTTTTTTAAGGCAAGATAGACCTCGCGAACGACATCCTCAACAAAACGCGGATTGTCGTATGCGTGCTCCGTAACGAATTTTTCGTCCTGCCTTTTCAAAACTGAATAAAGCGGAGTCGATGCACATTCCTCAATCATCGAAATTACATCTTCAATCCAGAAAAATTTGCTGTAAAGCACTTTGACTTTCACAAATCCACGCTGATTATGCGCACCGTATTCCGAAATTGCCTTAGAGCAAGGACAAAGCGTTGCAATCGGTACTTTAATTGAAATGAAGAATTTTGAATAAACTGGGGTTTTAGGGGCTTTGCCCCTAGGAGAAGGGGGTGTGGGTGAAAGCGAAGCTTGAACCCCAGGGGGAAGACTTTCCCCCTCCCCATTGCTAATTGCTAATTGCTCACTGCTAATTTTCACTTCCCCCTCGTACGAGCATGTGTATTCCATGAGGCCGGCGGATTTTGAAACCGGGGCGGATTTTTCGATAAAGTAAGGAAATGTGATTCGCCCGAAAGCACGCTCCGCGTCCAGCTTTGCACGAATTTCTTCGAGCATTTCAAGAAAATTGTTCATCGAAATGTCGTTGTGGTGCTTGTGGAAGACTTCGATAAAGCGGCTCATGTGAGTGCCCTTGAAATTATGCGGCAGATTGACAAAAAGATTTACCGTGCCAGTTGTTGACTGAACCTTATGGTTCTTGTCCAAAACCTGAATCGGATAGCGGACATTTTTAACACCGACTTTTTGCAGAGGAACTTCGCGTGTATCTTGGGTTGACTGAATATCTATCATAAATGCCTATTTTATTGATTAAGTCGTTTTAAAATATTGTCATAATATATTGGATTTATCTCAAATCCAATATAATCTCTGTTAAGATTTTTTGCTGCAACCAATGTCGTTCCACAACCACAGAATGGGTCTAAAACAGTTTGACCTTCTAAAGTCACCATCTTTATCAATATCTCCATTAAGCTTACAGCTTTTTGTGTTGGATGCAAGCCTCTGTCAGATTTTTGAGTTTTGACTTTCAGTATATTTGAACAAACTTCCAACCCTTCATTCAGCGTTTCGGAAGTTTTTAGTGCATATTCATTATATCCGCCCAAATTGTAATTGAGAATATTATCTGTCAATGTTGTTCCGATTGGATAAGGTTTCATAAACCACAAGATGGGCTCGAAAAGGGGGCGAAGATTACCAACTTTCCAACCTGACCATTTTTGGGAATTCTCAAAATCATTTCTTCTGTCAAAGACACAACTAACCCTCTGTGCACGATATGCAGCGGCATCTTTTTCCCAAGAAATCATATCCTTAAAAATGAAACCAGAATCTTCAAGAGCACAAATACAACGATGTGCCATTCTTCTTCCAGCAAATATAAAACAACTTGCCCCGGGCTTCAAAACCCTGTACCAATCACCAGCCCAAGACTTACACCAATCATAATACTCTTGCGGTATATTCTTGTCAGCCTCTGACCAACCATTCAGAGGTTTTCCACGTTTCTTGAAAATTCCATGTGCTTGCTTTTCAATAGGATTTTCTTTAAGTAAAGCTGAATTTGTATTAGAGTGAAGAACATCCCAATCATCATAGTTAATTCCATAAGGAATATCAGAGAGAATTAAATGAATTGTTTCGTCTCCAATCGTCTTTATAAGCTGGATTGAATCTCCAAGCTCCACTCTATTCATCTTTTTCCCCTAAAGAAGAAATATAATCTGTGATGACTGAAATTTTCTCTTCAAGTTTCGTTTCTTTTATAAGCTCGTTAATTGCCTGATCTTTTGTATAATTCCTGATATTGTCAAGTTTTTCCACACAATATTTTATTTCATCATGAGCTCGATTTATTATCACATATTTATACGAATCAAGAATCTTATAAAACTCTGGCAAGTCAATATTAAGTTTTGCTGCAATAAATTCATTTACTTTTGGCAAAAAACAATTTTTTGCATTTTTATATGCAAAAGTCGAATCACGAGAAATTCTTGTCGAACTTTGCCAGATTGATTCTAAAGAGAAATTCTCATTTTCCTTTTTATTTTGCTCAAGCAAAATCGAAATATGCTCCCAAGATAAAAGACACACATCTTTATCAAGTGCTGTCTTATAAATCTGACTTTCTTCTTTTGGATATTGAAAATAAGGCGAAACTAAAACAGCATGTTCATGGTCTGCACCTCTCCAATCGCTCAACGCTGCAACTTTGAAATCTTTTTGATTTTTTGCAGTTCTGCTTAAACGAAAGCATTTTGCATCAGCAACAAGGCTATATCCATGATAAAAACTTTTTGCAACAACATCCGCACTGTCACCACGCTCAGAAATTGCACGAGAATCCATACCCAAAAGTCTAAAACACTTTGCAAGAATTATATCAGATGCTTTTGAGAATAATTTTTCTTCTGAGGAACTTGCTTTTATATTTTCAGGAATCGTACCAATATTTTTTACGATATTTTTTATAGCAGTGTTATCCAAAGAATCTACATACTCGGAAAGTTTCTGAGTTTGGTCTAAGAATTTACCTGTTTTAGAAATTTCGAATAATTTATCTAAAAAAGCATTAAACATTTTCAGCTCCGTTTTTAAGTTTTCAACATTTATTTTACCGTATTCTCCGCAGCCTCTAATGTATTGTACATCAACATAGCGATTGTCATAGGGCCGACTCCGCCTGGAACCGGCGTGATGTAGCTTGCTTTTTCTTTGAGGTCGTCAAAATCACAGTCACCAATCAGGCGGAAGCCGCTCTTTTTCGTGCTGTCCGGGATTCGGTTTACGCCAACGTCGATTACAACGGCTCCGTCTTTTACCATGTCAGCCGTTACTGTGTGAGGGTGGCCGCTTGCAGCAATCAAAATATCTGCCTGGCGGGTGATTTCTGCCATGTTTTTTGTGCCTGTGTGACAGATTGTAACGGTGCAGTTTGTTTCTTTACGGGCAAGAAGAAGTGAGACCGGCTTTCCTACGATGTTGCTTCGACCGATTACAACGGCGTGCTTTCCGCTTGTTTCGATTCCCATGCGTTCAAGGAGAACGATGATTCCGTGCGGTGTGCAAGGAAGGAATGCTTTTTTGCCGATTACAAGATTGCCGACATTGACCGGATGGAAGCCGTCAACATCTTTTTCTGGCGAAATTGCCATGATGATTTTGTCTTCGTTGATATGTTTGGGAAGAGGGAGCTGGACGAGGATTCCGTGAACTGTGTCGTCTTTGTTGAGTTTATCGATGAGGGCGAGGAGGTCTTCTTCGCTTGTGTTCTCTGGTAAAACTTCGCTTCGGTCGGCCATGCCTGCTTCGGCGAGTGCCTTGCGCTTTCCTGTGACATAGCTTACGCTCGCAGGATTTTCACCTACGAGAACGACTGCAAGACATGGGGTAATGCCTTTTGCTTTGAGGGCGGCAACTTTTTCTGCAACTCCAGCCCGTACATCCAAAGCAATCTGTTTTCCATCGATAATCTGTGCGCTCATTTTGTAACCTCTTGGTAATTCTTTTCTTTATTCTATAAGAATTGAAAATATACTCTATTTTCGATAAAATTACTATCTATTATTTAAACCACACCGAGGATTTATGAAACGCTTTCTTGCGCTTTTTTGTGCGCTTTTTTTGATTTCAGGTTTCGCTTTTGCGGACGATGAAGAAGTTGACATCAACGATGACATTGATCAGGAGCAGCCTAAGGTTGAAGAAGATAATGAAGATCAAGATGTAGTAATTAAAAGCACTTTGAATCTCAACGAACCTGGTGATCAGTACATAAAAATTGGTCTTATGATGACTTGCCCGCTTAATTTTGGCGGTTCTTTCCCGTTGTTCCGCGATGGAAATCTTGCTACTGGCGGTTCGGGAATGCTTGGTTATCATCGGTTTATTACAAACTGGTGGATTGTCGGACTTGATGTGTATTTTGGATATCATCCTACAATCGGAGAAAACCTCTTTACTTACATTCCTTTTGTTCTAGACACAACGATTCAGCCGACCTTTAAACGATTTGAATTTCCGCTCACAATTGGAATTGGTGCTGCAATGGAGAACTACCTGAGCCGCACTTATTTTCCTGGTTTGATTCTTCGTGGTTCGGCAGGTGCTTTTTACCGTGCTACGCCAAGCTGGTCTTTCGGACTTGAGGGAGATTACATGTACATGCCGCAGTGGTATGATGACCCGAAATATAATGATTACGGACTTTTCGGTTCATTCGTAGTTTCGGCCCGCTACCATTTCTAAATCAGATTGCTCAAATTGTCTTATAAAATAGGAAGAAACATGAAAAATCATAAAACGATAAAAAAGACTTTGATTTCTGCTCTTGCAGGATTTTCCTCATTCTTTCTGCTTTCCTCATGTGACGGTGTTATTTTTGATACAATCCGTGATGAAGTAAAGCTCGCTG
Source organism: uncultured Treponema sp. (assembly GCF_946187725.1). Lineage (GTDB taxonomy): Bacteria > Spirochaetota > Spirochaetia > Treponematales > Treponemataceae > Treponema_D. Next base: position 25,407 of record NZ_CAMHSK010000001.1, read on the forward strand.
ATGCGGAGATTACCGGAGACATTCAGAATATTGTTCGCTATACGCTTGATGGCAAAGAGCATGTTTTTGTCTCTACCGGTGAAATTTCTTACAGAAGCATTGATGGTACTCTTGCTGGCACAAAAATGACTTTTGGCGATTTCCCAACCCCGTCAGGCTTTGTTTTTTCGATTGCAGCTGATTCTTCAAATCTTTACGCGCTTTCAATTACAATCGAAAAAGATGATGATGGATACAATGTCGGTAAAGAGCGAAATCTTTACTGCTATGACGGCAGTGCCTGGAAAAACATATGGTCAAAATCTTATGACGGCAGCGCTTCGGCAATTCTTATGAGTACAAACACTCCAAAAGTTGCAAACCGAAAGGCTTATTTCAGATATGGATCAGATATTTGGGATTTGAGCGGTACCACAGAACTTTCAGACGAAAACAAACGAACTGATACGGTTCAGGAAAGTGGTATTGCGACAGGAAAGACTTTTTCTGACTATGACAATAAAACCGTTCCGACCTATCTGTCACGCTCTTGTTCTTATTTTAAAGGATCTGTTTACTTCAGTTCTGCGTATGCAATGGCGACTAACGAAACTCCGGAATCTGATGCAACTTACATCTATTATTCAAGTAGCGACTATGTTTACTATTCAGCAGATGCTTCTACATGGACATCAGTTAGCTTGAATTGTGATGTGATTTATTCAATGGCACTTACTTCGGATTATCTTCTTGCCGGAACAGACAGCGGAATTGTTCATACATCACTCAAAGAAAATGTTCCTTCAGCGGGAAATGCAGATTTTGATACAAATGCCGCTTCAACACTTTCTTCATATTACGAAGTTCCTTCAATTTTAGTGCTTGATTCCTCGCGAAACGAAACTAAAGCAACGATTTTTGCTTCAGCTGTAACTTCAAGTACTTCTGCATCATTGGGAAATGTCGGTTTGTGGTCATATTTTGCAACAGACGGCAAATGGAACAGAGAATAGAAGTAAACGCTTAATTATAAAAAGATTTTGAATTTCGAGGTGATTTTTATGAAACACTTAATGCAGCAGCTTCAGGAAACTTCGCTCAAAAACGGCCCTCTTTGCGTAGGATTGGACACCGACCCGTCTTATCTTCCAGAATCGGTTTTAAAGGCTTTTGAAACTCCTGTTGAGGCAATCCTGACTTACAATAAAGAAATCATAAAACGGGTTGCATCTGATAAATCTGCATGTTGTTTCAAAATTCAAATTGCTTATTATGAGGCAATGGGAATCGAAGGACTAAAAGCGTACATTGAGACAATAAAGGCAGTTCACGAGGCTGGTTTTATCGCTATCAGTGACATCAAGCGCGGTGATATTGCAGATACGGCAAAAGCCTATGCAAGAGCACATTTTTCTGGCGAATTCGAGACTGACATTATTACCGTTAATCCTTACATGGGCTTTGATACACTCAAACCTTTCACAGAATATTGCAAACCACAGGGCGCAAAAGAAGGAAAAGGCATTTTCGTTTTGCTTAGAACTTCAAATCCTGGCATGGTTGATATTGAACAGCAGGAATTGAAGGCTGGCGGCCGGGTTCTTGATAAAACGGGTGCTGAACTTGAGCGTATTTCTTCTGAGTTCAAAACTCTTTATCCAGAGCAGACATGCTCGCCGGTTGGAGCTGTCGTTGGTTGCACTGAAGAAAGCGATGCCAGAGCATTGAGGGATGCTTATCCTGATATTTTCTTCCTTATTCCTGGATATGGTGCGCAAGGCGGGGCTGCACGAATTGCCGCCACTCTGCTTGATAAAGCTGGCGGTGCAGTAAATTCTTCACGAGGCATTTTGTGCGCATGGAAGAAAGATGAAGAGCTTGCTGAAAAGCGTGATGCAGGAATCCTTTGTTTGAAGGACATCGCTGACTCGGCAGGAAAGGCTTGTCGAGATTCTACCGCAGACTTGCTTAATGCTAAAAAAGAACTTGGAATATAATTGAAATCTAAAAAAATACCGATTAGCTCGCACTTGAGTTAATCGGTATTTTTTTTACTGGGCGATTCCTTTGAATTCAGAGATTGTTCTGAATCCCTTTTCTTTCATGAAGTTTCGTAAGCCATTTACAATTTCAATCATTGTGTTTGGATTTGCGAAAGTCGCTGTTCCAACTTGTATTGCATCTGCGCCTGCCATCAGGAATTCTACTGCATCCTGCCAGCATGAAATTCCGCCGAGGCCGACAACAGGAATTCGTTCATTTTCGGGCAGTTTATTCATTGCCTGAACCACATCATAGACCATTCGGAGTGCAATTGGTTTTACTGCCGGGCCAGAAAATCCTGCACGAATGTTATCAAATACCGGTCGGCCTGTATGCAAGTCGATTGACATTGCCTGAAAAGTGTTTACCAGGCTGAGCGCATCAGCTCCCGCTTCACGGACAGCCATTGCGATTCCGATTAAATCTGGTGCGTTCGGAGTGAGCTTTACCATGAGCGGCTTTTTTGTCACTTCCCGTACGGCTTTTGTGACGCTTGCTGCCGCCTCTGCTTGCATACCAAAACTCATTCCACCGGCTTTCACATTTGGACAGCTTATGTTAAGTTCAATCATCGGAACGGCTGTTTTTTCAAGAAGTCGTGCGCCTTCAATATAAGTTTCAAGTGATGAGCCTGAAAGGTTGGCGATTGTGACAGGCTTTAATGCAAGCATCGAAGGTAATTCATGTTTGATAAAATGTGCAATTCCGGGATTTTCAAGACCTATAGAGTTTATTAAGCCTGATGGAGTTTCAACAAGTCTGGTGCCGGTGTTTCCAGGGCGTGCTTGCAGCGTGAGGCCTTTTGAGCAGATTCCGCCAAGAGAATTTACATCGAAAATGCTCGAATATTCTGAACCGTAGCCAAAAGTTCCGCTTGCCGCGATAACTGGATTTTCAAAGCGTACGCCCGCGACTTCAACACTTAAATCAATATCAGCGTCTGAAACTGGAGATTCTTTGCGGATTGCCTTAAATTTTGGTGGTTCGAAGTTCAAAATCTCGCCCGGGAAAACAGGACCGTCTTTACAGCAGCGTTTGTTTCCTTCGGTTGTGGTGATTGTGCATCCAAGGCAAGCTCCTACACCACAGGCCATGCGGTTTTCCATGCTCAGATAAGACTGAACGCCCGCTTCAATACAAATTTTCTGTAAATAAGCAAGCATTGGGGTTGGACCGCAGGCATAAAGAACCGTGTAGCCTTTTTCTTTGAGAATTTGAGCGTTAAGGGCTGCCGGTAACATTCCGTGAATTCCGACGGAACCGTCATCCGTGGTGACGGTAAGTTCTGCGGGGTTTATGTATTCAAGACCATACGAGCCGCTTTTGAAACTCGCGAAGAAGTCATAGGATTTTTCGCTAAGAGTGGATGCAAAACCTGCCACAGGAGCAATGCCGATTCCGCCTCCTACGATACAAATTTTATCATCTGCTTTTGGTTGCGGGAAAGAATTTCCCAAGGGACCAATCAATTCAATCTGATCATTTTGTTTGAGCGCACAAAGTTCCTGAGTTCCTGTACCTTTTTTGAGGATTAGAAAATCAAGGGCGACACCGTTTCCAGCTTTTTTTGACATGTAAATGCTGATTGGCCGCCCAAGCAAAACACCTGATTTTACTGCGCGTAAAAGATAAAATTGCCCCGCGACAGGAAGCGGACTGTCATTCATCAGAACTTTAAGAAGCCATACGCTCCCTTTAGGAGAAGCACCATTTTCAACAGAACAATATGTTACAACACCTTTTCCAAATACAGGTAAAGGCTCACCTTTGCAATCAATCACTTTTTCCATAGGGAAATTATAGCATAGAACGGAATTTGAGTAACTAGGTGAGGCTGATAAACACTTGCCGCTATTTCCTTGCAAAAATTAATTTTGCGTAGATTTGAGCGGTATTTATAAATTGTCGGGTATCTGCTTCTTGAGCAAACTTATCGGCCTTAAAAATGAAAGTGTCGTTCAAACCGAGTGAAAAATGATTGCTGATTTTGTGTTCATAAGAGGCTTTCGCCTGAAAAGCAAAATGGCTTGTTGCTTCAGATTCATCGAGTTTTGAATAAATATATGGAATCAAATAATTGATTTCAGCTTCTGCGTAAAGTGTTCCAAGTTTTTCACTTCCGATGGAAAATCCTGATTTTAAAAGTACTCCTGCACCGAAATTATATGTTCGTGGCGGATTCATACGGTCAACTTCTTTGTTTTTTCGTTTGAGTTCGATGTCTTGAGAAAGGCGATAGAGGCTTCGTGTTCCCAAGAAAATACCGTCCAACTGCGTAAAGAAATTGAATTTTCCGTCTGTATTAAAAAGAGGCATTGAATAAAGATACTTTGCTCCTAAAGCGGCATTTGAAATGGCTGCGATGCTGGATTTTTCGCCCTCATAAATCAAGTTCAGACCGAGCGTGCCCTGACTTTCCTCAAAATAGAGGGCGCGCGAATACAGAAATCCGTCTATGCAAAATTCAATTTTATAAAAATCGGATGAAATTCCTGAATCCAAATCTGCGGTAAACAAATCGAATGGTTCTTTTGTATCATGAGCTTCTGGGAGGCCATATTGAATGTGCATTCCGTGCCCGCCGGAGATTTTTTTTACAGTTTCAGAATCAAGTTCGCTTGAAAAATCTACATGTGAAAAATCCGAGCCGCCATGAAAAATAAAGTCGATTTCTTCTGTGCGACCGGAAACCTGCGTTGATTTTCCCTTGCACATTGTATTGATTGCATCCATTGGTGAAACAATCCAGCCCAAAGGATAAAAAATTTCACTTGCATCAATGTAAAGACGATGTAGAGTTTCGCCGACTATTGAACCGCAAATCGGCGTCGTTATGAAATCGTTGACGGCAGGACAAGTTGTTTCACCAAATTCTTCCCACATGAGGGAACCGCCCGCCGTAATAAGAAATGATTGCCAGAAATTGAGGCCATTTGAACGACCTGCATTAAAATAGAGCGACCCCTGATAGGGATGCCCGAACTGATTCATAAAGAATCCGTCTTTATCCCAGCACCAGTTTTTGTGAAGGTTCTCGTTCATTGTGGAAAGATTTATTTCGGCATAATCTTCCTGAAGAATGATTCTGGCACCGCTATTAAAACCGATATTAATTAAAAAGACATCACCTGCCGCAATCACAATGTCTCGTGCTGAAAAATTACCAGATTCGCTTTCAGACTGGGCGGTAATGTTGTGAGAAAAAATCGTGAAAATGAAAAGAATGGTTAAAAGTTTTTTCAAAATATGATTTTAGAGTCGTACAGAAAATTAAGGGAAGTGCTGATTGTCACTTGTAGCGATTAACCCGTACTTCCCATTAAAAGTTTTCAGAACAGTTTTGATAAGAATTCTATTCTAAGTCAGCTGTCTGGATTTTTGACTGCTCAACCAAGTCGTTTTTGATTGATTCCTGAAGTTCATTTGAAACATCGATGTCTTTGATGTTCTTGAAGCCGTTGCTCAACTGCTGAGTGAAGAGCTGTTCATCCATTGCATAGACAACCATGTAGCTATACTGTGTGATGTAGTCGCTGGTATCTTCACCTTTTTCAAGACCATCCTTGAGGCGGCGGTTTCGTGTCCACCAGTCAGTTTCTTTTTCAAGACCTGCGACTGAAGTAACGGCAAGTCGCTCAGATTCGCGTTCGATTGTTTTTTCAAGATCTGTATCTGCTGATGTTCCAGCCATGCTTGCCTTGATTCTGTCACCGATTGTCTGTTTGATTGATGCTGCGATTTCTGCGCGTGCATCTACTTGATCGACCCATGTCTGTAGGAAGTCGAGGTTTGAGCCGTTCTTTGTGAGAACCCAGATTTTTTTGTCAGAAAGGCCAAGTGCTTTTTTGAGTGTTTTCTGGTTCGGTGTTGTAAGAACTGTTCCGACCCATTCCGGCTGTGCTACACCCCAGGCAGTTCCTTTGTGTTCCAAAATCTCTGTAGCGATTGAAGCTGACATATCAACAACCTTTGGTTTTGGTGTTGAGCCGCATGAAATGAGCATAGCAGAAACTGCTGCACCCAAAGCAAGAGCGATGATTTTTTTCATTTAAATTCCTCCATAATATAAAAAAAGGGCGTAAAGCCCTTTTAGTTACAATTTTTTATAATGTTGGGAATCGTTTGAAGTAACTTTCGGTTTCTTTTGCGACTACGCCGCTCAAAACGATTAGCGAAATACAGTTTGGAATTGCCATAAGACCGTTTGTAATATCAGCAATGGTGAATACTGAATTTACTGTAAAATACGGTCCGATTGCAATTGCGAAGATGTAAATCAATCGGTAGATGAAAACGAGCTTCATTTTGCCGTTTGTTATGTATTCCAGACATTTTTCTGAGTAATAGTCCCAGCCAAGGATCGTAGTGAATGCAAAGAATGCAAGACAAAGCATGAGCAAGAACTGAACCGAAACGCCGTCACCGCCCAAGTCGAATGAAAGCGCTGCCGCTGTGAGCTGAACGCCTTTAAGTCCTTCAGAATTGAATGACGGGTTACAAAGTGCGATTACGATTGCAAGACCGGTCATTGTACAAACGATGAGTGTGTCGATTACAGTTCCTGTCATGTTAACGAGGCCCTGCTCAACAGGCTCTTTTGTCTGAACCGGGGCAGCTGCGATTGGTGCAGAACCGAGACCTGCTTCGTTTGAGAAGATTCCTCGTGCAATACCTTTCTGCATAGATTCAGTGACCTGTTTGATTGTCCAGCCGATTGCACCGCCAGCTACAGCATTAAATCCGAATGCAGATTTGAAGATAAGTGCAAATGCTGCCGGAATGTGAGTTGCGTTCATAATCAAGACTGAAATACCGAGGAATACATAGATTACAGCCATTGCCGGAACGACTTTCTCTGCAACCTTTGAAATTCGTTTGAGACCGCCAAGAATTACGAGAGCTGCACAAATTGTTACGACTGCACCGCCAATTACTGTTGCCCAAGTGTAAGAATTTTCACCAATTGTGAAAGCAATGTTCTGATTGTTCGGGTCAAATGCCATGTTTACAGCAGAAGTGATACCGTTGATTTGTGTCATTGTACCGATACCAAGAAGACCAGCAAGAACGCCGAAGACTGCAAAGAGAACAGCGAGCCACTTCCATTTGCTGCCCATACCTTTTTCGATTGTGTAAAACGGTCCGCCCAAAACATGACCGTCTTCCTTTACTTCGCGGTATTTGATTGCGAGCATACATTCAGCGAATTTTGTTGCAGTACCAAGAATTGCGGCAATCCACATCCAGAAGAGCGCACCAGGACCACCAGCTGCGATAGCTGTTGCAACACCTACGATGTTACCAGTACCGATTGTAGCAGAAAGAGCCGTACAAAGTGCGGAAAATCCAGAAAGTTCACCATGACCTTCATTTTCTTTGAAAATTGATTTGAAAGCACGGCCGAGTTTTGTGAACTGCAAGCCTTTGGCTCGAATTGTAAGAATCAAGCCGCTTGCAAGAATGAGTGCGATGGTCGGGATTCCCCATACTACATCGTCGATAGAGTTGAGGATTTTGTCAAACATTTTTAAATCCTTTTAAAATAAAATAGAGTTTGTCCCGGGAACGAAACAAACTCTCCAAAGAGTGACATAGAACTTTTGCCCTGTCCTTTGTGCCTGAGATGTCGGCTGTAATAGCTTTAACCCTTCGGCGTCTCACCCCATCGTGAGAACTCTCCAGAGAGCCGAAATCTGCCCACAAGCAAAAAACGGCTTAAATATTGTATCGGAAAATTTTGTGCTTGACTAGAGAGAAAATAGTGGGCGTTCCCGCCCGTACTTGCGCACGGGCGGTCGGGTCTTTCGCGCTTCCGCTTTCGCTCCATTCCTGCATTCGGTCGCCTTGCTCCCTCATTTCGGAACGCTGCGCGGCGCTACACTCCCTAACGCTGGTCTGAAAGTACGATTATTTTTCTTTGTGGCGTCTGTCCAACTCGTTGTAGACATCCTGCCAGTTTACGCCTTCTTTGTACATGAGAACGCTCACGAAGTAAAGCAAGTCCGCTGCTTCCCAGATGACTTCTTCTTTTGAATCCGCATCATCGCAAAGCTCTTCGGCTTCTTCCATGACCTTTTCGCGCACTCGTTTTGCATCGAGGGTTGCGGTATAGCTTCCCGGTCGAGGATTTGCGAATCGCTCTGCAATCGTGCCGTAAAGTCGTTCTAGATTTGATTTTGCGTCAGCTTCGGAACTAAAGCAAGTGAAACTTCCAGTGTGGCAGACTCCGCCATGCGGGATAACAGTTGCAAGAACTGTGTCGCGGTCGCAGTCAACGCGCATTTTGAGAAGCTCAAGGAAGTGGCCGCTTGTCTCGCCCTTTGTCCAGAGAACATTTCGCGTGCGACTGAAGAAAGTGAGCTTTCCTGTTGCAAAAGATTTTTCGAATGCTTCTTTGTTAGAATAGCCCATCATCAAAACTTCGCCGCTTGGGCTCTGGGCAATCACTGGAATCATGCCGTCAACTTTCTCAAAATTGAGACAGCCGATGAAAGCGTCTTTGAGACTTACCTTGCCAGTGTACAAAGCCATTCCAAGCTGAACATCGCAGCCGAGTTTTTCAAGTTCAACAATCTGCTCCAAAGTATTTACGCCGCCAGCAACAACGACACGGCAGCTGACAGCTTCTCGCAAAGCCTTGCATGAGTCCATGTCAGTTCCCTGCATACAGCCTTCTTTTTCGACACAAGTGAAAAGAAGCTCAGAGCAGTATTTTTCAGCCTGTTTTGCGCCTTCAATCAAAGGAATATCAACTGTCTCAGTCCAACCTTTGACGGCAATCTTTCCGCCTATTGAATCAACGGAAATAATTACGCGCTGCTTTCCGATTGTCTTGCAGAGTTCTTCAAGAAATGCTTCGTTAAGAACAGATTCGCCAGTCTTTGGAGAAGGATTCCATGCGGCAGAACCGATGATGACCTTCTCAGCTCCCAAAGAAATAAGCTCGCGGGCCTTTTTAACATCGCGGATGCCACCGCCAACGCGGACATTTCCTTTTCTGAGCAGGGATTTGAGCAGGGCTGTATTCTTGGTGTTACCCTTTTCGTCTGTGTTGCGGAGAGCCTGATCAAGGTCGATTATTGCAACTTCGCCGTATTTATTGAAATCAGAAATCAAAGAATCAGAATCGTCTCTCTGGAGAACCAAATCCTTTCCGTTTTTGAGCTGGACAACATGTCCGTCTTTCATGTCGATTGAAGCAATTACCATAGGAGAGAATTATAACGAAAAGAAAGATTTTAGGGAACTTAGGCAAGTGCCGATTACCACATATCGCGATTAATCTGCACTTCCCGCAGTATTTTCTGAAAGTTCCCCTTAAACGATAACGCCTTTTGTTGAAGGAACTTCACCGTTACGGCGCGGGTCAACTTCAACTGCGGCGCGGATTGCACGGGCAGCCGCCTTGAACAAGCCTTCCATTTTGTGATGGTCGCTTCTGCCACGCAGCGTGTCGAGATGGAGATTGCATTTTGCTGCCTGCACGAAGCCGTTCCAGAAATCGTCAAAGCAATCGGTCTGGAAAGTTCCCTGCTTGCCGTTCTGCACGCTTACGAGCGGAATATTTGAAAGTTCTGCATTGCAGACAAGAAATGGTCGTCCGCCAAAATCAACTGCCGCACGAAGAAGCGATTCATCCATCGGATAAAGGAAAGAGCCGCTTCGGAAAATGCCGGCACAGTCACCAAGAGCCTTTCCGAAGCACTGACCCAAAACGATGCCTGTATCTTCGATTGTGTGGTGCTGGTCAACATCTAAATCGCCCTTGATAGAGCCGGACAAATCAAAAAGACCGTGCTTACAGAAAGATTTGAGCAAGTGGTCAAAGAACCCAATCGGGTTTTCCACGCTACACTTTCCAGTGCCATCAAGATTAAGAGTAAGCGAAATCTGAGTCTCGCCAGTGATTCGTTCGATTGTAGCTGTTCTCACAAAAAACTCCTTTCAGCAAATCGGGGATTTTAAGGGGCTTGGGTTCATTGCTGATTGCTCACTGCTAATTCTTTACATCATTACTTTTCGCAATGCGTATTCGAGGATGTCCGTTGCGCCCAGAGACTGTAATTTGGGCAAGAGGGTTGGAACTTCGCTCTTTTTGACTGCGATTTTAACTGCGTAGCCGTCATCACCGAAGAGAGGGCTGACTGTTGGGCTCTTCATTGAAGGAAGTGCCTTGATTAAGCCGTCGAATTTGTCTTTTGCGACATTCATTTCGAGCATTACGCGGCCACGAGCGTTCAAAACAGATTCGAAGAGCATTTTGAGCTCCATGATTTTCTGTTTTTTTGCAGGATCTTTGAGGGCTTCTTTTGATGCGTACATTCTTGTTGAAGAAGTCATGAGCGTATCGACGATTTTGAGGTTGTTTGCACGCAAGCTTGAACCTGTCGATGTGTTGTCAATCAAAATCTGTGCCAAAGAATCTTCGTTATCCTGAACGAAACCTTCGCTTGTGCCCCATGTTCGGAAAATTGTTCCGTCAATCTTTTTGTCTGCAATCCATTTTTTGCTGAGGGTTTGATATTCTGTTGCGATTGTGACTTTGCCCTGAATGAGAGCTTCGAAATCTACGGTATTCGGAATTGCTGCAACGATTCGAACCGGGTCAAATCCCAAATCCATAATTTCTTCGACATCATCCTGAACGCCGTTTTCATAAACCCAGTCTTTGCCGGAGAAACCGACATCGGCTTTGTTTGAAGCAAGAAGTGCACTTGCAATCTGCGGTTTTACAACCTGAAATGCAAGGTCGTCCTGATTTGTAGAAGGGAAATAAGTTCGTTCTGCAAGTTTGAGGGAAATACCTACATCGCTCAAAAGTTCGTAAACAGATTCGTAAATTCTGCCTTTTGCCAATAATACTCGAAGTTTATCCATAAAACATTCCTTAAAATAAAATCTAGCAAGCTCCAAAATTTGTCTGATTTTTGAAACAGCTTTTGTCTTTTTTATTGGAAAATTATACAAGATTTCACGATTGAATACAAATTTTTTCTATAAAATCTATGACTATCGTATGATTGTCTGAATTCCATCTTTAATTTTTCGCGCGAATTTGTTAAAATAATGTGATATGGATTCGATTCGAACTAAAGCGGGCCGCCCCATGCGAATGGGAACGTCCGTTACACCCAAGGGTGTATATTTCACTGTTTTCAGTCGGAATGCCAAAAAAATATATCTCGAACTATATGCTTCCGCCGAGGACGCAACACCGTATTATACGATTGAGTTGACTCCTGACAAAAACCGTACTGGTGATATGTGGCATGTTTTTGTTGAAGGTTTAAAAGCAGGAGATTTGTATTTATATCGTGTCGAAGGCCCATTTACTCCAAGCAGAGGTCACAGGTTCGATAAAACGCAATCTCTTTTTGACCCCAGGGCAAAGGCTTTTTCTGAAGGTTCTGTTTTCAAATATATGCTTCCCGGCAAAGACAAATACATGGAGCGTATGCCCAAATGCGTAATCGTTGATGATGAAGATTACGATTGGGAAGATGACAAACCTCTTTCAATTCCTCTTGAAAAAACAATCATCTACGAAATGCATGTAAAAGGATTCACCGCATCTCCTTCTTCTGGAGTTGAGCATCCTGGAACATACCGTGGTTTAATCGAAAAAATCCCTTATCTTCAGTCGCTTGGAATTTCTGCCGTCGAGCTTCTTCCAATCATGGAATTTGACGAATACGAAAATACGAACATCAATCCGCGTACTGGTGCCCGAATGAAAAACTACTGGGGTTACAGCACAATCGGATTCTTTGCTCCAAAATGCTCTTATTCCAGTGACAGAACTCCCGGTGGCTGCGTGCGTGAATTCAAGGACATGGTAAAAGCCCTTCACAATGCAGGAATCGAAGTCATTCTCGATGTTGTTTTCAATCATACTGCTGAAGGCAATGAAAACGGCATTTCTCTCAATTTCCGGGGCTTTGACAACAAAATCTTCTATCACCTTGTACCAGACCACAAAGAATATTACATGAACTATTCTGGCTGTGGTAACGCGGTCAATGCAAATCATCCGGTCGTGCAGGATTTCATCATCGACTGTCTGCATTATTGGGTTCTTGAAATGCATGTTGACGGCTTCCGTTTTGATTTGGCGAGCGAATTGTGCCGCGATGAAAAGGGCTTCATCTGCGACAATGCGCCAATAGCCAAACGAATTGCAGAAGATTCTATCTTGCGTAACACAAAAATTATCGCTGAGCCGTGGGATTGTGGCGGCGGTTATCAAATCGGTAATTTCCCGGGCGGAAGATGGTGCGAATGGAATGACCACTACCGCGACGGAATCCGCCGTTTTATCCGTGGCGATGAATTCATTGCGAATGAGGCGGCCACGAGAATCGCAGGTTCTAACGACATCTACGCTCTTAGTGGCAGAGGACCAATTCACTCAATTAACTTCATTACCGCTCATGACGGATTTACTCTCAATGATTTGGTGACTTACAACGGTAAGCACAATGAGGACAACGGCGAGGGCAATCGTGACGGCAATGACAACAATATGAGTTACAACTATGGTTACGAAGGACCTACCGTAAATCCAAAAATCGAAAACCTGCGTGCCCAGCAAATCCGCAATTTCTTTACGACACTTTTGATTTCTCAGGGTGTTCCAATGATACTTTCTGGTGATGAAGTGCGTCGTACTCAAGGGGGCAATAACAACGCCTACTGTCAGGATAACGAGACCTCATGGTTCAATTGGGAAGATTTAAATAACAACTCCCAGATACTTGAGTTCGTTCAAAAATTAATCGCTTTGCGAAATCAGCATCCTGTTTTCCATCGCCGGACTTTCTTTGGCGGGGCTTCCACAAGTCAGTTCAATGAGCCTCCAGACATCAGCTGGTTCAATTATGACGGCACTGTTCCCGACTGGAAGAAAATGAACCGTTATCTTGCGTTCCGACTTGGCGGAAAGGCTGCGGGCTTGCCCAAAGATGACAATGATTTTTTCATCGCTATAAATATGGATATTCATGACATGACGATTACCGTGCCAAAGCCTTCAAGCGGGCGCAAATGGTACAGGGCAATTGATACTTCAATTTCCAACCGTTCATCGATTTTGTTGAGCGGTGAAGAAGAAAACTTAAATTCCCAGGAGCACTGTGTGCTTGTTGCAAACAGCATCCTGGTTTTAATAAGCAAATAAAATGTGTAACGACGCTGAAGCGTAGTTAAAAAGGAGAAAACACATGAAATTTGATGCAGAGAAATTCAGAGAGAACCTTTCCGCTCGTCTTCGCCGACAGTACGGAAAAGACATTTCTCAGGCAAACAGTCACGACTTGTTCGACGCAGTTTCAGCTTCGGTACAGGAATTGATTATGCCGGCTTGGATGGCTACTCGAAATGCTTATGAGAAGAAGCCAACAAAGCAGCTCTACTATCTTTCTGCTGAATTCTTGATGGGACGCGCTTTGAGCAACAACCTCATCAACCTCGGAATCAAAGAGGAAGTAAAAAAAGTTCTTAAAGACATGAACATCAACTTCAATCTCATTGAAGATGAAGAGCCTGATGCAGGTCTCGGAAACGGTGGTCTTGGCCGATTGGCAGCATGTTTCCTTGACTCATTGGCAACATTGGATTATCCAGGACACGGATACGGAATCCGTTATCAGTATGGTATGTTCGAGCAGAAAATCGAAAACGGATATCAGGTTGAATATCCTGACAACTGGCTCAAACACCGCGATCCATGGGAAATCAAACGCTCTGACTTGGCTGTAACAGTCAAATTCGGCGGCGAAATCAAATATGGTAAAACTCCGGATGGTCAGGACCGCTTCTATATCGAAAATGCAGAAGAAGTAACAGCTACTCCTTACGATATCGCAATCGTCGGTTTCGACACAAACACTGTAAATACTCTCCGATTGTGGCAGGCATCTTCACCGAACGGCTTCGATTTGCAGCTCTTCAATGATATGCGCTACAACGAGGCTGTTTTCCGACAGAACAGTGCAGAAAATGTAAGCCGCGTTCTTTATCCGAACGATTCAGGCCCAACAGGTAAGGCACTCCGCCTCAAGCAGCAGTACTTCTTTACATCTGCTTCATTACAGGATTTGGTACATCACTTTGTTGCCAACTATGGTACTGATTTCACTCGCTTCCCGGAACTCCATGTCATTCAGCTCAACGATACACATCCTGTTGTTGCTATCCCTGAGCTTATGCGAATCTTCATGGACGAGTACGGCTTGGGCTGGAATGCTTCATGGGATATCGTTCAGAAGACATTTGCATACACAAACCACACAATCCTTGCAGAAGCACTCGAAAAGTGGGATATCGCAATTTTCCAGGGCTTGCTCCCACGAATCTACCAGATTGTTGAGGAAATTAACCGCCGCTTCATGATTGAGCTTCGTGCAAAATATCCGAGCGACTACTCAAAGCACAACCACATGTCAATTATCCATGACGGAAAGGTTTACATGGCATGGCTTGCAATCCACGCAGGTTTCAGCGTAAACGGTGTTGCTGCCCTCCACACAGACTTGCTCAAAAAGCAGGAACTTAAAGACTGGTACGAGCTTTATCCTAAAAAATTCAACAACAAGACCAACGGTATCACACAGCGCCGCTGGCTTTTGAGCGCTAACCCAGAGCTTTCTGACTTCATTACAAAACGAATCGGTCACGGCTGGGAAAAAGATTTGACAAAACTCAAGGAACTTGAGAAATTCGCTGATGATGACGCTTCACTCGAAGAACTCATCACAATCAAACGCCACAACAAAGAGGCTTTGGTTGATTACCTCAAGCACAAACAGAACGAATTCCTTGACCCGGATTCAATCTTTGATGTTCAGGTTAAACGACTTCACGAGTACAAACGACAGCTTCTCAACATTCTGCACATCATGTATCTCTACAACCGAATCATTGAGGACCCGACATACAATGCACCAAACCGAACTTTCATCTTCGGTGCAAAGGCAGCTTCTGGCTACCGCCGTGCAAAGTCAATCATCAAACTCATTAATACAGTTGCTGAGCGCGTAAATAACGACCGCCGAATCGGTGGAAAACTCCGCGTCGTATTCATCGAGAACTACCGTGTTTCTGTAGCAGAAAAGATTTTCCCGGCAGCAGATGTCTCAGAGCAGATTTCTACAGCAGGTAAGGAAGCTTCTGGTACTTCAAACATGAAGTTCATGGTCAACGGTGCACTCACAATGGGTACACTTGACGGTGCTAACATCGAGATTTTCGAGGAAGCTGGAAAAGAGAACGGATTCGTATTCGGTCTCACAACTCCAGAAATCCTCAAAATGGAAGAAGAGCACTCATACAACCCGCAGCAGTATCTTGAGCGCAACCCACGCCTCGAAAAAGTTGTCGAGCAGCTTATCGATGGCACTTACGACCCAAGCCGCCAGATTTTCAAGGAATTGCATGATTCACTTGTTTACGGTGTTGAAGGTCAGCGTCCAGATGTTTACTATGTTCTTGCAGATTTCGACAAATACTGTAAGGCACAGGAAGAGCTTGCAAAAGCTTACATGGACAAAAAAGGCTGGGCAAAGAAGGCTCTCATCAACATCGCCAACGCTGGTAAATTCTCTAGTGACCGTACAATCGAGGATTATGTCCGCGACATCTGGCACTTGAAGAAAGTTATCGTTGACGACAGCGAAGTAAAATAATAGGGCGGTACGGCACATTCGTGCCGTCGGGCTAAGCAACAAAGTTGCGACGCATCCCTACCGCAAAAACAAAAACGCTCACTTTTCAGTGATTTGCTGAATCGTGAGCGTTTTTTTTGCTTTGTATATTTTCCCCTACCGCATTTTGTCCAATATCTCGTTCACTGCCCGGCGGATTCGTTTGAGGGATTCGCTGCCGGAAATTTCTTTCTTTTGGATGAAGCCGACTTCGTAGTAGCCTAGCGCGTTGCCTGCGGAAAGACAGGTGAAGCCTTGGTTGTACGGGCCGTTTGTGAGTACGATGTGCGGAATTAAGCCGATTCCAATTCCAAGCTGAACCAATGCCATGATGGCTTCGTTGCCTTCGGTTTCGGCGGCTATCATGGGCTTTACATTGCGGCTTTCAATCCAGGTGTCAAATCGTTCGCGGGCAAGGCCGGTTTTTGGTAAAATCAGCGGTACTGAAGAAACGATATCCTGCGGGCTTCCGGCGGCATTTTCATACGCACCGCCGATGTTTGCCGCAAAGACGAGAGGCGTTCGGCGGACAGGAATTGTGTCGAAGCCTGAAAGTCCGCTTTCTGGAATGGCGGCTACGGCAAGTTCAGCACGGCCTTCCTTGACAGCATTCACGGCACCGGCTGGGTCACCGGTTTCTATTTCGAGGTGAACTTTTGGGTATTTTTCGGAAAGTTCTTTTAAAAACGGCGGCATGATTGAATAGCAGGCCGTGACCGAAGCGTAGACATGGAGCGAGCCCGAAACTTCGTCACCGGACGATTTGAATGAATTGAAGATGTCTTCCTGCTCTTCGAGGCATTTTTTGGCAAAACGGGCAAAATCGGCACCTTGCGGCGTTAGTTTTACTTCGCGGTTGTTGCGTTCGAGAAGGACTGTGCCTGTCTCATCTTCGAGGCGCGAAATCAATCGGCTCAATGCGGACGGACTAAGGTTCACTTTTTCGGCCGTGTGGGCAAAATGAAGCGTTTGAGAAAGATTCAAAAAGGCATTTAATTCAAAAAAGTCCATTTATGGCGCAAAATTAACTGTCTGACGCCTTTTCGCACTTCGGTCACCCTCATTCCTTCGCTCTGCTTCGGAACTGCTTCGCAGGTGCTACAAGGCTGTGCGGCTTTTATTTTCCAAGTGCAATTGAACGGCTGTTTGCGGCAGTTACGGCTTCAATCACTGCATTACGGAAATTGTTTTTTTCCAATGCGGCGACTCCTTCAATCGTTGTGCCGGCCGGAGAGCAAACCATGTCTTTGAGGACTGCCGGGTGTGTACCTGACTGCAAGACCATTCCCGCTGAACCGTAGACTGTCTGGGCTGCGTAAGTGTAGGCCTGGGCGCGTGGCATTCCGCAGCGTACGGCGGCATCAGCGAGTGCCTCAATGAACATGAACACGAAAGCCGGTCCTGAACCGCTTACAGCAGTAACACAGTCCATGAGCTTTTCGGGAACTTCTTCAACTTTGCCTGCCGCGCTCAAAATGTCTTTTACATAAGAAAGTTCCTGTTCTGTTATGTCGTCATTGCAGGTGATTGCGGTCATTGCTTCGCCAATTTGCGCACAGACATTCGGCATCATTCGTACGAAGCGTGCCTTTGGAGCGAATGACTGAAGCTTTTCGATTTTAACGCCTGCAGCCATTGAAATGATTACGGACTCAGCACCGATTTCTTCTTTTATTTCATCAAAAACATCGCCCAAAAACTGAGGCTTAACTGCCAGGAAAATGAATTTTGCTTTGAGAGCGTCTTTGTTTGTTTTGACGAAAGTACAGCCGTTTTCAGCGGCAAATTTTTTACCTGCTTCGGCATTTTTATCTGTTACTTTGATTTGTTTTACATCAAATTTCTTGCAGACAGCGCGCATAATTGCACCGCCCATTGCACCAGTTCCAATACAAGATATTGTCATAATCTACTCCAAAATATAGAAAACTTATTGCATTTGCCGGTTTGTTCCGGGATTTTTAGTCAGCCAAAAAGAGCGTTCCGCGGGCACTTCCGTCCACAAGTTTGTCCAGAACATTTTCGATTCCGCCGTTTGCCAGAATCATCGGGATTCCATAGCTTGTGGTTTTGGTTGCGGCCTGAATTTTGGTTTCGATTCCGCCTGTGCCGAATGCGTTTGTTTCACCGATTGTGATTTTTTTGCGGAGCTCAGAAATTGATTTTACGGATTCGATGAGTTCTGCGTTTGGATTTGTTTTTGGATTGTCCGTGAAGATTCCTTCGATGTCGCTGAACAGTATGAGTAAATCCGCGCTCCACAAAATGGCTGTGAGAGCCGAAAGGTTGTCGTTGTCACCGATTGTGAATTCTTCGATTGCAACAGAGTCATTTTCATTAATGATTGGAACTACGCCTTCGTCAATCAAAGTAAAAAGCGTGTTGCGGATATTGAGCGAGCGGTGATTGTCTTCAAAATCGTCTTTTGTGAGCAAAAGCTGACCGATGTGCAAATCCTGTTCCGCAAAAGCCTTGCGCCACTGGCTCATTAGCTCAACCTGTCCGATTGAAGCGAGTGCCTGTTTATAATGGATGTCCTTTTTATGAGACCAGCCTGAAATCGTTGAAACCCCGGAAACCTGCGCTCCAGAAGAGACAACGACAATTTGTTTGCCCTTAGAGATGAGATTTTTGCACTGACGGGCAAAAGAATGCATGAATTCGGTGTTTTGAGTTCCGTCTTCTTTTGCGAGTGTGTTTGAGCCTATTTTGATAACGATTTTGCGTGATTCGTTCAATATTTGTGAGATAGTCATAATTCTTCCTATTTTCTATATATAGTAACAGATTTTCGGTTTCATGTTAAGAAGTATGCCGATGCGTGCACGATATTTGATGACTTAAAGCGAATACGGAAAAATCCTAAAATGTCGGAAAAAGATTCTTTCTGTTATTCATAATTATTGAAATGCTTTTTAACAATGTGATATAATTTTTTGTTACGAAAATTTTAATATTTCCGTAGCGAATTCATAAAGTCAGGAGCATCTTGATGAAAAAAGTTACAAAACTTGCAGCCCTTGTTTGTGCTGCATCTCTCGTTTTGATTGGCTGTAATAAAAAAGCAGCTGATACAAAAGCAGAAAGCGATTTCCACATCGGAGTCGTAACAGGAACAGTTTCGCAGTCAGAGGATGACTTGCGTGGTGCAGAAGAGCTTATCCGCCGCTACGGTGCCGTAAAAGACGGTGGCATGATTCAGCACATCACTTACCCGGATGATTTCATGTCTCAGCAGGAAACAACAATTTCTCAGATTGTTGCACTTGCAGATGACCCAAAAATGAAGGCCGTTGTTGTAAACCAGGGTGTTCCTGGAACAGCAGAAGCTTTCCGCCGAATCAAAGAAGCTCACCCGGACATTCTTTGCTTTACTGGTGAGCCACATGAAGATCCACTTGTTATCCAGAAGTCAGCAGATTTGGCTGTAAGCGCAGATTTCATGTCTCGCGGTTACACAATCGTTTGGGCTGCAAAACAGCTTGGTGCAAAGACTTTCGTTCACATTTCTTTCCCACGCCACATGTCTTATGAATCTTTGGGCTTGCGCCGAAACATCATGGAACAGGCTTGTGCAGATTTGGGAATTCAGTTCGTTTTCGAGACTGCTCCTGATCCAACAAGCGATGTCGGTGTTGCTGGTGCACAGCAGTTCATCCTTGAGAAAGTTCCTCAGTGGGTTGAAAAATACGGAAAAGATACTGCATTCTTCTGTACAAACGACGCACACACAGAGCCACTTTTGAAACAGCTCTCACAGTACGGCGGATTCTTTGTTGAGGCTGATTTGCCTTCTCCACTCATGGGTTATCCTGGAGCATTCGGAATTGACTTGACTGAAGAAGCTGGTGATTTCCCAAAAATCCTCAGAAAAGTTGAGCAGGTTGTTAGTGAGCACGGTGGTGCTGGCAAATTCGGAACCTGGGCATTCAGCTACGGTTTCTCTGTAAGTGCTGGTTTGGGTGAATTTGCAAAACGAGTTATTGAAGGAACTGCAAGCAAAGATTCAAGCGCTGATTTGTTCAAGGCTCTCGGAGAGTTCACTCCAGAGGCTAACTGGAACGGTGGTTACTACATTGATCAGAGCACAGGCGTTCGTGCAAAGAATCAGATTCTTATCTACATGGACACATACATTCTTGGACAGGGCTTCCTCAAGACAACAGAACTTGAGGTTCCAGAGAAATACTTCAAGATTAAGTTCACAAAATAATCGATTTTAATAAATAGTCATTGAGTCTGTGCATTTGCCTCTGGCGTTGCGAATGACTTCTCTTTTTTATTGGTGGCTTTAGCAGATTCGGCCACCAATTCTTATTTTACAATGAAAGAAGAAACTCCATTGTTGCGTTTGAAGAGCGTAACAAAAGATTTTGCAGGCACAGTCGTTTTGGAAGATGTTTCATTTGATCTGCATTCAGGCGAAATTTTGGGTCTTGTCGGAGAAAACGGTGCGGGCAAGACCACTTTGATGAGCATTTTATTTGGAATGCCTGTAATCGCTTCGACTGGCGGTTATGGCGGAAGCATTCAGCTCGAAGGAAAAGAAGTTCAATTTTCAAGTCCATTTGATGCACTTGATGCTGGAATCGGTATGGTTCATCAGGAATTCTCTCTTATTCCGGGCTTCACTACCACAGAAAACATCATGCTCAACCGCGAACTTACAAAGAATAATCCGATGGTTGACATTTTTGGTCAGCGAATGAGCGTTCTTGACCATGTTTCAATGAAAAAGCGTGCCGAAAAGGCAATTAATCGTCTCGGTGTTGAAATTGATCCGTCAATGAAGGTTTCTGAAATGCCGGTCGGACACAAGCAGTTCACAGAAATTGCGCGCGAGATTGACAGAGACAATGTTCGGATTCTTGTTTTTGATGAACCGACAGCCGTCTTAACCGAATCAGAAGCAGACATTCTCTTGAAGGCGATTAAAGAACTTGCCGCTTCGGGAATTGCAGTCATCTTTATTTCACACCGACTGCACGAAATCATGAAGATTTGTGACCGCGTTGTAACGCTACGTGACGGAAAAACTATCCGTGACATTGCAACTTCTGAGACAAATGTTTCTGATATTGCGGCTTCAATGGTCGGTCGTACAGTAACCGCAGAGCATCTGAAAAAACAGGCAGAACTTAATGCCGCTGAAAAAACTACGCTTCCTGAAGATTATGTGCTTTCGGTTGAGCATTTGTGGGTCGATATGCCCGGTGAAACCGTACGCGATGTAAATTTTAAGGTCAGAAAGGGCGAGATTTTTGGAATCGGCGGTCTTGCGGGTCAGGGAAAGCTTGGAATTCCAAACGGAATCATGGGACTTTCTGCAGCTGGTGGAAAAGTCGTTTTTGAGGACGCTGAAGTTCCTCTCAATGATGCCGCTGCCGTGCTTAAAAAAGGCCTTGCTTTCGTTTCTGAGGATAGGCGCGGTGTTGGTCTTTTGCTTGACGAAAGCCTTGACTGGAACATTTGTTTTTCGGCAATGCAGGTCAACGGTGAGTATTTAAAGCCTTATTTGGGCGGACTTTTCAAATTGCGTGATGAAAAGGCAATGAAAAAGAATGCAGAACGCTACATTGAAATGCTTGCGATAAAGTGTACTGGTGCAAAGCAAAAGGCAAAGGAACTTTCGGGCGGTAATCAGCAGAAAGTTTGTCTCGCCAAGGCATTCTCCCTCAATCCAAGGCTTCTTTTTGTTTCGGAGCCGACTCGTGGAATTGATGTCGGAGCGAAGGCTATCGTTCTTGATACGCTCAGAAGGTACAACAGGCAGATGGGAACGACAATCGTAATGGTTTCAAGCGAACTTGAAGAACTTCGTTCTGTTTGTGACCGTGTTGCGATTGTCACAGGCGGAAAGATTGCAGGTGTCCTTTCGCCGCGTGAAGCACCTGAAAAATTTGCCCTGCTGATGTCGGGCATTACAGAAGGAGCAGAAAATGATTCAAATAAATGATTCAAAACGCGAAAAAATTCGTGAAAGCCTGCGTGAATTCGGTCTGCCGCGTCTCATTATTGCAGGATTTCTTTTGGTGCTTTTTATTGCCGCTCCTTTCGTGGGCGTTTCAATGTCGGCAACCCTCAAGGATATCTGCAACCGATTTGGCCAGAATGAACTTCTGACACTTGCTATGGTGCCGATGATTCTTTCTGGAGCTGGCTTGAATTTTGGTCTTTCACTTGGCGTAATCAGTGGTCTTTTAGGCTCAACTCTTGCGATGCAGTTTGGCCTGACTGGCTGGGCAGGTATTTTTGGCGCAATCGCTATTTCTGTGCCGTTCGGTGTTCTTTTCGGCTGGCTTTACAGTCTTCTTTTGAACCGCGTTCGTGGCGAAGAAATGACAATTGCTCTTTATGTCGGATTTGCGGCCGTCATGTTCATGTCAATCATGTGGCTTATTCTGCCTTATACGAGCGTGAACATGGTTTGGGGCTATGAAGGAAAAGGTTTGCGAACAACAATCACTCTTGACGGTTATTGGGTCAAGCAGTTCAGCAATTTCCTTATGATTAAAATTGGTGATTTTGAGTTCCCGACTGGTATGATTTTGTTCTGTGCACTCTGCAGCTTCCTCATGTGGCTCTTCATGCGAAGCAAAACTGGAACTGCAATCACGGCGGTTGGATCAAACCCGGATTATGCCCGTTCAAGCGGTATCAACATCAACAAGATGAGGACAATCAGCGTAATCGTTTCAACAGTAACTGGTGCAATCGGAATCCTCATGTATCAGCAGAGTTACGGATTTATCCAGCTTTATCAGGCTCCTCTTTACATGGCTTTCCCTGCTGTTGCGGCTGTCCTCATTGGCGGTGCTTCAATCAACAAAGTCTCAATCGCAAATGTCATAATCGGAACAATTCTTTTCCAGGGAATTCTTACACTCACGCCTTCGGTTATCAACAGCGTATTGCAAACTGATATGTCGGAAGTAATTCGTATCGTTCTTTCAAACGGCATGATTCTTTATGCTTTGACTCGAAAAACAGGAGCAACACGATGAACTCAATAAAATCACTTAAACCAAAAGAATTAAAAAGTGCGATGGCTGATTATCTGGTTGCGGAGATTTTCCTTGCACTCACAATCGTATCAATTCCGTTGTCGCAGTATTCAGGTCAGTTTATTGTTCAGGAACTTTTGAACCGAATCGCCCGAAACGCATTCCTTGTATTCTCGCTGATTCTTCCAATCATGGCGGGTATGGGAATCAACTTCGGTATGGTCTTGGGTGCAATGGCCGGTCAGATTGGACTTATTTTCGCAATGGACTGGGGAATTGCAGGCATGCAGGGACTTATCTTTGCTGCTCTCGTCGGTCTTCCAATTTCGATTCTTCTTGGCTGCATTGCGGGCAACATTTTGAACAAGGCACGAGGCCGCGAGATGGTCACAAGTTACATCATCGGATTCTTCTTTAACGGAATCTATCAGTTCATCGTTCTCTATCTCTTCGGTTCACTTATTCCGCTTCACAACAAGGCAATCGCTCTTTCACGCGGTTATGGAGTCAGAAACACGCTGAACCTTGATCCTGTTCGTCAGAGTCTTGATAACATTCTCATGCTCAAAATCGGCTCACTTTCTGTCCCGATGTCAAGCTATCTTGTTATCATCGGGCTTTGCTTTATCATCATCTGGTTCAGAAAGACAAAGCTTGGTCAGGATATGAGGGCTGTCGGTCAGAATCAGGCTGTATCAAATTCTGCTGGAATTCCGGTTGAACGCACACGAATCATTTCAATCGTAATTTCAACTGCATTTGCCTGTATTGGACAAATTATCTTCTTGCAGAACATGGGAAACATGCAGACTTATAATGCGCATGACCAGACCGGATTTTTTGCTGCTGCGGCAATTTTGGTCGGCGGTGCTTCGGCTTCAAAAGCGAGCATCAAAAACTGTTTTGCAGGCGTTGTTCTTCTTCATTTGATGTACATTGTCGTTCCAAGAGCCGGACAGAATCTTTTCGGAAACGCTAATATCGGTGAATATTTCAGACAGTTCATCGGCTATGGTGCAATCGCTTTCGCATTGATAATCCACGCATGGAGAACGCACAGAAAGGCCGAAAAAGCCCGTGAATCACTCAGACAGGCTGCGGCAGGAGGAAACGCATAATGAATTTGCAGTTGATTTCTAACAGTAAAAAACGCTCGCTTGTTGTAAGAAGCGTCATCATTGTGATTTATATTCTTCTTGCTATAATCATGTTTGTTTCAGGAAGAAGCCACACGGTTTTGATTGACAATCATGCTGCAGAAGACGGCTCATACAATGCAATTAAAGGCATGACTGTAACGGTTAACAACAGCAAACCGTCGGAATTCATGAAAGGTGACCGCGACAAGTTCGTCATCAAAGGGCAAACACTGAAAGTAAAGGTTCAGTCATTTGACGGCAAAATTGATAAGGTCTATACCTTCAAGATTCCGCTGAAGACTGACAGTGTGCTGATTTCAATCCCGAAACTTGCTGCGGGAATGGATGAAACACAGGCAATGGAAGAATTTCAGTTGAACTAAGGAATTTCTTTAAAAATAAAAGAGGTGTTCGGAATGCACATGGCTTTCTGGACACCTCTTTTTTTATGGGTTTTTATAATCTTACCGGTACACCGAGATTTGACAAATCACGCTTGATTCCGTCAACGGTATAACCCATTGAGTGAACCATACTCGCGATTAGAGCGGCATCAGCTTTGCCGTTTGTAAGGACATCGGCCAGATGCTGTGGAGTGCCGCCGCCACCCGAAGCGATTACAGGAACGCTCACATTTTCGGCAATCATGCGGGTGACATTAAGCTCGTATCCTTGCCGAACACCGTCCGCATCAATTGAATTGAGAACGATTTCACCAGCACCGAGCGAAACGGCTTTTTTTGCCCATTCGAGAGCGTCAAGGTCGGTTTTTACGCGTCCGCCGTTGATGTAAACACGGTAGCCGCTCGGCATTTCGCTGTCTTTTGCGGCATCCATTCCAAGAACAATGCACTGGTTTCCGAAGACTCTTGCGCCTTCACGAATGAGGTCGGGATTTTTGACCGCCTGAGAGTTCAGGCTGATTTTTTCGGCACCTGCAAGAATTGTTGAGCGAATGTCTTCGATTGAGCCGATTCCGCCACCAACACAGAATGGAATGAAAACCTGTTCTGCTACGCGTGAAATCAGGTCGAGAATCGGGCCTCGTCCGCGTGCGCTTGCCATGATGTCATAAAAAACAAGCTCGTCAACGCCCTGCTCATAATACTTTTTTGCCATTTCAACCGGGTCGCCGATATCAACATTATTCTGAAATTTAACGCCTTTAGTAGTTCGTCCGTCCTTAACATCCAGACAGACAATGATTCGTTTTTTTAGCATTTCACGCCCCCGATGTAATTCTCCAAAATCTTCAGGCCTGCTCTTCCGCTCTTTTCTGGGTGGAACTGGAATGCGGTGATGCTTCCCTGGCTTACACAGGCAGGAACTTTGCAGCCGTAGTCGGCATAAGCTTTTACAATGCTTTCATCGCTCGGCTGAATGAGGTATGAGTGTACGAAATAAAAATCTGATTTTGGGTCAACTCCGTCTAAAAGCGGGGTAGAGCCGTTTACATATTCAAGATTATTCCAGCCCATGTGAGGCACTTTGAGTGAATGGGAATTTTCTTTCCATACGCTGTCAAAATGGCGGATTGTGCCCTTGAGAAGGCCCAGACAGTCAACATCGCCTTCTTCGGAATGTTCAAAAATAATCTGAGAACCAAGACAGATTCCTACAAGAGGTTTGCCTGCCTGTGCCCAGTCTTTTAAGAAGGTGTCGAAACCAGTGAGCTTTAACTGTTCCATAGCGTATTTTGCTTCACCTACGCCAGGAAAAATCAGTCTGTCACATTTTTCCAAATCGCATGGATTCTTTGAAAGAACATAATCAGCCTTCAAGAAAGCCAGTGCGCGCTCTACACTTTTGATGTTGCCCGCGTTGTAATCTACAATTCCTACCATGCAGAAAATGTAGCATAAAGACGATAATTTCTCAATCTAGTTTTAAAATTATCTTACGAATCTCTTCTTCGGTGAGAATTGGTTTTCCGTGAAGGGGAGTGGTCGTGAAATAATCCCACAAAGCTTTTTGAAAATCTGGGATTTTTGAGACATCTTCGGTTTGGAGCAGATTTTGAAATGCCTGAGCCAGAAGTGCCTTTGAGCGGTACTCGTTTATGCCCATCCGGTTTGTTTTTTGATAATCTTCTGCGACTTCGTTCCAAGTTGCGCCACAAAGTCCGCCTAGCAATGCACTGAAAACGCCGGTTCTGTCCGTACCAATCGCACAATGAATCGAAAACGGGGCTTCGTGTGCATCATCGATTATAAAATACACGACATTCTGAACCCATTCACCGAAAAGCTCACCACGCGGTTTTGTGTAAACATAATCGTAGTATGGAACGACTTCAGAGGCCGACATTACATTGCATACGCTGTTTGAATCGAGCATTTTCTGATAAAAATCAGGAATAGTTACCTTGCCGCTTGTACCGTCATACCAGTGAATGTCTTCGCCTGCATAAATGGTGTAGTCGTCAGTAAGGTTAATGTCGGACTTTATGCCTTCTTCTTCACAAAGTTTTTGAACCAGTTCGATTCGTGTTTTTTCTGTCTCATAACGGTTGCTTCTTCCGCCTGTTGAGTAAAATGGATGAAAGCACCGGAAAAGTTTTTTTGTGCCGGGAACGAGCCTGAAATTTGAGATTTCTTCCTGACCTTCGCGAGTGTTCAAGTCAAAATCGGAAAGTGATTTTATTGTCTCACCGATATTGCTTTCTTTTATGACTTCGCTTAAATCTTCACCTTCATGGACTATGACGAGATTTCTGTCGCTGCTGAAAAAAGCGTAGCCCGGCGGGATAAAGTTGATGCCCTGCAACCAGATGAATTCATGATTTATGCAGAATTTGTATTCCGGGTAGCCCGAATTTCCGATTATGCTGACTTTTGAAAAATCAACTGCAAGGTAATGAAGGTTAAGCTCTGGTGAGTAGTGCATTTTGAAATCTTCATTTTCCTGCCACGAATTAAACGAACCGCATACATAGGCTGATTCAACAGGCTGAATTTGCCCCCATGTCGCATGATCGAAGATGAACAGAATCCGGGAATTTTCTTTGTCCTCGATAAAGCATTTCTGGCGGTCTTCCTGAGTGATTTTGTATTCTTTTTGATTTACAATCAGACTGTCCATTGGTGAGTGATTTTACACTTTTTCCGAAGACTTTAGCAAGAATCCTGCTTTTTTTGCCGATAATCGATTATATGATGAGTACTAATGATTTCGTTCCAGTTATAAAAGCAGTTCTCTCTGACAAGCGCGTGATTGTTACAGCCGTGATTATGTTCCTCTTTATGGATTTTTGCGCTTATGTCGTGCGATACCGAAAAAAGCCTAAAGCTGGCAAGCCTAAGAAAACATTTGTTGCACCAGCTCCTGCACCCGCAGAAAATGCTGCCGAAGGCGGTGGAGACGATGCAGGTGGCGATGAGGAATAAGAGAATAGAGGGATTTTTGCTTCTTTTGTGACTTTATTATGTCTAGCCGGCCTTTCCAGAAGGTTCCGCAGATTCTTATCCGCTGTTCCGAGAAGAGTTGAGCCAGAATTTCAGATATGTCTTTTGCTTCCCACACATTGATTCCAAAAATCCCCAGTTTCTTACGATTGCAGATTTCTGTAAGTTCTTTGACGGTTTCTTCCCTTGTATAGAGCCGCCGGTTTTTTCTGATAAAATTGAATGCAAGTTCCGCATCCCATGCTTTGTAGTCGATTTTTGTGCCTTTCTGTGCTGCGTCGCAAATGTCGCACCCAGAACATACAGCCTGTTCGCCGCCAAGATAGTCCAAAATCATCTGTCGGCGGCAAGTTTTGCTCAGTGCGAAGTCACCCAAAGCCCGCTCCCGGCTTCCTTCACTTGCCTGCCGCCATCTGATTTCATCTGCATGATTCCAAATCAAAAGAGAATTGACATTATCGCCGTTTCGTCCTGCCCGTCCAGCTTCCTGAACAAAATTCTCCAGATGTTCAGGGGCATCTAAATGAACCACGCTTGCAATATCTGACTTGTCCACGCCCATTCCGTACGCACAAGTCGCCGCTAAAATTCCGTCTTTTGAATTGAAAAACCACTCTTCAACGGCAATTTTTTCTTCTTTTGAAAGCCCTGCATGATAAAATCGGATTTTATCTAGTCCAAAATATGCCGAGCACAGATGAGCCATTTCTTCGGTGCGTCTTCGGGTTCCGCAAAAAATTATCAGCGGTTTTTTCATTGTGAGTGCGGCTTCCAGGGCGGCTTTTTTCTTCGCGTAGGCATATTTTACTTCGTAGTGAATGTTTGCCCTGTCGCTTGCTCCTTGAACGAGATGATAATTCCCGTCAAAAAGGATTTCACCGATTCGGTCAAGAACGGGTTTGCTTGCTGTTGCAGTGAATGCGGTAATCAGCTTGCAGCCAAGCGTTTTTATGATTCGGCCAAGTTCCAGGTATGACGGTCTGAAAGAATCTCCCCATTCTGAGACACAGTGAGCCTCATCAATTGCGATATGAGAAATTTTGATTTTTGACAGCCGGTTAAGCAGATTTTCGCCGCTCAGGACTTCGGGATTAGCGATAATCACGCGTGCCGGATTTTCCTTATCTTCAAGGCTTTTGAAATTTTCCTCACGCTCTTCTTTTGTTTGGCCGCCCTTAAAAACAACGCACTTTATTCCTGCGTCTTCCATGCGTCGTTTTTGATCGCTCATTAAGGCCAGAAGCGGATAAATTACAAGGCTTGCCCCTTCAAGAAGCAGAGCCGGCACCAGAAAGCACATTGACTTACCGGCACCGGTCGGAAGCAGCACAATCTGCCTCCCGCGATACAAATCATCATCGTCATGATTTTCCGAAAATTCTTTGTCTGCTTTGAGGGCTGCTTCTCCATCAAGAATATTTGCGATAACAATTCTTTGCCATGGAAACAGATAGCTCACATGAAAGCCGTTTTGCGCTGCTTTTACCGCATTGTCTGCATCAAAAAGTTCAGTGCCTTCGGAAACACCTTCGCCGTCAAAAGAAATCTTTTCATTTTTTTCCATTTTTTCCTCTGACTATATATAGCAAAAGAAAATCACATTTCGGCAATCTTGAAGGAAAAAAATCGAAATTTTTGAGAAATTATTTATCGAGAATCGTGATTTCAACGCGACGGTTTTTGGCCATTCCTTCAGGGGTGGAATTTGAGGCGAGTGGAACGCGTGAACCGAATCCCTGTGTGAAGATGTGATATTTGTCACGAACGCCGGTTTTAATCAGATATTGCGCAACAGAATCTGCCCGCTCTTCACTTAGAACCTGACAGCTTTCAGGTGTGCCGGAAAGGGCTGTGTGGCCTGAAATCAGAAGGTCGTTCGGGAAATCTTCAATGATTTTAGCAATCTTTTTGAGTTTAGCTTTTTCTGAATCCATAAGAACTGCAGAATTCGGCTTAAACTGAATGTTTTCGAGTGCAATTGTAAGGCCTTTTTCGCTTTTTGTGACGGAAACATCTTCAAGCTCAAGAACCTTCACTTTTTCAAGCACGACGGAGAGATTTTCATCGGTTGCGCTTCGTTCAAAGTCTGTTACTTCAGCGTGTGCCCTTCCTGTGAAATCATACTGATTGCCGAGATAGGTTTCCATTACGATTCTAAAATCTTCGGTATAATGGTCAATCTGTCCTTTTTCATTGTCCCACCAGAGTGTCTGATTAGAAAAACCCATCGTGGTGACAGGAAAATCATCGAGAGACCATGCGTTTTCAGGAATTGGACTTTCGAATGACATCGTGTATTTTACAGAAAGAACCTGAAATGTCTTTTTTTCGTGTTTTGAATCTGATGAAACACCCTGCTCATCGCGAATATATTTATAGGTCGCAGTAAAGGGCACAATGTAAGGTTCTTCATTTGCAAAAGAGCGTCTCAAATCGTGAGCTTCATGACCGTTTGCAGTCCATGTATCACCTGGTTTTACGGCTTTTTCTGGCAGGCATGGGACATCACGGACAACAGGCATAAAATACTGCTTTCCGATTTCGTAGACGCCTTTCGCATCTCGCCAGTATTTGCTCTCGTATTCATTGCCGTAAGTGAGCGTGCCTTTTGCACTTGTTGATGTTGAATTTTCTGTCGTCATAAAAGTCGCTTCGTTTAATCCGCGTCCATTTTCATCGACATCAGTGATGTGTGCTGAAACGCGGTTTACGATTTCTGCGACATGGTTCAATCTGCCGTTTACTTTGACGGTTTCATTGACCGTTGAAAGCACACGATAGTTGTCGCCGGTTTTGTATTTGAAACGGAGTAATTTTTCGCTGTCCTGGGCATTCGCGTCAAAAGTCAGAAGAAAGAAAAAACACAGCTTACACAGATTACGCTGATTAATGATTTTTTTCATAAAAAATTCCTCCGTTCAAAAGGGCTAGGGTATGGAGCATCGCGAAGCGTTGCCGAAGGCAATGGAGCGTTAAGCGGAAATGCGTAACACCCGACCGTGCGAAGCACGGTAGCCCCCAATTATAAATGGTCGGCCAAATCGTAATTACCGTTGAGGATTTTTTCGCACATTTCTTTGGGCATTGGCTTTCCCTTCAAGAATCCCTGAATATTTTTACAGTTGATTTGTTTCAAAACATCGAGCTGTTCTGTGCGTTCAACTCCTTCTGCAATTGTGTCCAGTCCCATTTTTGTAACCATAGAGATGATTGAGTCGGTAATGTTTGCCTCAACGCCGCCTCGGTCAGTGATGTTAGCGATGAAAGATTTGTCGATTTTGAGCGTGGTAATCGGGAGCATCTGCAAATAGCTGAGACTTGAATAGCCGGTTCCAAAGTCATCGAGCGAAAGACCGATTCCCATATCACGGATTTGATGAAGCAGCATGATGACTTCGCTCTTGTTGTCGATGAAAACGCCTTCTGTAATCTCAATTTCAAGATTTGCGGTCGGGATATCATACTTTTTGATGAGCTGCATTAAATCAAAAATGAATGTCGGTTTTTTGAGCTGAATCGGCGATACATTTACGCTCATAATGCCGTCAAAATTGTACTTTTGAATCCAGTCTTTGAGCGTAGAAATTGCTGTTTCCAGAATCCAGTCACCAAGCGGGATAACGAGTTTTGTTTCTTCGGCGATTGGGATGAACTGTTCCGGGTTTATCCAGCCAGTATCTTCATCGTACCAGCGCAGAAGTGCCTCAAATCCACGAAGTTTGTTTGTCGCGACATCAAATTGCGGCTGGTAGTAAAGCTGGAAAAGCTCTTCTGAAACCGCCTGATTTAACTTGCTTTGGATAGAGACTTTTTCCATGAATCTTTCGCGCATGACTGACTGGAAGAAGCTCAAATCGTTCTTACCTTTGCGTTTTGCTTCGTACATTGCCATGTCAGCGTATTTGAGCAAATCATCGTAATTGTCGCCGTCATCAGGGTAAATCGCAATTCCGCCCGAAAAATCAATGCCTTCTTCGTTCATTACTTCAAGAAGCATGTCGCCCGCATTCAGAATTGTGTCCTGCGAGTTGATTTTCTTCATCATGACGATGAATTCATCGCCGCCGTAACGGTAGACTTTGAAAAATTCCTTTTTGAAGCGTTTGAGAATTTCTGCGGCGTGACAGATTAAATCGTCGCCTTCCGAATGCCCCTGTGCATCGTTTATGAGTTTCATGTTGTCCAGATCGAGCAGAATCAGACCGAATTTTTCTTCATTTGCCTTACATTCTTTGTTCCATTTTTCGAAATCCATCTTGAATTTCTGTCGATTGGAAAGGCCTGTCATGGCATCGTGATAAGCCGTAAATTCAAGCTGTTCGTTCAGGAAATTAATGCGTTCGAGCTGCTTTTTAAGGTCTTCGCGTGATGCCGAAAGTTCGTCCGTGAGGGCCGCAAATCTTAAATTCTGACGCAAAAGCTGCTGCTCGCGGTCTTTGTCTTTATCAATGTTTACAACTGCGATTATAAGGTAACCGCTCTGTGTTGAGTTGATGTGAACACGAAGCCATGTTGAGCGAATCTGTGAAAAGAAAGTGTTTTCTCTTTCTTCACCTGATTCAATGCTGTCGATTGCAAGTGCAATCCAATCTATTCCTTTTGTGAGTTTTTCTTCACATTCAGCTGCGGTGAGTCCTATTTTTATGAGGTCACCGTATGTACTTATGAAACTTTCATTCTCAAAGCAGACAGTGTAATCTGTCGAAAAATTTTCTACATTCTTTTTGTTACCTGAAGTAAGAACCATAATTGGTGTGGAAATTTTCTCTAGAATTTCCTTGAAATCTGTTTCTATCATTATTAAATCCTATTTTGATGGTCGCCGCAAAAAATAAACAAGTTGACCTTTATAATATTATCGCCCTAATTTGCGTGAATGACAAGAAAAGTTTTGAACCTCGACTTTTGCTTGCATTTTGAAGATTTCAGGCTTATCATTAAATCATGGAATTACTTGAAAATATTGCAGAATATTATGATGAGTTGTTCCCTACGAACGATGAATTAAAAAAGTTCTATGCCGAAGAAACAAAAGACTTCGCTTTGCCTGTCAAATACCTGGGCATTAGTTGTGGTGCCGGTACTTTTGAACATTTTCTTGCAAAAGGTGAAGCTGATGTAACAGGTCTTGAAACAATTCCTTCTCTTCTCGAATCCGCAAACCGTAAGCGTCGCACTCAGCTAATGGCACTCCGCTTTTTCCAGATGTCCAGCTTGGAAATGTGCAGATTTTTGGGCAAGGGGTTCTACAATATAATTTCTATCCTTAACGGCAGAATCATCTTTACCCGCGACACTTCGCTTATGGCAAAGCTTTTTTATGATTGCAAGCAACTTCTCGCTCCAAAGGGCAAGCTAATCATCTCACTGCCAAATTTTGAAAAGTACAACTTTGATTCGACTGTAAAATTACCTGTTCGCCAAAGCATCCGTGTCAGGCTCTTTTCAAGCATTCAGACCAGAAATGACGGAAAAAAAGTCTTGCAACAGGAACTTGAAACCGGCAATGGAAAGCGAATTTGCGTTACCGAAAATGCCGAAATCTTGCCGCTCAATAAAAATCAAATCGAGCAGTATGCAAGCAGTGCAGGTTTTACAAAATTTGACTATTTTGGTGGCTTTGATAAAAGCGAATTTACTGCCAAATCA
Source organism: uncultured Treponema sp. (assembly GCF_946187725.1). Classification (GTDB taxonomy): domain Bacteria; phylum Spirochaetota; class Spirochaetia; order Treponematales; family Treponemataceae; genus Treponema_D. The sequence continues at coordinate 58,325 of NZ_CAMHSK010000001.1, forward strand.
GATGAACTTGTCGTTGTTATAAGTTGAGTTTATTTTATCAGCCACTTACCCCCGTCTTTTATGAATCTGCTTGCTGGAATTTCAAGCAGTCTTCCGTCTTCGCTCAACATTCTCACAATCTGCTTGATTGGATTTACATCGGTAATTCGGAAATTTGAGCCGTCATAGAAAATATGCAGGCCTTCATTTGGGAGTTTCTTTCGTGCTTCAGCGTACCAGTTGTATTCGTAGCTAAGGCAGCAGAGCAAACGCCCGCACTGACCGGAAATTTTTGTTGAATTAAGCGAAAGATTCTGTTCTTTTGCCATTTTAATTGAAACCGGAGGCAATTTGTCGCGTACTGAATGACAGCAATATGGTCTTCCGCAAACGCCCAAACCTCCAGTAATACGGCTTTCGTCGCGCACGCCAATCTGGCGCAATTCAATTCTCATTTTGAATACGCTGACCAAATCCTTGACGAGTTCGCGGAAATCAACACGGTTCTCGCTTGAGAAGAAAAAGAGTGCTTTTGATTCTTCAAGCAGAAAATGGACTGCTACGAGCTTCATATCAAGTCCGTGTTCCGCAACTTTTTCCTTGAAAGTTTTGAAAGCTTCTTCTTCTTTTGCAGAAAATTCATTGAATTTTTTGATATCTTCGTCGTTGGCTTTTCGTTCGACTTTTACGATGTCACTTGATTTTAAGCCGACCGGATTTTTGGTACGTCCCAAAACAAGAGCCATGTCTTTTCCATAGCGGGTCGGTATGATGATTCTGTCACCGCCTTTTAATTCTTCAAATTTTTCTGGAACGGTGACATAAACGCCCTCGCTTGAATATTCTAGTCGTGCGAGATATAAAATCTTCGGATAAACAAAATGTTCGTCTTCTTCAGCTTCGTAGGCTTTAAAATCTGCGTCTTCAAGTTTTGAAATGTCTTCTTCGCTTTCACTTATATCTTGTTCAAAAATATCACTCATTGTGTTACCCCGCCATCAAATCTATGATTAGACCGTTAATTTCTTCTACTTTTGCAAGAAGATTCAGATTTGCTCCATGAAGAATCAGCATTTCGTTTGCCAGCTGGTTCAGCTTCTGGTCAATAATCTGAATCTGACAGAAAGGATCTATTGGTTTTCCTTTTCTGTTTCTGCCGAAGCGTTTTTTTCTGATGAACTCAAAATTGTTTTTTACAACGAATTTCATGAACTGGCTGACTCTTTTGCGATATTTTTCCATCGCTTCAAGACTCTGACGGGCTTTTAGCTCATCGCCAGCCATGTCCATCTCGTCTTTCAGAAAAACAATTGCTTCTTCCTGACTCATTCCCGCAAGTTCTACAGGAAGCCCTTCTGACATGAGCTGTGCTTTTTCCTGATTATGACTCAGGCTCATGGCAAAGGCCGATTTTTCTTTTTTCTCAGTTTTTTTTGCCTGCTGTGCCATTTGCTGTGAAGCTGCCTGGGTCGCCGCAAAATAAAGTGACTGTGAATTGAGCTGCGAATTTACTGATGATATTTCAGCCATCAATGTGCCTTGTTGACGGCATGGCTTCGGATGCCGATTTCATTTGAGAAACGCTCTTCTGCTGCCGTGAATTCTTCGTCATTTTTGAGTGCGATACAATGACCGTGGAAGATTACATTCTCTTCGATTTCAAGATTTTTGGTTGTGATATTGCCGATGACTGCAGACGATGAAAGCAACTTGATTCCATTTGGTGCGTAAATGTCACCTAAAACGATTCCGCCGATTACGATAGAAAGTGCAGTGATGCTTCCGTTTATACGGGCTTTATCGCCGACGATGATATTACCGGTGGATTCGAGATTTCCGTCGATATCTCCGTCCACGCGTATAAAACCGTTCGCATGGACATCTCCAGAAACTGCCGAGCCAAGACCGATGATTGTATTAATTGAAATATCGTCTGCTAAAAAAGCCATATTTGTTTATTTGGCGACCTTAATGTTTACATATTTTGCTGGGTCTACAACATCTGAACCGATGTGAACTTCATAATGCAAGTGCGGGCCTGTTGAAATACCTGTGCTTCCGATATAGCCGATTACATCTCGCTGTGATACAAACTGTCCTTTTTTGACTCGTGTTGAAGCCATGTGACAGTATCGGGTGTAAATTCCGTGCTTGTGTTTGATGATTACATAATTTCCGAAGCCTGAATCGTAAGCTACTGTTACAACCTGACCGTTTGCTGTTGCAAGAATTGGGTCACCGCTTCTCCATGTTGAAATATCCAATCCTTTGTGAATGTACCAGTTGCCTGTGATTGGGTGAGTTGTCTGACCGAAAGGCTGCGAAACATGACCAATGCCGCCTCGAACTGGCCAAATGTTTGGAATGTCTGCGAAAAGTGTTTCCTGACTTTCGAGCATTTTACCAATCTGCTCGATTGGCTGAATTGCACTCTCTAAATAAGAAGAAAGCTGGCGCATATCAGAGGCTTCTTTTGTAGAGCCTGCAACTGTGTCTTGTGTATCAAAAAGTGAATTTAAATCGCTGTCAGACATGGCTGCTTTTGCCACTGTGTTAGACTGGTTGATTCCCAGAAGAGAAAGTGTCTGTGAAAGAGATGAGCGGAATCGTTTTGCTGTTTGAAGGACATTGTTGTTTTCATCGCGGAGCTCATCGAAGCTTGCAAGAAGTTCTCGGTTTTCTTTCATTGAGCGCGCAAGTTCTTCACGGATGCCGGAATCCTGCTTTTTAAAATAGATGAAAGATGAAACAATTCCTGCTACAAGTACGATTCCGAATGCAAGTGCGAAGACATTTGTACGGAAGTTGATAACTTTGCTCTGAGAGTGGGGAACAATCATGATTGTGAGTTTGCTGTCACATACCCGGAAAATTTTAACAAAGATTTTGCCGATGCCATTGCAAAGATGCTGCAAGCCGTGCAAAAAAGACGAGACCAAATTCTTTTCAATCTTTTTATAATGTCTTGTTCTTGCCAATTGTAACTCCAATAATTCGGCTAAAAATTTATTTCTAGATAATTCTTAGAAATATATCACACAATAAGAGTTCGTGTCAAACATACACAGTCTATCAGTATATTATCGGCAAAAACTGCTATTACTTATATCCAAATTTTGAGGATTTTATTATAAATATTGAGAAAAAATTGCTCTGTAATCGGCAGCACTCTCTGCTGAGACGATTTCTTTACGCAGTGCGGCACCGCCTTCCAGACCTTTTGAGTATGCGCAGAATCTTTTTCTTGCTTCGCGGCATGCGGAAAGTTCGCCTAAATCCTGAATGAGCAAATCAAGTTCCCGGAATCCTGCCTGAATTCTCTTTTCGACTGGAAGCTCAGTTATTGTGCCATTCGTGAGAAATTCATGAGTTTTTGTGAATAAAAATGGATTTCCCATCGCTCCACGGGCAAACATTACTGCATCAACGCCGGTTTCTTCGAGCATTCGTTTTGCATCTTCAGGAGTGAAAGCATCCCCGCTTCCAAAGACAGGAATTTTTTGTGAATCAGCGCATAATTCTGCGACAAATTTGACAAGTTCTGCCAGTGCATTCCAGTCAGATTTTCCCTCGTATCCCTGGGCGCGTGTCCGACCATGCATTGTAACTGCGCTTGCACCAGCTTTGATTGCGGCTTCTGCACATTCTTTCCATGTAATGCTTTCGGAATCCCAACCAAGACGGAATTTCACAGTTACAGGAACTTGCGTATTATATGGAACAATTTCGTTCGCACGGTTCAGGCGCTTTCCGTCATAGTTTTTTACAGATTCGACAACGGCACTTACGATTTTGAAAAGATGCTCCGGATCACGAGTGAGTGCACTGCCCGCATTTGATTTAATGATTTTTGGAACAGGGCATCCACCGTTAATGTCGATGCACTCACAGCTGGTTTTTTCCAGAACGATTCGTGCAGCCTGAGCCATTGTTTCTGGATTTCCGCCGAAAATCTGTACGGCATAAGCCGATTCATTTGGAGCACGACGCATCAGGGTTTCAGTTTTTTCGTTGTTGCGTGTAAGAGCTTCTGAACTGACCATTTCTGTGTATGCAAAATCTGCTCCACATTCCGCACATATAGAACGGAACGCACGGTCAGAATATCCCGCCACAGGGGCAAGAAACAGATTGCCTGGAAGAGAAAGATTGCCGATTTGAACAGGGTGATATAGCGACATAAATAGAACTTCTCAAAAAATGCCCCGCACGGATGCGGGGTAAAAGCAAAGAGAGAATTTTCTGAAAGAAAATCCCAATTACTCTGGTAAACGGAAAATCTTGCAGCTGTTAGTCCACAGAATCTTGCTCAATTCCTCAAGATCGATTTCGAGCATTTCTGAAAGGAAGCGGGCTGTTGAAGGCAAATATGCCGGCATTGCACGCTTTCGTTCCCGGAATTCTGCCGGAACCATGAACGGACTTTCTGTTTCAATCAGCATTCGGTCAGTCGGAATATTAAGGACTGTTTCATGCAGATTTCTTGCATTGCGGTAAGTCAAATTTCCAGCGAATGAGAAATAAACATTAAGGCCTGCTTCGAGACATTTTTTTGCATAAGCGGCATCTTCACCGTAGCAGTGCAAAATTGCTCCAGCCGGCGGAATTCGCTCTTTAAGGATGTCGAAAACATCTTTTCCGGCTTCACGGCTATGAATGATTACCGGCTTGTCGTATTTTTTAGCGATTTCAAGCTGAGTGATAAAAAGCTCAGTCTGCATTCGCTTGTCACCGAACTGCTTGTAATAGTCGAGACCACATTCACCGACAGCAATTACATTCGGCAGTTTGAGACCTTCTTCAATTGTTTTAATCCAGTCTTTCCCAGGATTCATTACTTCGACAGGAGCAACGCCAACAGCGTGATACACTCCAGGCATAGATTTGATATTTGGGTAGACTTTCTTGAAATCATGAAGACTGTTATTAATGCTTACGATACGCGTAACGCCGGCCTGTTTTGCCTGCTGAATAACGCGTAACTGTTCAATCGGGTCCTCATAAATGAGCCCGATATGGGCGTGAGTATCAAAAAACTGCATGGCTTTCTTCCAATATAGATATGATGATAAAGAAGCTCCGTTGAGTGCGGAGATTCATACTTTTAAACAATGTTGTTTTGTTTATTCTAATAGAATAGCAGAGAAAATCGTAACTGTCAAATTGCAGTTGATTTGTAGGTTAAAAGGAAATTCCAGATAGGGTCGTACCAGTTTTCAGATTTCGCCCCTTCAGCAAAATAGTTTTCGTAAGTTGAAAGTATATGATTTCGAATCAGTTTTGCATCTTCATTTGAGAAGCCTTCTGGTGAAGCGAACATGCCTGAGATGAATTTTCTGGCATCTTCAGTGCTAACAAGTTCCGGGAAATTCGCCGTGGCAAGATAAATAGCCGCAGGAATGCAGTTTACCGAATGCTGTTTGACATACAGAACAGTTTCCGTGATTTCGAGAGCGCAATTGTATAATTCTTTTTCCCAGAACGTTTTTTCGATTTCGGTGAAGGCCTCTTCAGAAAAAATCTTTCGATAGAAACCCCATGCAAGAAAGACCGTTGAAACATGAAGACTTGGAACGCACAGGAAATGAGGATCAAGGGCGTGAATCTGGCGGAATTCACGCATTTCTTTGTAGTTCGGGCGGTTTGTGGTCGTAAGTCGGAAGTGATAAATTTTTCCGCAGCACTGATAAAGTTTTCTGAATCGTAACATCCACTTTTTTGTAAGAACAGATGCGTGCCAGAATCCGAATTTTTTTACAAGCATTGCCAGCGGGCGAACCCACATATTGATAAAGTCGAGATAAACGGAAACTTTTGAAGGCGTAAACGGAATCTTTTGGTCGAGCGGATGGTCAACATGAACAACCGGAATGTGCAGAATATGGAATTTTTCAAAATACTGGAGAAAGAAAAATTCTTTAAGAATCGTGGCAAAACATTTAAAATTTGTGATGAAACTAGGCGGTCCAAACAGAACGCCCGCGTACGCAACGAGTGGATTGAATGTTTTTAAGGGTTTATTGTCGTATACTTTTGGTTTCATCTTTTGAAAGGTTGGGATTTTTGTTGTGGTTCTGAATGAGCCTGAAGACTTTGGGCGTTACCTGCCTTTCGGCAGGTCGGGCTTTCCGCCCTTCGCTAACGCTCATAGCCTACGGCTACTTCGGGGCTACAATCCCTAACGCAGGGAGCGACGGCGAAGCCGTAAAAACTCACGAGGTGAGTTTTTAGCGAGTCTCCGAGCAGCTACGCTGCGAAGGCGTATTTACATTAATTCCTCTATATCAATTTCACCGGCGACACATGGAACTGCGATCTGCCAGTTTTCGAGAACCTGCGGGTGGATTTCACCGAAGATTCCGACCTGCTTGCCTTTGACGATGATTGCTGCCTGACGGCCTGGGATAAAGCGCGGGTCGTTTGCTTCTTTGACCTCATATTTGTGATCGAGGAAGTAAAGGATAGAGGCGACTTCAGAAGCCAAGTCGTTGAAGTTTGCGTTGTTTGCTGCAGTCATGAATCCGAGTGACTGGATTGTTTTTGTGCCTGTGTTCTCGCTTTCGTCAAGGAATGCAACTTTACCAATCTCAAAAATCTTGTGCGGGAAGATTGCGTTTGCAGCGGCACTTTCTGCACGGAGCAATGAAGCGATGATTGACGGGCGAACGAACTGATAGTTCTCGCTCATCGGGTTCAAAATCTCGATTACTTTGTCAGCAGAAATGTTCATGCGGTCGATATAATCTCGTTTTGAGCCGAGATAGTTGAAAATCATCTCCTGATAGCCCAAGCCGACCATGATTTCTTTTGTCTTTCGGCTGAACAATGTGACATCAGAAAGTTTGCCGATTGTGAAGTCGTTTGGTTTCTGTGGCTTGAAGTAGTCGAGACTCATGCCAATCATTACGTCTTCGATAACGTCAACTTCGTGGAGGAAGTCGTTGCGGTATGGAGCCGGCTGAACTGTGAATTCAACGTCGCTCTTGTTTGCTGCGCAATATTTTGCTGTCTTTTCGCTTACAGGAATGTCTTTTGCAACAACATCGTTGTCCATTCGGCTGAGCGCGTCGAGAACCTGCTCTTTTGTGAGGTCACTGCCCAGCTTTTTGTTGATTGCGGCCAGGGTTGCCTTTGCTTCTTTCTGGAAGTAGAACGGAACAGTGATTTCTTTGCCAAAGCCTGTTTCGTAAGGATGAACGACTTTAACCGGAAGAATTTCGTATCCTGCATCGTGGAAGTCACATGCAACGATATTTGCGGCGAGAATCAAGTTCTCCATGTTGTCGCCAGTAAGCTCAACCATCAAATCTTTGTCACCAACCTGAACGGCTCCCAAAGTCGCCGAGTTGATGATTGGTGCCATTGAAAGAACTTCGTCTTTATCGTCTGTAAGGAGCGGGAATTTTTTGAGGCCCTCGAGAATCCAGCCAAAATCCTTTCCTTTTGGATGCTCAGTGAGAATCTGGCGGCAAGTCATCGGGGAATCACAAGCGAGCGGAACGAATGAAGTTTTGTCCGGATCAACAGCCTTGTAGTGGCATGGCCATTTGATTTCGCTCATGCGGTAAACGCCCATTGAAATTGACTTTCGTTTGCGGCCGAAGTTCCAGCAGAGCTTTTCCTGAGTCTGGATGATGTCTTTGAGCATCGGATCGTCGATTGGTTTGCCAGAAATTACGAAACTGACCATGAACGGTCGGACATCTTTGAGGCCCTCTTCGACAGTGATTGTGCGATTGCCACAGTCTTTGATTGCTCCCTTGCGAGAGATGAATGAAGAGTAGTCAGAGCGTTTTGCGCCTTCGTGCAAGCGGAGCTGACGAGTAACGCCGCCGGTTGACCACAAATCAGGGCGGTTTGTATCGTTAAGTTCGATTTTGATGACGCGTTCATCTTCGCTCATTGACATGTCAGGCTTTTCGTCAAGCTCGGCCTTTCCGCAGACAAGCTTTTTCTCAAGCGTGTCGTAGTCATATTTTTTCCCAAGAAGATTAAAAAAAAGTTTTTCGTTTACTTCAATTTTTGGCATGATATTCCTCGAATTTTATTCAATAGAACCTTTATTATATAGAAAAAAGTTAGCGCAATCAACGGTAAAACGCCCTCTTTTCTTTTCTGTGCAATGTGATATAATAGGACACAAATTTGATAGTGGTGCTATCATTTCTTAAAACTCTCTGTATTTTTCTAAGGCGGTCGATTATGGATACAGTTCGCGTGATTGAAGTGAAGGAAAATATCCTTGCTGACAACGACAAGGAAGCCGAGATTTTACGGCAGAAGCTCAAATCTAAGAAAACTTTTTTGATGAATCTTATGTCATCGCCGGGGAGCGGAAAAACTACCACTTTGCTCCGAACCGTTGAGGCTCTCAAAGACAAAATCAAAATCGGAATTATGGAAGCGGACATTGATTCGAGCGTCGATGCCGAGACGATGGCAAATGCGGGCGTAAAATCGATTCAGCTGCACACGGGCGGAATGTGCCACTTGGATGCGGCAATGACCGAGCAGGGATTGAATGAACTTGGCTATGACGGACTTGATTTGGTCGTGCTTGAAAATGTCGGAAATTTGATTTGCCCGGCAGAATTTGATACTGGGTCTGCAAAGAATGTGATGATTCTTTCGGTGCCGGAAGGTCATGACAAGCCGCTCAAATATCCGCTCATGTTCAGCAAGGTTGATGCTCTGATTATCAACAAAATTGATGTCATGCCGTATTTTGATTTTGACATGTCGAAAGTGCGGGAATATGTAACAAAGCTCAACAAAGATGTAAAAATCTTCCCGATTAGCGCAAAAACCGGCGAGGGTGTCAAAGAATGGACGGATTGGCTTGCCGAAGAGTTGAATGCTCATAACAAATAATTTCACGCGCTGGATTGTAGCACCGCCGAAGGCGTTCCGAAGCGAAGCGTAGGAATGGAACGAAAGTGGAAGTGCGAAAAGCCAGGAGACGGTTGATTCGCGCAATAGTATAGAAGAAAGAGGTACGAAAATGGCAGAAAAAGAAACAGTCAGGCCGCTTATTTTACAGCTTGGTCAGAAGATTACGGACAGGCTTGGTCGAAAAATTAACGAGAATGACCCGGAATACTGGGGATTGAACGAAATTGTGACCGACGAAATGGCAGAAGTCGCGCTCAAAATGGATGTGCGAAAGCCGGTGACTTTGCCGCAGCTTGCTAAAAAGACCGGAAAGGACGAAAAATATCTCGAAAAGATTCTCATGGATATGGCGATGGCGGGTCTTATCGAATACAACTGGGAGAATCCTAAGCGCGAAAAGCAGTACATTTTGCCGATGTATGTTCCGGGAAGCGCTGAGTTTACGAACATGAATCAGAAACAGCTTGAAGAGCATCCGAAATTGGGTCGTTTCTTCGAGAGAATGAGCTTTGAACCGCTTACTAAGGTCGTTCCGATGGTTCCGGAGGGCGGTGCCGGAATCGGTATGCATGTTATTCCTGTTGAAAAGGCGATTGAGGCCGAGAATCAGAGTGTTAGCGTAGAGCACATTTCTCACTGGCTCGACAAATACGATGGAAAATATGCGGCTTCTCCTTGTTCATGCCGATTGAGCCGAAGAACTTTCGATGAAGGCTGTGCCGATGACCCTGAAGACTGGTGTATCGGTGTTGGTGACATGGCTGACTATCTCGTTGAGACAAAACGCGGTCATTATGTCACACGCGAAAAGGTTCTTGAGATTTTGAAACACGCTGAAGACTGCGGATTTGTTCATCAGATTACGAACATTGACGGCGAAAACAAGATTTTTGCTATTTGTAACTGTAATGTGAATGTTTGCTACGCGCTCCGAACAAGCCAGCTTTTCAACACGCCGAATCTTTCGCGCTCGGCTTATGTTGCCCGCGTTGAATCTGACAAATGTGTTGCTTGTGGCCGTTGTGTTGAATATTGTCCGGCTGGTGCAGTTAAGCTTGGTCAGAAACTTTGCAAAAAAGACGGAAAGAAAGTCGAATATCCGAAGCACATTTTGCCGGATAATCATAGATGGTCTGAGAAAAACTGGGACATTAACTATCGCGATACAAACCGCACAAACTGCTATTCGACAGGAACGGCTCCTTGTAAGACTGCTTGCCCGGCTCACATCGGAATTCAGGGCTATTTGAAGATGGCAAGCGAAGGCCGTTACACTGAGGCACTTGAGCTGATTAAGAAAGAAAATCCGTTCCCGGCTGTTTGTGGCCGAATTTGTAACAAAAGGTGTGAGGCGGCTTGTACCCGTGGCACAATCGATGAAGCAATTGCTATTGATGAAGTCAAAAAATTCATCGCTCAGAAAGATTTGGATGCGGCAACACGCTTTATTCCGAAGAAGGTAATTCCTTCAAACCGCGGTGAATTTGAGCAGAAAATTGCGATTATCGGAGGCGGTCCTGCTGGCCTTTCATGTGCGTTCTACCTTGCAGAAAAAGGCTATCGTCCGACTGTGTTTGAAAAGAACAAAGTTGCGGGCGGTATGCTCGTTTACGGAATTCCAAGCTTCAAACTCGAAAAAAATGTCGTTCAGGCTGAAATCGATGTCATGAAGGAAATGGGCGTTGAAATCAAAACTGGCGTTGAAGTTGGAAAAGATGTCACAATTGCCCAGCTTCGTGAACAGGGATACAAGGCTTTCTACATTGCGATTGGCTGTCAGGGCGGTCGAAAAGCCGGAATTGCTGGTGAGGATGCCGAGGGCGTTATGACTGCGGTTGATTTCCTTCGCACTGTTGCAGACGACCATGATTACAAAGTGACTGGTCGAACAGTTGTTGTTGGCGGTGGAAATGTTGCAATCGATGTGAGCCGTACTGCATGGCGATGTGGCGGAACAGAGGTTCAGCAGTTCTGTCTTGAGCAGCGTAAAGAAATGCCTGCAACCCTTGAAGAAATCGAAGAAGCCGAAGAGGAAGGAATCAAAATCAACTGCGGCTGGGGACCAAAAGAGATTCTTACCGAGAACGGAAAAGTCAAAGGAATCGTGTTCAAGAAGTGCGTTTCTGTAAAAGACGAAACAGGCCGTTTCAACCCGAAATATGATGAAAACGACACAATCACAATCGAGTGCGAAAATGTGTTCCTTTCAATCGGACAGGCAATCGTCTGGGGTGACATGCTTGCTGGAACAAAAGTTGAGCTTGGTCGCGGAAACGGCGTTGTTGCTGACGGCGTGACTTACCAGACAGCTGAGCCGGACATTTTTGCGGGCGGCGATGTTTACACAGGTCCGAAATTTGCGATTGATGCGATTGCGGCTGGAAAGAAGGCGGCTGTTTCAATCCATAGATTCGTTCAGCCACATTCTAGCATGACAATTGGCCGTGATAAGCGAGAATTCATCGAGCTTAATAAAGAAGATATTTTCGTTAAGGGCTACGATGACACACCTCGTCAGGTTCCGGCTAAAAAGACTATCAGTGAAGTCGGAAGCAAGTTCAAGGAAACACAGCTTTGCTTCACAGAAGAGCAGATTAAAAAGGAAACTGCCCGCTGTTTGAGCTGTGGTCAGAGCGTTGTTGACGAGAACAAGTGTATCGGCTGTGGTGTTTGTACGACAAAATGTGCCTTCGATGCAATCCACTTGCACCGCGAGCACCCGAAAGCAAGCCGCATGATTCCGAGTGAGGACAAGCTCAAGGCAATCCTGCCGAACATCGTCAAACGCGAAATCAAAGTTCTGCTCAACCCGAACAGGAATTCGCTGGAGAAGTAATTGGGATTTTAAGGGGCTTGCTCCCTTCCAATTGCTCACTGCTAATTGCTAATTATATATGCACGAACTTGGAATTGTCTTTCATGTTATAAAACGACTCGAAGAACTGGCAGAAGAACAGCGTCTTGCCAAAATTCAGAGCGTTACGCTCGAAATCGGTGAGGTTAGCGGCGTTGTGCCTGACTACTTGCATGACTGCTGGAAATGGGCAATCAAAAAATCCGAAGTGATGAAAGAAGCTGCCCTTAAAATCGAGACTATCGAAGCCGTAACAGTCTGCAATGACTGCGAAAAGACTTACAAAACGGTCGAATTCGGCCGCACTTGTCCTTTCTGTCAAAGCGAAAACACCGTGCTGCAGAAAGGCAATGAGATGAATATCAAGCAGATTGAAGCGTGTTAGTGCTTTTTACGGCACGGCACACTCAGGAGGATAAAATGTTATTTCAACTTTATGGAGACGGCGTTCTCTGGCAGCTTTTGGGCTGGGTCGCTGTATTTGTCGGTTTGATTCTTGCAAACGAAATCGCAAGAAGAACAAAGGCTGGTGGAATTGCACTTCTGGTCGCTCTTCCGCTCGGACTTACCGTTTACTTTATCGTCGTTGCAGTGGCAGCTGCGGGCGGTGCACAGTGGGCTTTGAACAATCAGACCTATCTTTACATGAACGGCTGGTTCCATTATGCAAAATTGTATGCGGCAGACATCGGCTGTATCGGTTTCATGGTGCTCAAATACAAATGGGGCAAACTTGGAAAGTCACACTGGTTCAAGGCATGGCCATTCGTAATCGTTGGAATCAACATTTTGATTGCAGTTGCTTCTGATTTTGAAAGCGCAATCAAAGGCGGTTCTCTTGCAGGTGGCTGGTGGAAATCAAGCGAAAATGTATGGCTTTACGGCGGCTGGTGGAATGTCGCAAACGGAATCGCTGGTCTCATCAACATTCTCTGTATGACAGGCTGGTGGGGAATCTATTCTTCAAAAGACAAACATCATCAGGATATGCTCTGGCCGGACATGACAATCTGGTTCATCCTTGCTTACGATGTATGGAACTTCCAGTACACATATGCAAACTTGCCGACACATACATGGTACTGTGGCGTTGCACTTTTGCTCGCACCGACATTTGCGGCTGCATTCTGGAACAAGGGCGGCTGGATTCAGAACCGTGCAAACACTCTTGCACTATGGTGTATGTTCGCACAGGTATTCCCGCTCTTCGAGATTAAAAATGCAACAGCTGTACTTCCGACCCTCTATCAGGGAGCCGCTGAAGCCGGACTTAACGCATTCGACATGACTGCAATCAATTCTGCAGCAGAACTCGCATCAAAGGGAATCACGGCAAATCCTGTACCGCAGGGCGTAGTTTCAATGCTCGCACTTGCAATCAATGTTGTCGCACTGTTCGTAATCATTAAGCGCGCAAAAGCCGCTGGAAAAAATCCTTACACCAATGAGATTTTCGTCGGAACAAAGGATTACGAAGAAGCAATGGAACGCGCTGAACGCTAACTGACAGAAAAACAAAAAGGAGCCTCGTTATGAAGCTCCTTTTTTTATGGGCGCAATCAACTGTCTGCCGCTGTTCCGCGCTTCGCTAACGCTCATTGCCGCAAGCGGCAACTAAAGGCGCTCCATAGCGGGCGCGGCATTTTTTGTTCTTTACGAATTTTATTTCTTCAATAAAGCCTTTCTTACGATTCCTTTCGGGTCTTTTACGAGCAGAATCACGAGCCAGATTACAAGGCCCAATGCCACTACTGAAAGCCCCAGGAACAAATCATTGAGCATATCAAGCGGTGCCGGTGTAAAAAATTCTGCACCTGCTTCGCCGTATTCAAAAACGGCATCGATGAGCCACATCAAAGATGCTCCCCAAAACATAAAGCAGAGAGTGCTGACTTTAAGCTCTCGTGCTGATTCATTTTTATACCAGATAGTCGTGCATATTGCGGCTGCGAAAACTGTTGTTAAAAGTGTCATGCCTGTACCGCTCCTGTGACTTTCGCTTTGTTCTGATTTTTTTCCATGATTGAAGTAACTCCGACCATGATTCCCCATACTGATGTGACCAGAAGAGCCATTGAAATTCCAGCGGTTCCCATCTCTTGAAGCATTTCTGCAACATTTCCGTCTTTTACAGCTGTAAGGAACGGGAAGAATGGAACGACCTCACCGTGCCATACATGCTCAAAAGCAAGGAGTGCTGAGCCGCCCCAGAGCATATTATTGAGCCAGCCAAGTTTTGTTGAAAACGGGATTTTTACTGTGCTGTCAGCCAATTCAGGTTTTGAAAGGGCAATTTTGTTTTCTTTAGATTTGATTGCCTTTGCCAGGATTGTTGTGACGATTGCTTCTGTTGTTGGAACTAAAAAACAAGCCATATTTTTCTCCATTAAAATAGAAAGAATTTTACGGAAAATATTATACCACATCTCTGATAGTAATGCTATCGTTTTTTAGAGCTGTTGCCTGTCTCTGTTGCACGGCATACCCTAGCACAAAATCCTCAGAAAAATTATAATGAACCTATGGAAATTAACGCAAAACAGAGAAAATTATTGGAAAAAAACGCTCAGCCGCTTAATCCACTTGTTCAGGTTGGTGGTGCTGGTGTGACCGAAGAGCAGATTAAGCAGATTACACGCCTGCTTGCTGAACATGAACTTATCAAAGTCAAATTCAATGAGTTTAAAGAAGAAAAACGCGAACTAAGTGCTCAAATTTCAGAAAAAACAGATTCTACACTTGTCCGCCTTATTGGAAATGTCCTGATTCTTTATCGTCCTGCAAAAGAAGCCAAAGACCGCAAATTTGAAAAGGATTTGGACAAACTCGCCAAATAGTTCCGGGAAGTGCTGAATAACCGCATCAAATGTTAATCAGCACTTTTTTATTTATCCATCGAAAGCAGTAAATCCATTGTCCATGCACCTTCACCGACACGCAATGTCACAAGATTTCCGGTTCTGTCGGCGGAGAGTGCGTTCTTTTTTGTCAGCTGATACAGATACGAATATTGGTTCTCATAGTCCTGACTAACAGCCGGTGTGATGGTGTATTTTGTGACTCCATTTTCGGTGCCTTTGGCATGGAAATAGAAATAAAAGGTTTCGCTTCGGACTTTGTTTTCTGACATGTATTTGCGGTCGCCGGTAAGCAAAAATGTTCCGTCGGCTTCTTCTTCCGAAAAATAGATTTTTTTGCATGTTGGAAGGATATCGTAGCCATTCACGACAAAGCGGAGAATTTTCGGTTCTTTTTTAACGATGTTTGAAAAAGTGTTTTCTCCGGCATTGCGTTCACTTACGCTGGTTCCGCTGGCCACTTTGTTTTTCAGTTCCGTCAATTCACCCAAAATTTGCTGCAATGTCGCAGAATCAACTGTATTTGCCGAAACCATGTTTTGATTTGAAAGAAGCTGGCTCTGCAAGTTTGAGTTTCCGCGTCCGAGAAGGCCCGAAAGCGAGCCTAAAACACCGAGATTGTTCATCGATGAAATGTCATCTGCGGTAAGCTGATTGAGTGAAGATGAAGCGGATTTTGCAAGCGTGTTGAGTTTTTTTGTTTGATTGAGCGTGGCATTCTGATTTTGAGTGCTTGAGTCTGATGCAGAAGATGCTGAAGAATTTTGTGTAACGGACTTGGAATCCGTGGTTTGTGATGAAGGTGTCTGCTTTTTCCTTTGCAGATTCGGATTGTAGAAATCACTGCGACCTGGAGCATAAAAACCGCTTCCAACGCTGGGCATTGAAACTGCCGGGCTGGAAGGCATTGACGGCATGGTGAGCGAGCCGGATTTTTCTTCGGTCTTTACCTCAGCGAAAAGTATTGCGTTTAACAGTAAAAGCCCGCCCGCCGTGAAGCCCCGTAGTTGCCGTTTACGGCAATGAGCGTTAGTGAAGGGCGAAAGGGCGGCAGACAGTTGATTTGCGGCCATATTATAAACTTTCAAGGCTTTCTTCCACATATTGCAATCTCTGCTGAAGTGCTTCAATGGTTTTTGTGAGGCGGTTCTTTTCTTTTTCGAGTTTTGCGCGGGGATCGCTGTTTGACGAGGCCTTTTTCATGAGTTCAGTTACCGTGTCAGGTGATTTTCCGCTGAGAATCTGTTTTGAGGCTGAATCGCGGTCTTCGCTCTTTTTGAGCATGGCGACCTTTTTCATGTTGTCGAAACCAAGTGCCGGATCAACTTCAACCTTGCCGAGTTTTGTGATGTCTTTGGCGGAATTTCGGGGCAGACAGAGGATGCGGTCAAGGTAATCTTCGTAGCGGATATTTGCCTTTTCGCACAGTTCGTGTGCTTGAGCGAGCAGTTTTCCGAATTCCTGCATGAGTTTACCGTTTACTTCCATATATTCTTTGCGGATTTTTTCGGTAAGTTCTTTAAGTTCAGGAGATTCGTCCAAATCGATTTTGTAGATTCCGAGTTCTTCGGCTTTTTGAAGGAGAATGTGGAATTTTGTCCAGAAGGCGGTCGTGTGGACTTTGCTGCCTTTCATTGGAAGTTTGCCGCCTGTTTCAGCCAGAAATTCTTCGGTCAGAAGATGATGAGTGTATTCATGAATCGCGGTGTAAATGAGCTGCATGTCACTCTTAAAATTTTTGTTGTGAAGCAGAATTTCGTGAGTTTCTGGCTTGTAAAGACCGTTTACGCGTGTGCTTTCTTTACCTGTCATTGTGACGGTGAATTCCAGGTCTGTATTTTCAATTTGCAAAAGTTTTTGTTTGATTTCTTCGTTGTCCATTCTTTCTATTATATCGATTTTAGTTGTGTTTGGATAGAAATGAATTCTTATAAGGTTACGAAATCGTTGTATTAAAATTAAAAAAGATATATTATGTTTGAAAATGAAATTCTGTCTGGAGTTTTAATTTGGTAACACTCAAAGATATTGCGCGTGAATGTAAGGTCTCTTTTTCAACAGTGAGTAAAGCACTCAAAGGCAGTCCGGAAATCGGGCTTGAAACGACTGAATTTGTACGAAAAAAAGCCCGCGAAATGGGATATCATCCGAATCTTGCAGCACGAACGCTCAGAACCAACCGCACTTACGATATTGGTGTGATTTTTGAGGAAAAAACGGGTGTCGGTCTTCAGCATGAATATTTTGCTACGGTCGTTTCTGGGATTCAGAGCGTTGCTTTTAAGAAAGGTTACGACATAACTTTTATCGGGGGAAATTCCCTTCAGAATTACGATTATCACTCGCATGCCAGAGCCAGGAGCTATGACGGTGTAGCCATTCTTTCATGTGATTTTTCATCTTCGGGTATAATTGATTTGATTAAGAGCGAAATTCCCACGGTTACTTTGGATTTTGCATTGGATGCCCAACATTCTGCGGTTTTAAGTGATACTGCGGCAGGAATCGAGGAATTGTGTGAATATGTGATTTCGATGGGGCACAGGAAAATCGCTATGATTCACGGTGAAAAAACATGGGTTACGGATCAGCGGGTCGAAGCTTTCAAAAAAACTTGTGAAAAGCACGGAATTTCTATTCCTGATGATTATTTTGCGGAAGTGCTTTACCATGATACGCTTGGATGCTCTGTAGCGACTAAAAAACTTCTTTCTTTAAATGAGCCGCCTACCTGCATTTTTTATCCTGATGATTATGCTGCTCTCGGTGGAATTTATGAACTCCGGGGCATGAATTTGACTCCCGGAAAAGATATAAGCATTGTTGGTTATGATGGAATTAATCTCACTTCGATGATGGTGCCGCCACTTACAACTTACGAGCAGAACGGAAAAGTTGCAGGGCAGACCATGGCAGAATTTCTTTTTGCACTGATAGAAGATTCCGCCCGGTCGAAGCCTAAACACGAATTTATTAACGGAAGGCTGATTCAGGGCGGAACCGTAGTTAAAATCAATTAGACGGTATTGCCTATCGGTGATGGCCGCCGCCACCGTGTGAACCACCGCCTGAGTGGCCGCCACCAGAATGACCGCCAGAGCTTGAAGATGAGTGGTGCCGCTTTGAGGTGTGCTCGCGGAGGAATGTGTCTGACATTTCATTGAATTCTGATTTTTCTTTTGAAATGTAAATATCAGCTTCAACAGGGGTGACGAAAACATATTCCTTTTTGACAGATGCCGCAAAAATCCTTGAAACTATGAAGCCAAGCAGAAGAGCGAAAAGGCAAATCATGAACCGCTGTTTTGGCGGTCGTGAATAGGTGACATAAAGTGTATCGCCCAGATAATAAAGATACTTGCCGGTATTTGGACTTTGGAAATAGGAGGTCTTTTCATCGAAAGTTTCTGCATAATATTCAAGTTCGTCCAAAAATACGAGAATTGCCTTTTTTATATCTTCACGATAAGGTTCATAGCCGTTTTCGGCAACTTCATAAGAAGCCGGAAGATAATTGTCGAGTTTTGAGAAAATGTTTTCTTTTTTTTCTTGATAGAAAAGAACGGCCTTTCCGCTTGTGGAAAGGTAATCGTAAGCGGGGCGTTTGCCTGACATGTCAAGATAATAGAAAATACCGTCTGTGTCCTTACCGTAAATTTCATCATAGCTTGAATCGGCAAATTCTCTGGTATCTTCATCGCTGACTGGTGTCCGGCTTGCGAACACGATGATGTTCATCTTTAGTTTTTCAGAAACCTCCCGGATGGCAAGGGTGAGCTGCAATCTTTCCATCTCTGAAAAGAAAGCGTCTTCATCATCGGATTCCATGAAAATACTTTGGTTTGAATCACCGTTGAAGCCTTTCGCATCATTTTTTGCATTGAGCGGCATGAAAGAAAAATGCCATGCACCAATTATTGCCAGTACAATTAGTGCGATTCCGACAAGAGTTGCCGGACTGAATGATTTTTTAGATTCGCTCAAAATATACCTCCAAGAAGTAAACAGCCGGAAAAAGCGGTGAGAAGCGAGCAGGCTGCCATAATAGTCCATGAGTAGAGCCTGAGTTTGCCTTTATCGAGCGGCGGAGTTCCGGCGATTTTACCTGTCTGGCCGTTCATAACGAATTCATATACTTTTTCTTTATATTTGTAGCTCATGAACCACACCGGCAGCATCGCGTAATCCATTTTGACATCAGAGACATCATAAGATTCATTGGCGATTTTGACAGAACTGTAGTCTTTGACGGTGTTCATTATGATTTTTTTGCAGGCCCTGGAGAGTCTGTTTTTTATGTTTGGAAGCATCATGATATCGTCCATGTCGTATTTTTCTGCGAAAAATCCGCTGAGGTACGACATTGAGAAATCCTGCATTTCGGAGTAGTCAAATGGTTCAATAGCTTCCATTAAACTGTCTTCGATGCGTTTTGAACCGTCAGCAGGAACTCCTTCAGCAACAAGCTTTCCGTTTCGTTTGACGAGGAATTCTTTTGTTTCCGTGTAATCATAGCTTCCGCTGGTCCACCTGCGCACTTTATAGCCATTTGCTGAAAAATCAAATTTTACTTTGCCGTCGGAAAGCCAGAATGGAACATAGAGACCGGTGATTTTTTCGAGCTGCTGGTCAGTCTTAAAATCTTTTGGTACAAAGCGTTTGAAGCACCATTTTTTGAAAGTTTTGATTGCTTCATCTCTGCTTACTTTGAAACCGATGACTTTCTTGGGACGGAATTTTCCGGTCATCTTTCCGGAGAGAATTACAGGATTGTGGCAGTAATAACAGAACAAGGCTGTCTGCTGGGTAGTTGCCATGATTTCTGCACCACAGCTTGAACAGTGATAGAGCTTAGTGTTTTCAGAAAAATCATCTGACTGGGGCTGTTCACTTTCATCGGATTTATCGGTCTGAGCTTTATCCTTCTGTTCATTGTTGAGTGAACTTTCTGTTTTTGCGAAAATCTTTTTAATTTCTTCTATAGTAAATGAACCGCCGCAGTAATCGCAGCTCAGTCTCTGTGATGAAGGCTGGAATTTGAGGTCTGCGGTACAGTTGGGGCATTTATATTCAACGATATCCACAATATGCTCCTTAGCCTACGATGTCGCCCGTGTCGAAAGGGTCCCCGCATTCAGGGCAGAATTTTGGTGGGTTGTGCGGGTCAGCAGGTTCCCAGCCACATTTGTCGCATTTGTAGAGTGGTGCGCCCGCAGGTTTTGGCTTGCCACATTCGGAGCAGAATTTGCCCTTGTTGACGGTTCCACATGCACATGTCCAGCCGATCGTTGCGGCAGGTTTTTGAGTTCCGCATTCTGGACAGAATTTGCCTGAAGCAGTTGAGCCGCATTTTGGGCATTTCCAGCTGTCTGAACCTGCGTTTGCGGATGCTGTCTGGGCTGGCTGTGACGGTGGAGTTTGCGGGTTTGCCTGGAACTGATAGCCGCCCATCATTCCTGCCATACCCATTCCCATAAAGCCGCTCATCGTGCCGTTTGCATTGTTTGCGGCATCCCTCATTGCCTGTGCCTGTGAAGCTGCAAGTCTTGCGTTTAATCCGCCACCATATAAATCAGCTTCTTCTTTGCCGGTGTAAATATCTGCCCGTTTTGCCTGAACAGACTTCTGCATTTCGCGGATTTCTTTTTCAACTTCTTCGTCTGCCTTTAATGATGAAATGCCGAATGAGACAATCTCGATACCCCTGAGGTTTCGCCATTTTTCAGAAAGGACTTCGTTCAGGAAATTTGAAAGTTCTGTTGTGTGGCCTGAGATTGCTGAATATCGGATTCCCATTTCAGAAATTCGCGCGAATGCTGGCTGAAGGGCATTAAGAAGTTCAGCACGCAACTGGCTTTCGATAGAATCTCGTTTGTAGCTTTCGCTTATGTTTCCGCAGACATTGGTATAGAACAAAATCGGATTTGAGATATGGTAACTGTATTCGCCGAAACACTTGATTCCTATGTCGAGGTCGATGAAAGCGTTTTTGTCGACTACTCGGAAAGGAATTGGGGCGGCAGTGCCATATTTGTTGCCGATTATTTCCTTTGTGTTGATATAATAAACTCTCTGGTCTTTTGGAGGTTCTCCACCAAAAGTGAATCTTCGCCCGATTTCCTTAAAAGAATCTATGATGCTTGAACCGAGTTTTCCTGCGAAAATTGAAGGCTCTGTTGATGAATTGTATACAAATTCGCCTGGTTCCGCACAAAGTTCTGCAACTTTGCCATTATCTACTATAATCATGCATTGACCATCAGCTACTGTAATAACTGAACCTTTTGTGATTATGTTGTCAGTGCTCTTTGTATTTGCAGAGCGTTTACCTGTCCGTTTTTGACCTTTGACAATAAGTGTGTCCGCATCCATAGCGTCACAATAAAAAAACTCTTTCCACTGATCGGCAAGAGTGCCGCCCAAACTTCCGGCAAGTGAGGAAATTGCCCCGATTCCTGTTGCACCACCGACAGCATTTGCTGCTAACGCCATAAGACCCATTTTTGTTCTCCATTTGAGCTGCCTGGAAATTGCTTTTTGTGAATGGCTTTCTCCGGGCAATTCTGTTTTTTTATTGAAAGTATTTGCCGGACAATTTAAGAATGACAAAAACCATCATATATAAACTGAGTTTTTGTAAGGCTTTAGCCTGAAAAAACTCGCAAAGACTGGTGAGGAAACATAGGTTTCCGAACAAGTCTATTATATTTCATTTTAAGATAATAACAATGTTTTTTTGATAATTGCTTTGATTTTGAAAGCGGTTTTTGATTATTTCAATATTGCTAGACTCGCTCCATAGATGTAAAATATTAACTATTCTAAATATTCTAAAGGAGTAAATTTTATGAAAAAACTTATCGCAATTTTGACTGCTGGTATTGCACTTGCAGGAAGCATTTTTGCAGAGGCACCAGTTTATTCAGAAGACCCGAACGCTTACATCATTGATACTCAAGACCGAGTTGGGGAATTAAAGGGCAACGCTGAAATTACAAATGTTTCTACTTCAAACAACTTTGAGGTTGTTCTCTATGGCTGGCACGATAACAGACAGGAGTGGCTCGAATTCGGCAAAACCCGTCTTTATGGAATTGGTGACAAGCAGGTAATCAAGTCTGTTGATAAATACAACCGCGCACTCTCAAGTTTCAGATATATTGCAGTTACTACAAATACCGGCAAGACATTCAAATACAGCTGGGGAAAGGCAAACAAAGACCTTCATGTCTGGTTCTATGATGACCGTGAAATCGACGAATCTCACTCTAAAAAATACGATGTGTCGCTTCTGAATTCAACATTCTCTGGTCTTAAAATTGCTGCAGGAAAATCTTTCAGACTCGGTGCTTCATTCCGAATCTACGCTTATGATGACGAAGAAGAAGAGGAGAAAGCCGGAACAATTGCAATCCTCAAAGGACCAAAAGCATCTGATACATATGCAGTTACAACAGCTGGCAAGAAATTCGGTGATTACAAGTACATTAAAATCATTTCACGCGAAGAAAAAGATTTCAAATATACTACAAGTTTTGAAAGAGGAAATCTTGTTATTACAGTTGACGAGATGAACTAAGTTTATTTTGACACATTGACTGTTTTTGTCAAAATAGATAGTATTGTTCCGTTATACATAGGAGATAAACATGGCTGTAATTAAACCGATGATTCGCTCGAATATTTGTATTAACGCTCATCCGGTCGGATGTGCAAAAGATACAGAGAATCAAATTGAATATGCAATCGCACAGAAATCAAAGAAGGGCATTAAATCTGCTAAAGAAGGCGGATATGCTCCAAAAAATGTTCTTGTGCTTGGTTGTTCAACAGGATATGGTCTTTCAAGTCGAATCATGGCGGCTTTTGAATATGGCGCTGATACAATCGGTGTTTCTTTTGAAAAAGAGCCAACTGTTTCAAAGGGAGGCACTCCAGGCTGGTACAATAACAAGGCCTTTGACCGTGCAGCTGCTAAAGCTGGTCTTCGAACAGCAACTTTCAACATGGATGCATACAGCGATGAATGTCGCCAGACTGTAATCGACGAGGCAAAAAAATGGGGAGTGAAATTCGATCTCATCGTTTACTCACTTGCTTCTCCAGTTCGTACTGACCCGGACACAAAGGTAATGTATCGTTCTGTTCTTAAACCGGTCGGTAAGCCGTATGGTGGAGCTTCATTGGACATGATGACCGAAAAATTCGGAACAATGGAAGCACAGCCTGCTGAAGGTGATGACATTGCCAATACTGTAAAAGTAATGGGCGGTGAAGACTGGGAACGATGGATTAAATATCTTGGTGATGCAGATCTTCTTGCTGAAGGATGCCGCACTCTCGCATATTCATATATTGGTCCAAAATATACACACCCGATTTACCGTGACGGCACAATTGGTGCTGCCAAAAAAGACCTTGAAGCACGCGCAAAGAACATTGATGCTCAGCTCAAAAAAATTGGCGGTGCAGCTTATGTTTCAGTAAACAAAGGTCTTATCACTCGTTCAAGTTCTGTAATTCCTGTAATTGCAATGTACCTTGGCTGTCTTTTCCTTGTTCAGAAAAAGCATGGCACACACGAGGGCTGCAAAGAGCAGATTGAACGACTCTTTACAGAGCGCCTTTACACTGCAGATAAAAATGTTCCGGTTGATGAAGAAGGTCGAATCCGAATCGATGACTGGGAACTTGATCCTGCAATTCAGGCAGAAATCGACGAGCACATGAAGGTCGTTAACGAACAGAATATTCGTGAGCATATTGATATCGACGGAATTCGTAAAGACTTCCTCAATATCAACGGCTTTGCTGTAGATGGCGTTGATTATGAAAAAGATGTCACTGACATGACAGCAATCGACTAAGATTGAGTAAAATGAAAGGCTGCCCGATTGGACAGCCTTTTTTTTATTTGTTTTTGTTGATTATCCGCTCTTCGTATTTGCCGCTTGCAATATCGATGAAGCGTACAAAAAGCGATACTTTATTTTCTTCATTGAGTGAATTCCAAATCATCTGCGCGAATTCATCAATGGAACCTTTGATTTCGACCTTTTCTGGCTCACCTTCAAAACTTGGCAAAGGATTTCCGTTTTCTTTATATGTATGGATGAAATGACCTTCACCGTTTTGCGGATTGTCGTAGGTGTATGTGAAGCGAAGGCAGTTGTCACCGTTTCCGCAATCACTCTTCAGAATTGAAATTGCATAATCATACTTGCCGTTTTCTACATTTAAAAGCGAAGAGATTCTCGGAGTGAAATTTGGTGCATCATGCTCATATTTTCGTACTCTGAGTGACTGCTCAAAAGTTTCACCGTTTTTTAAGCCTTCAAAAATAGTGTCAGTCTGGTCGCCATTTGTGACGATTGTTTTGTTTCCGAGCTGGCGGACTGCCGCATAAATGATGAGTGACGGGTCTCCAGCAATCAGGCTTTCATCGAATGCTTTTGTGCGGACGACTTCTGTACCATTTTCTGTTTCAGTAACAAAAACACGGTTCCTGCTTCCGGCACTGCGCCCCATTGTCCAATAGGCCGAAACAGCGTATTTGCCGTCGCTTGATTTTCCGGCAACGATTCCTCGGCCCGGATACTCATTTTCTGACAAGATTTTGTTCAACTTTTTGATTTCCATATTTTTCTCCTATTCGGTAGAATCCTCAACATCTTCGACTGAATCCGGTACAATTACTTCTGGGCGGCTTTTCCACTGAATGATAATTAAACCGATTCCGATTACAAGAAGTACGATTCCGAAAAGACGGATGATAAAGTGCCCTGCAGTTTGAGCCGGAATGATGAAAAGAACAAGCGCAATCACAAGGGAAGAAAGCACTTCGATTAGTGACTGGCGTACCATGATTCCATTGCGATGAAGTTTTGTGATTGTGTAGATTTGCATTGCTGCAGAAACAATCAGATAAAATGCAAGTGTGTAAGCCATTGCCTTCCAAACTACTGCAGCCACTGCTATCGGAAGAATTACGGAAAGAAGACCGACGACAATACTTAGAACGCCACGAACGGTAACAATCAGTTTGTACTGCGGGTCAATAATCAAATCGCGTGTTGTAGCAAGGATAAAAACACCGTCAATAATTGCGGCAACTCCAAGTAAAATCACGAAGAAAGAGATAAAAGTATCTGGCGAAATGAGCAGAAAAAGTCCCAGAGCGGCAGTCATGAATCCAAGGAAAAATTTGTTTTTGTCCATACTAAGCACTTCCTTAATTATTTTTCTTGTAATAGTTTATATCGATTTTTCTTTCGACGCGGTATTCGTATTCAAGATTGTTTATGCTAACCAGGAAACTGATTGTGTCCTGAAGGGCATCAATGTCTTCGCGAGTGATTTCGACAGCGAAATCGTATTTCTGGGAAATTGATTTGATTTGGTCTGCACTGATTTTGAGTGCCAGTGACAGTTTTGAAAGCATTTCTTCGTCAAGGGTGGGGATTTGCTTTACTGCTTCGGCATATTGATTGAGGATTTCGGAAATGATGTCTTCGTTCCCTGTGAGATATTCTTCGCGGACTACAAAACCGTTTGTGCCCCTTAGGTCAGTTTCATCACCCTGAGCGATGATTTTTGCGACACCTTTGTCTACAAGGCGAGTGATGTTTGGTTCCCAAATTACAATAGCATCAGCTTTGCCTGTCCTGAGCACATATTCTGCATCAGAAGCGGCAATGTTGAGGAAAGAAATATCTTCGAAAGAGAGCTTTGCTTTTTCGAGCAGTTTTTTGATGAAATTATGACCAGTTGAACCGAACACAGTTGCAATCTTTTTGCCCTTGATGTCTTTGTAGGAATTTAATGTTTTATCTTCCAAATTTGCGAGCATGGCATACGCATTTGGGCCGCTTGCAGGAATGCCGACAAGTTTCATTTTTGTGCTGCTGGAAAGAGCACGGATAGTTGGAACATCCCCGATTACGCCTATGTCTGTTAAATCAGCTTCAAGAGAATCATTCATTGGTGGACCAGATTCAAAGTCCTGCCAGACAACAGTGACATTTTTTGGAGCGAGGGCATTTTCGATGAGATTTGAATATCTTGCGATGTAGAGCGGAATAAATGCGGCTGAAGGCTGGATTGCGATTCTGACAGTGCGTGGTGGATACGATTTTTCTTTACAAGAGAAAGATAAAATCGATAAAACGACAAGAATAAAAAGCGTGAATTTTTTTGAAAGACTGTGGCTTTGCATGAACTGATTATAATACAAATCATGATTCGTGTAAAATCCAAAATTCTGGCTTAAATTGAACTTATACTTGTCTTAATAAAAAACTTGCGGAATGTAATTTTCGGATTTACAATACTTTAACAACTGTCACTTCTAAAGGAGCTTGCTATGAAACAAATCAGAATAACAGTCTTTTCAAAAATCATCATCGGTATTACAACATTAACGGTCTTTGTTTTAATGTCCTTTGGTGCAATCATCTACAATAAAATGACAAAAATCGACAGGGAAGCCTTTGAAAGTTCATTCATGAACATCATTTCCGAAGTCGATGTCGCAATAGAGAATTATTTTGAAAGTTTTGATACTTTTTCAAACGCTTTCGCAAAAATTGAGCTTATTAAAGAAGATAACGACGGAATTACTTCTTATGTCAACATGACGGATCCGAGTGGAAAGATTCCTGTTGATCCAGACAAATTCGGTGCTTACGAACGCTCTGTTTACGAGCTTGAAAAAGCATTCACCGATGAAAAGCCTGAAATCACAGGAATTTCGGTCTCGCTTGAATCAAACGGTGCCTATGTCCGCTATCCGGTAGAACCTCGTCCAAACAATTATGATGCAAGAACTCGCTCATGGTACAAAAACGCAAAGAACAATCACGGAAAAACCTTTATCTCAAATGTATACGAAACGGCGCTTGGCGGAAGAACAATTGTTGCATCGAAGTATTTCAATGATGTGAACGGCAAGCCTCGTGGTGTTATTGCAACCGATGTTAAATTTGATTATCTGGATTCTTTGATGAAAGCCTTCAAAAAGAACAAAACTGATTTGTCATTCATCATTCTGGATAACAGCGGAAACATCATTTTGAATCAGCTTGACCCAGATACCGAATTCAAGAAAATCGACACACTTAATATAGAAGAACTCAAGAATTTCAAGCACGGTGACAAAATTACCTTTACAACTTCTTACAATGACATTGATTATGAATTTACTTCTATCCGGTCAGAAAATGCTTATGTTGAACTTGATTACATCGTTGTAGCTCCACTTGAATATATCAACAAGGCGAATGGCGTTATTCTGTCAGTAATTGTGATTGTTGCGCTTGTAACTGTTGTGGTCAGCGTTCTTGTTGCGTTCTTCCTTGCCAAGAAAATCACGGATCCTTTGAAGTCTACTGTTTCTCTCTTAAAGGATATTTCTGAAGGTGACGGTGATTTGACAAAGCGGCTCCCTCAGGAAGGAAATGACGAACTTTCAGATTTGGCGATTTATTTCAACAAAACGATTGAAAAAATCAGCACGCTCATTAAATCAATCAAAAATGAATCAACGGTAATGGACTCGGTTGCATCAAATCTTGCTGTTAACATGAATGAAACTACAAATGCGGTTCAAAAGATTGATGAAAATGTCGTGGTTATCAAAAATCAGATTGGTGTTCAACGAGCAGATGTTGCAGAAAGTTCAAGCAAAATGAAGCGAATTTCTGAGAACATCGACAAATTAAATTCAAACATCGCAGAACAGGCGCTTAGCGTTTCTCAGGGTTCAAGTGCAATCGAAGAGATGGTCGCAAATATCCGCTCGGTCACAGATATTCTCGATAAAAATGTCGTGTCTGTTCGGGAGCTTACGGATTCTGCAGAAAAGGGCCGTGAAGTTGTACGAAAGACCGTTGAGCTTACGAACAGGATTGTCGAAAATTCAGACGGCCTGCTTGAAGCATCCAACATCATTTCAAACATCGCGAGCCAGACCAACCTTCTCGCTATGAATGCCGCAATCGAAGCTTCTCATGCTGGTGAAGTAGGAAAGGGCTTTGCGGTCGTTTCGGGCGAAATCAGAAAACTTGCGGAAGATTCTACAACTCAGGGCAAAAAGATTTCCGAGGCACTTATCGGTTTGAAGGATTTGATTAGCAATATTTCGACCGCTTCAAAAGACATAAAAGACCAGTTCGAGAAAATCTTTAACAATACAAAAGAAGTTTCTGAGCAGGAATCTGTCATTAAAGCCGCTATGGACGAGCAGACTTCTGGCAGTCAGCAGATTTTGAATGTAATCCACGACATAAACAGCCTTTCACAGGATGTAAAGAGTGGTGTCGTTGAAATCAACAAAGACGGTCAGGATGTTCGTGAAGAAATTGAACGGCTTGCCGGTCTTTCTGTAGAACTTTCTGGTAACATGGATAAAATTTCAGGCGAAATCAGCGAGATTACTCACTCAGTTTCGGATGTAAATAAGCAGGCTCACAAAAACCGTGATTCGATTGTTAATGTAACAACTGAAATTAACAAATTCCGAATCTGATTTTGATGTTCCGCTGGGCTTACTGGTTGCCGATTAATTCGGGGTGGTACTCAAAGTGCATATTATCAAAAATAAGCCAGTAGCCACCCCAGATAAACCCTTCGTCCTCAAAGATTTTGATTACTTTGCTGCCGGGGGTCCAGCGTTTTTCCAGCGGAACAAGCATCCAGTTATCACCAGAACGATTTCTTTCCCAATCCCAGTAAATTGACCTTCCGGCTAAGCGCTTTGGAAGCACATCGATGGCAATTCCGTACGAATGAAATGATTTTCGCGATGTACCGGCAATTTCACGCCAGCAATAGGCATCTGCGGATTTCAATGTGTCAATAAATGTTTTGACTTCGGCATCATCCGCATTTTCGAGGATTTTTTTCTCAATTCTTTTAAGCGCATCATAAACTCGTTCATGAATCCGTGTTGATTTTCCTAAAAATTTTGTGCGGATTATATGGTCTTCAATGATTACGCGAGACTGTGCTGAATACAGGAAATCAAAGAAAAACATCGGTGAACCGCCGCCATTTTTACGATTTTCGGTCGAACTGAATTTTCTGATTTGTTCAAGCTCTTCGTCTGTAAAAGTTTTTGGGTCACGGAGCGTGTTTGAATACGGATAGCGGAGCGTCCAGTAATTGTCTTTTTGGGGAAGCTCTTCCTTCGGCAACATTCGGCCGTCTGCCCAATAAAACACGGCAGTTTTGCGGCCTTTGGGTTTGTTAGTTCTTTCATAAAATAAGTCAGCACTCAAATCAATCTTCCAGTCTTGAACTTCAATATCGTAAATCGCAGAATATTCCAAATCGGGGTAAAAAGCCATGAATTCTTTGATTTCAGCCGGGCAAAAGGCAGGCGATGAAAGTCCTTGTGTAAACAGGTCAAGATTGGGTGACGAATTTTTTGAACCTGAATCTTTTTGCGCCGTTAAATTTGAGAGAAGAAAAACTGTGGTACAAATCAGAACAAATCGTTTCATCTGAAAAACTAATGGTTAAGTATAACACAGATTTTTTCACATAGAAGAAAAAATGCATTTAAGCAATTCTTGAATTCCGTCTTGTAAAACATTAAACTGTCATTTGGTGGGAAAAATGAAAAAATCTCTATTTGAAACACTTTCTTCTATTAATTACACCGTCGTCGCTTCTGACGGTAAAACAAAAATTGATTCAGCAAATGTTGTAAATCCCGAAATAACATCCCTTGTATTTGACAGCCGCGATGTAAAGCCCGGTTCTCTCTTTTTTGCGCTTCCCGGAACGCACACCACAGGCAATGTGTTTATTCCAAAAGCAATTGAAAATGGTGCAAGTGCTGTCGTTTTCCAGGACGATTTTGACGAAAAGACCGCACAGGCAATTTCAGCTTCCCTTGAAAATTTAAAGGGGGAAGTCTCCCCCTCACTCCAGCCAGCATCGCTGTCTTCCGCTACCCCCTCTGCGGGGGATGCCCCCGCAACGCCCCCTGTCTTCATTCGTGTTGAGAATGCACGCAAGGTGATGGCACCGGTCTCTGCAAATTTCTATGACAATCCTTCTTCAAAACTCGCTGTGATTGGCGTTACTGGCACAGAAGGCAAATCTTCAACAGTTTCATTCGTCTGGCAGCTTTTGAGACTTTCTGGTCACAAAGCAGGTTTTATTTCAACCGTTCAGTATTCTTTGGGCGGAGAGGCAATTGCAAATCCTCAGCATCAGACCACACCGGAAGCCACGATTATTCAGCGGCAGCTTTATGAAATGGTCGAAAATGGCTGTGAATATGCCGTAGTCGAAACTTCAAGTCACGGTCTTTCTCCAAAGCTCAACCGCACCGGAAACCTTCTTTTTGACTGCGGAATTTTCATGAATGTCACTCTGGAGCATCTTGAATTCCATGGTACTTTTGAGCAGTACCGTGATGACAAGGCAAATCTTTTCAGAAAACTTGATGAACACAACCATGAAAAAATGATTTTGGGTAAAAAGATAAAAGTTCCTTCATTCGGAATCGTGAATCTTGAAGACCCAAGTGCAGAATTCTTTATTAAGGCAACAAAGCAGCCTGTTTTGGGTTTCACGACCGAAGGAAAGGCCGGAAAATCAGCAGGGGAGGGAGCAGGAGCACAGGCTTTGCCAAAAATCCCGGATTCAATTCCTGTTTTGCTTGGCCGCAATATTGCATCGGCTAGATTCGGTCTTACTTTTGACATGACCGAGCCGCATGTAATTGACTCAAACGCAAAACCTGTTCCTCCAAAGGTTTTCCATGTAAAATCAAGCTTGCCCGGAGCTTTCAACACATACAATCTCATGGCTGCAATAGAAGCTGTGAGCAGACTGACAAGTGAACCTATTGAAAAAATTGCCACTCTAGTCGAAAAATTGGTTCCTGTAAAAGGCCGCATGACCGTAATCGACAAAGGTCAGCCTTTTGAATTGATTGTTGATTATGCGCACACTCCTTCGAGTTTTGAAACGATTTTCCCGCCTTTGCGCCGCCGTTGTTCAGGCAAAATGATTTCGCTCTTTGGAAGCGGTGGAGAACGCGATTTAAAAAAACGCCCGCTTCAAGGTGAAATTGCTGCCCGTTTCTGTGATGTAGTGATTCTTACTGATGAAGACCCTCGTGGAGAAGACAGCGTTGAACTTTTGAAAATGATTGCAGTCGGTGCAGAAAAATGTGGTAAAACGATGGGTAAAGATTTGTTCATCACACCAGATCGCCCCACGGCAATACGACAGGCTTTTAAGCTGGCTGGCAAGGATGACATTGTTCTTTTGCTCGGAAAAGCGCATGAAAACAGCATCATTTTTAAAGACAGAGTAATGCCCTATGATGAAATTGGTGAGGCAGAAAAAGCACTTACAGAGATGGGGTTTTAACAAAATATCAGGAGAAAATATGACAGTCACAGTAGTTTACGGTGGAAAATCTGGAGAGCACGAAATTTCTCTGGTTTCAGCAGCAGCGGTAGCAAGAAATATCGATTTAAAAAATAATGTTCAGCTCATCGCAATCACAAAAAATGGAAGATGGTTTTTGCAGCCACAGAGTGAATTTGAGCGAATCAAGGCTGACACAAAAGCTGCTTTCAAGATAATTGAGGATGAGTCTCAGGAAGTGAGCGTTATTCCTGCTGGTGGAACAAAACGCACTTTCCGTGTCGGTGATAAAGTAATTGCAACAGATGTTGTTTTCCCGGTTCTGCATGGGCCTTTCGGAGAAGACGGTACGATTCAGGGACTTTTTGAAATGGTCGATGTGCCGTATGTCGGATGTACAACCCTTGGAAGTGCAATCACAATGGATAAAGAAAAGACAAAAGTTGCGCTTGCTCAGGCTGGAATTCCTGTTGTGCCGGGAATTTGTATCCGTCGTTCAGATTTGGCAGATTGGAAGCGCTACGATGACCTTTTGGAATATGCAAAAAATACGCTCGGATTCCCGCTTTTCGTTAAACCTTGTGCCGCTGGAAGCTCAGATGGTGCGACACTGGCAAAAGATTTGCGTTATTTGAACGGTGCGATTGTCGAGGCTTTTTTGTGGGATGATAAAATCTTGATTGAAAAGGCAATTAATGCCCGCGAAATCGAATGTTCGGTCACAGGTAACCCGACTATCGACGATGATTCTGTTCCTGCAGAAAAAACAACTGCTTATGGTCCAGGAGAAATTGCTCCAAAACATGATTTTTATGATTACGATGCGAAGTACAATGACCCTGATGGAGCAGATTTACTGATTCCAGCAAACTTGCCGGAAGAGAGAC
Organism: uncultured Treponema sp.; assembly: GCF_946187725.1. Lineage (GTDB taxonomy): Bacteria > Spirochaetota > Spirochaetia > Treponematales > Treponemataceae > Treponema_D. Next base: position 90,184 of record NZ_CAMHSK010000001.1, read on the forward strand.
TTGAAGAAGTTCGTACTTTGGCCAAAAAAGCATTTTCTGCCCTTGATTTGGCAGGATTGAGCCGTGTTGATTTCTTCATTGATAAGGATACTGACAAGCTTTATCTTAACGAAATCAATACAATGCCGGGATTTACTCAAATCAGCATGTTCCCGAAAATGTGTGCTGCTTTCGGCCTTGATTTTACATCGCTTACAAATCTTCTGATTGAAGAAGCTGTTTCACGATTCCATAAAACAAGAAAGCTTCAGACTTCAAGATAAAAAAAATTACCAATAAAGAAAATGCCCCGCTGTTCGACTTGCTGCCGGACGCGGGGCAATTTGTTTTAGGAAAACACAAAACTATTGAGATGTCGTGAGACGCACTTTTGTTGCGAGTGCGCTTTCTTCGCCATCTGCTCCATGTTTTGCATTGTATTTTCCAGCCGGAATGTCGCTCAGAGCGGTTTTATTGCACTTTACGGCAATTGGAATATAATCAGTTGCGGCGGTTTTGAGTGCATCGGCGGCCAGAATTATGAGTGAGGCCAGTCCATTGTTGCTGCTTGCTCCAGTTGATGTGTCACAAACAATTGTTGCGTCACGATGATAGAGAACTTCATTTGTCTTCGTTGATTTGAAGATATACTCGATTTCTATCGTAATTCTTGAGCCGATTACAGATTTATCCCATGCCTTGATAATCGTAAAAATTGCAACATCCGCACCAAATATCGAACCGAATTTTGACAGATTGCCGTCTATGAACATTTCTGAATCATAGGCGCTTTCCCTCTGCAAAGTTGCCATCGTCATGGCTGGTGGTAGAACATAGTAGCCAGCCTCTGCGAGCGGCACACTCATCGTAGTATAGAAATAATCTTTTGCCTCAACATTATCGCTGTTGTTGATTGGCGGCATGACGAGCATTACAAGCGGTTCTTCCTCATACATTTTGGGAAAAGCGGTTTTTTTCGTTGTGCCACATGAAGTCAGCAAAAAGACTGAAAGAAGTGCTGTGAGCGTAATAATCAGTGATTTTTTCATTGTGCGTACCTCTTTAACAAAGTTCCGACAAAGACTTCCGATTCAGGATAAAGCTCGATTTCCTTCATGAGCATTGCTTTTCCTTCTTCAGCCTTTCCGTTCTGCAAGAGCAGCCAGCCGTAATCTGCGTAAATTCCCGGCGGCACGACACCCCGAATATCCTTTTGCTTGGTAATGATTACCTGATAAGTCTGAAGAAGCCTTTCCTGCGATTTTTCATCTGCATTCTTCAGATAGTGATAATAATCACTCTGATAATTATACCAGCTGTACAATTCTGTTGAACTGCATGATATGGCAAGCAAGGCGATTGAAGAAATGACCGCAATTTTGATTGCGTTCACCAGTGATTTTTTCATCGGCAGCCTCCTTTATATAGTAAGAATTATTTGTCTTGAATCACATAGGAAGCAAGATTTGCCGAATTGACCGAACCATCTGTTAACTCGACGATTGCATATTCATCAGTGATTGTGGTTCCACCGAGCATGAGAACAGAAACTTTTGCAACCTGTTTTCCTGGAAGTTCAATCATCATGCCTGTCTGCGGATTTTTAACCTGCTTTCCGCGTTCGTAGACAGAAAGCACAGAACCGACTTTGAGCCCCTGTTTTGCACCGCCCGCGATAATTATTCCGTCTTTGTCATAAGAAAGGAAATATGATTTCCACGGTCTGTCCATACAGGTCTGTTCGATGTTATCAACCAGCTTTTCGATTGCGGCAGAAATTGCCTTGTCGCTCAATGTTGCATCGTAGCCCTGAACACCACCCATTCCAAGTGTTGTTGAAGATTCTGTTTCTGCTTCGCCATGACCTTCTTCTGAGTACACAATCTGACCAGTTGCGACATCAACAAGGCGAAGACTTACACCTGCCTGAACAGTCTGTCGTTTTGTGCGTGAAACCAGTCCGACATCGCCAGTCGTCTTTCGGCCAAATTCTGTAATTGAACCGATAATGAGGTAATCAGCAGCGACTTTCTGGGCACTTCCGCCGTAATTGTTGATTTCAGCCTGAATCTTTTCGGCATCAGCGCGTTCCAAAAGAACAAATTTGCCTTTTGCTGCGAGTTTTGCGGAAAGAATATCGACAGCCTGTTTTCCGAGCGGATCGTTTTCTTTGTCGTAGAAAGCACCTTTCGCATATTCTGTTTCGTTTGAGAATCGTGCTATTGCGACAGTTCTTTTTAATCCCTGATAAGAAGCGGCATTTACGCCTTCATTTAGAGTTCCCTCTGTTTTGCTGACTGTGGTGGTTGCCGTTGAGCCACAACTGAGCATTGCGAACGAAATCAGGCCTAAACCAAGGAATTTGAATAATTTCATATACATCTCCTATAAAGTTGTATTTTGTCTTAAAATTGACACTTCAAATTTAACACGGAAATTCTCAAAAAACAAGGAAATAAAGCCATTTGTGAACGCTCATGGACTGAAGAGAAAATTCCTAAAATAAACTGTTTCTATTGACATAGGGAGCGACCCGAAGGGGCAAAACTCATGAGATGAGTTTTGAGCGAGTCTCGGTCGAAGCTAAGCTTCGACCGCTCAAGAACTGAAGCGAAAATTTCTAAAACAGGATGATTCTATTGACAGAAACAAAATTTCTCACTATACTGTTTCTATAAACAGTAACAACAGCACGCTTCCAAGTTTGAAGGAGATTTCTATGACACGAACAGATTCAATATATTTTTCGATTCCATGCGACCGATATACCCCGTTTAGTCTTGCCCGTAAAATCGGAGCGACCGCAATTCTTGAAAGCGCAAGTTTTGCCCGTGGAAAGGAGAGGTATTCAATTCTTCTTCTGGAACCGGCTTTTCATATTGTACAGGATGATGAAGGAGTCGCCTTTTTGATTGACGGTCGCCGCCTGCCATATAAAGGAAAGAATACGACAGGTGAAACAATTGCCCCAGGAAGCCGGGTTTTGCACACGCCGGATATTCTCGATGCACTTTTGTATGTTGCAGAACAGAATGATTTGACAGTAGTTCATGATGAAGAAGGAAATGAAATCCCTAATACGATTCCAGTTCCTTCAAGCGGATTGGGCTATCTCAGCTATGAATTTTCTGCCCGCTGTGACACGATTAATCTGGCACCGCAAACGGATGAACTGCATATCCCTGAAAGTGAATTCGTTGCAGGTCATATTTATATTGTTTTTGATCATTTTACGGAAAAACTTCATATTTTTGCACTCAATTATAATGAGCATCAGATTGATTTGGATGCTTCGGTTGCAAACCTTAAAAAGCGCCTGAATGACATGGATTTTTCTTATCTTTCGGCACCAGAAGAGCCTTGTCCTGTCCGAACAATTACAAATCTTGAACAGAGCGAACGGGAATACAAAGAAAAAGTTGAGGCAATCAAAAAAGAAATCATCGCCGGAAATCTTCTGCAGGCCGTTCCAAGCCGCCGTCTCCAGTTTGAATGTGATAACTCAGCCCTGGAGATTTACCGAAGACTTCGTGCTGTGAATCCAAGTCCTTATCTTTTCTACATTGATTTTGGTGAGCGCCAGTTAATCGGTTCATCGCCGGAAAGTCTTGTTCGTGTGCGTGAAGGAATTGCTTCAATCCGACCGATTGCAGGCACCCGCCGTCGTGGAAAGAATTCTGCTGAAGACGAAGCATTGAAAAACGAGCTTCTGAATGACGGAAAAGAACGCGCTGAACATTTGATGCTTGTTGATTTGGCACGCAATGATTTGGGACGAGTTTGTACGAACGGAAGCGTTGAAGTTGCCCGTTTTATGGATGTTGAACTCTTTAGCCATGTAATGCACATTGTCAGCGATGTTCAGGGAAAAGTTTCTCCTGCATACAAAGCAATTCAGGTACTGAGGGCGGCTTTCCCTGCCGGAACGGTTTCTGGTGCCCCAAAAATCAGTGCAATTGAAATCCTGAGCCGAATTGAAAAAATCAAGCGCCGATTCTATGCAGGTGCAGTTGGCTACATCCAGTCGAACGGTGATTTGGATTTCTGTATTGCAATCCGTTGTGCCTTAAAGCAGGATAAAGTCTGGAGTTTGCAGGCCGGCGGCGGAATCGTTTATGACTCAAATGCCGACCGTGAATGGGAAGAAACAAATGAAAAACTCGGTGCATTGCGCTCAGTCTTCGAAGGAACGAAAAAATAGCTGATTTTGCGGATTTTTGTTTAAGCATTGCAAAAAATCCCGTAAACCGCTAATATATTCGGCGAAATACGACAACGAAGCCGTGGATTTTACGCAGAAAAAGTCTCTGTGTAAGGTCTACGGCTTTCTTTTTTTAAATTTCTGAGGTTTTACTTATGTCAAAATTTATCTTTGTTACAGGTGGTGTTGTTTCTGGTCTTGGAAAAGGAATTACCGCAGCTTCGCTCGGAAGACTTTTGAAATGCAGGGGATTGAAGATCGCTTCGCAAAAACTTGACCCTTATATGAACATTGATCCGGGCACAATGAGTCCGTTTCAGCATGGCGAGGTTTTTGTAACTGATGACGGTGCTGAGACCGACCTTGATTTGGGGCATTATGAGCGTTTTATTGACGAGAATCTTACCAAATACTCTAACCTCACGAGTGGCCGTGTTTACTGGAATGTTCTGAACAAAGAGCGAAACGGGGATTATCTTGGTCAGACCGTACAAATTATTCCTCATGTAACAAATGAGATTAAGGATTTTATCCTGAAGAATGCGGAAGTTTCCGGTTGTGATGTCAGCATCGTCGAAATCGGCGGAACAATCGGTGACATTGAAAGCCAGCCGTTCCTTGAAGCAATTCGTCAGCTTTCTTTTGAAGTTGGCCGCAAAAACTGTCTGTTCATTCATGTCTGCCTGGTTCCTTATATTTCTGGTAGCGATGAGTTTAAGTCAAAACCAACCCAACATTCAGTTCAGGAGCTCATGGGCGTGGGAATTCATCCTGATATTATCGTAGCCCGCTGTGATAAAGAAATTCCTGGTGAAATCCGAAAAAAGATTTCACTGTTCTGTAATGTTGCTCCGGACTGCGTTATCAATAACACAACTTGTAAGAGTCTTTATGAAGTACCGCTTATGCTTCATGCGCAGAACATGGACGATGTTGTTTGCCGTGATTTGGGGCTAGAAAAACTCACTGATTACACAGCGCTTGCTGACTGGTCGCGCATGGTAGAAACAATACATGCCCGCTCAGGAGAAATCAAAATCGCTCTGGTCGGAAAATATGTAAAACTTCATGATTCGTATTTGAGTATTGTGGAGAGCTTGAATCATGCGTCTTTTGTAATCGGAAAATCTGTTGAAATCAAATGGGTCGATTCTGATTCGGTCACTGACGAAACTGCCGCCGAAATCTTCTCGGATTGTAAAGGCATTATTCTTCCAGGCGGATTTGGTCAGCGGGGAATTGAAGGAATGATTGCTTCATGCCGATATGCACGCACTCACAACATTCCGTACTTTGGAATTTGTCTTGGAATGCAGATTTGCGTGATTGAATTTGCACGCGATGTTCTTGGGCTTAAAAATGCAAATAGCCGTGAATTTGATGAACTTTGTGAAAATCCGGTGATTGATTTGATGAAGGATCAGGAAGGCGTAATTATGGGTGGTACAATGCGACTTGGCAGTTACCCTTGTAAAATTGCAGAAAATACGATTATGAAAAAGGCTTATGGTGCTGATTTAATTGAAGAACGACACAGACACCGCTATGAGTTCAATAATGATTACCGTACTCAAATGAGCGAGGCCGGTCTTGTAATCAGTGGAACCAGCCCCGATGATAAAATCGTGGAAACCGTGGAATTGCCTCAGGAAAAACACAAATTCTTCGTTGGCGTACAGTTCCACCCTGAATTCAAGAGCCGCCCGAACAATGCTGGCAAACTGTTCGTTGAGTTCGTTCGGGCAAGCAATTCTTAATCTGTTTATCTGATTTCGACTGTTCCGTCACCATGAGCGATGAAAGCCGTGGGGCGGAGCCTTGTGAAGAATCCTACTTCAACAACGCCAGTGATTTTAGCGATTTTGTCTTCCATTTCGACCGGGTTGACCGGCTTTTCCCAGGTGCAGTCAAGGATTTGATTTCCGTTGTCAGTGATTACGGGGCCGCATTTTCGCACGCCTTCACGAAGGACGCATTTTGCACCGATTTTATTGAGTTCTTTTTCAACGGCACGCCTTGCACCACCGATGATTTCAACCGGGAGCGGGAATTTTGTTCCCAAATCTGGCACTGATTTTGATTCATCGGCTACGACAGCAAATGCCTTTGAGTTGTAAGCAACGATTTTTTCGAGGAGAAGAGCCGCACCGCCGCCTTTAACGAGATTGTTTTGTGGGTCAATTTCGTCAGCACCGTCAATAGCAAGATCAAGTTCTCCATCGATTACGCGGTCATTGAGCGTGTAAACAGGAATTCCCAAATCCTTGCAGTAATTTTCGGTCTGGAAGCTTGTGACAACTGCCTTGATATCATGAAGGGTTCCGTCTTCGATTCGTTCAGAAAGGCGTTTTACGGCAGGAAGTGCCGTGCTGCCTGTTCCCAATCCGATTTTCATGCCTGAGAAGATTTTGCCTTGCTCAATCAGTGTGTCGATTGCGGTTTTTGCCGCAAGAACCTTCTGTTCATCCTTAGAAATTGCCATAAATTCCTCGCTTGTGCTAAGTTTTGTATTTATTTTGCTGACATAAACAATTTGAACTGTTCGTCAGCCTGATATTTAAGCATTGTGTAGCCGTTATTTACCTTGCAGCCGGCTTTTTTTGCGCGGGCCATAATCGGTGTGACTTCCGGCTCGTAAACGATGTCATAAATCATTTCTGTGCCAGCAAAGTCGTAGAACCAGAGCGGGTCGTTCTTTTCGTTTGAAGGCTCTGTGCTTCCCATGCCCTTTGATGTAGTCTGAATTATGATATCCTTGTATTTTTTGAGCGTGGTTATTGATTCAGGACCGAGCGGAGCGTATTCAAATCCGTATTTTTTGCCGAGAACGCGTGCTTTTGCAATGGTTCTGTTGAAAATACATGCTTTTCCGCCCAATTTTTTGACGGCGTAAGCGATTGCCTTTGCAGCACCACCTGCCCCGATGATTGCAACATGCTTTTTCTTGAGATTTTTTTCGCCCGTGAATTCGAGAACTGCTTTTGTGAAACCAATGCAGTCCGTATTGTAGCCGAGCCACACACCGCTTTCATTTATGACAGTATTACACGCCCCGATTTCATCAACCTTTTTTTCTACGGTAAACAGATTTTTAATGATTTCTTCTTTGTGTGGAATAGTGACGGAAAAACCTTTGATTCCAAGCTCATGTGCGAATTCGAAGGCTTCAGTTGCTTTTTCTGCCCTGAACGGAATGTAAACCGCGTTCATGCCTTCTTGCTTGAATCCTGCATTGTGAAGTTTAGGGCTTGAAGTGTATTTTAACGGCCATCCTGTGATTCCGAAGATTTTAGTCTCATCGTTAATGGCATGGAAATTGTATGTTTCTTCAAGAGTTTGCGGATCAATCTGACCAATATCCGAAAGAAGCAAATCAGGGTCTGCCGGAGAAGTGTAGCTCAGATAAGAATGGAATTTTTGCGCCAGAATTCGTGATGGAAGACCGAGCTGACCCATTGCCACAACAATCTGCTCAGAATTCTTGAATTTTTGCATTTCTTTGTACATTTTTGTGACATCATCGAGAGTGTGCGGCATGAAAGCAATTTTTGGAATCTCGAAGCGTGAACTCTGCATTGAACGGAGTTTTTCAGCAAAATTCTCGATTGGATTCTTCATGTCATGGAACGAACGGATGATTTTTGTGCCGTAAGCCATGGCCGCATCCTGAAGGCTTGAAATATGAAAATCTTCTTCAAAATCGACATAAGCGAAATTCTTTTTGCTGTCTTCGCTTGCATAAGCCAGAGCGCGTGCAAAAAGCATGGAACGGGCAGCTTCACCCTCAGAGAATTTTCCGCCGTCAACTGTTCGTCTGATTGTTAAAATGCAGGGAATTTTTGCAAGGGCCGGAAAATCGCGGATATTGAGCCTTTCGTCATCTTCAAGAAGGTCAACGCGCAGTTCAACTAAATCGATATATGGACGGTATTTATCAACAAGAGCTAAATCTTTTTCGATGGTGTCAGCCGTAAGGCAAAGGCAAATCAAAGGTTTCGACATATCTTAATAATATCTATAATCAAATCCTCAATCAACTGTTTTTACCGCCACATTTCTATAGTAAAAATTCGTAAAATCCATTATATTAATTCCATGATAAGAATACAAAAATACGCAGAAATAGAGCCTGATTTTTTTGATGGCCGTGATTTCGGCGGTTCTATTGATATTGTAAAAGATGTTCTTTCCGATGTAAAAAAACGTGGTGATGAAGCGCTTGCTGAATATGGTGCAAAATTTGATGTTTCAGCTCCGTCTTCACTCGAAATCCCTCAGGAAGAACTGAAGGCCGCTGCCGAAAAAATGCAGCGTGAAAATCCTGATTTATACAAATCACTTCAATACAGTCATGATTTGGCATTGCGCTTTGCCAAAAAACAGCGGGAATCTTTCGATGATTTTGAAGTCGAACTTGAACCGGGCGTGTTCACTGGTCAGAAAAACATTCCTGTTGACCGTGCCGGCGTTTATGTTCCTGCAGGCCGGTTCCCGCTCGTTTCTACTGTTGTCATGACAATTACTCCGGCAGTAGCGGCTGGTGTCAAAGAAGTCATTTTGTGCACGCCTCCACGCGTTCATCCAAGTGACCTTGCCGCTGCCCAAAAAGCTGGCACTGGTGTTCCCGGCAAACCTTTTGTCGGAGGCAAGCCTTATGCAGACGAAAATATCATGGCGGCAGCATATATTTGTGGCGTAACAAAGGCATTCGCTTGCGGAGGCTCACAGGCAATCGGTGCAATGGCTTTTGGCACAAAATCTGTTCCACGCACAGATGTAATCGTTGGGCCTGGCAATAAATTCGTCGCTGAGGCAAAAAAACTTGTTTACGGCACGGTCGGAATCGACATGATTGCCGGTCCAACAGAAGTTTTCATCATTGCCGACAAGGCAGCTCATCCTGCATGGGTTGCCGCAGACCTTCTTGCACAGGCAGAGCATGATGTCGTTGCCCAGCCGGTTCTTGCAACTGATTCAGAAGAACTTGCAAAAGCGGTCGCTTCAGAAATCGAAAAGCAGCTTGAAACTCTCGAAACAAAGGCCACCGCAGAACAGAGCATCAAAAATTGTGGAAGAATCATCATTTGCGAAAATCTGGAACAGGCGGCAGAAGCGGCAAACAGAAAGGCTCCTGAGCATCTTGAACTTGCAATGGATGAAGGGCCTGCTCGTGACAAGATTGCCTCGCTCGTTCACAATTACGGTTCGCTGTTCATCGGTCACGGAAGTGCAGAAGTTTTCGGTGATTATGCAGCAGGTTTGAATCACACTTTGCCTACAAGTGGAAGTGCACGATTCACCGGCGGATTGAGCGTCCGTGTGTTCTTAAAGACTGTCACTACGCTGCGGGCAATTCCTGGCTCAAAAGGTGCTGTAGCTTCGGCAGAGGCTTCGGGATTTTTGGGAGATGCTGAAGGTCTGGCAGGTCATGCAAGGGCGGCCCGAATAAGACTCGGCAAAAATTAAGTTTGAATTGGTCAGCGTTGACCAAGTATTTGATTGTTGGAGAATTAAATGAAAATTTACAAATTAGGCGAAGAAGTATTAAGGAAGAAATGTGTTCCAGTTGAGCCGGAAGAAATTAATGATTCACTCCGCGAAACATTCAATGAAATGTTCGAGACCATGATTGAAGCTGATGGAGTTGGTCTTGCAGCTCCTCAGGTCGGTATTTCAAAACGATATTTCGTGATTATTTCAGACGATGATATTCGAAGAGTTTTTATCAATCCGCAGATTATCGGAACAAGTGCTGATTTGTGCGATTATGATGAAGGATGCCTTTCACTTCCAGGTTTCAATGAAACAATCAAACGGCCTTCAAAGGTTACGGTTCAGGCATTAAACGAGTTCGGAAAGCCGTTCACCCTTAATGCAGAAGGCTTGCTTGCACGAATCATTCAACACGAATATGATCATCTTGAAGGAATCGTGTACATCGATCGTGGCGATCCTCAATATGCCGCAAAAGTCACAGAGCAGATGAAAAAACGGCAGGAACGAGCTGCCAAAAAAGAAGCAGAGAAGGCAAGAAAAGCCGCAAGCATAGCAGCAAAACTTGCCGCAAAGCAAGCAAAAAAATCACAATAGGAGTAAAACTATGACAAAAGAACAGGAAGCTACCGTAATGGAAGCACTTGATATGTTCCGCCCTCAGTTACAGGCAGACGGCGGTGATATGGAATTCGTTTCAATCGACGAGCAGAACCGCGTACACTTGCGCCTCACAGGAGCATGTGGCTCTTGCCCGATGGCACTTATGACCCTCAAAATGGGCGTAGAGCGTTACCTCAAAGACGCATGCCCAGAAGTTTCTGAGGTCGTTCAGGAACAGTGAGCCTTTTTCTTCCAGTTTCAAAACAAGACCTTCTCGACCGTGGCATAGACGAGCCTGACTTTGTTTTTGTGTCAGGTGACGCTTATGTTGACCATGCTTCTTTTGCCTCGGCTCTTCTGGGGCGGCTTCTCGAAGCGAACGGCTACAGCGTGGCGATTCTGCCTCAGCCGGACTGGAAGAATGTCGAAGAATTCCGCAAGTTCGGGCGCCCAAAGCTTGGATTTCTGGTGAGTGCTGGAGCCATGGACAGCATGGTCTCAAACTATACCGCCAACAACAAGCCCCGGAGCGAAGACGTTTATGCTCACGGCGGAGTCGCGGGCCACAGGCCGGACAGGGCTTTAATCACTTACATTTCAAAAATCCGTGAAGCCTACAAGGGCGTGAATATCCTTATCGGCGGAATTGAGGCAAGCTTGCGCCGCACGAGCCACTACGATTACTGGTCAAACACCGTGCGCCGTTCGATTCTCCTTGATTCAAAGGCTGATTTGCTCATGTACGGCATGGGCGAACATTCTATCCTCGAAATAGCCGCAAAACTCCGTGAAGGAATCCCTGCCAAAGCTATCCGTGGTGTGCGCGGAACTGTCTGGTACACGAGCAAGGCCGAAGAATTGCCGGAACATGTAAGCTGGAACGAGCGCAATCAGAATAACGCCGCAATCATGCTCCCTTCTTACGCCGAAATTGCCAAAAACACGCCGGAATGCAAGAGGCTCTTTGCCGAAAGCTATCTCGTTCAGGAGCAGAACACCGATGCGATTAACGGCCATCTTCTGATTGAGCCGGTTGATGCCCGCTTTATTGTGCAGGAGCCGGCCGCCCTCCCCCTCACCACACAAGAATTCGATGCGATTTACGAGCTTCCTTTTACACGAAGATGGCACCCCATGTACGACTCTCCTGCCGAAAACGGAAAGACAGGCATTCCCGCGCTCTCCGAAGTTCAGTTCAGTCTCGTAAGCTCACGCGGATGCTTTGGAGCCTGTTCATTCTGTGCGATTACCTTTCATCAGGGCCGGCGCATTCAGGCACGGAGCCACGAAAGCCTCATTAAAGAAGCAAAAATCATCACCGAAAACCCGGATTTTAAGGGCTACATTCACGATGTCGGTGGCCCCACGGCAAATTTCCGCCACGATGCGTGCCGCTTCCAAAAAGACCGTGGAGCCTGCCCGAACAAAGACTGCATGGGAACCAATCCATGCAAAAACGTGAATGTCGATCACACGGAATACGTCGAGCTTTTGCGAAAATTGCGCGCGCTTCCAAAAGTCAAAAAAGTCTTTATCCGCTCTGGAATCCGATTTGACTATCTGATGATGGACAAGGACAAAACTTTCTTCAAGGAACTGGTGGAGCATCACATTTCAGGCCAGCTCAAAGTCGCGCCTGAACACGTGTCAAACAAACTTCTCCGCCTCATGCGAAAGAGCAGCCACGAGCTTTACGAAGAATTTGCCGAAGAGTATGCCGAATGGAACAAAAAACTCGGCAAAAAACAGTATCTCGTGCCCTATTACATCTGCTCGCACCCGGGAGCAGGCCTTGCCGAAGCAATTGAAGTCGCACTTTATCTCAAAAAGACAGGCTTCGTCCCAGACCAGGTTCAGGACTTCTACCCTACTCCGGGAAGCCTTTCAACCTGCATGTACTGGACAGGCCTCAACCCGCGTAACCGCCTTGAAAACGGCGAATTTGAAGAAGTCTACGTAGCCCGTGGAGCACACGAACGCCGCTTACAGCGCGCGCTCCTGCAATTCAACCGCCGCGAAAACTGGCCTTTAGTAAAAGAAGCCCTGGAAAAGGCCGGAAGAAGGGATTTGATTAAAGTGCTGATGAAGTAAAATTTATTATTTGTAGGTTTATATTTTTGAACTTTTAACTAACTACTCTGCTTTATCAAACACAGCGTTCACAGACTGCAATACACTTTCAATTACTTCCGATCGTAAATTTTCTAAATTGTGAAACTCGAAGCCACCCTTATCAAATAAATCCAAAGAATCAACATTAAGTGCCGCTGCAATCTGACGAAGCATCGGTAGTGATGGAAAATATCTGCCATTTTCAATCATAGCAATGTAATTTGCAGAGGCTTTTGCTTCTTCTGCAAGTTTTTCCTGAGAAAAATGTAATTGTTTTCGATATCGTTTCATATTGCTCGCAAGACAAGCCTGTATCTTATCCATAAATTTTATAATTCACAGTGATATAAATTATTTTTCTATAAATATTGCTTATTTACTATTAAGTATTGCGGATATAAACTTATATATATAAGCAATGCTTATAATATTCTTACTAGGCGAAGGAATGACAATGTTTTCAAAATTCCGAATATTCTCTCACCTTGAAACCTACAAAAAAGCTGTTTTGAAAACCAAAGCTAAAGGAAATTTCAGAAGTCAAGACTATTCGCATATTCTCCCAAAAGATGAAATCGAGAAAAATCTCTTACAAACAGATTTCAAAGAAAAACTGCACGCGACATTTTCTGAACTGAAATCAAAAAATCAGATTCATCGGTATTTTCACCACCTTAATTCTTCACAAGCATTTGCACTAAATCTTTTTGTTCCAGTAATGGAAGGAGAGTTGTATCAAGATTTTCTTGAAAAGGAAATTGGTAATGTTTCAAAAGCGGAATTTGAACATATTGAAGAAAATTCGTTCGAGAAGAATGAAAATCGAAAGACAAATTTTGATTTTTATATTTGTGCGGATAAAAAGAATTATTTTTTTGAAGTGAAATACACAGAAGATTCGTTTGGTAAAGCAAAAAATGATACTAGTCACCAAGAAAAATACAATAGAACTTATAAAGCAGAATTAGAAAAAATCTGTTCCAAAAATATCGATGAAAAACGATTTCTAAAAGAATACCAATTGTGGCGAAACCTATGTCATGTTCAGTATGGTGAAGTCTATTTTGTTTTTCCCTCGTTTCGCTCTGACCTCAAGGCAAAAGTTGAAGAAGCGAAATCCCTATTAAAGACCGAACATCAAGATTCGGTTCATGTTTTGGAAATTGATGATTTCGTAAAACGAATGACTGGCAGTAATAGTGAAAAAATTTCTGCACATTATAAGGAATTCAAGAAGAAATATCTTGATTTTTTAGTGTAGCGAGATTTTGAAAAAGATTTTATGTTTTGGAGTTACCATAATTGCCTTTTTATTAACAAGTTGTATAACAGGTGCGGCCTTGGTTGGAAAATCTTCTGGAGTTACACAGGAAGTATGGCTATAGCGTAATGAGGAGTCCTTTAGCAAATGGGCAGATATAAAATGGACGACCGTAACTTCGTATTCAGATTTATTTGAGTGGGGGGCCAGAAAGGCACTAGCACCGCTTCCTTCAGAAATGGTGACAATTCAGTTTAGCTCTGGTCGATTTCCATCTGCTAGTTTAACAAGAAGCAATCCTGAGCAATTTCCTAACAAAGAGGGCTGGGAAAGTTTTGAGTGGAAATTTCCACAACTGGTTGGCAAAGAAAAATGGGCAAAAGGTTATGAATCACAATTAGAAAAATCGCCAGATATACAGAAAAAATTTTCTGAATTAAAAGATAAATACAAGGATATATCTAAGTATGACTATGTTGTTGAAGTTCAGTTCGATGCAAGCGACATTGAATTTAAAAAGAATGAATATTCAGATTCAAGTTCTTTTTATAATGAGATTTGGTATGAAGCTTATATTCCAGAAGGCAAAGTAAAAAATATAAAAGTTTATGAATGGTCTTTACCAAATGAAGTTCCTGTTATTTTAAATGGGAAAGAAGTAGGAAAACGTAAAATTTCCAATAACAACACTTTTGCAGCATCTTTTGAATGTACAAAAATGAAGGATGTCATTGATGGATTTAAATTCAATGGATATACAGGAAGAGCAGTACTAGTTCTCCCTTTACAAGTAACCCGCGTTGGCGACCATTATTCTTGTGAGGGGTATGAGTTCTGGTGTGACTATGATAGTCTTGTTCAAGGTGGACACATTCAAACAAAAGTCACATATGAGTATGCAACAGTATTTAGCAGAGAGCGTACTTGGATAAAAACATTCTTTTGTTTTGAGTTTGATGAAAAATCCGGTACTTACAGATTAGAATTACATAGAGGAGATGATATATTTTACTAATATTTCATAGATATCCCGCATTGCCCGATTTTTCGCCAGTGCGGGATTTTATTTATAAAAAAAGTGTTCTTTCTATTCTACAATTCCAAAGAAAAACTAAACCAATAAAGATTATAGTATTAACTTGACATTTATAATTAAATTATTGTATAGTAAATACAAATTGGAGGTCAGAATTTTATGAACAGCAAAGTGTTTGACTATGCAAAAGAACGCTATGATTGGGAACATAGCCGAAAAAATGAGCTTAACAACATAATTTCTATTCCTTTAGGCTTGCTTTCTTTAATTTTTGGATGTATTGCATATTTCTTTTCAAATTTACCGGAAAATAATTCTTTGCCACTTTTTATCCTTTTTTGGGCATGCCTCATAATATCTTGTTTTGGATTTGGTTTTTGTATTTTTCTTTTTTATTCTCATCAAACTGGTTATACTTATATTTATACCGCAAATCCGAAAGATTTCTATGATTTTGAACAAACCTATATCAAAAATTTCAATGATGCAAATGTTCCTGTAAACCAAGATTTAATTAACGAAAAAGTAGATGAAATCTTATATACACAATATATCGAATCTACAAATAAAAATATAAATAATAATGAACAAAAAATAAAATATTATCGTTTTTTGATAATTACAATAATGGTAACGATTGTTTTTTTACTTGGAAGTTTCATATGTAAAATGTTTTTGCCAAATAAATTGACTGAACCTCTTTCTGTAAAAACTATAAATCCTATTGAAATAAAAGCTGATGAAGAACTTTCTATAAAAGTAAGCAAGCCATTGAAAATAGAAACAGATAAGGCTATCATTATAAATGAGTTAAAGGAGAATGAAAATGAACAATCCACAGAATAATGACAAAACAAAAATTACTGCCAAAGATGTAAAAGTTCCGCCAGCTCCAAAAATGCAGTATGTTACAGAAAGTTATAATCCAAGCGAATTGCTAAATCTAAAGCAGATGGTAAATTTTTCAAAAAGCGGTACAAAAAAAACTTAATATCTCGTTACGTTTCTAAGCCACTTACCCGACTTAACCCGCCAGATTCCGCACAGAGTCTTTAAAATCTGCTCGGTTTCCAAGCAAAGCATTATTGTCCATGCAGGGCTTTGCCACATGAAGGTTGCCAGACAGGCAAGCGGGATTGCAATCAGCCACATCCAGCCGTTGTCTATCAGTGAGGCAAAGATTGTGTCGCCGCCCGCACGGCAAATTCCTACGATAATCAGCATGTTAAAGGCCCGGCTCGGATACATGCACATCAAAACGAGCATCATCGACTGAGAAATTGCGATAATATGTGGCTCTACATTGAAAATGAATGGCAAAAGTCTTGAAAGCGGGAACAAAAGAAGGCCGATAATCGCGCCCATGAGCGGCATGAACCAGCAGAATCGGTGCGCGTAGGCCCTTGCGCCTTCTTCGTCCTTTGCGCCGATTTTTTTGCCGAGAATGATTGATGCCGCGCTTCCCATTCCGATGAAAAAGACCCAGGTGAGCTGGTTCACGGTGTTCATGATGCTGAACGCCGCAAAAGAATCTGTGCCTGAGTGCGAGAAAATTGAATTCTGCGTGGTGATTCCCAGTCCCCATAAAGATTCGGAAAGCAAAACCGGGATTCCGACTTTGACAAGTTTGAGCAAAAACGCCCGGTCGAAGCCCAAAAGCTCGCGGATTTTGCCCATTGCCTCGTATTTTTTAACGCTCGCAACTACAATCGTGATTATCATTTCTATTGCGCGGGAAATTACCGTTGCCAGAGCCGCGCCTCGAACGCCCATCCGCGGGATTGAAAGCGGAGCAAAGCCGAAAATCAAAAGATAATTGAGGGAAATGTTCGTTACAAAGGAAATTGCGGTCGTTACCATGGGCAGGATGACCCGCTCAGTGCTTCTGAATGTCATCTGGCACGAAAAACAAATCGCGAACAATGGATAACAGAGCGAAACAAGTCTGAGATACTGAACGCCCTCGTTTATTACGGCCTCGTCGTTTGTGTAAAGACGGAGAATCTTCTCTGGAATCAGCGTACCGCCCGCCAGAAAAATCAGCGAAAAGCCGAAGCAAAGCGTGAGCATGATGCCAAAAGTCTTTCGGATTCCCTTAAAATCCTGCGCTCCCCAGAACTGCGAGATAAAAATTGCACAGCCCGAAGAAACGCCGAATGTGACCATGTTGAGCAGGAAGAAAATCTGATTTCCCAGACCGACGCTCGCAATCGCCACCGAACCAAGCCGCCCGACCATGATTGTATCCATCATGTTTACGAAAGTCTGCAAAAGATTCTGCAGGATTATTGGAATGGCGATTGAGAAAAGTGTTTTATAGAAGCCTTTTAGATGAGGAGAATTCCTGTTGAGTGAAAGCATTGGATGAGTATAGCAGAATTCATTTTATCTGCCCATATAACAATTTTAATTGCTGAAAGTGAAAGCAGGGTTTAGAATCAGAATATAAGGTGATTATATGAAACTTTTTTTACGCTTTCTGCTTGTGACGGCGGGTGCCTTGCTTATGGCAGTCAATTTAAACACTTTCGTTCACTCGGCTCACTTGCTTCCAGGCGGATTCACGGGAATTACACTTCTTCTTCAAGAGATTTTCTCGCACTTTCTTAAAATCAATGTTCCTTTTGCTTTGTTTTATTGGATTTTAAACATAATTCCTGCTGCAATCTGTTTTAAGTATGTTGGCAGGAATTTTACAATGCTTTCACTCTGGATGATTGTTGCGTCTGGTATTTTTACGGATTTCATTCCGGGGCTTGATGTGACTGATGATGTCCTTTTGTGTACGATTTTTGGCGGAATCCTTAACGGCATAGCAATCAGTTTGAGCCTTTTGGCGGGAGCAACAAGCGGTGGTACGGACTTCATTTCAATTTATGTCTCCGAAAAAACTGGCCGCAGCATCTGGTATCATATCTTTGCCGGAAATGTCGTGATTCTTGCGATTTTCGGTCTTCTTTTCGGCTGGTCTCGTGCGCTTTATTCAATAATCTTTCAATATGCAAGCACGCAGGTTTTGAATACCCTTTACAAGCGCTATCAAAAATCCACGCTCTTCATAATTTCTGATAAAACTGATGAGCTGATTATAACAATCCGCGAAACGACCGGTCATGACGCGACTCTATTCACCGGAAAAGGCTGTTACAAAGGGGCAGAGCGAAAAATGCTCTACACAGTGATTTCAAGCGATGAGGAAGAAAAACTTATCCGTTCAATCAAGAAGATTGACCCTCTGGCCTTTGTGAATATCATGCAGACGAAAATGCTCAAAGGCACTTTCATCATGAAAAAACAGGATTAAAATCATGTTGCAGCTCGTGTTCAGTGACGGATTTTTCACAGCAGATTCTTCAAAATTTGACTTTTTCTTTATCGCACGACATACTTTTAGACATGAAGAAAATCTTTCTCGCAGCTTCCTTGATTCTCTTTCCGATTTTTGCACATGCTGATTCGTTTTATCCGCTTACAGCCACCACAAACGAAGGAATGACACTCGAAGAAAGAATCGCCGTACCTGTAGATTTTGTGAGAGTCAAAGCCGAAAAAGGCAGTTTTGCTGAATATATACGAAAATACCCTCTAAAAGAGGCAGAAAGTCCTGTTCTCCTGTACGATGGCCGCAAAAAGCTCAATCAGGAAGCTCATGTGGCAGTTTTTTCACTTCCGCTTCATAACAATGAATTTCAGACGGCATCAGGTTCAATTATAAGACTGTACGCTGAATATATGCGAAAAGCTGGACTTGATAAAAAAATCGCATTTCATCTTGCTAACGGCACTGTATCCAGGTGGACGGACTGGCTTGAGCGATTCTCCACAAGGCGGAATTTTCGGACGAAACTGGCCGGAAATCTAAAAAAATGGACTGAATATGAAAATCGGCCGAACGAAGATGAAATCTTTGAAAACTATTTAAAAAGCATCCTTTCGAATACTAATGTCCTTTCGGTTCAAATTTATGAATCTGAGCCGATTTCATTTAAAAAGCTCAAAATCGGTGATGTCCTTTGGGACTTGGGAAATCCTGAGCATCTTTGTCTTGTCGTTGACCTTTGCGTTAATCCCGAAACTGGAGAAAAAGCGGTTCTTCTTGCACAAGGCGGCTCACCGGCGCAGGACTTTCTTGTTCTAAAAAATCTAAAACGGATTAACAATCCATGGTATCACGAAAATGATTTCATACTTCCGCTTAGAACTCCTGAACATACCTTTCCCAATGAAAGCTGGCGGCATCTGAAATATCTGGACTAAAACTTATGACAACTCAAAAAATCAACTATCAAAAAGAACTGGAAAAAATCATCTCTCAAATAGAAGCTGAAAGAAGTTCGAATCCTGATTTCAAAAAGCCGACTTTGCTTCTTCATGCCTGCTGCGGGCCGTGTTCGTCTTATGTTATCGAATATCTTTCTCAAATTTTCGACATCACGATTTACTATTACAATCCGAATATTCATCCCAAAGAAGAATATTTCCGCCGTCTTGAAGAATTGAAAAAATTCCTTACAGAATTTCCAGATGCGTTAAAAAATAGCGTAAAACTCGTGGTTGATGATTACAATCCGGAAGATTATTTTGAAGCGACAAATGTACACACAGAAGTTGAATTGCAGAATGAGCCAGAAAAGGGAGAACGGTGCCGAAGATGCTACAAATTCCGCATGAAAAAAGCGTTCATCTATGCCTGTCAGAATGATTTTGACTGGTTCACTACAACTTTGAGCATAAGTCCGCACAAAGACAGTGAAAAAATAAATGTGATTGGAAGAGAACTTGAAGAAAATAAAAAAGTGCTTGTTGAATTGGAAGAAACTTTATCTTCTTTGCAGCATACAAAGTTTCTTCCTTCAGATTTTAAAAAGAAGGGCGGATTTTTACGCAGCACGCAATTGAGCGAAGAATATGGCTTGTGGCGCCAGGACTATTGCGGCTGCGTGTTTTCTATGCGTAAATAAAACGCTTAGTTTCTGAAGCTGTGGATTGGTGCAGGGATTCGACCGCCACGGTTGATGAAGTCTGCACAGCTGAATTTGCTTACCGGCATTACAGGGCATCCACCGAGCAATCCGCCGAACTCAATCCAGTCGCCAGCTTTTTTGCCAGGAGCCGGAATCAAGCGGACTGCGGTTGTCTTGTTGTTGACCATACCGATTGCAAATTCGTCTGCCATGATGCCTGAGATTGTTGTGGCCGGTGTGTCGCCAGGGATTGCAATCATGTCCAAACCGACTGAACAAACTGTTGTCATAGCTTCGAGTTTTTCGAGGCAGATTGAGCCTTGTTTGACTGCGTTAATCATGCCTTCGTCTTCAGAAACCGGAATGAATGCGCCAGAAAGACCGCCGACGCTTGTTGAAGCCATTACGCCGCCTTTTTTGACCATATCTGTGAGCATAGCGAGTGCCGCTGTTGTTCCAGGGCATCCAGCTCCTTCAAGACCAATTTCTTCGAGGATTCGTGCAACTGAATCACCGACGGCTGGAGTTGGGGCAAGTGAAAGGTCAAGGATACCGAAGTTTACGCCCAAGCGATTTGCGGCCTCTGTTCCGACAAGCTGACCCAAGCGGGTGATTTTGAATGCCATCTTTTTGATGCCTTCTGCAAGCTCGTTAATCGGGCGGCCTTTGTATTCGCGGACTGCGGCAAGGATTACGCCAGGACCAGAAACACCGACATTGATTACGCTGTCAGCTTCGCCAGGTCCGTGGAATGCGCCTGCCATGAAAGGATTGTCCTCAGGTGCGTTACAGAATACGACGAGCTTTGAGCAGCCGTTTACTGCACAGTGCGCACTTGCTTCGGAAGTCTTTTTGATTGTCTCGCCCATGAGTTTTACGGCGTCCATGTTGATTCCAGATTTTGTTGAACCGACATTTACGCTTGAACAGACGAATTCAGTAGTGGCAAGTGCTTCTGGAATTGAATCAATCAAAATGCGGTCAGCAGGAGTGATTCCTTTTTGAACGAGGGCAGAAAAGCCGCCGATGAAGTTGATTCCAAGTTCGTGAGCACATTTATCGAGGGTTTTGCAATATTCGACATAAGATTTTGCTTCGCTGGCACCTGCGACAAGTGCAATCGGAGTGACAGAAATACGCTTGTTGATGATTGGAACACCAAGTTCTTTTTCAATATCCTGTCCGACTTTAACAAGGTTTCCGGCTTTGCGCATGATTTTATCGTAAATCCTCTGGTTAGCCTTTTTTGAATCAGAATCGGCACAATCCAAAAGGGAAATTCCCATTGTTATACAGCGCACATCAAGTTTGTGACGCAAAAACATATTTACAGTTTCTTGAATTTCAACAGGTGTAAATAACATATCATTCTCCAGATGTTTTCGTAATTGCCAGTTTGGAAAGCAATTATGCTTATCATATTATAAAATCGCTTAAAGTTCAAATAGATGTCGGTTTATGTCATGGACGGCAGAAAAATCAACCTTTAATATATTACTGACTAAATTCCAACATAAAGAGGTTTATTATGGCTGCAAATACACTTCAGAAAAATTCTTCTCGTTTTGATTCTCTTCCAATTGCTGTTCAGATGCTGATTGGAATCGCTCTCCTTTTGCTCATTGCAGTGGTAGGGTTTGCGGTTTTCTTCGCACTCGACATCCTTCTTCTTGATTTTGATCCAATCGGTAAACTTGCAAGCTTGATTTTCGGCTAATAACATAGGAGGGGAACTCTTTCCCCTCGTTCCAGAAAAGATAATCCTCATTGCCGGCGTGTCAGTGCTGGCTCATTGCTGAAAGCACAATTAAGTGTTACTATCTCTTCCATAATGGATTTATCTAATATTTTCGTATTGATTTTTTTGGCTGGCACTGCTTTCAGCTTTGTCATGGATATGATTCTGGAGCGTGTTGATTTTTCTTTCCGCAAAAAGCATGGCCGTGAAATCCCCGAAATTCTGACTGGTCATGTTGATTTTGAAACTCTCGATAAAACATGCCTTTATGAAGATGCAAAATATCATCTCTGGATTCCAAGTGCTATCCTAGAATTGCTTTTGACTCTCTATCTGGTTTTTTGCGATTTTTATCCTGCTCTCTTTGAGCGAATCTGGACATGGACAGATAATTCATTCTTTGTTGCCATGATTTTCCTTGTTTTGGGCGGAATTCCTGGTGCTCTTCTTTCCCTTCCATTTGCACTTTATTCAGAATTCGGTATCGAAAAACGCTTCGGTTTCAGCAATATGACTTTCGGAATGTGGATTTCCGACGAAATCAAAGGCTTCCTCGTCAATATAGTGATTTTTGCGCCGCTCCTTCTCGTAATGACAGGGCTTTTTAAGTACGCTTCTGCCTGGTGGTGGATTCTTCTTGGCTGTGTATATTTTATTTTTTCGCTGTCAATTTCTATTATATATCCAATTTTCATTGCCCCGATTTTCAATAAATTCACTCCACTTGAAGATGGTGAACTTAAAACTCGCCTTGAAGAGCTGCTCGAAAAATGCGGATTTAAGGCCAGCGGTCTTTTTGTAATGGATGCCTCTCGCCGTTCTGGTCATTCAAATGCTTATTTTACAGGCTTCGGAAAATCAAAAAGGGTAGTTCTTTATGATACATTGATTGAACAGCTGACGATTGATGAAATTGAAGCGGTTCTTGGCCATGAGCTTGGACATTATAAGCACCATCACATTCTTAAAAGAATGCTGATTATGATTCCTGCCGTGTTTGCCGTGCTTTTTGTTGTGAGCTTTTTAGTCAAACTTCCTTCCCTTTATACAGGATTTGGATTTAACTTTATTGAAGAAACTGTTCCTTATCAGATGATGTTCATCGGAATCTTTTTGATGAGCCTTGTTTTTGGTGAATGGGGAACTCTTTTGAGTCCGATTATGAACACTTTAAGCAGGCATGATGAATTTCAGGCTGACGCTTTCGCAAAAAATATCTGCGGTACAGGAACGCATCTTTGTACAGCATTGGTTAAGCTCAATAAAGAAAATTTAAGCGAAATTCAAGTGCCAAAGATTTACAGTGTATTCAATTATAATCATCCACCGCTTTTAGAGCGAATTTCTGCTTTAAAAGATTAATATTGCAAAATCTGTCAGGGAATACAGTGGAGTCTCTCTCTTGATTTGAACTGCATTTTCTGATATAGTCTTTTTGTTGGTCAGGCGCCAGCAAATCCTTTCTTCAAAACCGAGTCAGGGCGGAAGCAGCAGCTCTATGATGTAAAGGATTGTGCATGGTCTCCCTGACCTTTTTTTATGCCAAAAAAAAGCACTGATTTAGCTTTTTGTAGCCAATCAGTGCTTTGTAGTTAGCGTGCTTTCTTTTCAAGATACTTCATTTTATCCTGCCGGAAGAATGCGTCTATCTCACGCGAAAAGAAATCTATGTTTGTTTCGGCTTCGAGCTGGTAAAGGTTGTAAGAGAATTCTTCCAAATCACAACCACGCTCATAATCGGTAGGAATTCGGTTCGGAATGCAGTAGCACTTATAAACAGCACGGTCTCCATCAAAGTAAAGGATGATGCGGTAAAAGTGCGTAGGAACCGCAAGTTTATTATTGTGCATGTATTTTACTTTGAGCATTTCTTTTTCGAAGATTGGACCGGAATATACATAGCTTCTTCCGTATTGTGTAGTGAGCTCTTCAAAAGATTTGGTAATTCTGTCCCAAACGGATTCTTTGAGCTGCTTATGCATAAAAAGAACATTTGACAGAAAGAAAGCTGAATCCTGAGCCGTGTAGTCGTTAAGTGCGTGACTTTTTGGATAAAGCTGAACGGCTTCAAGCTTGATGCTCGTAAGATCTTTTGGTGTGATTCTATAACCTTTTACACGAGTGTCGATTTTCCATTCATCTTTTTCTGAAGGAAGACCAGCCATCATCGGTGGAGTAAGTTCGTGCATTTCCCAGACAGGAAGGCCATAATTCTCTGCAAATCCGAGTTCATAAGTTGTATTTTGGATTGTATAGGCATTTTTTCCATTTGCGACAGGTGCCACAACAGGCTCTGCAAACAAAGGACATACAAGCAATAACGAAAAGATGAGCTTTTTCATAAAACAGACCTCTTATCCGTATTTTAGCATATTTTTGGAATTATTTGAAGAAAATTTTATTGATTTTATAAAAATTATCTGTAAAACATTTGCTGAAAAGAATGGCGTGTAAATACAGGAATGATTTGAAATTGAAAAGGGCAAAAAAAAAGGTCAGAACTCACTGACCTTAAATCGTGAGACTGACACGATTCGAACGTGCGACCTCCACCTCCGCAGGGTGGCGCTCTAATCCAACTGAGCTACAATCTCAGAATGAACAACACTTTGGAAGAGTGATGTTTTTAACGGAAGCGACAGGAGTTGAACCTGCCCACCCCTTACGGAAGTGACGGATTAGCAATCCGTTGTATTACCGCTCTACCACGCTTCCAATCTGCAATCATAAAAAAACGGAGCGAGAGGGATTTGAACCCCCGATACCTTGCGGTATGCCGGTTTTCAAGACCGGTGCATTCAGCCTCTCTGCCATCGCTCCATGAATGATGCTTAGATACTATATTACTTTTTCATCATTTGTGTCAATAGTTTTTCAAAAAAATAATCAAATTTTTCAATTTTTTTATTCATTATAGAATCTGAATCCGTTTTTGCCTGAATTTTTGACATTATACAAAGCTTTATCAGCGTTTTTGAATATTTCTTCGTATGAATGGCCGTGTTCCGGGAAAATGGCAATACCAATACTTGCGCTGACGCTGACCGTCGTTTTTTCGTCAAAATAATCTTCGCGCAGGAAGGTGCACATATTCTGGGCTTTTTCCTTGATGATTCGTGTTATTGTCTCCTCGTCAAGGTTGTTCCTGAATCTGAGCAGGATACAGAACTCGTCTCCACCAAATCGACTTATTAAATCTTTTTCGGAGAAGATGAGGGAGAGTTTTTTGGCTGTGTCTGTGATTGCCATGTCACCAATAAGATGACCGAGTGTGTCATTTACCTTCTTGAAATTGTCCAAGTCTACGATAAAGAGGGCACATCTGCGGCCGAGCAAATTTGTTTTGAGGAATTGCTTGATACGCTGCTCCATCGCGGTTTTGTTTAAAAGCCCTGTAAGCTTGTCCACTTCGGCGATTGATTTTAATTCCTGCTCGTGAAGAACCTGAGAATTTACATTTGTGATTGTTCCTATGGCTTTTCTTCTTTTTTCTTCGTCTTCTTTGATTAAGGTGCCTGAAATTTTAAGCCAAATGTACTCATTTTTGAAAGTCTTGTAGCGGAATTCACCGGAGTAGGTTCCTTTGCCTTTTTCCATTGCTGCACGGAAGTCTTTCATTATTGAAGCGTCATCCGGGTGAATACGCTTGAAATATTCGTTTCTGATAAAATCCATCGGGAAATTTTTTCTTTCAGTGTTGAGTATGAAATGGGTGTCGCCGGAGAACACAATTTCCTGTTTTTGTATGTCCTGTTCAAAAATCAATGTCTGATTTTGGCTGTTCGCAATCGTAAGTCTTTCGTTGTCTTTTTCTATTGATGAGGCCATTCTGAAAAGCGTGTAGACTACGCAGATAAACATGATGACCGTGAAAATAATGATTCCGAGAATTGCGTAAACCAAAATTGAAATGGTGAACTGCTGTTTAAGGATATAAGAATATGGAACAACGGAAATGATGTACCAGTTATTGATTCCTAGCGGCATATATGAAAAAAGCTTGTGTACGCCGTCACTGTCGCAGGTCATGAAACTTGAGCGGTTTTTAATCATGTCGGAGCGCATTTTATTGATTAGCGTGTCAGGGTTGTTTTTGACGCTGTTTTTGACGAGATCGAAGAGATTTATATTGTAGAGATTTCGTTTTTTGTCGCGGTTACAAAGAATTACATTTCCATCGATGGCGACGATGTACATGTAGCTGTCGCCAGAAAACAGAGAAATTGTGAACAGGTCTTTTAGAACACTGTAAGACAAAGTTCCGGTAATTAAGGCTTCTACGGACTTTTTGCGTTTTATGGGGTAGGTTAGTGTCAAAATTGGTTCAAGGTTCTCATCGACTTCAATTCGGTTTGAAACTTGCGGATTTCCGGTTTTGAATGTGTCGTAGAAGTAAGGTTTGTTGTATATGTTTGAGAGAGTTTGTCCGGTGTAATTGAAGCAGTCGCCGTCTTCGTTTGCCACGGCGATTTTTTTGAAATCACCGATGCCTTTCGTTGAAGATATTGCTTTTTTAAGGGCAGCATTGTCTTTTAAATCGACATTTTCAAAATAGCGTGCTTGACTTTCGAGCATGTTAAGTTGGTCGAAAAACTTTGACTGCAAGGACTGTGTATAAATCGCCTGGATGTCGGTAATATTGTTGATTGACATGTCGGTAAGTATGGAAGAAATTCTTTTTCTGAAGATGAAGAGCGATACACTTACCAGGGCCACAAGAATTATTATAGATATTGCCAGAAAATAATTTCGGACATTTTTCTTTACTCGCATAAATTCTATATTACATCTGAAATTTCAATCAGTCAAAATAATTTTTGCTTCTTAAATTTTTCTTAAGCGTGGCGAACTGAAAAAATATTTTTTGAGACATTTTCGGTTTTTCTTTCAAAATCTGATTGACATAAAATGAATGACAATCTATCATCTTGTAAATCAGCGGAGAAAACACTATAGATAGTGTCTTTTTGGCCAATAATGGGGTCTAGAGACACTACAGAAAATTTAAAAAATGTCAAGCGTTTTTTCGCAAAAAAATAAAAAATGTCTTACGTTGGAGGGTAAAAGGGCATGAAGATTATTAAACGCAACGGTGAAGAAGTCGTATTTGACATCAATAAAATCATTACGGCAATTTCAAAAGCGAACAATGAAGTTCCACCGTCGGAGCAGCTTGCAGGTACAACAATTTCAAGCATCGCGGACAATATCGAAAAACAGTGCGCTGCCGAAAATCACGAGATGAATGTCGAGGCTATTCAGGATTTAGTCGAAAAGGCAATCATGAAGGCAGGTGCTTTTGATATTGCAAAAAAATACATCACTTACCGATACCAGCACCAGCTCATGCGTCGTGCCAATTCCACAGACTCTCAGATTCTCTCTCTTCTCGAATGTAACAACGAAGAGGTCAAACAGGAAAATTCCAACAAAAACTCGACGGTTGTTTCTGTTCAGCGTGATTATATGGCTGGCGAAGTTTCCAAGGATATCACA
This sequence comes from uncultured Treponema sp., assembly GCF_946187725.1. Lineage (GTDB taxonomy): Bacteria > Spirochaetota > Spirochaetia > Treponematales > Treponemataceae > Treponema_D. The sequence continues at coordinate 117,067 of NZ_CAMHSK010000001.1, forward strand.
AAGCGCTTCCTTCTTGATGAAGACATCGTAAAGGCTCATGAAGAGGGAATCCTTCATTTCCATGACGCTGACTATTTTGCTCAGCACATGCACAACTGTGATCTCGTAAATCTCGAAGATATGCTTCAGAACGGTACTGTCATTTCAGGAACCAAAATCGACACTCCGCACTCATTTTCAACAGCCTGTAACATTGCCACACAAATCATTGCGCAAGTTGCTTCTTCTCAGTACGGCGGCCAGTCAATTTCACTTGCACACCTTGCTCCGTTCGTAGATGTGAGCCGCAAAAAATTCCAGCGAGAGACAATGCGCGTTGAGGAGCAGACAGGCGTAAAATTCACAGACGAGCAGTTCAACAAAATCGTCGAAATGCGAATCCGTGACGAAATTACTCGCGGTGTTCAGACAATTCAGTATCAGGTTGTCACCCTCATGACAACCAACGGTCAGTCTCCGTTCATCACAGTCTTCATGTACCTCAATGAGGCCAAAAATGAGCAGGAAAAGGCAGACCTCGCAATGATTATCGAAGAAATGCTCAAGCAGCGATATCAGGGCGTTAAAAACGAAAAAGGCTTCTGGGTCACACCTGCATTCCCGAAACTCATTTACGTTCTCGAACCGGACAACATCGAACCAGGCTCAAAATATTATTCACTCACGGAACTTGCCGCAAAATGTACGGCACGCCGTCTGGTTCCGGATTACATTTCCGAAAAGAAGATGCTCGAACTCAAAGTCGATGCAAACGGCAAAGGAAACTGTTATCCTTGCATGGGCTGTCGCTCATTCCTCACACCATATCTCGACGAGCATGGCAAACCAAAATATTACGGCCGCTTCAATCAGGGCGTTGTAACTATCAACCTTGTTGATGTTGCATGTTCTTCAAATCGTGATTACAAAGCTTTCTGGGAAATCTTTGATGAGCGTCTTGAACTCTGTCACAAAGCTCTCTTGCGTCGTCATCAGCGTCTTTTGGGTACTCCAAGTGATGTCGCTCCAATTCTTTGGCAGCACGGTGCACTTGCCCGTCTCGAAAAAGGTGAAAAGATTGACAAACTTCTTTTTGGCGGATATTCAACAATTTCTCTCGGCTATGCCGGATTGTGCGAGTGTGTTCGTTTCATGACTGGAAAACCTCACACTGACCCAAGTGCTACTCCTTTTGCAATCGAAATCATGAAGCACTTGAACGAAAAATGTGCTGAATGGCGTGAAGCTTCAAACATTGCGTTCTCGCTTTACGGTACACCGCTTGAGTCAACAACTTACAAATTCGCTAAATGTCTTAAAAAGCGTTTTGGTGAAATTGAAGGTGTTACAGATAAAAACTACATTACAAACAGCTACCATGTTCATGTTACAGAACCGATGGACGCATTTACAAAACTCAGCTTTGAAAGTCAGTTCCAGGAGCTTTCTCCGGGCGGTGCTGTAAGCTATGTTGAGGTTCCAAATATGGAAAGCAACATTCCTGCTGTCATGACGCTTCTCAAACACATCTACGAGAACATCATGTATGCAGAGCTTAACACCAAATCTGACTGCTGCCAGAAATGTGGCTATACAGGTGAAATTCAAATCGTAACTGATAGCGACAATAAACTCATCTGGCAGTGTCCAAACTGCGGTAACAAAGACCAGGCAACAATGAATGTCGCACGACGCACTTGCGGCTATATCGGCACTCAGTACTGGAATCAGGGCCGCACTCAGGAAATCAAAGAGAGGGTGTTGCATTTGTAGTATGAACTACGGAGTCATCAAAAAAATCGATATTGCGGACGGCTTGGGCGTAAGGGTTTCGCTCTTTGTTTCAGGCTGTCGCAATCACTGTAAAGGTTGTCATAATCAAATTACATGGGATTTCAACTTCGGAAAGCCTTTCACAAAGGAAACCGAAGATGAAATAATTGAGGCACTTAAACCGGCTCATATTGCAGGTCTTACCGTCTTGGGAGGAGAACCTTTTGAAGAAGAAAATCAAGAGGTTCTTGCACCGTTTCTGGAGCGTGTTAAAAAAGAGCTGCCAGAAAAAAACATCTGGTGTTATACGGGATATCTTTACGATAAAGATTTGCTCCCGCAGGACGGAAGAAAGCACACTCCGTTTACAAACAGGATGCTTGCCTGCATAAATGTTTTGATTGATGGACCATTTGTTGAAAGTCTTAAAGACCTCACGCTAAACTTCCGTGGGTCAAGAAATCAAAGAATAATTGATTTGGAACATAATTGTTTGATGAAGTTATAATAAAAAAGCTGTTTGCACTTTCTGTGAAGGTTGCAAACAGCTTTTTTTATCTCTAGAATTTTGCTTTTCTTAATCGAACTTCTTCGATGTTTTCACTGAACAGTTCGCGGAGGTCGTTCAAGCCGAGTGCCATGAGAGCCATTCGGTCGATACCCATACCCCAGGCGAGGACAGGAACATCTACGCCCATTGATTTTGTAACTTCTGGTCGGAAAATACCTGCACCGCCAAGCTCGAACCAGCCCAAAACAGGGTGTTTGATATGAACTTCGACAGACGGTTCTGTGAACGGGAAGTAGCCAGGAACATATTTAACTTCTGTTGCACCAGCAATTTCCTTTGCAAACATCTCAAGGAAGCCGAGCAAGGTGCGCAAGTTTACATCATCGCCCAAAACGATACCTTCTGTCTGATAGAAGTCGCTGAGGTGTGTGGCATCAACTTTGTCGTAGCGGAAACATCGTGCGATACCGAAGTATTTGCCCGGAATTTCTGCCTTGTGGAGCTGATGTGCTGAAAGGACTGTGCCCTGTGAGCGCAAAACCAAGCGGCGTGTGAATTCGTGGTCAAATTCATAATTCCAACCACGGCTTCCTGTGTTGCCACCGTTTTTATGTGTGTTTGCTACATTTGAAAGCCACGGCTCTTCGATTTCTTTTGCGTGAGTCGGGTTTTTGATTCGGTAAACATCGTGAATGTCGCGTGCGGCGTGGAACTGTGGCATGAAGAGTGCATCACCGTTCCAGAATTCTGTTTCTACGAGCGGACCGTCAAATTCCTGAAAACCGAGAGAGCAGAGCTTGTCTTTTACATGCTCCAGGAACTGAACATAAGGATTGGTGCGGCCCGGAATAATTCGTGCCGGCGGAATAGCGATATTGTAGCCGCGGAATGTGCCGTTTTTCCATTCGCCAGATGAAAGCATCTGCGGAGTGACAGCGCCAAGCTCATTACCAGTGATTCCGGCATTTTTAAGAGCGTTAACTACATCGGCCGCTTCAGGATTTAATTTATAGACGATTGTTTCGCGCTCAATGATTTTGAAAGGAGAATCTGCAGCTCCTCGTTTTTTAGCATAATTTGCGATGACTTTCTGTTCTTCGGCATTCAAAGAAGCGTGATCGAGCTGACCGTTTTCGGCTTTTGCGGCACGCTCAAAAAGTTCCGTTGCGATTTTTATGTTGGCAGGAATTTCACTGCCAGAATATTCTGCTTTTTTCTCGGCATTCATTTTGAGGACGCCGGCTTTTGAGAGGGCACCAAAAGCAGAGCCTACATCTTTCTGTTCAAGATTTGTTCCTGCTGCGATTTCAGGCAGGAGTTTTGCACCGTTTTCTTTGACAAAATTGATAATCCGCACTTCCGGGATGCCGTCTTTTGCGTAAGTTCTTCCCAAGTCGGTAATTTCATAGAATGTGTGCGGTGTTTTGCTTACGACTGAAAGTAATTCTTTTCCACCAAGCCAGCTGAATGCCTGATTTGTGTGACCTTCTTTATAGTCCAGCTCTTTCTGAAGTCTTTCTGATGTTAATTCGTCTTTGCTTGTATAGTTTAACAGAACTTTGATTTCAAGCGGGTGAAGGTTTTTTACGATGTTTTGAATGTCCATTTTTAATTCCAAAATTTTAATAAATTTAGTTATCTATAATAAAAAATTGCCACACTAATTCGTTATTCCTACGGAATTCCAGTTACAGTCTGCAGCTGGATTTTTGCGTAGCAAAATCGAATCCGTGTGGCAACCTTAAAATATTAACCTGCATTATCGGTTAAATTTAACATAAGACTGATAAGTTGCCCATTTCATGTTTTTATCGTCTTTGAAGTATTTAACTGAATCTTTGCGCAGATATTTGTAGCTGAAATACTGATTCTCTTTCTGGAAGTCCTGAAGGCAGGCAAGAACTGTATTCATTGCTTCGCCCTGATCGTAGGTGACGGCAACACAAGTGTAGTAAATATGAACTTCATCTGTGAGCGGTGTGTATTCAATAAGAACTTTTGCTGTCTTATTTGTTGTGTGCTGATCTTCAGGAACGATTGAACGAGTAGACACATCAACAAAGTTTGGATTCTTCTGAAGTTCTTCCAATTCATCTGCAAAAGTGACCCCTGCAAAGCAGAAGAGTGCTGCTATTACGGCTAGAATCTTTTTCATAACATTCCCCCTATTTTACGCTGCATAAAAGCAGTGCTTCAAATGTTATATACAAATGAAACTTAAGACTAAGTAAAAAGTTACAAATAAGTAAAATCTTAAAAAGTCTTATACTCTAGTATTCTATCAGTTTCCATAAAAAAATCAAGCGTAACTTTGTATCTGCCGCTTTTCAGACCAATTTTTGGCGGTTCATACATGAATACTGTTCCGCTGATTTCCTTTGGTTTTGATTTAATCCATTTGCGTTCGTAGCTGCGGACTGCATTTTTTAGAGCCTCGCTGCAAGCTTCCTTGATTCCGTCAAAGCCCTTTGCATAATTCGCATAGCCTTCACCCTTAATCTTTGCCTGAAGAATCGACTGCCATCCTTTGAAAATATGAATCTGCTCGTCTGAACGGCGGTATTCGACCCAGCAGTTAAGAATTGAATCTTCAATCCATGGTTTTGCGTATTGAATCGAGTTGATTTCGCTTTCAGAAAATTCAGTAACGGGCGAAAATTCAAAATATTCGGAAACGCCGCGTGCCTTATCGTAAGGAACATAAACAAATTTCCAGCCATAAACCATTCCGGAAAGTATAAAAGGCGAAATATCACGGATTTTTTTTATTGGAGTGGCAAATGAATCTTTATTAAGACTTTCAACGCCGGGGTAAGCTTCCATTGAAGCCCAGAGAGAAAAACGAACCATTCGTTCCTGGGAAACATCCTGTGCAAAAATCGGGAGAATCAGAATCATTAAATAGAGAAAAATTATCTTCTGTATGCGTCTTTCCATATTGTGACCGGATGAATTCCCATGCGGACGATGAAATAAAGCCATGCAAAAACAAAGCCTGCCAGGTGTGTCATATGGGCAACATTGCTTGATGAAACAAACTGACTGACAAATTCAATTACGGCATATCCCAAAACCATGAGCGGTGCCGGAACTGGAATCAGTCCCCAGATGTAAATGATTGAACGCGGAAAAATGACCGCATAGGCAAAAAGAAGACCGTAAATTGCCCCGCTTGCACCTATTAATGAAATACCGAAAGTCCATGGCTGAATTCCGTTCGCAATCAAAAATCTTCCATAAAGGTAGTAAGCTCCCAGAGAAAAAAGCCCGCTTCCTACGCCAATTACAAAATACAAAAGAAGGAATTCTTTTGAACCGAGTGTTTTTTCGATTGTGCTTCCGAAAAGCAGAAGGGCAAGCATATTGAAGAAAAGATGGCTGATATCGCCGTGAATGAACATGTAAGTAAAAATCTGCCAGAAACGATGATAATAGACGATTCCAATGACATTCAGACCGAAAAACAGCCTGTTGATTCCAAGTGCCTGAAAGAGAAAATGAATGCCCGTATTTATCAGGATTATTACAAGTGATGCATTGAAAAAGGTGTATTTGAAAGGTTTTCTGAGAAGGTTCATTAGTTGTCCAGTTTGACCTCGGAAATCAATTTGGGGTCGGCAAAAGTGACACGATTACGGCCGCTTCGTTTTGAGATGTAGAGTGCCTGATCCGCCTGATCTACGAGCATTTTCGGAGAGGTAATTGGATTTTCGTTTACATCAAAAGTTGAGACACCGATAGAAATTGTAACTTTGACATGCTGGTCTTCATAGCAGAAATCAAACTGCTCGACCTTGCTTCTGATTCTTTCTGCGACAATCATCGCGTCTTCGGTACTTGTTTCGTTTAATAAAACTGTGAATTCTTCACCACCGTAGCGCGAAGCCATGTCCTTTTCACGAATGTTTGACTTGATAATTTTTGCCACAGTCTGAAGAACATAATCTCCGCAGGCATGACCATAAGTGTCATTAAAGCGCTTAAAGAAATCAATATCAAACATGATGACTGAAAGATTTCCTTCGCCCGCGAGTGCATTGTCAAGTTTGTCCGCAAGAACATTGAAGAAGAAATATTTGAGTTTTAAGTGCGTCATCATGTCAGTTGATGAGCGTTCGATAAGAGCCGCATTGTTGATTGCGATTGAAGCCAGTGAAGCGATAACCGTGAGCTGTTCTTTTTCGTAGTCAGAATATCCGGCATCTTCGGCCAAGGTGATACGCTCTCCCAAAAGTAAAATGCCGTTTAAATGATTGTGCTGAACCAGCGGGATTATAAGCGAAGGTTTGAGCGTGGTAATCATGTTTAAATCGGTGGATTCTGGAAGAATTTGTACAAGTTCAGGAACCGTATAAACTTTGTTGCTTGTTTCAAGCAAATTTACCACTGGATTTGAAATCGGGATTATATATGAAATGTTTGGATTTGGATCAATACCGTTGTAGTTTGAATCGAGATGAAGTGAATCGGCATCGAGTGCATTTAGAACGAAAAGTCCGGCTCCAAGGACATGAAATTGCCCCATACAGGTATAGAGAATCGACTCAATCAATTTGGAAAATTCGAGCGTAGAACAAAGAGAGCGTGAAATTTCGAGAAGCTGTTGCAAGTCGTAAATCTTCTTCTCGTACTCGCTTATGATTTCCTGAGCCTTATCTTCCTGTACGATTTCGGAAATTTCGTTACTCATGATTCTTTTCTATCTCACCAATAATCGCATAATTCTTCATAATCTTAAGGAAGAGCTTCCAGTTTTCCTGCTGCTGCTCAATCATGCCCGCTCCATCATGATTTCGGGCTGATGTCAAAAGAACCTTAATATTAGAAACCATATCAGACTTCGATTTTTTTGAATCAAGAATAAGCTCTCCGATTTGAAGATAAAGCTGATACAAGACCCTTGTTGTTTCCTGAATCAATTTATGAGCCTGATTGTTTATATTATCGACCATTGCGCCGACTTTTTTTAGAAAATCTGCATCGGCACGGCTGTCACGCACGAGACCGCGTAATTCTGCTTCATCGTTGTTGCCGCCTCTGTCAAAAGTTGCTTCAAATTCTTCAATCATGCTTTCGATTTCATTAACTGCATAAATGGTTGAAGAAAAATCGGCCTTGTAGTTCTGATTGTTGAAGAATCCTTCGATGACGATATTGTTCAGAACTGATTTTACATTTGCTGTTATGAAAACCGACATGAAAGTCTTGATGACTTGAAGCGGTGTAATCCATACGAAGGAATATGGTGTGTTTACACGCAGGAATTCGTTTGTTTCTGCATTGTAGACCTTTAGCTCTTGAAGTTTTGCCTCTCCGAAAAGTTCATGAATTTCGAAGGATACCGTGTAATCTTTGACTTCACCTTTGATTCGCTCTGTATCAGATGCAAATTTTTTATGCATGAATTCGATGAAGTTTTTAAGGGAATTTGAGCGGTAAGTTGCAAACTGGAAGGTAATGTTTGTGTCGTTTTTACCCAGCGATATGATGTTCTTCATTACTTCTGGGGTAAGATATTTTGTAAAAACGGAATTTATCTTTTTAAGGTTGCCGGAAATGCTTTCTTTTTCGGCTTCGCTGAGCGAATGTCCGACAAGAAGCTGCTTTAAGGCGCATACAGCCCGTACTTCGGCCACATCGAGCTTGAAACTTCCAATTAAATAGAATAAATCTTGCAAAATTGCGGCTACTGGTGCGGGCGAAGAAGCGGAAACAAGGCCGAGAGATGTTGATGCAAGACCGTCGAATTCGCGGTCAAAAAGATGGATAAGATTTATGTAGTTGAAATGGCAGACATCAGCAAGCTGTTTAAGGGCAGAAATTGTGGAATCGATTTTTGCGAAAGCCGGTGAATTTAACTGACGGAGAAGATTGTCGAGCGTGCGTTTTTGTGAATCAATCAGTTTGTTCATGGGCGTGTCAGAGTCCATGATTTTCTTTTTTCGGTTTTCGTATTCTAGTTCTTCAAACTTTTCCTGGGCGGCAACATCGAAACCTGTGATGATTAGCTCGTATTCAAAGCGTCCGTTGCGCTGAATGTCGCCAGTGTTTATCGTGCTGCTCAGAATGTCGTCAATGGGTTTTGCGTTTTCGTAAAGGACTCGGATGATTTCAGCAAAATTCGGCTGTAACATTCCGTTTTTGAGAATTTGAGACGGCAGAATTTTAAGTTCACCTTCGATTCGTCGCATTTCAATGCGTTTTTTGACTTCCGGCGATGAACTCATAAAAATTGATTCAAAAAATTCCTTTAAAGCCCTCAAAAATCCCATGCTATCTATTGTAGACGCTTAGTTTGATTTTTACAAGGGAATCTCGAAAAACTTCATCTTCTGACGACAATTTTCTCATTGTACTTTTGATGATTTTTCACTATATTTATTTCATGAGAATTTTTAACGACAAAGACGAAGAGAAAAAGTCTGAACAGAAGGAAGATTCACTTTCCGAGAAATTTTTGAAAACCCGTCAGATTATTTTGAGCGGCGAAATCAACGAAGAAAATACTGCAAAGGTCATTAAACAGCTTCTTTTGCTCGAAGCAGACAGCGACAAACCGATTTACATCTATATTGATTCTCCTGGAGGTTCTATCGATTCAGGATTCGGCATTTATGACATGATTCGCTTTGTAAATGCACCGGTTTATACCATTGGTACAGGTCTTATCGCAAGCATGGGTTCAATCATCCTGCTTTCAGTACCAAAAGAGCGCCGTTTTGCTCTTCCAAACAGCCATTATCTCATTCATCAGCCTTTGATTGGCGGTGTAGCACGAGGTGTTGCAACCGATTTGGAAATCCAGGCTGAAGAAATCGCTAAATCAAAAAAGAAGCTTGTTAAATTGATTGCAGAAGAGACTGGTAAATCAGAAGCCGAAGTCGAAAAGGACTGTGACCGTGATCACTGGCTCACTGCCGAAGAAGCTCTTTCGTATGGTTTGGTCAGCAAAATCATTTCTAAGCGCGAAGAACTTAAATAATGAAATTTGATTTGACGGAATCCATCATTGCTGACTTAATTTTCTCAATGGAAAATCAGGATGGCGAATATCTGTTTGATTCCGAAAAATTAAGCGTTGTTCCGCTCGACACAATGATGATGTCCGAGCAAGACGAACTTCGTGAAAATGAAAACATGTACGATTTGCCGGATTGGACTTCCAACGACGGCTTCAATATTATGGAAGAATTTGCTGATTCTTTACGCATTCCGAATGTAAAGGCGGAGTTGATGCAGGTTCTTTCAAATGGAAGGGGGGTGTTCCGGAATTATAAAAATGTTTTGAAGAAGTACCCGCATGTAGAGCAGCGTTTCCATGAATTTAAAAAAAAGGAAATGCGTTCGGTTGTGTATGACTGGTACAATTCACTCCGCGAGTCTTGGGGTCTGGAAAAACTGAGTCAGGATTTTGAGGAATATGACGAGCTGACACAGGAAGATTTTGAATTCAGCCCATACAATCATGCAGAGGACAGTGATTGCGTTCTAAAAGAAGCGGAGAAAATAGCAGACGAAATAAAAGAGGAGTTCAAAGGTGAAAAAGGCTTGGCGATTGCTCATTTTTGGAATCGCAAGTTTGATTTTGAAAAGCCGGCTGACATTGGCGGAATAGTATGCCGCACTCTGTCAGATGATTTTGCGGGCTGCCTTTTGTATTCATACTGCTCGTCCTATGCAAAAAATGTTGCGGCTCTCAGCGCAGTTTTTGTAAATCAGAATTATCGTGGCTTGGGGATTGCCAGAGAGCTTTTTTCACGCGGCATTTCCAGTTTGAGAGAACACGGAATTCATCAGTTTATAATTGCTGATTCTGCATTACCAGATTTTTTAGAACCGTTAGTAACCCGTTGTGGTTTTGAGAAAACAGGTTCGGTTTATGTGGCAGAATTAGCGTAATCTCTGCGGCAAATCGCAAGAATTACAATTAAAGGAGTTTTTTATGGCATTCAGACGAAATTTCAGACGTCCATTCAGACAGAACCGAGAAATTGATCTCGATCAGGCAGCTAACTATCTTAAAGATCTTGTTTCAAAAGTAAAGACAAATCCTGATGAGCTTGAAGCTCTCAAGAAAGTCTTCAAAAAGAATGTTCCGTTTACACTTCGTTCTTATGTTGCTGCATATCTTCTTAAGAATTCAGGCGGAGCAATTTTCCGATTCAACAAATTTAACGAACGGGAAGATTTCAGAGGAAACAAAGAAGAGCGATTTACGCGTTACGATAGAAATGAAAACGGTGCAGAAGATTCTTCTGAAACTCGTGAAACAAGAGAACCACGCGAACGATTTACACGCGTTCAGATTCCAGAAGAAAATGCAGAAGTTGTGTTCGTAAGCATTGGTCGCAACCGAAGAGTTTTCCCACGCGATTTGGTAGGTCTTTTCATCACTGTCGCTGGAATCGAAAAAGAGAGAATCGGTGATATCCGCGTTCTCGCAAATTATTCATTCGTTCAGCTTTTCAAGGAAGATGCAGAAAAGGCAATCGCTGCTTTGAACGGTCATGTTTACCGCGGCCGTGCATTGAGCGTAAGCTATTCAAAACAGCGTGATGAAAGCGAATATGCTGATTCAGAAAATGTTGACGATTCAAATGTTGATGAATACGAAAACAACGAGCCTGTTCCAAATGTTTCAAACGAGTCTGCTCCAATCGTTGACAGCTACACTTCAAGCAACAACGACACAATGGCACAGCAGGCCGCTTTTGCAAAAGCTCAGGCTGAAATGACTGACGAGGAAATTCTCGCAGCTCGTGCTCCACGCTCTTCTTCTTCAGAAGATTTGTAATGGAGTGAAAATGAACCTTCATTGTATGCATACTGGGCCGCTCAAGGTTAACACATTTCTTATCTCGGTTTCGGATTCCGAAGCGATTGTCGTTGACCCTGCGGACTGCCGTTTTTCGCGCGATGAAGGTTCTGTTGTTTCTTTTCTTTCTGCAAGAAACATAAAGCCTGTTGCGGTCATTTTGACGCACGGGCATTTTGATCATGTTTCCGGACTTCCTGTTATAAAAAAATCTTTTCCAGACATTCAAATTGCGATTCACAGAGAAGATTCTGCTATGCTCGGTGAACATTCTGAGGATTTACAGGGAAATGCTCTGTCTCAGGTCGGCTTTGATCGTTTTCTTCCTTTTGTTTCAAATCTTCCAGATGCTACGGCTTTTCTTGATGATGGAAAGACTCTCGCACAAATCCTAGACTGTGAAAAATTCTCTGATGAGGCTCAAAAATCGCTGGCACAGTGGGAAGTAATGCATACGCCGGGGCACACTGAAGGTTCGTGCTGTCTTTATAACGAAGATGAGCGCACTTTAATTTCCGGGGATACGCTTTTTTTCCAGTCCTGGGGCAGAACAGATTTAATCGGGGGCAATGAACGCAAAATTCATGCTAGTCTTGCAAAAATCAATGACTGGTGCGAAGAGGATACGAAAGTTTATCCAGGGCATGATTATTACGGATTTAAGCTTTCAGAAAATTTCTAAAACAATTTGATTTCGCCGCGTGGAGTGGGCATTTCTGAATAAATTGGCTCTCCGTAGCGGTCCCATGAAATTCTGTAGTATTGGCAGATATTTTTTTCTTCTTCTGAGTGGACATCAACAATTGCAAATGTGTTCGGCATTCCGCCACGGGCTTGGGCACAGCTTCCTGGATTCAAAATTCCCAAAAAATCATTCCGGCCTTCTCTTGTAACATGGCTTCGCATTGAATTTGGAACATGGGTGTGTCCGTACCAGACTAAATCCATGCCGCGCTGAATTGCTTCATCTTTTAAAGTTTTATTCCCATAATAGACATTGTAGCGATGCCCGTGAGTAAGGAAGAGCTTTTTGCCTGCAAATTCTATTTCCTGAAATTCCGGAACAATTATAGGAATTCGCTGGTCTGTGAAAATCGTAGAAGTTGAGTTGTCGCCGTTTCCTCGTACAAAATAAACTACAGGCGGGATTTTCTCTCCAAAATTCTTGTCGAAAAAGCCCATTTCAAGCGTTTCAACTAAGTCCAGTATACCATCGCCGCAAAAACACATAACATCGCATCGTGAGCCGAAATTTGAAACAATTGATTGAAGAATTCGCGGATTTCCATGAGAGTCAGAAACGACAAGGGCTTTTACAGTTTCCTTTTTTAAGAGAGAATCGACAGCTTCTTTGGAACCGATTGCAAGATTTTCTTGTTGGACAAGTTCAATCATAGGCGGCCTGCGTAAAATCTTATTCGAATATAAAGTGGTTTATTGACTGCAGACCGGTTTCGCCGTCAACAAAATGTACTACTGTGCGGTTTTTGCCAAGAAGTTTTTGTACAAAGTTGAGCAAATTAGAATCGGCCTTGAGCGGCTCCCGTAATTCAATCATTGCAGAAATTGAATTTGTGAGGATTTCCGTGGCATCGAAATCAGGAATAAAATCCGTGACTTCACCGTCAATCGTGTTTGTTTTGTGTGCATAATCAAGGACGAAATCAGATGTCGATTCTGAGCCAAGAACATCATCCTGTGAAAAAAGCGTGAAAACCGGGTAATTAACTTTGCCGTCTTCACTTTTGTCCTGAATTTTTGAAAGTGCGATGTGCATTCCGTCTGGAGCACCAAGAATAATCATGCCTGCGAGCGTTTTGTCTTCAATTCGGTCTACAAGAGAACTTATACGCTCCTTTCCAGCGACCATAAAATCATTCGGATAGACAAAAACTGAAACCAAATCTTCTTTTTCTTCGGTTTCAACGCCAAAATTGTCGTTCAGCGACTGAGTGATTTTGTTGATGCTTTCTTCATCATTGTAGCCGTATCCTAAAACGACGACGATATTTTTGCCTTCGAGCCAGGCTTTTGTTTCCGGAGAAATTCTTTTGAGCTTTTCTGGGCCTGTTCCGACAGCTTCTGCGGGAATTGAATTTGATGCTGTGAGTTTGTGATCTTTTTTACAGGCTGAAAAAGAAAAAAGCGAAATTGAAGCAAGAATCAGAATGCCTTTTTTGAAAAAATTGCCGCTTGCATTGAAAACTATTTTTAACATATTTTGATTTTATCAGATTAGACGATTTTGCAAAAGTAAAAAGAAAAAAAATCTCCAGAAAAATGATTCTGGAGATTTCACATTCAAATAGAACACATACTAACTCTATATAGAATTAATTCTTTTCGTAACCAACTGTGATTGTAAGAGTGCCTTTGCTAGAAGACTTTGCTTCTGGAGCAGGAGCTGGTGGAGCTGCAAATTGTGGAGCAGGTTTTTCTACTTCGGAAGCAGATTTTGTTCCTTCACCGATAGAATTTGCCGTGCTGTGTTTAACCTGTGCTGGAGAAGACATTCCGCTACTCTGAGAAACGGCTGCTTCTTCACCTTTTTTTACGAAAATTGCGTTTTCCGGGGTGAAATCAAAAGCTTCCTGTCGCTGCTGTACAATGTTTTCTCTTGTTTCTTCGGTAGGAGCTTCAGCTGCTTCTTGATTTTCCTGATTTTCAAGCTCCTCTGGAGTTTCCAAAGTTTCCTGAACTGCCTGAGCTGAATTATCAAGTGCTGCTTCTGCTTTTTTGGTGTTTTTCCAGAAAGCGACGCTTCCCTGTTTTGTATTAAGTGAAACAGATTTGTATTTTGTGGCAAAATCGAAAATTGTACCTCGGACAGAAGCGGTTGCAACTGGAGAGCGGACTGTAAAGCCTACTCGGCGGTCAGCACTTTTCTGTACATTTGATTTGAGAGAGCCTGTGTCGAGGAAGATTGTTGTTTCGTCTTTACCTTTAGCTCCGCTCAAACCTTCTCGTTCTGCCAGTGTCTGGAGAGTAAGTCGTGAAAGAGGTGCTACAGTAACAGTTGACTCTTTGATTTTGAGAATTACTTCAGATTTGAAGCCGGTCTGGATTACCGAACCCTGATCGAGAGAGTCTCCTGGTTTGAGTGCGACCCATGTGCCGCCATTCTGAACTTCAGCTTTGCCTTTTGTAGAAACAACCTGTGCCTGCATTGCGAAAGATGTGAAAGCAACGGCTGTAAAAATTAATGAAAGAACGAGCTTTTTCATATTGACCTCCTTTTTATGCTAGAAAGCGATTGCCGCACTGATTTTGAGCTGAGTTTTGTTTGCTCCGATAATATTTTCGTAGTCTTCTTTGCCGATGTATTGTGTAAATGCTGTTGATAAAGAAACATCGCTTACGATTTGCCAGTTGAAGCCTGCTGAATACTGGAAACCAGCCTGCTCGATTTTGTCAGATTCATCCCCGCCAAGAGCCGTAAAAATAACATCGCCGCCAGCACTCAACAGAAAGTTTGAAACTGGTTTGATTGTTGCAGAAAGCCCTGCTTTAAGAACTCCTGAATATTCTGGCTCTAAAAGTGAGTTAACTGAGGTGCTGCTTGTAAATCCCTGGAATGGTTTGAAAGAACCTTGATTTCCAGAAGCGTATGTTCCGCTGAGGGACAATGACATTGATTTGAAATCCGGGTACACGGAAATTGAAACTTTTGAGAGATTTCCTTTTTCCATGTCGCCTTCATCGTATTTTGCAAAGCCCATTGTAGAAGAAATATTATAGAAGACAGGTGAAACAATCGGACCGTTTAAAGCGAATGTGCCGTAGAAACGGTTGTATTTTGTGGATTCGAGGGAAAGTGCTGCAAATCCTTCAAGAGAAACTGTCTGACTGGCGGCAAAATGTGGAAGCGAGAAGGTGAGCCCAGCAACAGCGTATTTGTTTGCAAGAACATAAACTGCTTTTTCTTTGTCGGTCAAATCAGGTGATGTCGGTTCAAGAATCGTGATGTTCTTTGCATTTAGAAGACCTGTGTATGCACCGTAAAGTGAAAGTGCAATTTTTGAAACATTTGCATCAAATTTTACGCCGTCTGCGTTCTGTGCGTAAACAATGCCCGTGATGTCAGAATTGAAGAAACGACCGAGAGAAAACTGAAGGTTTCCCGATTCAAGTTCATTTTTGAAAACAAATTTGAAAAGATTGAGGTCAGCAAAAAGTTTGAGCTTTTTGTCTGAATCTGTTTCGTTAGTGTCATATCCGGTCTGAAAAGCGGCTTCACCGGCGAAGTAGCTTGTGCCTTCTTCGTTTAATGGCGCACGAAGCCAGAAATTAACACCGTTTTTCTGATTTAATTTGAGACTTCCGTCTTTTTCAAAATTAGCGATTTTTGAATCGTTTGTGAGCAAGAAGCCGTTTTCAACGGAAAATGCCTGTGAAAGTGCAAAAAAAACTGCCGCGCTTGAAATCAAAGTCTTAAAGATGTGCTTGCTTTTAATCATTATTCATTACCTCCTACGAGTCTGAGGCATGTGTTGAAGATATCGATTGTGTCTCTGCCGGAAAGCTTCATGCCCGGATCAGCTTCGCCAGGAAGTATGCCTTTTGCTTTGAATTCCTTGAAAGCATAACGCTCTGAAGGGAAAAGACTGTAAAAAAGACCGCCTTTAATGTTCATTGTTTTGGCATATAGAAAGCAGATTTGCCCTAAAGTGATTTCAGAATCGGCTGTGACAGAAGGTGAAAAACATCCTTTTGCTTTGGCCGCTTCAAATGCAGCGTTATCTTTTGAAGCGTTTCCTTCTGAGAATGTACCCAGTGATTCTTCTTCATTTATAAAATTGGCATAAAGTGCCGGTAAATATGCAGCTTGTGCACAAGTCGCTTTTTCTGATTTGATGATTTTTGTCAACATCTCTGAACTTTGTGCAAAAACTGTGCAGCTGACGAAAAGAGCGATGACAAGACATGAAACACATTTCTTCATATCGCAAGAACTCCTCTAAAAAGTGGGCTGGAAAAATTCTTTTTAACAAAGAATTTATTAAGAAATAATTCAGCTATATTATAATCTGTGTTATAATATTTGTCATGGAAAAAAACAAAAAAAACAGGAAAGATTCTAAAAAATCTCTTCCGCGAAAAGTGATTGCACTTCTGATTGTTGTATGCTCGGTTGCCTTCTGGTCTCTGGTTTGTGCCATTGGTGCCCTGCAAAAATTCGACTATCGAATTTACGATTTGCTTTTGGGATTCAAAAAAAGCCCGGATGTCAGAAAAGAAATTCTTTTTGTAGAAGCAGACGACGCTTCCATGAGCAACGATTCTTTTCAGGAGATGAAGACCTGGCCGTGGCCAAGGAACATTTTTGCCAGTGCGCTCATGCGTATGAAAGAATTCGGTGCATCTGCTGCTGTATTCGATATTGAGTACCTTGCTCCATCAAGTCTTGCTGTCAACGAGGATGCCATTATTGAGGCGGCCGCGAATTTTGACGGAACAATGCCTGATTTTGATAAATTTGTCCGCGATAACGATGATTATTTTGCCCGTGCCATTCAATTTTTTGGAAATGCTTGGCTCACAATCAACACGATGGACATCAAAATAAAATACACCGATGAAGAAATCGATTATGTTAAAAAACGCTTCCTATATAATGTAGAAGATAAAGATGATTTGATTCTAAGGGATTTCAGACAAGGCCGACTCGATAGTATAAAAACTTCTTTCATCGATAATTTCACTGGAGATAAACCTGACTGGGACAATCCTGAATTCCAGAATAAATATCTGATTGGTTTCTCTCCGACCATGCACAAATTCATCAGTCATGCTCAGGGTGCGGGATTTACAAATGTCATTATCGATATGGACGGAACCCGCCGCCGAATCGAACTTTTGAACAAAAAGGATGATGTGTATTCGGCACAGCTTGCCTTTTCACCGGTCTTGAGAATTCTCAATCCTAATAAAATCAGTCGCGAAAAAAAGTCTATTGAATTAAATAATTGCCGCAGTCTCGGTGGGCGAAACATTTCGATTCCGCTGGACGAAAACGGCAAAATGATAATCAACTGGCTTCACATCCCTTTCAACTACTCTTTCAGACACGAAAGCATGTACTTCCTTGCACAACTTGATGAACTCGAGAAGAATATTGTTTCTGTTCTTGGCTCTTTGAATGGATTTTTGATTTCAGTCGATGCGGTAAAGGTCGATGGGCTTGAACTTGAACCTCTTCAATCTACTGCAATGATAAAATCTCTTGTTTCTGATTACAAAGACATCAATGACTATAAGGAATATCTTCTTGCAAACTGCGAAGGCTATGATGCAGAAGGAAAGGCAATCGGGGGTGGTGTTGATTATGCTGATTATGTTCAGTATTTCCAGGCCCGACAGTCATTTTTTGATGGCGTAACCAAAGTTGCCGGAAAGAAGGGTGATGAAAATAATCCGCTTCTTGAAGAAATAAAGGAGCGTTTGCTTATATTGCCAATTTCTTCTGAAGAGGCACAAGGGTATTATGAAGAGGTCGCAGGCCTTTTTGACACCTTGCAAAGTGAAAATGCCCTGTATAATTCGATTTTTACCGAAAAGAAAGCGGCTTATGCCAATTCATTCTGTATTCTCGGACACACGGCAAGTTCAACAACTGATTTGGGTACTACGCCTTTTGAACGAGCCTTCGCTAATGTCGGAACTCATGCCAATGTCTACAATACAATCATGAATCAGGATTTCATTTATCCTGTAAGCTGGATTTGGGGTGTTGTGATTGCGGCAATTTTCTCTATCGTTTTGATTGTTTTGCCAGCTGAAAAACGCGCGCGGGTTCAGAATACGACTGGTGTTGCGCTTGTCGTTCTGAGCCTTGTAATACCGCCATTTTTGATGGTTCTGTTCAGTCTTTACATTCCTGCTCTTTCAGCTATTTTGATTGCATTTACATCGTACCTTGCGATGACGATTTACCGATTCGCGACAAGTGAAAAAGACAAGAAATTCCTTCAGACTACATTCGGTGCGTATGTTGCGCCTGCGGTCGTTGATCAAATCGTAAAGAATCCGGAACTTGCGAGCTTGGGTGGTAAAAGTGACAACCTTACGGCTCTCTTCTCAGATGTAAAAACTTTCTCCGGCTTCACTGAAGTCATTAACAACGAAGAAGGTGAAGACAAGGGTGCTGAACGACTGGTTGCCATTTTGAACGATTATCTTGGTGTTTTGAGTGACGCAATCATGGATAATAACGGCACAATCGATAAATATGTCGGTGATGAAATTGTCTCGTTCTTTGGAGCACCTGTCCACGATGACAACAATGCCTACGATGCCTGTGTTGCGGGTATCCGAATGTTGCAGGCTGAGCATCGTTTTAACGAAGAAAACAAAAAGCGTCTTCCAATCAATCCGGCAACAGGAGAGCCTTTCTATCTCCATTCGCGTGTTGGCTTGAACACTGGTAACATGGTTGTCGGTAACATGGGAACTGTAAAAAAATTGAACTACACAATCATGGGTAACAATGTAAACTTGGCCAGCCGTCTTGAAGGTACGAACAAAGTTTATGGCTCATGGATTATGTGTTCGGAAAGCACATGGAATGCGGCAAATCAGGGTGAGCATGAAGGCAAAATCGTGGCGAGAAAACTTGACTGTGTTCGTGTTGTCAATGTCAAAAAACCGGTCGGAATCTATTCGATTATCGGTTTGCGTGATGAACTTAGTGACAAGCGAATTCAGGCAACGGACTTGTTCAACGAGGGCATGAAATGGTACTTAAAAGGAATCGATACTCCGGAAGAACCGAAAGATATTGAAGATTTGAAAAAAGCCTATGCCCTTTACAAGCAGGCCGATGAATTGTACCCCCAGGACGAAAGCTCAAAGGTCTTCATGGAACGCTGCGTGGACTTCATTAAGAACGGCGTACCTAAAATTTGGGACGGCGTATACACGATGAAATCTAAATAGGTTAAATGTCGAGTTTTGTTACACTGACATTGCAAAAATGGGGCACTACCAGAAAAGAGACTGTTGTTCAACACGGTTGCGCGTAATAGGTATCTGACTCGCTAACGCTCGCACGCGCAAAGTGTTTCACAACAGCCCTGCTTTTCTTCCCGTGCCCCATTTTTGATATTACTGTCAAGCAAACTCGACATTTTTCTATTCTATGCTCATAAAACCGTCTAATGACGAGTTTTGAATTGGTCAGGTATTGCAAAAAACGGCGCGAGGGAGCGAAACGGCTTACGAAAACACTCGTTTTGTGCTGCCGCGCAAGCGGCAAATGTATATAGTTACAAGCACAAAACGCGTGTAGCAGGCTAGCCTGCGGTTTCGATAAGCCGTTATCACGACTGGGAGCCGTTTTTATGCAGTCAGTAAATTTCAAAACTCGACAGAGAGTCTAAATAATTTTTTGTTAATAACAACTTTTTTTTGAAACCTGTTTATATTCGCCGATATTATTATAGTATGAATAAAACTATAATGATGTCGGCGATTTTCTTTTTGTGTTTTGCACCGACATTCACCCAAACTGATAGAACACTTTCTGTTGAAGATGCAGTAAAACTTGCAAAAGAAAATAATGTTTCAATCGCCCGTGGAAAAATCACCCTTGAGGCGGCCGAAAGAGCAAAAAATCATTCATGGAACAGCATAAGCCCAAGCGCGAGCGTTTCTGCTTCTTCTGCAATTCCAATTGACGCTCTGAGCGACACAAAATCAAATTACACGGCGAGTTTCGGTCTTTCTGCGACTGTTTCTCTTTCTTTGAGCGCAAATCTTTTTACTTCAATGAATGCGGCAAAAATCAATTATGAGTCGGGAAAACTGACTTTTGATGATGCCGTAAAATCTGTGGAACTGAGCGTTCGTGAAGCATTTTACGGACTTCTGTACGAAAAAGAAAACATCACTCTGCAAGAAAAGAACCTTGAAATGGCAAAAAATCAGTACGATAACAATCTTGCCAAATACAATCAGGGGCGGCTGAGCGAAATCGATGTTCTTTCCGCAGAAGTCAATTACAAGAGCAAAATTCCGACGGTTGAAAGCGCAAGGACTACTTTTCAGAATGATTTAGCTTCGTTCAAGCAGACGCTTGGCCTCAAACTGGATGACAGAATTGAACTTGAAGGATCCCTTGATGACCTGATTAATCTTAACGAAATTTCTGTTGATATAAAAACTGTGCAGTCTTCTTCTATTATATTGCTTGAAAACAAGATTGCCAGCGCAAAGAATTCCGTTCTGGAAAAAAGATTTTCTGCTTTTGCACCGAGCCTGAGTGCTAATTTTACATGGAGGGACCAGAACTGGTATGCGGGCTATGAAGGAACTGCTCCTGATGCCACAAAATCCGCTTCCCTCTCGCTTTCGGCTACGATTCCGCTTGATGGCGTTCTTCCGTGGTCCAGCAAAAATGACGCGATTGACAGTGCAAAAGACACGCTTTCAGATCTTGAACTTCAGCTCGACAACGAAAAGAAAAATCTAGTGCGCACGGTACAGTCAAGTCTGCGCTCTATTAAGCAGAGTCAGGAATCAATCAAATACAAGCAGGCGAATGTGACTCTTGCTCAAAAAACTTACGATATGACGACAGAAGCCTACAATCGGGGAACAAAGGATTTGCTCACATTGCAGAATGCGAACACATCACTTTTGAATGCGCAGGTCACGCTAAAGAGCGAAACCCTCACGCTGATTAAGGCAATTCTGAAACTTGAAAATACGATAGGTCTGCCTTTTGGTACGCTTGGAAAATAAAATCAAAAACTGTGGATATAAGGATTATATATGGAAGAAAATTCAAAAAACACGAAAGTAAAATCTAAAAAATCGATGATTGTTGTTGCGGCGACTCTTGCGTTGCTTGCACTTTGCGTTATTGTGGCGAAAAAACAGTCTGGGGCAAATCAAGGACCAGGTGGAATGAAACGCGGTCGTGGCGGCGGAAATACTGTTGTATCTGTTAAAACCCAGATTCTTGAAAAGACAACTCTTCACGGCTACATTTCAACGAACGGTGAAATTGAAAGCCAAAATTCGGTAAATGTTTTCCCTGATGTCTCTGGAAAAGTCATGGAAACTCGCGTAATGCTTGGTTCACCTGTAAAACGAGGCGACATAATCGCATACATTGATCCAAGTGCTCCAGGTCAGTATTACAAGCAGAGTCCGGTCTACGCACCAATCTCAGGAAGCATCATTTCGACTCCGCTTAAAAATGGCACGACTGTTTCGACAAACACTACAATTGCAATTGTTGGTGATATTGCGAATTTGCAGGTGAGTGCGAATATTCCCGAACGATATGTTGCGGTCTTGAAAACAGGTCTCAAGGCGGATGTTTCTGTTCAGGCTTATCCTGATGTCGTATTCAAGGCAACTGTCACGAGGGTAAGCCCTGTTGTTGACACCACAAGCCGTACTAAAGAAGTGATTCTGCTTTTTGACGGTCAGGATGAACGAATCAACGCAGGTATGTTCGGAAAGGTTAAACTGTTTACGGAAGATTATACGGGTGAAGTCGTTATGCCGGTTGATTCGCTTGTGCAGAACGGTGATGAATATTTTGCCTATGTTGTGAATGAAGATTCCACGGTCTCAAAGCGCAAAGTTACGCTTGGCAATTCAGTTGACGGAATCGTGCAGATTTTGAGCGGCGTAAATGAAGGAGAGAGAGTTGTCGTTCAGGGACAGACATCGCTTGGAGACGGTTCGAAAGTTCAGGATATTACGAATGGTGTTGCCAACAAAGCTGAAAGCGTGAAGCCAGAGAAAAAGGAATAGCTTATGAGCATATCAAAGAAAACACTCGATCACCCGGTGCTTACGCTGATTGTGTTTGTGCTGCTTTTGATTATGGGATTGTTCACGCTTAAAAATGTTGCAATCAGCTTGATGCCGGATGTGGATTCTCCGTATATTACGGTGCGCACTTCCTATACGAACGCTGGCCCTGAATCTGTTGAAAAATCCGTGACTAAAGTTCTCGAAGGCCAGCTTGTTTCGGTCAGCGGACTCAAAAATCTCACTTCAACATCATCTTCTGGTTCTTCTTCAATTTCGCTTGAATTCAATTACGGTACAGACTTGGATGCTGCTACGAACGATATTCGCGATAAAATCAGCCGTGTCACAAGGAATTTGCCGAGTGATGCGGGCAGTCCGACTATTTTCAAAATGGATTCTGATTCCATGCCGATTATGCGAATTGCGGTTCGAGGAAACCGTTCAAACGACGACTTAAAGCAGATTGCCGAAGACCAGATTATTGACCTTTTTGAGCAGGTTGATGGCGTGGCAGAAGCAAGTGTTTCGGGCGGTCGTACAAAAATCGTTCGCGTGGACATTTCTCAGAACAGGCTTGCGGCTTACGGTCTTACAATGGCGAATGTGTATTCGGCACTGGGAAAGCAAAATTTGGAGCTTGGCGGCGGAAAAATCACTGAAGGTACACACGATTATACAATCCGTACTGTAGGTGAATTTTCGAGCATCGATGAAGTTAATGACACAATCATTACGACTCTCAATGGTTACGGTGTAAAATTGAGCGACATCGGAACAGCTTATCTTGGTTATAAAGATAAATCGAGCGAAGTCTACATCAACGGTCAGCCGGGCATTTATGTGAGCATTACAAAGCAGTCAGGAAAAAACACCGTCACAGTCGCAAAGGCGGCACGCGAAAAAATGGCCGAAATTCAGGAAATTCTGCCAAGTGACATGCGGCTTGAAATTATCCGCGATTCTTCCACTTCAATCAACGACACGATTAACACGCTGATTGAATCCGCATACACTGGTCTTATTCTTGCGGTAATCATTTTGTTCCTCTTCTTAAAGTCGGGCAAATCTACAATGATTATTGCAATTTCAATTCCGCTTTCTATTGTAATTACTCTTCTCTGCATGAATTTTGCCGGAATCACGCTCAACATGATGACTTTGACCGGTCTTATTCTGGGCGTTGGAATGATAGTTGACGCTTCAATCGTTATGATTGAAAACATCTATGTTTACCGAAGCCGCGGTGCCAAGCCTAAAGTCGCGGCGGTTCTTGGTTCTCAGGAAATGGTCATGTCGGTCATTTCTGGCAACCTCACAACAATCTGCGTATTTGTTCCATTCCTTTTTTTCATTAAGAATTTGGGCATGATGGGGCAGATGTTCAAAGGAATCATCTTTACGGTCGTAATCGCACTGGTTTCATCACTTTTTGTAGCGATTTTCCTTGTTCCGGTTCTTGCGGGTAAATTCTTTCCGCTTACAAACCGAAAGGAAAAACCGGTCAGCTTTAAGCCTCTCCGAAGATTCTACGAGCTGCTTGAAATCCCGCTCGTAAAGCTCACTGGTGTTTACCGAAAAGCCCTGAATGCGGCACTTTCGCACAGGCTTGTTACTTGCATTGTCTGCGTGAGCGTTCTTTTGATGTCTATTGTCTTTATTCCGACATTGCGTATTCAGATGATGACAGGCGGCGGTGATGACAGCGTTACGATGAATCTCACCATGCCAATCGGAACGACTTTAAGTGAAACTACGGCCGTGCTCAAAACTTTCGAACGGATTTGTGAAGAAGAAATCAAGGGTTATACAACACTGATTACATCGATTGGAACTGGTGGCGGAAACACCTCTTACAAAGGTTCAATTCAAATCAACTTGCCGTCTTCCGATGAACAGATTGATACAGCTGAATCGATTCAGAAAAAGCTTCGTGCTCATTTCGGTGATTTTACTGATGCACGCTTTTCTTTCTCGCAGGGCTATATGCGTCAGATGACAGGCTCATCATTTAAACTTAAAATTCGCTCTGACGATTTGGATTCGGCTCTCAAAGTTGCTTCTCAGGTACGGGGCGTAATGGAATCAATTCCTGACATTGGTGAAGTTTCGATTGATACCGAAGAGGGGCTCCCGGAAGTTGAGATCGAAATCGACAGACAGCGAGCCTATTCCTTTGGCGTTGATGTAACTACTGTTGCAAAAGAAATCAATTACGCGATTAACGGTGTAACTGCAACGACTTACAGACAGGACGGAAAAGAGTACAGCATGATTTTGATGTACCAGAAAGGCGACCGACAGAGCGTTGCTGATTTGGAACAGATTTATGTTAACGGTTCAAAAGGCAAGGTCAGCGTGGCGAATTTCGCAAAAGTCGTCAAAGGTTTGGGGCCTGTTTCAATCCGGAGGGCGAATCAGACTCGTGTCGTAACGGTAAGCGCAGATAATAACGGAAAGCGCAATGATTATGAAGTTGAATCTGATATAAAAGAAGGAATTGCATCAACATTCATTATTCCTGATGGAGTTACGATTTCTTACGAAGGCAACTGGAAGGATACGCAGGAGCAGGGGCAGGTTTACGGTCTCATAATTCTGATGGCGATTCTTCTCGTCTTTGGAGTCATGGCCGGTACATACGAAAGTTTCAAGGCACCGTTCATCAATTTGATGACAATTCCATTCCTTATCATTGGCGTTGTTTTTGTTTACAAATTGACAGGACAGGCATTCAGCATGATGAGTGCAGTCGGTTTGATTATGCTTGTCGGAATCGTTGTAAATAACGGAATCATTCTTGTTGATTACACGAATCTTTTGATTGACCGTGGCTACAAGATGAAAGAGGCCTGCCTTGAAGCCGGAGCAAGCCGTTTGCGCCCGGTTCTTATGACCACGCTCACCACGATTCTTGGCATGATTCCGATGTGCTTTGCGACAAGCGGAAGTGCTGGCATGGTTCAGCCAATCGGTGTTGCTGTAGCGGGCGGACTGACAAGCTCAACCTTCATTACGCTTTTCTTTATCCCTGTTTTGTATTCTTTGATGATGAAAGAACGAAAGCAAAACAAGTCAAAGATAAAGATTTTGCTTACAGAAGACAACAATCATAAGGATTAGATTATTATGACTAGGTGTGAGATTATTGCGAATCAGTCGGTTCAAGATGAAATTATTTCGCTCATGGAAGAACATATCGAGGGCGTTCTATATACGATTATTCCAACAGTTTTTGGCCGTGGAAAGAACTCTTATAAAATGGGCGACGGAACGTGGCCAGAAACCAATTTCGTTCTTGTGAGCTATATAGAAGATGACAAAGTTCCTGTCATGAAAGCGATTATCAAAGCCGTAAAAGAAAAATTCAGCGGCGAAGGAATAAAGCTTTTTATGGTGCCTGCGTCAGACGATTAGAGTGTAATAATACAAATACAGGTCGTTATAATCCAAAAACAGATTGCCGAAAACTGACTTTTTTTCAAATAAATATGTGTATGGAAAGAGGAAATGCTTTTCAGGAAAACTATTATTTGAAGGAAAGCTATGTCATCTTCATCTGTAAGACTTCGCCGTTCAGTGAAGTCAACCTGCCCGTCTATTCATATAGAAAACAAAACCCGCTTTCACTAGAACACTCATTCTAAATAACATATGCAAGGCTGTCAGAAATGGCAGCTTTTTTTATGCTTTTACACACAAAAATGTGAGTGGATGATGAAAAATCTCTAAAATTTTCAAAAATATTCGCTAACGCACAAAAATATAACAAAAATTTGTGAGTTTTTCTCGACTAATGCTTAAATGTGCATTAAAATTACCATCAAAACCTGTTGTTAACAGGGAAAATCTTCATAATAAAAAAGGAGTATTTCTATGAAGAAAATTTTGGCTTTGATGGCTGGAGTTGCATTGCTCTTCACATCAACAATTTTTACTTCTTGTTCAGACAGCGATGATGATGATTCTAAATCATCTTCAACTGGCTTGATTGTCGGCTATGTTCTGGACAACAAGGGAGAGCCTGTAGAAGGTGCTACAGTTACTCTCGGAAACAAGACCACCACAACTAACAAAGGTGGTGAGTACGAGCTCACTGGTATTACTGCCAATGATTTGAAACTGGTAAACATTGAGAATGACTATGTTTCTAAACCAACTGGTACACAGTCAACTGCTGTAACTTCAACAGCTTACAAACTCACTGTAACAAAAGAGGGCTACCTTCCTGCACTAACAAAGGGTATCTATGTTACTCATGACCAGGTTAACCGCTCAGCTGCAGAACTTGCTGCTCTCCAGTCATTGCAGACTAACTACACTGCAATCGTTACTGCTTATGCAAATAAAGTTGCTACTACAACAAATACTACCTCAATTGCATCAACAACTGCTGGTACTGATGCAACAGCTTTACTTACATCTACAAATTCAGCAGAAGCTATTGAAACAATCGCTAATGCACTTGCAGGTCTCAAAGACATGTATGCAGGAATGGACTATGAAACAGAATGGTTCAATGACTTTGCAGAAAGCTTCCTCATTCCTCTCGATGCAAAATTGAGCGGAAGCATTAAGCTCACAACAAGCGCAAAAGCTGGTGACAAAGATGTATTTGCTGCTACAACTTTCTTGCCGACAACATCTCCGAAAGTTAAGTTGACTGTAAAAAACGCAACTGTTGCTGGTGCAACAGCTAACGAAACTTTCGAAGCTACGGTTGATGCAGAGGGTAAATTCAGCTTTGAAAAGCTGCCATCAGGCGTTGCTCTCAAACTTGAGATTGAAGCATTTGAAGAAACAAAAGACAACAAGATTTGTCACTTCTCTTCTGAAAGCTTTGCAAATCTCCTCGAAGGAAGCACATACACAAAAGCTACTGACACTATCAATCTTGACAGTGGTGCTTCAAATGTTCAGGCTCTTTCACTCCTGCTCTTCAACCAGACTGATAAGCTTTGGGTTGTTGAGACAAACTTGACCAAGAACTCAAGTGCAGCTTTGCTCAACCCGAAAGATGCTATCACATTCAAATTCAGCCAGCCTGTTGAATCTGCTGAACTTTTGACAACGATTAAAGTTGGTACAGTTACTACAAATGCTAACATTCAGGATGTAACTGACAAAGCTTACACAGCTGCTTACAGCACAGACCGCACAGAAGTTACATTCACTCCTAATGACGGAAGCTGGACAGAAGCTGCTGGTGCAACTGAAACAAATGCAATCTTGAAGGTTAAGGCTGCTGACAACACAACTTCTCTTCTTGAATCTAAGTTCCCAGTCTGCCTCGACTCAAAGATTTGGGTTTCTATCACTGAGTCTACAAAAGACGAACCTCTTGCAGGACTTACAAGCCCGGTTGTTCTTACATTCTCTAAGGCAATGAAGAGTGCTTCTGTAAAAGCTGGCGAAACAAACAATCCAGTCACATTGAGCTGGAACACAGAAAAGACTCAGCTCACAGTAACTCCAACAACATACTGGAACAAAGATGGTACTACTTACGGTGAACTTACATTCGCTGTAGACACAGCTCTTTCAGAAGACGGATGCTCTACAGTTAAATACTGGAAGTTGAACAGCGACAACGGAAGTACAGGCGGATGGACAGGTCTCAAAGTATTCTTCAACAATAAGATTTATGTTTCTATCACAGAATCTGCTGAAGACAACACTCTCCTTGGACTTACAAGCCCGGTTGTTCTCACATTCTCTAAGGCTGTTAAGAATGCAGTCGTAACAGCAAAATGTAACGGCACTGCTTTGACAAATGCTTACACACAGAGCTGGAACGAAGGCAAAACACAGCTTACACTTACACCAAAAACATTCTGGGACAAAGTTTCTAAGGATAATGGTGAAGTTGATTTCACTGTAACTGCTACTGCAGAAGACGGAAGCAATACAGTTACATATTGGAAAGCTAACAGTGCTGCCACAGGTCTTAAAGCATTCTTCGACACAAAAATCGATGTAACTCTTGCTAAGGTAAGTGACAAAGCATTTACTTTGACATTCTCTAAGGCAATTGCTGACCTTACAGCTGATGAGCTTAAAGCTGCTGTTTCAATCAAATATGCTGCTGTTAAAGCTGATGCTGAAAATAGTAATGCTGCCGTAACAGACTTTGTTACTGCATTTGATTCTGATAACAAAGTTCTTACAATCACTGCAAAGAACGATGAATTTGAAAATGCAGGATATTATGCAGTTACATTGACAAATGCAGTTGTCGGTAAAACTGGTGAAGTAAATCTCCAGAAATTCGGCACAAAAACTGCTGATACTCGCACTTACACAACTGACTTTACTCTCGGTTCAGAGTTCAAAGATACTGAAGTAACAATCGTTGATTCACTTCCTGCTGGAGCTTTGGCATCACGCGCTGTTTATGCAGACGCTTCAAAATATGTCAAACTCTCATTCTCAAAGAATGTTGCAAAATCAGCTCTTACAATTGGAGGTAAATCTGTTACAAACTACATTCTTGGAAAAGATGTTTACCTCCCGCTTGCTACAAGTGATGATGACACAGATGTTAAACTCAATGGTACAGTAACAGCAGTAACAGGTCAGACTGTAACAAAGACTGATTATGTTACTGGATACAAAGTATCAAAAGTTACCTACAAGATGATGGAATCAAGCCTCTACACACAGAAGGCTTCTATCGCTGGTGGTACAAACGACGCTACAGTCACAAAGATTAAGCCTACAGACAGCATCACATTCACATTCGATCAGGATGTAACTGCTGCTACATGGACAGCTGAGCTTTATGACAAAGACAATGTTGGAAAGAAAAATCTTGATCAGACTTTGTACAAAGTAACTGCAACAGCAGCCGCTAAGGTTGTAACAGTAGCTTTGGCAGAAGGCAGCAAGGCTCTTGTAAACGGTGAGACATATTACCTCTCACTCAAGGCTGTTAAGAAAGTTGGTGATGAATCAATCGTTCTCTACGATTCAAACGCATCAAGTAATTACGGTTACATTGCAGGCAGCACAGATACTACACTTGATTCTAAGATTATCAACACAACAGTAGTTACAGGAAAGAAATACATCGAGGTTAATACAGAAGCAGCTGATGCTAAGTATGAGAACCTCTATGTTGTAAAAGCTGGCAAGAATTCTTCAACAACAGCATTTGAGGATTTCGCTAAGTCTAACACAAGTGCAATCGTTCTTGAGTTCAGCGAAGATATCACAGGATTTACAGGTGTTCTTGCAAACACTGCAGTTGATGCAGGTAAAACAGCAGACGATGTAGTTAATACAAGCAAATATGCTTCTACTTATACTGCTGCAGGAAAAGTTCTCACAATTACACCAACATTCGCATTCCCAAGTGGAAGCACGGTTTATCCAATCGTCTTCAATGCTGAAGGTAAAGTTGTTAAGCTCGTAGATGTTGCTGGTTCTGCTTTCATTGATGATACAAACAAATTTATTTCAAGAAAGTTCACTGAGTCTGCTGATATTGACAAAGTAATTGCTGGAACTGCTGCTGCAGCAACAAAAGCACTTGCTTTGACACAGATTGACGGAACTAAAAAAACTGCTAACAAACAGGAAATCACATTCAAATTCTCTGCAAACATCTCTGAGACTGCAGAATCTTATGGAACTTATAAATTGTACCGCAAGGTAACAAGTGCAGTTCCTTCTGCAGACAAGTGGGAATTGGCTGGAACTTATAATGTAGGTGGTTCTGGCACTGATACTACTGCCCTTAAATATGTCAAGAGTGATAAAGCAGGAACGGTAAATGCTGTTAATGGAGATTTCACAATTCTTAAGAAGACTCCATGTATTACTGTTAAAGCAACAGAGAAAGAGTTTGATTATGCTAAAACATCATCGTACAGACTTGTTCAGACTATTGATAATGTAGACATCTACTCTGCAATAGTTACTGTTGAGGATAATACTGTAATCTTTGGAGACGTAAATAAAACTCTCATCACAGTACCTACTGACTACACAGCTGAAAGTACACTTTGTACTGATGATAAAGAAATCACAATTCAAATGTCTGCATATTTGAAAGAAGAAATTGCAACTCCTACATTAACTCTATCAACTGCAAATGGTCGTCCTACTTCTTTCAGCGAGAACTATTATAATAAAGCTGGAAAAGTTACTGTTTCAGTTGGTGAAGATCGTAGAACTGTTATTCTTAAAATCAAAGCTAATACAACAGCTTGTAAGGGTGACAAGATTATTATTTCTGCAACAGATATTCAGGGGGCTACAGGCGAAACCACTATTGTACTTGAATAGTTCAATGTAATTCGCAATCCTACACTTCACGGTTTTCCCGTGGAGTGTGTGTAACCACTAATAAGACAAAGGGCTGTCCTCGCTTGGGGGCAGTCCTTTGTTTTAACACGCAAATACTTTAAGAAAAAGCGATTTGTTCTTTCTTGGATGAGTTGTATGGCGGAATATGAAAAAGAATTTGAAGCATTTTTAAATAAAAATAATATTGAATACAAAATTCCTACAAAAACTGAATATTTTATTGCAAGATGTGCTACCTTCAAAATTACATATTTTGCAGTTTAATGATGGATTTTGGATTCCAGAAATTTATAATGATGAACTGATTTTGTCTGATGCAGAAAAAATTAAAAAATCTCTCGAGAAACAATTTTCAGAAATAATAGATTTATCTGCTTTATCTTGAAAATTCTCCTACAGATGATTCCGCACGTGCAAAATCGCTTATGAAGTTTGGCTGGGAAGATGAAACAAAACTAAAAGAATGTTTGTTAAACAGGTTGAAGGATAAAGATTTGATTCGATGTGTACCAGCACTTAATAGGATGAAAATTCCTCGTTAAATGAAACCAAGACGAACACAAGAGCACAATGAAGCCGTTTGGATTCGCCTTGTGCACGCCTTTCCGCGAGACCAGCTGCATGCATGACCACGGGCTTCACCTTTGTTGAAGGCATACTTTTCGCGGGAGATGCAGTCGTGGACGAATTTTTCGTAGCCGAACTGGTTTTCCCATTCCTGCTGCTTGCGGCTCATTTTGCCTAAAAGGGAGCGTGCCATGACAATTTCCTCCTGCTTCGCTGCCGTCTTCAAGCTTGCAGTGGATGTCTAGTCGGGGGAATTTACAGGCGGTGCAGCCTTGTAGCACAGCTTCCCCGACAGTGCGTGCTATGTCTGGGCTGACGGGAAATGCCGCTCCGCTATGGAGCCCCGAAGTTGCGCAGCGACCTTTGGGAGTGGAGCAATGAGCGTGAGCGAAGGGCGGAACAGCGGCAGTGAGTTGATTTGCGTAGGATTTTAAAAATCAGTATAATATAGGGAAATAGGAGAATTTAATGACCGTACCTGAAATGTTTGGAAGCATGGTTTTTAATGACGATGTGATGAAGGCGCGTCTGCCAAAGGATACATATAAATCGCTTAAAAAAACGATTCAGCAGGGCTCGCCGCTCGAACTTGATGTTGCGAATGTGGTTGCCAATGCCATGAAGGATTGGGCGATTGAAAA
This sequence comes from uncultured Treponema sp., assembly GCF_946187725.1. Lineage (GTDB taxonomy): Bacteria > Spirochaetota > Spirochaetia > Treponematales > Treponemataceae > Treponema_D. The sequence goes on from NZ_CAMHSK010000001.1 coordinate 148,430, forward strand.
GGGTGCGACTCACTTTACGCATTGGTTCCAGCCGCTCACTGGTGTTACTGCCGAAAAGCATGACAGTTTTATTTCGCCGAATGGTGCTGGTGTCATCATGGAATTTTCCGGCAAAGAGCTTGTAAAAGGCGAGGTCGATGGTTCTTCTTTCCCTTCCGGCGGCATCCGAGCTACTTTTGAGGCTCGCGGCTATACAGCATGGGACCCGACTTCTTATGCTTTCATTAAGGACGGTTCTCTTTACATTCCAACAGCTTTCTGTTCTTACACTGGCGAGTCGCTCGACAAAAAAACTCCGCTTTTGCGTTCAATGGAAGCCTTGAACAAACAGGCTTTGCGAATCCTGCGTCTTTTTGGAAACACTTCGGCCAAGCGCGTTATTACGACAGTTGGTCCTGAACAGGAATATTTTTTAATCGACAAAAAACTTTGGGAACAGCGAAAAGACCTGATTTTTACCGGCCGCACTCTCTTTGGTGCAATGCCGCCAAAAGGTCAGGAAATGGACGATCATTATTACGGTTCAATCAAGCCTCGAATCGCTGAATTTATGGCTGATTTGGACAATGAACTTTGGAAGCTCGGAATTTTGAGCAAGACCAAGCACAATGAGGTCGCTCCTGCACAGCACGAAATGGCTCCGATTTTTACAACGACGAACCTTAGTGCTGACCAGAATCAGCTCACGATGGAACTGATGAAGCAGGTTGCCTTGAAGCACGGTTTGTATTGTCTTCTTGCAGAAAAGCCTTTTGCGGGCGTAAACGGTTCTGGCAAGCATAATAACTGGTCTATGAGCACGGATGATGGCTTTAATCTTCTTGAGCCTGGTGAAACTCCGCGCGAAAATGCACAGTTTCTTCTTATTTTAACGGCAATTATTCAGGCTGTAGACAAGCATCAAGATTTGCTTCGTGACAGTGTTGCTTCTGCAGGCAATGACCATCGTCTTGGTGCGAATGAAGCTCCACCGGCAATCATTTCAGTGTTTATCGGCGATGAACTTCAGGCAGTTTTGGATTCAATCGAAAACGGTTCTCCTTACAGTCAGAAAACAAAAGAAAAAATGCAGATTGGTGTTTCTGTTCTCCCGGCGATTCCAAAAGACACGACTGACCGAAACCGCACTTCGCCTTTTGCATTTACCGGAAACAAATTTGAATTCCGTTCGCTCGGTTCTTCTCTTTCAATTTCTGGCCCAAATGTTGTTTTGAACACGATTGTTGCCGAGGCACTTGACGAATTTGCCACAAGGCTCGAAAAATCGCATGATTTGAATTCGGACTTGCAGGATTTGATAAAAGAAAAAATTATCGAGCATAAAAAAATCATTTTCAACGGCAACGGATACGATGACGAATGGGTCAAGGAGGCAGAAAAGCGCGGTCTTCTGAACCTCAAAACGCTCCCAGACGCAATGGAACGCTATCTCGATGCCAAGAATGTGGAAATGTTCGGAAAATACGGCGTTTACAGCGAAAGCGAGATGAAGAGTCATCACGAAGTCAAGCTCGAAAAATACTCAAAAGTCCTCAACATCGAAGTAAACACGATGCTCGACATGATTTACAAGGACATTTTACCCGCAAGTTATTCTTATATGAATGATGTTGCAGAAAGTGCCGTAAAAGTTGCGGCAATCGTTCCGGGGGCAAAATGCAGTGCGCAGTCAAATCTCCTCAAAAAAATCACTGCGCTTGCGGACAAACTTGATTCTGAGGCACAAAAACTTGCCAAGCTGCACGAAGAGGCATGTTCAATCGCTGATGTGAGCGCACAGGCCAGATTCTATGTTGACAAGGTGATTCCGCAGATGGAAGCAAGCCGCCGTGTCGCCGATGAGATAGAGCCGGTTCTTGGCGAAAAATACAAGCCGTATCCTTCATACATCGACTTGTTATTCAGGGTTTAGTTTAAAACAAAAAGGTGAACTGTATGCAAAATGAAAACATCGAATCTGAGAACCCGCCGGTTGGGCCCAAAACCGCTCTTGTCACAATAATCGGCCGCCCTTCTGCTGGAAAATCTACTTTTTTGAATACTGCGGCGGGTGAGCCTGTCTCTATCGTCAGTGCAGTGCCTCAGACTACGCGAAATGCAATCCGCGGAATCGTGAACACTTCTTTTGGTCAGCTGGTTTTTGTTGATACGCCGGGTTATCACGATTCGGAAAAAAAGATGAATCTCCGTATGCGTCAAATCGTTGCGGATCAGCTCAATGACTCGGATTTGATTCTTTACATAATCGATGCCACGCGAAGTTGTGCCGAAGAAGAGAGGCTTATCACTCAACTGCTTGAATCTCATCAGGATAAAATCGTAATCGCACTCAACAAAATCGATGCTCCTGTGACAAAACTTGAGCATGTTCAGAAATTCATCAAGGCTCATCTTCCGAATGTGGGCGAGAACCGAATCCTTCAAATTTCTGCAAAAAATGATGTCGGAATCAACGAGGTTTTGAAAGCTCTTTATGACATGGCAGAAGAAGGGCCGCACCTTTATTCCGAAGAATTTTACACAGACCAGGAAATTGATTTCAGAATTGCGGAAGTCATTCGTGAACAGGCAATCAACCGTCTCGATGAAGAAGTTCCTCACGCGGTTTATGTTCAGATTGCTGATTTGGAAAGGCGTGGACCTTCAAAAATGTGGTGCCGTGCGTTCTTATGCGTCGAAAAAGAGAGTCAGAAAGGAATCGTAATCGGCAAAGGCGCGCAGATGATAAAAACTATCCGTCTCGAAAGCATAAATGCACTCAAAGAAATTTTCGATTTCAAAATTGATTTGGATTTGCAGGTCAGAGTCGATAAAAACTGGCGGCAGCGTGATGCAACTCTGAACAAACTTTTGAAGTAGACTTTTCGCTTTTTCTCTTGTACTATTTCCTTATGAGAAATGATATTAGAAATGAACTTGCGGTTTGCGGATTTGAGGCTGTAAAGGCTCTCGCTAAGTGCAATCCGCAGAAAATCACGCGTTTTTATTACACTCGCGACAGAATGATGGATTTCAAAGATTTGTTCAAATCTCTGGCAGCGCGAAAGGTTCCTTACAACAATATTCCTGAAGGCGAACTCGAAAAACTGAGCGGCACACCACATCATCAGGGTGTGGTTGCAATGATTCGCAACGAGGAAATTCCTCATCTGAATACAGAAATCACTGACGGCTGGCTTCATAATAAAGAAAGTGCGATTTTGCTCGACAGGGTTGGCAATGCTAATAATCTGGGCGCAATCGTTCGAAGTGCGGCATTTTTTGGTTTTAAGAATATCGTGATTCCGCGTGATGAAGCGCAGTCTTCTGTTACAACGAGTTCTTATCGTGTAGCGCAGGGCGGCATGGAATTCGTAAACATCTATTCGATTCAGTCGATTGAAAAACTTCTCGTGTCGATGAAGGGCAAAATGCTTCGTTTTGGCACAGATGTTCGTGGCAAAACTCCCATCGAAAAAATCCCTGAATTGTGCAACGAAAAGAAAAAGCCGGCACTTATCGTTCTCGGCAATGAGGAGCATGGAATTTCCCGTCTGGTGCGTGATAATTGCGATGAACTTGTAACAATTCCCTTCTGTGCAAATTCTGATTCAGACGAAAAAAAATCGCAGCCAATCGAGAGCCTTAATGTAGCTCAGGCGGCCGCGATTATTTTGTATGAGTGCAGGGACATCCTGTCCTGACAAGAATTTCCTTCGGAAATTCTTGCGGTCAACCCGCTTTTCGCCGCATCCGTGCGGCGATTTTTTTTCATATTCAAAAAATTTACCTGTTCATTTCAGACTGTTTGCCGGTGCTTTTGTGGCAGGCGATAATCGAGCTGATTTCGTTGAAGTCAGAAAGGGGCAAGTCACCGAAAATTGTATTTTTGGTTGCACAGGTTGCATTTCCGAATTCAACGGCTTTCTGAGGATTCTCGTATTTGAGAAGGCCAAAAATAACTCCCGCACAGTATGCGTCTCCGCTTCCGATTCGGTCAACAACATCGATGTCCTTGTAGGGCTCTTCGGTGTAGAATTTGTCTTCTTTTTTAGAATAAATCAAAGATGTGAAAGAATGAACTTTTGGACTGATTACTTCGCGCATTGAAGAAGCGATATAGCTGATGTTCGGGAAATCACGGCAGAATTCGCGGTGCATGTCCTGCAAAGAACCAGTTTTCTGGAACATTCGGCGGCAGCTTTCTTCTGAGATGAAAAGAATGTCCACGAACGGCAGAATTTGCTTGATTGTGTTGCGGGCAGTTTCTTCATCCCACAGATTTGCACGATAGTTCACATCAAAAGCGATTTGTGCTCCGGCCGCCTTGAATTTTTTAATCATTTCGATTGCGAGATTGCGTGTGTTTTCGCTCAGTGCAAGCGTAATTCCAGAGGTGTAGAACATCTTCGTCTTTGAATAGATGTCGTCTGGAATTTCTGATGGAGAAATCTTTGTGATTGAAGAATTTTTTCGGTCGTAAACAACAGTTGGCTTTCGCGGATATGCGCCATTTTCGTAATAATAAATGCCAACGCGGGCTTCTGGTGAATCGTCAAAAATGATGTAATCATCGCTCACGCTGGAAGCTCGAATGCGGTTTTTAATGAAGGTGCCGAGCTGATTTTTGGGAAGGCGTGTGATAAGACCGGTTCTCAGTCCCAAAAGAGAAACTCCCGAAGCGACATTTAACTCTGCTCCGCCAGCATGTTTTTTGAAAGAATCGCTCTTGCTGATTAATTCGTTGACTGCGGGTGAAAGTCTGAGCATTATTTCGCCAAATGTAATCAAATCAAATTCTTTGTGTTCTTCCATTTTATACTCCATGATGATTTTAATCCTTAATCTGTGTGCGGGCAATGAAAATCACCGCTTTGAATTATTAAAAAAACGCTTTTATATGACGATAATTTGAGTATGAGTGAAAAGGGAAAGAAAAAGAAGAAGAGCACCGGACTTGGAATTGCCATCTGGATTCTTGCTTTTCTGATAATTTTGATTGTATTTTTGGTCAAACAGGAAGATATAAAGAATAATTTTGATAAATCGGGTGCAAGTGCTTTAATCGAAAAGAAAATCGGAAAGGACATTTTTGAAAAGAAAGATTCTCCAAAAACCGAAGAGAGCGGGGAAATTGTCATCGATTTGACGAAGAATTCGAAGAAAAAAGAGCCAGTTGCAAAGTCAGAACCGAAAAAGACGGAAACTGTTGCAAAAACTGAGTCTAAAAAAGAAGATTCTGCAAAAAAAGAGACAGCTCAAAAAAAATCTGACGAAAAAAAAACAGAAGTTACTCTAAAGCAAACCGAAAAGTCTGAAAACAAGACGGAAAAAGCTTTGTCTCAGGAAAATCAGCAGGCTGCGAAAAAACAGACTGATGTGCAAAATCAGCAGCCGAATAAAGAAAAAGCTGTTCAGCAAAAACAAGCTCCTGCAGAAACAAAAACTGTTACACAGACACAAACTCAGGCAGTGCAGACAGTTCAGCCGAATCCTCCGGCTCCACAGCCAGTTGCGAACACAATCAAGGCGAAAATTTGCTTTGTTGCGATTGACAGTGACGGGCCTGTAGTGCGAAAGGAAGTGACGCGCTCGGTTGAAAAAGATTCCCCGATGGGTGATGCCCTCAGAATGTTGCTTGCAGGCCCAAGTGCAACGGAAGCAAAAACAGGCTGCCGCTCGTTGATTCCTGAAGGCACGCGTCTTCTCAGTGCGAGTGTGAAAAATGGAATTGCGAACCTCAATTTCAGCGAGGAATTTCAGTTTAATCAGTTTGGTGCGGAAGGTTCAATTGCCCAGCTAATGCAGGTCGTATATACGGCCACAAATTTCAGTACTGTAAAGGGCGTTCAGATTTTTATTGAAGGTCAGAAACGCGACTATCTGACAGAGGGCGTGTGGATTGGCAGCCCTCTGAACAGAAGTTCGTTTTAGCAAGCGGTGGTTGAGCTAAGTCGAAACCACCTTACTCAAAAGATTCGATAATTGCGTTGAAGTATTTTTTATCGCTTGTGTATGCGCCCGCAAAAACTGTGAGCGTGTACAAAGCTACGGTCTTCGGGTCAAGTTCACGGATAAACTTGAAATCATAAGTGTAGCTGTTCGATTCTGCATGGTATGAAATCTGTGTGAATAGCGTGCCACCGTTTTTTGACTCGATTTTCTGATTCTGCCAGTTCGGGTAAACAAGCTCATTTCCCAAAAGAAGTCGTCGTTTCAGGATGTCAAGCTTTCCTTCCATTGGCGAAGTGACTTCATTCACTGTGAAGACAGCAACATTGTTCAGCGTGAAGAAGTTTTCTGCGGCTGGATTCCATGATGAATCAAGTTTTGCTTTAAGAACACTGGAATTTTCGCCAGCCTTGTATTCAATGTTTTCAGGTTTAGCCTTTTTATTCTTCTTGAATTTATGAGTTGTGTCTTTGAATTTTTCGGCAATTCCCGTGAAATTTGAAAAACTTTCATCTTCAGAAGCGACAAGCTGCCCCGCCGTGATAATCTGAAGAATTGTCTTTTTATCGACCGATACAATTTTTTCAAGATTGAAGATTGGAATGAGCGGATTGAAGTAAAGCGTGACCATTCCGCCGAACTGCTCATAATCCTGATATTCCTGCTTTTCAGAAACAACTTCACCTGCATTTTGACGGCGTTTTGTCATTTCATAGAAAAAATCATGGATGTAATTTACAAAATCGGTGTCTTCAGGTGTTACGGAAGTCACAATTCGCTCACCAGTAAGCTCCAAGTCTTCTTTTTCAGAATCAATCGTAAAAAGAATGTGGATGTTTTTTTCAGGCTGAGGATTTTTTTTCTCAATGATGGCCGGTGCATAATATCGGAAAGCGTAAGTTGATTCGTCATAGCAGAGAATTCCGATGTAAGATTCACGCTCAAAGCTGTAATCACGGTAGTACACATACTGACCAGAAAAATCCGGCACGTTCTGAGTTACATGAGGCAAAGCAAAAGAAGCGGAAATTGAAAGAATGAAAATTGAAAACAAAAAGCAAATCTTTTTCATTTTTCAATTATAGCCTTATTACCCAAAAGATTCCATAGAGAAGGGCAAACGCATTATAAGCCAGTTTCACGACCGGAGCAATTTTCAACAGGAAACATTTTATAATGCGTTTGTTTTCGGCGAGCTATTTTGATTCTTTGCGTTGAAAAAGTTCCACTTCTGAAAGAGCTGGCAGTGCAGGAATCGCGCCCCTTTTTGTGACGCACAATGCCGCGACTGCGTTCGCAAAACCAAGGTCAGATTCAATCCCTTCCTTTGTGAAATCAAACGGATTTTCTTTTTGTGAAAGACGGTACAAAAGGCCGCCGTTGAAGCTGTCGCCCGCTCCCGTTGTGTCCACGACAGACACTTTTTTTGCAGGAACGATTCCGTTTTCGGTGAAGTTTGGTGTTCTGGCAGCATAAAAAACGCCTTTTGAGCCAAGCGTCACAAGAACGAGACTTGCTCCTTCTGAGAGAATTTGAGCCGCTCCCTCTTCGTAAGAAAGATTTTTTCCATATAATAATGTAAGTTCTTCTTCCGAGACTTTAACCATGTCCGCTTTTGAAATCATGCTTTTGATGGTCGGAATTGCATCTTCGCGGTTTCCCCATAAAGTTTCGCGATAATTCGGGTCGTATGAAATAAATCCGCCTGCCTCTTTGACGATTCTTACGGCTTCCTCAGTTGCTGATTTTGCCGGCTCGTCAGTGAGTGAAAGCGAGCCGATATGAAGGAATTTTGTGTCCTCAAGAATTTCATGATTCAAATCAGAGACAGAAAGTTGTGTGTCAGCGCCAGGATTCCTGCAGAATGAAAAATGCCGTTCTCCGCTCTTGTCGAGGGTGACGAATGCGAGGGTTGTGTGCTGATTTTTTGTCGTGCACATTCCTTTTGTGTTGACATTCAGCTCTTCAAGGACTGTGCGAAGGTCGTTGCCAAAAGAATCCTCGCCTGTCATCCCTATGAATGCTGATTTTCCGCCAAGCTTTGAAACTGCACAGGCACAATTTGCAGGTGCACCGCCCGGATTTTCTTCGAATATGTTTTTCCCGGCAGATGATTTTCCGGCAAAAGTGAAATCAATAAGAATTTCTCCAAGAGCAGTTACATCAATTTTCTTTTTCATAAATTTTCCTTATCTTTCAGTAGACTCCCGATAAACGATGTTGGTTTCTATGTAAAGAGTGCGGAACGGAGAATCTGGATTTTTGATTCGTGAAAAAAGCAGTTCGATTGCCGCGCATCCCATTGCCTGGCCCTTAATGTGGATTGTCGTGAGGCTTGGACTTATGATGCGGGATTCTGGCGAATCATCAAATCCGCACAGGAGCACATCATTCGGTACGCTTTTTCCTAGCTTTTTCAGAACCTGAATTACATCCGTCGCAACAAAATCATTGGCACAAATCAAAACTGACGGGAAAGACTCGCAGCTTGTGAATTTTTCTTCAAGATAGGCTATATAATCGCTGTGTGAAGGATAATTCAAGCCGCGGGAATTGCCTGTAAAACACCATTCTGGATGATGTTCCATGCCAAATAATCTGATAGCACCCATAAAAGCGTCGTATCTTTCATAAAATGACATACAGTGCAAGGCTTCTCCTACAAAGCCGAAGTCTTTTTGACCCCTAGAAACCATTTCTTTGATGAATGTGTAAATGCCGTTCCTGTTTTCCATAAGAAGAACGTCCGCAGCAAGTGGTTTTTCTTCAAAAGGAACAGCTGTGTCAATGAACAAAATCGGAATACCGAGAGAGCAAAGCATTTGACTGTATGCCATATCAAACATTTCGACACAGAAAAGGCCTGCGACTCTTTTTGCATCAAAATTCACAGGAAGACGAAGTTCTTCCCGCTCTTGAGGCATTACTCTGTACATCGTGAAGCCGTAGCCGAGTCTTAATGCCTGAGTTTGCATTTCATCAAGCATTTTAGCCGCAAAATGTGAGCTTCCCAACACGGCTCCTGTGAGCAGCACAAGCTCTTTTTTCTCGGATTGTACGGGGGCATTTTCTTTGGTCATGGTATTCTGGATGGCAAAGAGTTTATAGCCCATTTCCGCCGCTTTTTTGAGAATAGTATCGCGAGTTGAATCTGCGATAACGCCTGTGCTGTTTATGGCTTTTGAAACCGTGTTTCTGGAAAGCCCCAATTCATTTGCTATGTCTTGTATCGTTACTTTTGGCATACTGTCAAATTTAATATACAATGTTCATTGTGTCAAATGCACAATTATTATTGTGGAACTTTCATACTGATGTTTTCAAAAGTCGCATCAGATTCAGCAGTGAACAGGGCTAAGTCAGCACCATTTATAGAATTATAAATTCGGCTGCTCAGAACTTTTGCATCGTCAATGTACAAAATTACAATTTCGTTTTCGGCAACGATGGTGACATGATGCTTTTCGCCCGGTTTGAATGTAAATTTTGTCTGTGCAATCGGATCGGAAGAAACGATATTTTCGAATCCGCCGAGTTTGTAGCCTTCATAGTGTATGCAGTTTCTTTTTGCATCAAGGGCAAGGGCGTAGTAATTCTTGAATGCTTTCTTTGGGTTTCCGAAAGCGAATCCTGCAATCCCGTTGTCTCCGATTGTCACGTCACATTCCAAAAGCATTGTTGCTTCCCGGCTTCCTAGGCTCACGACAGATTTCTCACCTTTTTTTGCTGAGAGCTGGAAGGAATTGTTTCCTGAAATGACATTGCCTTCAGTTTTACCCGGAGCAAATTCTTTTTTCACAGAAAAATAATCTGCAATGCTTTCCGGCATTTTTACTCCGAGCGAGCCGTCTTCGTGCTGAACGAGCTGGTGAATGAGCATGTTTCCTGCCCATTGATATTTTCCAGAGTCAAAATTCTCATCCTGAGAACGACCAAGCCAGCCACAGAGGTAGCGTTTGCCCTTCAGTTCAGCTGTTTTTGCCGCATAGAAGATGAAATTCGTTCCGTCAAGCACGTTATCCTTTGGAGCTGTAAAAGGTCCGTTCATTGTTTTTCCAACGGCATAGTAGGTCACACAGTCCCAGCTGAAAAAGAGATAGTATTTATCTCCCATTTTGAACAAATCAGGACATTCAAGCATCCACTGTTTGTGCGGTGCGTAGAGAGGACCTTTGAAAGTCCAGTTTTTCAAATCTGTTGAGGTAAATTTAGCCACGATTCCGCCGTTTGCTTCCTCTCGTGTTGCGACCAGAAGCCAATAGCAGTTTTCGTCATCGCTCCACAAAAGCTGAGGATCACGGAAGTCGTTGTTTGAGTATCCTTCCGGCGCGTAGAGAACTTCATCCTTGCGTTTTTCCCAAGTGATTGCATCCCGGCTGACAGCGTGAAGAATACATTCCTTTGGTTTTCCCTGGGCGGCAAAGGCATCATTGTGTCCTGTGTAGAAACAGTGGAAAAGGCCATCTTTTGCTTTGTAAAAAGAGCCTGTTCCGATTGCGACATCCGGCTCTGTTGCGATACCTGTAGGAACTGCAAGACCTTCGTCCTCATATTTGTAGAAATTGTCGGTGGAGAATTTGTGAATAGGGTGATAAGCCTGAATGTTGTGGGTGGTTTCATAAAGATAGTACAAGTCAAGCTTTCCATTGTTTTCAATTGGCATTACGTCAGCAACGAATGCGTCATCAGGGGTAGGGTAAAGAACATGTTCCACAGTTTTGAATCCTTCTGCCTCTGCTGCTTCGTCTGTGCTCGCGCAGCTTGCAAGCAATGCCAGTACGCCCGCGCAGCAAGCAAAGGCGACGTTTCTTTTTTTCATATTTTTCCTCCTTTTGGCTTATGCACAATAAGATTTGTGCATAAGTTACATTATTGGTTATAAATCATGATGCAGAATATGTCAAGTTTTATTGTATTTTTTATTATTCAGACATTTCTTTGTGCAAAAAAAATGCATTTTTCGAGGTAAAATGCTAAATAACTCTTGACAAATGAGAAAAAGGATTTACATTTAAATCATACTTAAGATTGTGATATTTACAATTGCACAATAAAAGGAGGACGTATGAAAAAACGTTTGATGGGTGCCTTGCTTGCGGCTGGAACGCTTGCGGCTGGTTCTGTCTTTGCGGAGACGCACCTGATGCTGGACATGGGAATTAAAGTTCCTTTTGCCTTTGCGGATGTGGTTTCTAAGGATTCGGGCACAACTTCCGAGCTTGGAAAGGTGACGAAGTGGGATAAGGTTGATGATGATTTCCGCTTTAAGCTGGAAACTGATCGTCGGGCAGGAATGGAAATCAACTTTAAGCCACAGATTAAGCAGGATGGCGGTGTCGGGGAGTGTAGGCTCGACACTTACTTCGGATGGTTCAAACCGACTGAATCGCTCAAAATCGTTGCGGGTACTGCTGACGAGCGTCACTATTTCAAGGGCAGCGAGGAGCGTCTTTTGGAAAAATTCGGTGAGATTACGATTATTGACTGCCATGCTGACAACGAGCTTGGCGTTTATTACGGATTGATTACAGACCCTCTTGCAGCCAGAAAATGGGATAAAAATTTCGTCTGGGGACACGAAGCCGGCTCAATCCGATGGGATCGCTCTTACGGCTGGTCTTCTTCTCAGCTTGGAAACGGCGTTGAAGGTCAGGGAACAAATCTTCAGTTCATCTATTCAAAAGGTGACAGGGGATTGTTCGCTTCGGCTGTTCTTGTTGGAAACTATGCTCCGTTCAGTAACAAAACAAAAACTGTTGAATGGACAAACAGCAGCTGGGGAAAAGAAGATTCGGACAACAGCGTTTCATGGGTTCCAGAACCTCAGTTCAGACTTGGATACGGATTCAGAAGTGGCAGCGTGGAATTAATCTATAAAGCTCCGCATTTCGGAAACAATGTGCTGGCCGCATTCTGGCAGCCTCGTCTTATGCGCGATAAGCTGATTGGAACAGTGGGCGTTACATTTGCGAATGACGTTGCGGATGGATCTTCAAAATACAATAAACGTGAAAATGAATTCATGGCCTTTGCCTTTGATGCACGAGTTCAGTACAAATTCAGTGAAAAACTCCGTGCAAAGCTTTTCCTTAACTATTCACAGGTTATGCCGGGCGATAACAATGCCACAAACGACATGAGCAAGCAGTTTGGTGAAAGCGTCTATCACTACAAAAATTACAAAGGTGAGACCGTAGGAAACAAGGCTGAAAACGGCTTCTATGTCGTAAGTTCAATCGGATATACATTGCCTTACGGAACTCTCAATCTGGACGGCGGACTTTACTGGCGCGATTTGGATAACAACGACGGCTTTGAGCTGGGTGAAAACTTCCTTACTGTAAAGGGTAGCTGGACCTGGTGGGTCGTAAACGGTGCGGGCTTCTCTCTTGGCGGCTCATGGTATCACCATATCAACACCGGCGACTACGGAAAGAAAATCAATGGAAACAAATATGACGGAATCAAGGATGAAATTACCCTTGGCTCTTATGTAATTATTAAGCTTGGTCTTTAATGGAGGAAAATAATATGAAAAAAGTAAAAGCTTTGTTTGGTGCTCTTGCAATTACGGCAACGATGGGATTGGTTTCCTGCTACACTGATTCCCAGTATGAAGAACCTGAGACAAATAAGCCTGCAAATCCGGCAAATGGCGGCGGAAATGGTCAGGGGGAGAATGACAAAAATGCTACGGTCTTCAAGAATATCGTGATGAAAAAGATTGAGGCTGGCTCTTTCAAGTTCAAGTACGGAGCTGCTGACGAGGCAGAAGAAGTAAATCTGGGAGCTTTCAATATTTCTTCTACTGAAATAACTCAAGAATTGTACGAAAAAATTATGGGAACGAATCCGAGTGACCATAAGGACGGAGCTGCTGATGGTGAGGTTCAGAAAAAGCGTCCAGTAGACTGTGTGAGTTTCTACGCGGCTTTGGTTTTCTGCAACAAGCTCAGCGTGGAAGAAGGGCTTACTCCGGTTTACAAGATTAAAGACAGCACCGATACAGGCACATGGGGCGATATTCCCACTACTGATGATAATGACTGGAATGCCGTAACCGAGGTTGAAGATGCGACAGGATTTCGCCTGCCTCACGAAAAAGAATGGATGTTTGCAGCCCTCGGAAGCAATGCCATTGCATTCAGCGGATTTGACGAGCGTTTCTTCTCAGGTTTTGCCGGTGAGGAAGAGAAAGACAAGATTGACGATTACGCGTGGTATCTTACGACAAAAGAAGGTGGAGATGAGGAAAAGGGAAATTCTGAAAAAACTACTCATGAAGTCGCTAAGAAACTTCCGAATTCCAACGGCGTCTATGATATGACCGGAAATGTATGGGAATTGTGCTGGGAGAGAATGGATAACGGTAATCACGTTCGCCGCGGCGGTGGTTTGAGTCAGGAGTATCTTGGACAGTATTCGGTTTCAACCCGTTGGGATATTCCGGCTCATGCAGGCTGGGGTGATGTCGGTTTCCGTATTGTGCAAAAGTCGGAATAGTGAAGATTTTGTAAAAAATTGTAAAAAAACGAATTAAAAATGCACAAATTTGCTTGACAAATGCTAAAACTGATTTTACACTGTTAGTAGATTTGTAAAATCAGTTTTACAAATGCACAAAAAGGAGACACACATGAAATCAAAGACTATGTTGTATGTGCGTGACCATTGGCAGTTGTATGTTATTTTTCTTCTTCCGGCTCTCGCGCTTACGATAATCTTCCGCTATATTCCGATGGGGGGAATACTGATTGCTTTTCAGGATTACAACCCGATTCGCGGTCTCTTGGGAAGCCGTTGGGTAGGTCTCAAGCATTTTGCTCGTTTTCTTTCATCACCAGATTTTCTTTCTTATCTGTCAAACACGCTTAAATTGAGTGTGTATGGGCTTCTTTGGGGCTTCCCTGTTCCGATTATCCTTGCGCTTTTGCTCAATCGAGTGCAGAGCCCTTCAATCAAGCGGAATGTTCAGCTTGTGCTTTATCTGCCGAACTTCATTTCGGTAATCGTAGTCTGCGGTATCGTGCGAATCTTGCTTTCTGTGACTGGTCCTGTGAATAATTTCTTCGGAACAAAGATTAATTTCATGGCTGCTCCAGAAGCATTCCGTTCAATTTACATTGCAAGTGGAATCTGGCAGGGAGCAGGCTGGGCTTCGATTATGTACACGGCGGCCCTTGCGAATGTTAACCAGGAGACAAGGGAAGCTGCGATTCTTGACGGAGCGAATATCTTGCAGGAGATTCGGGTTGTGGAATGGCCTGCAATCAAGGACATCGCATTGATTCAGTTCATCCTGCAGGCCGGAAACATAATGAGCATCGGTTTTGAGAAAGCCTATGCTTTGCAGACTGACTTGAACCTTCCTTCTGCGGAAATCATCGCGACTTACGTTTACAAAAAAGGTCTTCTGGACGGCGATTACAGTTTTTCAACGGCGGTCGGATTGTTCAACACTGTCGTGAATGTAATTATGCTTTTGATTGTAAACAAGACAGTCTCGAAATTGAATGACGAGCAGGGCTTGTAAGGAGATTTACCATGGAAAAAAATCATCTTATTAAGTTAAGTGTTCGTGACCGGGCTATAATCAGAATTGGTTATATTCTTCTTTCGGCTTTCGTGATTTCAATAATTGTGCCTGTGCTCTACATAATCGTGGCTTCGTTCATTGATCCCGTAACTTTGCAGAATAAAGGCGTCACTTTTGATTTCGACAAATGGACGCTTACGGCTTACGAGCGGGTTCTCTCAAACAAGGCGATTTGGACCGGCTTTGGCAATGCGATTTTGTATTCGGTTGTCTACACGGCCCTGTCTGTTTTCATCACTTTGCTTGTGGCTTTTCCGATGTCACGGCCGGATTTCAAGGGACGGAAGTTCTTCAACATCCTCTTCGTGATTACGATGTTCTTCGGCGGCGGTCTGATTCCTACTTACCTTCTTGTGAGCAATCTCGGAATGGTTAATACAATCTGGGCTGTCGTTCTTCCAGGTGCATTCAGCGTATGGAACATGATTATTGCCCGCACGTATTACAAGGGTGTTCCAAAGGAATTGCAGGAAGCGGCTTTTGTTGACGGTGCCAGTGAGGTGACATATTTCTTCAAGGTTTTGATGCCTGTCTGTGCTCCGTTGATAATGGTTCTGTCGTTGTGGCAGTTCGTCGGAATGTGGAACAGCTACTTTGATGCAATGATTTATCTGAATGATTCGGCAAAACAGCCGTTGCAGCTTGTGCTTCGTTCAATTTTGATTCAGAACCAGCCTGAGTCGGGCATGATTTCTGACATGCAGAGTACTGCGGCACGTGCACAGCTTGCCGAGCTTCTGAAATACGCGACAATCATCGTTTCGAGCTTCCCGCTCCTCGTGATGTATCCGTTCTTCCAGAAGTATTTTAATAAAGGAATTTTAATCGGTTCTATCAAGGGCTGATTAAGAAAGGCTGGTAATTAAGTTGCATCCATGCAACGCCGCTAACGCGGGATTTTAAAGGAGGCATGATAAAAATTACATCCATGTAATTTTTATCACGGCCAAGTTTTCACCGTTGGCGAAAACTTGCTGATTCGTTGCTTCCATGCAACGCCGCTAACGCGGAGTTTTTAAAGGAGAAAATATGAAAAAAAATCAGAAAATGGCTTTTGCTCTTGCGGCACTGGCTTTTGGTACGAGTCTTTTTTTGGGCTGTAAAGACAAAAATGTGTCTTTGAACAGCGGTGATATTCAGAAAGTTGACCCGAATGAACTCGCTTTCCCTCTTAAACAAAAAACTGTGATTACAGGTCTTACGAGCTTTCCGCCAAACACAGAATCAAATCCGAACAACAGGACGATTTTCCGCCGCTTGCAGGAAAAAACAAACGTTGAGGTAAAATGGACTGCAATCCAGAGCGACCAGTGGAATGATAAAATCACCCTGGCAATGGCAAACCCGAAGACTCTTGCTGATTTCGTATTCAACGCAAGCTTCAACGATTCGAGCCTCTTGAAATATGCCGATCAGGGAATCATCATTCCGCTCGAAGGCTACATCGATTCGTATATGCCGAATTTAAAGGCTGTTTTCGACAAATATCCTGAATACCGGGCGATGTGTACTGACTCAAACGGTCACATCTGGGGCTTGCCATGGATTGAGCAGCTTGGTTCTGGCAAAGAAGCAATTCAGGTTATCGACAACATGAGCTTCATCAACAAAAAATGGCTCGATGCTCTTGGGCTGAAAGTTCCTAATACAATAGAAGAATTTGAAAAGGTTTTGCTTGAATTCAAAAACAAAGCAAGTATTCTTCAAACAAAATTTAAAATCGACGGAAGCATAATCCCGATGTCTTTCATCATGAACGATGGCGGACAGGATCCTTATGTTCTTATCAATGGTTTTGGCGAGGGCTACGGTGATGCAGACAAAGGTCGTCATATCGCAGTTACTGACAACCGCAAGGTTATTTGCAGCGCGACACAGGAAGGATTCAAAAAAGGAACGGCATGGCTTCACAAATTGTACGAGCAGGGCTTGATTGACCCAGAGGCATTCACACAGGAATGGTCAACTTATGTCTCAAAAGGAAAATCTGGTCGTTACGGTGTGTGCTTCAGCTGGGATGTCGCAAACATTGCGAACCTTGCCGACTGGGTTCCTCTTCCGGTACTTAAAGCTGATGTCAAAAATCTTACTGCTCAGAACGGCTCATTCACCAGTGGTTTTGACCGTGGCCGATGCGTCGTTACTGCGGTCGCAAAAAATCCGGCTTTGGTTTGTGCCTGGCTTGACCAGATGTACGATCCGTTCCAGTCTCCACAGAACAACTGGGGAACTTATGGCGAGGACGATGAATTCGACATCTTCGTTCTTGGAAAAAACAAAGCTGGCAAAGATATGCTTAAACACGCTCCGTTGGGAAGTGCTTCTCCTGTTGAAGTTCGTGAGGCAGAGAGCGTAAACGGCCCGCTTGCGATTCTTGATGAATATTATGGCGTTTATGTTACTTGCCCGGACGATGCAAAATACCGACTTGATTGGATAAAAGATTACTTCACTCCGGATGTGAACGAAAAATATGTCTATCCGAATGTATTTATGACTCGTGAGGATACGGAAGAAGTTTCAAATATTCAGGCAGATGTCAGCAAGGCTATTAATACCGCAAAATCTGACTGGGTAATGAACGGATTCACGGATCAGGATTGGGAAAATTTCAAGAAAAAGCTTGAATCATACAAACTCGACAAGCTTCTTTCAATTTTCCAGAAATATCTCGATTCATATTACGCAAATATTGAAAACTAGCAGAGGATTTTTATGAGCGAATTGTTGCAGAAAGCACGAAATTATGAGAGCAAGGCTGCTGCTTCCATTGCGGCTAAGGACAGACCGGCTTTTCATCTGACCCCGCTTTGCGGCTGGATGAACGACCCGAACGGATTTTCATATTACGACGGAAAATACCACCTTTTCTATCAGTATAATCCGTATGATATTCATTGGAATACAATGCACTGGGGGCACGCGGTAAGTTCGGATCTTTTGCACTGGGAGTACCTCCCGGCTGCTCTTGCTCCTGATGAGAGCTATGACTGCAACGGTTGTTTTTCTGGAAGTGCAATTGAGCTTTCAGATAAAACTCATCTGCTGATTTATACTGGCGTAAAACAGTATAAATTGCCGGATGGGTCTCTGCGAGATGCTCAGGTTCAGTGTTTGGCCGTTGGTGACGGACAGAATTATCGCAAATACGAAAAAAATCCTGTGATTGATGCTTCAAAATTGCCGGAAGGAGCGAGCAAGGCGGATTTCCGTGACCCGCGAATCTGGCAACTCTCAGACGGAAGATTTTGTTGCGCGGTTGCGAGCAGGCCTTCTGACGGCAGCGGTCAGATTCTGCTCTATGTAAGTTCCGACGGCTTTGACTGGACCTTTTGGACTGTCCTTGACTCAAACAAAAATCGCTTCGGAAAAATGTGGGAATGCCCGGATTTTTTCAAGCTTGGCGAAAAATATCTGCTTCTCGTAAGCCCGCAGGATATGCTCGCTGAAGGTGAATTCAATAACGGAAACGGAACGCTTTGCCTTATCGGAACATTTGATGAAAAAACAGGAAAATTCTGCGAGGAAGGAAAGCAGATTATCGATGGCGGCATGGATTTTTATGCTCCCCAGTCCGTTCAGACACCAGACGGCAGAAGAATAATGATTGGCTGGTTGCAGAACTGGGATACTTGTTCCATAAGGGAAGCCGGTTCTCCGTGGGCAGGACAAATGTCGGTTCCGCGCGAAGTTTTTGTAAAGAACGGAAGAATGTGGCAAAAACCAGCCGTGGAATTTGATAACCTTCGTAAGAATGAGGTTTCTTTCAATAATGTCAGTCTGAATTCAAACCGAATGAGTTTTGATGAGGTGAAAGGCCGCGTGCTTGATATGGAAGTCAAAATCTCGCCGGATGCTGATTGCTATTCCTGCACGGTAAGGTTTGCCGAAGATAAAAACTTCCACACAGATTTGATTTATCGCATTCACGAGCACACGCTTACGATTGACCGAAGATATTCCGGGACTCGGCGTGCTCTTATGCACACTCAGGTATGCAAAATCCTTAATGATTCAAAAGATTTGAATTTAAGAATCGTCCTTGACAAGAACAGCATTGAAGTCTTTTTGAACGGAGGCGAGCAGGCAATGACTTGCGCAATTTATACTCCGCAAGAAGCAGAAGGAATCTCATTCATCGCTGATGGAAAGGCCTGTCTGGATTTAAAAAAATATTCGTTGAAAGTGTGAAAATAAATTCCCTGGGAATAAAAATAGAATTCAATTTTCGATGCGGATGAACGCAGATTCACGCAGATTTATAAACTATAAGTAATCTGCGTTTATCTGTGTCTATCTGCGTCCAATTTATAGTTTTTTATCCGTTCAAGCGTGCAAGTTCTGCCTTAACGAACTCTTCTGCCTTTTTGGCGGCTTCGCTGGCTGGAACAAGCTCGGCCTTTTCGGCACTTCTTGGCTTGAACTCAACGTTCGGAAGATTTTTGTCACCGACTGTGATTCTAAGCGGAATTCCGATAAGCTCCATGTCGGCGAATTTAACGCCTGGTCGCTCATTTCGGTCGTCAAGAAGGACTTCGATTCCGGCGGCTTTGAGAGCTTCGTAAATCTTGTCGGCTTCTTCTTTCATTGCGCCTTCGTAGCGGATTGGAACGATACAAACCTGGAAAGGAGCCACTGTCATCGGCCAGATAATTCCGTGGTCGTCGTTGTTTGCCTCGATGATTGAAGCGAGAGTGCGGTCAACACCGATTCCGTAGCAGCCCATTGTCGGGATTGCAGGCTTTCCGTTCTCGGCAAGGAAAGTTACCTTCATTGATTTTGTGTATTTCTGACCGAGCTTGAAGATGTGTCCAAGCTCATTTCCCTTTTTCTGGTAGAAAGTCTCGCCGCAGCAGGCACATTTGTCGCCTTCTTTTGCAAGGCGCACGTCAGCTGCCATGTATGGTGTGAAATCACGGCCTGGCTCGATGTGCTTTACATGGAATCCGTCTTTTCCGGCTCCTGCGATTGCGTCATGAATCTGAGCCTCGAAAGTGCCGTCTTCTTTTGCAGTCATGATTGAAAGGTCTGTGATAATCGGGCAGTTTACTTTGCGCGGACCAACGAAACCGTGAGAAGCGCCGCTCATTGCAACAACTTCCTCTGGTTCTGCCAGCTCTACTTCGCTTGCCTTTACAAGACCTGCAAGTTTTGCTTCGTTTGCATCCAGATCACCACGGATAAGAACGCAGAAGAATGCCGTCGGGTAGTAATCGCCTGCCGGATCCTTTACGCGCTCCCATTTTTCACATCCCGGAACTTTTGAAAGGTCAAGCGCACAGTTTGTTGCTTTGTAAATGAGCGCCTTGATGAAAGTTTTTGGAGAAGCGTTGAAGAACTTTTCCATGTCTTCGATTGAGAAAACGTTTGGTGTGGCAACTTCTTCCGGAGCGGCATCTGTTTTAACAGAAGGTGGATTGTCCTGTGCGCAGGCAGCCTTCTCTGCATTTGCGGCGTATCCACATTTTGGACAAATGATGAGTGTGTCGTCACCGATTGGAGACTCAACCATGAACTCTTCTGAGCCGCTTCCGCCCATTGCGCCTGAGTCAGCCTTTACAGGAATGATTTTGAGTCCGAGTCGCTTGAAAATCTTGTGGTAAGCCTTAGCGTACTCTTCGTAAGTTTCGTCCAAAGACTCCTGAGTTGCGTGCATTGAGTAAGCGTCCATCATGATGAACTCTCGGCCGCGCATTACGCCGTATCGGGGGCGGATTTCATCGCGGTATTTTGTGTTAATCTGATAGAGGTTTACAGGAAGCTGCTTGTATGAGTCGAGACCGTCACGAACGATTGCAGTGTAAGCTTCTTCGGCTGTAGGAGAAACAACCATGTCCTGCTCGCCGCGGTTTTTTGCCTTGAGCATCTGAGGGCCCATTGTTTCCCATCGGCCAGATTCCTTCCAGATTTCGCCCGGAACGATTACAGTTGATTTGAATTCAAGCGCGCCAGACTCGTCAAGTTCTTCGCGGATAATTTGTTCAAGTTTATAAAGAGAGCGGACGCCCAAAGGAAGATAAGTGTAAAGTCCGTTTCCAAGTTTGCGTGTGATTCCAGCCCGAAGCATGAGTTTGTGGCTGGCGATTACAGCCTCACTAGGAGCTTCGCGGAGTGTCGAAAGATAGAATTTAGATGTTTTCATAGAAGATATTTTATTGAAATTTGCAGCGAGTTACAACAGAAGAAGAAAATAAGGCTTGTTCTACTCTCTGTCTATCTTTTCGAAGTCTCGCACTCCATTATGCCGTCCGCAAGAAGGTTGAATGCTGTGACCATGCTGCTCAGGCAAATGGCTGGAACTAAAACGCCGACTGGATTTCGGAAGATGAATCTTTGTGCATCGTTCAACATTCTGCCAAAACTTGGGGCAGGCGGTCGGATTCCCAATCCGAGGTAGCTCAGACCTGATTCGCTCAAAATTGCCAGGGCGAATGAAAGCGCACAGGTCACAAGAATCTCTGGAAGAATGTTCGGTAAAATGTGAATCAGCATGATTCGAAGGTGACTTGCTCCACGGGAACGGGCAGCTTTTACGAAAAGGGCATTTTTGTGCTTCATGAAGCTTGAACGCGTGATTCTTGTGAAGCGGGGAACGCTCATTATGCACAAGGCAAGCAGTGTAATCTTAGTGTTAGAACCGAAAACTGCAATCAGCATCAGTGCAAGAAGAATGCCTGGGAACGACATTTGAACGGTAACGAGCTTTTGAATTATCGTGTCCGTGATTCCGCCAAAATAACCGGAAATTGAACCGAGTAAAAAACCTGAAATGCAGCCGAAAATCATCACGGTCAGGCCGATTCCGAAGGAAATCCTGATTCCGACAAGAATTCGTGAAAAAACATCGCGACCCAAATGGTCTGTGCCGAGAAGGTGTTTTGTTGAAAAAGAAGCGAATTTGTTCGAGGTGTCCGTAAAATCAGCTTCGTATGGAAGATAGAAAAATCCCAGAAAAGTCAGCAAAAGAAAGAAAGCAATTATGCAAAATCCGATTAAAAAAGACTTGTTCGCGAAATACTTTTTCATTTTTCTGCCTCTTTTCGCAAACGAGGGTCAATTATTGCATGCAGAAGGTCAACTGTCGTGTTGCAAAGTAAAGTTATTATGGCGAGATAAAGCACAAGTCCTTGAATCAGCGGAAAGTCACGTGTCAAAATCGATGATGCGACGAGTCTTCCGATTCCAGGAAGTGAAAACACATTTTCAATGATGATGCTCCCGCCTAAAATCTCAGTCATAATGAGTCCGAGCGTTGTAACTGAAGGCAGAAGGGCGTTTTTGAGGATGTGGATGGAAATCACCTGCCATTCATTCAAGCCCTTGCTGCGTGCCGTGCGGACATAATCTTGCTTAAATTGATTCAAAATGCTCGTAGTCGTGTAACGGGCAAGAATCGCACCAGAACCCAAGGCAAGCGATAAAGCTGGAAGCATGAGTGAGTGAAGCCACGAAAAAAATCCCTCGGAAATCGGTACATAGCCCATTGCCGGGAAAATTTGCAGTTTGACAGAGAAAACAAGAATCAGAAGCAGTGCCGTACAAAAAGAAGGAACGGAAAACCAGATTTGATGCAGCGACATGAGCGGCTTGAAGAACTTTGTTTTGCGGATGTAAGCATACAGAAATCCGAAGAAAAATCCGATGCAGACCGTAAAAATGAGGGTGATAAAGGCAAGGCTCAGCGTGACCGAAAAACTACCTCTGATAAGATACGAAACACTCAGATTGTACTGATAGGAAATCCCAAGGTCACCACGGAGTGCATTTCCAAGCCATAAGAAATATCGTTCTGCAACGCTCTTGTCCAAGCCCATTTTTTCTTCAAGAGCAGCGATTTGACTTGGTTCTGCATCAGCTCCCAAAATGGCTAGTGCGGGATTCCCTGGTAAAAGTTGAAAAACAAAGAAGGTGAGCAAAGATATAAGGATGAGAGTGCTTATAAAACTGAGAATTTTTCGTAAATAAAACATCTCTCATCCTTCTGATAATTCGTGTTAATCCTTAAAAATCCGGCTTACTCAAAGCTCATTTTTGCGAAATTGTAGAAAAGCACCGGATAGGTCTCGTAGCCGCGAATATCTTTACGAAGAAGAACAGTGTTGTTTGGGTCGGCAATGAAGACAGCTGGAGCTGACTTTGTGAGAAGTTCCTGACAGTATTTGTAATATTTGATTCGTTTTGTCTGGTCTGTCTCAACTTCAGCTTTGTCGAAAGTTTCATCGAAAATCGGGTTGTTGTATCGTGTGAAATTTCGTTTGTAAGTTGAATAATATCGTCGCAAAACCTCAGATGGTTCCAGTTTTCCACCAAAAGCAATGACTGTCGCCTGATAGTCGAATTTTGTATAAACCTGATCGAGCCAAGTCGTCCATTCAACAGGCTGAATTTTACAGTTGATTCCGATTTGTGAAAGCTGCTTTGCGATAATCTGTGCTGTATCCATGTGAATCCTGTAGTTTGCAGGAACGGTAATCGTTAAATCGAAGCCGTTTGCGTATCCTGCAACATTAAGGAGTGCCTTTGCCTGTGACAAATCGTTTTTGTAGATGTCAGAAAGGCGGTCATTATAATAAGTGCCCAAAATCGGGGAGAAATTGCTGTACAACTTTGTACCGAATCCGCCCATCGCACCTTCGATAATTTCGTTTTTATCGACAGCCATTGTGATTGCCTGTCGAACGATTGGATTGTCCAATGGGGCGATAGAATTGTTTAAGCCTAAAACCTGAACCATGTTCTGAGGTGCGGAAAAAAGCTGGAATTTGTTGACCAGAGTCTTTGCATTTTCTGCGGAAAGCATTTGACCGATATCGAGCTGTTTTGACTGCAGGGCAGAAAGAATCGCGTTTTCATCCGACATGATGTAGATTTCAATGCGCGGAATCGACGGCAAATTCGCGGTATTCCAGTAGTTTTCGTTCTTTTCAAGAACGACTTTCTGATGGAGTTTGTATTCAACGAATTTGTATGCTCCGGTTCCAATCGGTTTTGCTGCATGGTTTGAATATCCAACTGGCAAAATTGGACAAATGTTCAGTGCAAGAAAGCCGCCAATCCTGTTTTTTGTCTTGATGATGAAGGTGTAGTCATCTGTTGTCTGAATGCTTTCGACTGCGCGGGCAATCATGTCAGAGCGAACGGCATTTCCGTTCAGTCCAGCAAGGTTTTCATAAGTGTAAATACAGTCTGCACTGGTAAAATCAGCACCGTTATGAAATTTTACGCCCTTTCGCAAATGGAATGTGTAAGTCAGTTTGTCGTCTGAAATTTCATAAGATTCACATAAAGCAGGCTCTATAGCGCCTTTTTCGTTAAAAGAAAAAAGTCCGTCAAAAATATTGTAAAAAATTGCGGCTGTATCTGTTGCTGCAGATTCCCATGGGAAAAATGAATCTGGCTCAGAAGAAACATTCATGCGGAGCACAGTTTTAGAATCCTTTTTGCCGCAAGAAATAAAAATCAGCGAAAAAGCAACAATGATATAGAAGAAATTAGATTTTTTCATGCTTTAGTTTTCCTTTTGTTCAATAAATAACCTGCTACGGCAACTCCGATTCCACCGAGAATCATCAGGAAGCACAGAATTTGACCGGTCGAGATATTGAGCAGGCTTGTGTTCATGTAGAGTGGAGCATTTGTGTCTGCCGCAATCCGATAACCGATGTCTGCGTCTGGTTCCCTGAAATATTCGATGAAAAATCTGAAAAATCCGTAACCGCCAGTGTAAATTGCACCAGAAAATCCATCAAAGGGTTTTTTTTTGTGCAAAATCCAAATGATAGAAAATAGAATGATTCCTTCAAAAAGTGCTTCGTAAAGCTGACTTGGATGTCTCGGAAGGTTCACGAGATTAGTCTGAGCTTCCATGCCGATTTTTGCCATGAATTCTTTGACCCAGCCAAGCGATGATGAGAATTTTTCTGCGTGCGGGAAAATAATGCCCCATTTTGCCGTGGTAATTCTGCCGTAAAGCTCGCCATTCATGAAATTGCCGATTCGACCGAATGTATAGCCGAGGGGAATTGCCGTGACCATGGCATCTGCCCACTTGAAGAAGGGAACTTTGTGCTTCCAGCACCAGAAAATCATGCCTAAAAGACCACCGATAAATCCACCGTGATAGCTCATGCCTGCAAGACCTGTGAACCTGCCGTTCTGGAATGGCCAGAAAATGAGCCACGGTTTTCTGATGTAGATTCCGGAAGTGTCGTAAACCAAAGTTGAGAAAACGCGTGCACCAATCAGCAGAAAAACGATTCCTGTGGCGATAAAACTGAAAATATCGTCTTCTGTTGCCTTACGAAGAGTGCCGTTTGAATCAGTTGAATCCAAAGCACCTTCTTTCAACAGTTTTTTGAGGACAAGAAAAGCCGTACCAAATGCGAAGATGTACATGAGACCGTACCAACGCAAAAGTCCCAGAAAAGGAAGGCCTGGAAAGATTTCCGGATGAATCCATGAAGGATAATTGATATATAATGGAAGAATCATAGTTTAAATCCTTGTTGAGCTGCTTTTACTAAGCGTGATTTGAGCATGATATTTTCGTTTTTGAGCTGAGTGATTTCGTAGGCTTGAGTTTTAATCATTTCGGCAAGTTCTGCGACATTCAAAGCCCCGCTTCCGACCAAGTCTTCGACATAAGACATTTTTGCTGAATAATCATCGTTTGCCTCTTCTGAAGCAAGTTCAAAGGTTTCGTCGAAAGAAAGTGACTCGCCCTGAAGAATTTTATCTGCAATGCGGAAAATTGCCTGTGCAAGAACGGAATTCGGCTTGTAAACCGTAACTGGCAGACTTGAAGAAAGTGCCTTGTCTTGCATTGTGTCACGGTACATGACGCCCAAAGATTCTACTTCAATTCCAAGATACTGCTGGCATGAACGGCGAATCTTCTGTGCTTTTTCGGCATCTTTTGGTTCATCAATCATGTTCATGATAAGTCGTGGCTTAAACTGAGTGAGACGCTTTTTAAACCGATTGCCGCTTTCAGGGTCGATTTCTGAGATTTTTTCGATTAATTTTGGAATGTAAAGGCGCTGAAGCGATGCGGAATCATTTCGAAGTCTGCTGATGAATTCGGCGGCCTTTGAATTCTTTTTGAAAGTTGCTGCCATCAGGCGGAAAACAGCGTTTTTCAGGAAAAGATAGCCGTTCAATGTTGCCGTGACTGTTGGTGCCGTAACGATTATGCCCTGCGGAGAAGTGAGGAACAAATCAAGAATCGTAAGATGCGTGCCTGCTCCCAAATCGACAATGAGATAATCAGCATCAACCGAGTGGAATTTTTTAATCAATGCGTTTTTTTGAGCAGCTTTGAGTGCGCTCAATCCCGGAATTTCAGAATCACCGGCGATAAAGCTTACATTTTTATAATCTGTAGGAGCTATGATTTCTTCGAATTTTGATTCGCCTGTAAGAAAAGTGCCTATTCCTTTTTTGGGAGAATTCTGCCCGATAACAAGATGAAGATTGGAAGCTCCTAAATCTAAATCTGCGAGAACAACTTTTTTGCCCGAAGCTCCGAGTGCGATTGCTAAATTTGCGGAAAGAAGGCTTTTACCGACACCGCCTTTGCCGCTTGCAACTGGAATAATCTGCATAGAGAACATTATATCATAAAAACCTGCTCTTATAAAGAGAAATTCCCTTAAAAAAGAAACGATAAAATTTTCATAATCATTGATTTTTCTTCCATAGATACATAGAATAGAATTATATGAAAAAATTTGATTCAATTTTAAAACGAATAAACTCAGTTCTTCTGATTTTTATAATTGCACTTTTTGCTTCCCAGTGTTTTGCACAGTCTGCTGCAAATTCTGCGTCTGAAAAATCCGGTAAGTCACGCCAGTTTATGGAGATGATGAACGGAGTTTTTGATTTCGTCGAAAGAAATTATGTTGATGAAATCGATCCTCAGGTTCTGTATGCCGGTGCCCTCAAGGGAATGCTTGAATCATTAAAAGACCCTTACACCGTTTACCTCGACAAATCAAGCTTCAGAAATATCAGTGATACAACTTCAGGCTCTTTTGGCGGTGTTGGTCTTCAGATTTCAAAATCTGCTGAATCCAGTCCTGAAAAACCTGCTTATGTCGAAGTTGCTTCTCCTGTTGAAGATACTCCAGGATTTAAAGCAGGAATTCTTGCTGGTGACTTAATTATTTCTATTAACGGCACGGACACTTCTACAATCACTATGGAGCAGGTTCTTGATATGCTTCGCGGAAAGGTCGGTGAAAGTGTTGAGCTTGTAATCCGCCGTGGAAAGAATATGGAATTCCCGGTTTCGCTTGTGCGTGCAATCATCGAAGTTCCGACCGTCAAATACGGCATGATTGAAGGCACAAAAATCGGTTATATGCGCCTCATCGAATTTACCCCGCAGACAGTTGAGCGCACTCAGGAAGCACTCAATGCTTTCAAAGAAGCAAATGCAACTTCCCTTATCATCGATTTGCGTAACAATCCAGGCGGCCTGATTACAAGTGCCGCTGATATCGCAGACAAATTTATCGACAGTGGTTCGATTGTATCAACAAAAAGCCGTCTTTCATTTGAAAATTCAGTCTTCACTGCTTCTGCCAAAAAAACAACTGTCCGTAACATGCCAATCGTTGTTTTGATTAACAAAGGAAGTGCTTCGGCTTCGGAAATTGTCAGCGGTGCTTTAAAAGACAATCATCTCGCATATCTTGTTGGTCAGCGCACTTACGGAAAAGGTTCTGTTCAGCAGGTTTTGCCGCTTTCTGCTACCGATGGCATCAAAATTACCATGGCACGCTACTACACTCCGAGCGATGTTAACATTGACAAAATCGGCATTCCGCCTGACCGCGAAATTCTCTTCCCTGTTTTGAGTGAAGAAGGCGAAAAGCAGTATCTTGAATTGTACAAGTCTACCGAAGTTTCTGATTTTGTTGACGGCCGCTCTGATTTGACCGAAAAACAGATTTCTGACTTTGCAAAGACTCTCAAGTCAAAATATACCGAAATCGATGAATCAAGTCTTCGCAAGCTGGTTCGTAACGAAGTCAACAAAACAAAGGGCACAATGCTCTATGATTTGGATTACGACATCCAGTTGAACGAAGCAATTTCAATTCTTCAGAAAGAGAATTTCACTGAACTGATTAAAAATACAAAAACGCTCAAAGAACTCCAGGATTTGGCAATTTTGGAAGATTCTAAGAAAGACGAGAAAAAATAACCGGTGCGCCAATACATTTCGCAAAAAGCACTCGATTCAGACGGATTTCTCACTATAATCGGCAAGGATTATCGTTATTTGCGTAGCGTACTTCGAATTCGTGCCGGTGACATGATTCATGTGAGGCTTCCCGACGGCGTTTTGCAGCCGATGACGGTCTGTGCGGTTGATGAAAAATTAAAAAAAATCTTGTTGCAAAGTTGTGACCTTCTTGATTCAGAACAAAAGGGCGAAAATCAGCCTGAAGAGACTGACGCGATTGAATCATGTGAATTTTCGCTTTTCATGGCGGTTCCAAAGTCTTCAAAATTTGACCTGATTGTGCGCCAGGCAACAGAATGTGGTGTGGCCAAAATTTTCCCGGTTCAGACAGAATTTTCTCAAAAAGGCGGCGAGAAAATGAATTTTCGTTCAGAGCGTTTTGAGCGGATTATCAAAGAAGCCCGGCAACAGAGCGGAAGTCCCGTTAACACACAGATTGAAGATTGCGTGAATTTAAAAGAAGCCGCGGATTTATGGAAAGCAGAAACTGAAAACCTTTCTGACTCAGAAAAACTTGCCATCGTGCTTTATGAGCGAAATGATTTTACGATGTCAGTTTCCGAAGCCTGCAAAAAAATCACAAAAGCGAAGAAAGCCGCACTTTTCTGTGGAAGCGAGGGCGGAATTTCCCCTGCTGAAATAGAAATCCTGCGAGAGGCTGGATTCACGCCTGTTCATTTAAAAACAAACATCCTTCGCTGTGAGACGGCGGCACTTTATGGAATCGCCGTTTTGCAATCCGCAATTAGTAATGAAGATGTAAATGATGATTGCTAATCATTTAATTTTTGTGTTAAACTGTTCCGCATAGAAAAAAGGGGTGTCTTTTCAAAATGAAGCGAATCGAATTGCTTGGGGTACCAATTGATATTTGCCGTCAGGAAGAGCTTGAAGGCGAAATCATGCGGATTCTTGAAAAGCCTGGCATGAAGCAGATTGTTTTTCTCTCGGTTTGGGATTTACTCAAGGCTCGTAACAAAAAAAAGGATTTGGGTGATGCCTTGCGAAACGCAGATTTGGTTCTCCCGGTTTCAAAAAGCATCTTGAAGGGTGCTCGTTTTCTTAAACTTGATGTTCCTGTTCGTTACAATCCTTTCAATGCGGTCATTCAGATTCTAAACACGCTTGATTATAACTACAGATCGCTTTATCTTCTTGGAGCACATAAAAAAACTCTTCAGACGGCAGAACATAATGTTCACGACACTTTCAAAAATCTTCGGATTGTCGGCCGTTATGTCGGCTATTTCCCCAAAAGTGCGGAACCAAATGTCGTTCAGGCGATTTATAAGGCATCCCCCTCTCTTGTCATTGTAAGCGAAGGCATAAAAGAAAAAAATCTCTGGGCTTATCACAGGCGCGAGCAATTTTCATCGAGCATATTTTTGTATTACAGAGACTGTCTTGGAATTTTCGGTGGCCGAATCAAACGGGTCAGTGAAAAATCTTTTGATGCCGGCCATGAAATATGGAATGAAATCGCGCACAATCCGGCGAAGCTGTTCCTGATTTTCCCTTATTGGTGGTATAAAACGCTGCTGATTTGCACGCGGCTTTTCGGTAAGAAAAAGTCCGGTGAATCCGGAATCTATCATGTCGAGAGTCTTGAAAAGCAGGCAAAATAAGTCGCACGGAGAGAGTGATGTCGGATTCCTGTGTTCTTTTTACAGACAAGCTGGATGAGCTGATTTTTGCACGGCATAAATCGCATAAAATAATCCGTTATGCTTCTGATTTTCAGCTTCTTTGCAAGATTCTAGAAAAATATGACACGCGCCTTATTTTTGCAAAAGATTCTTGCGTTGATGAAAATCTAAAAAAACTGATTTCAGAAAATGATTTCCAGCTTTCTGAATATCGTTCCATGACAGAGCTTTCGGTTTTGCTCGAAAAATTTGATTCTGATAATTCTTCCAATAATCTGCCCGAAAACAATAATTTTGACATTGAAAAACACAAGATGCTGTGTGAGCTTAGCCCCAGTTATGCTGCTTTGGCTGGAAGTTCTACGGCGATGCAGAAATTGCGTGCTGAAATCCTTAGAGTTGCGGCTTTTGATGTTTCCGTATTGCTTTTGGGTGAAACTGGCACAGGCAAGACTTTGATTGCAAAGGCAATTCATGAGCTTTCTTCTCGCCGAAAGAGTGAATTTAAGCAGCAGGTTCTTGCAAATTCGAATGAAATGCTTATTGAATCTAAACTGTTTGGCGTTGTAAAAGGTGCCTTTACCGGTGCGGTTGAATCAATGGGGCTTTTTGAAGAGACTTATGGCGGAACTTTGTTTTTAGATGAAATAGGTGACATTTCGCCTTCTTTTCAGACAAAGCTGCTTCAGGTTTTGAGCGAAAATGTGGTAAATCGCATTGGCTCCAATAAAGATATTCCCGTCGATTCCAGAATGATTTTTGCCACGAACAGAAATCTTGATGCTAAAATCCAAAAAGGTGAATTCCGGGAAGATTTGCTTCACAGAATAAACGATGTAACGCTTAGAATTCCGCCCTTGAGGGAACGCCTTGATGACATCCCGGAAATTGCGGAATCTGTTCTGAAAAAGTACAAGATTAATAAAAAACTTTCCGCAGAAGCCGTTTCGGTTTTAAAAACAATTCAGTGGCGTGGAAATATCCGTCAGCTTGAAAAAGTCGTTAAAAATGCAGGTCTTCTTTATTGCAGAGGCGATGTGATTGAACCAGAACACATTCGCTTATAGAGCGTGTTTGCTTGCCAATCCCGCTGCTTTTGAGAAAACTTTCTCGATATATTGAGCTTCGCTTTCGCTTAAAGCCGCACGGGAAAGTACATCCGTCCAGAACTTTTCCATGTCGCTTCGACCGGTGACTTTGAAAAAGCCTATTTTCTGAAGATTGTCGGCAATTCCTGTGACTGTTTTATCGAGCCGTTCAAGCGTAACTGGTGTGTAACCGGCAGAAATTTTATTCTTTTCTTCAAGGGATTTTCTGAAAATCTGATAAGAAACGAGCTGAACTGCGTGCGAAAGATTGAGAGACGGAAAACCTTCATCAGACGGAATTGTGACTCCCATTGTGCACTCATCAAGTTCTTGTTCTTCTAGGCCTGTGCGTTCGTTTCCGAAGACCACGGCGATTTTTCCATCCTGGGTAATTGGCGAGACACTTTCTGCAAGTTCTTCTGGAAGAAGGAGTTTTCCGCGTTTTTTACCGCGACGGCGGGTTGTGCCTGCACATAGAACACAGTCTTTTGAAGCTGCGGTGATTGAATCAAAGAATTCTGCATTTTCCCAGATAGATGCCGCATGAATTGCAAGGATGCGCACCCTCTCTTCGTCAAAATCTGATTTTTTGCCGACAATTCGCAGATTTTTGAGACCGTTGTTTGCCATAGCACGGCAGACTGCACCTACATTCCGGCTTTCTTCGGGACGGCACAGAATTATCACCACATTTGAAAGATTCATGATTGTAGTCTACTTTTTTTATTCTTTTTTTTCTAGCGATTTTTCTTCGGCTTCGCGTTTGTGAGCGGCTTCCTTCATTTCGTACATGATTTTATCGGCTTTTGAAAGGAAGGTGCGCAAATCCCTGAATTCCTTTTTGTAGTAAGTGTATCCGACGCTGATTGAAATCTTGTATGGTGTATTGAGTTCTTCGTTCTTTTTGATTATAAGCTCGTTGATTTTTTCGTTGAGCAAATGTGCTTCATCGGGAGTGAATACAACGCCGATTACGAATTCATCGCCACCAAAGCGACTGAGAATGCAGCGCCGTCTGATGTGTGAGCAGGCTTCTTTGAGGACTTCAGATGTGGCGATTAAGGCTTTGTCGCCTTCTGCATGACCGTAATTGTCGTTGATTGCCTTGAATTTGTTTAAATCCATCATGAAGAGGAAAAGGCATTCCATGAGCTGATGAGGCTCTTCGTTTATGCGGCTGATTTGCTCCATGAAGAAGCGTTCGCCTTGCCGTCTGTTGTTGATTCCTGTGAGTGCGTCGAGTGAAACCATGTCACGCATTTGGAAGATATAGATAATGAGCGTAGCAAAAGTGAACCCGATTGCGAAACTTGGAATTGTCCAGTGATGATAGTGGATGTATGCGCCGAACAGTGCAGGAATTGTGTAGATGAGGACGAAACTGTACTGTTCTTTGGCAAAGTCGTTTTCAGTCTGGAAGTAGAAAATAACTGAAAAGATTGAGAATACAATGAGGTATCCGAAAAGAACCGTTGTAAAAAGCTGATAAAGCGGGCCTTTGAGCATGAAG
Source organism: uncultured Treponema sp. (assembly GCF_946187725.1). Classification (GTDB taxonomy): domain Bacteria; phylum Spirochaetota; class Spirochaetia; order Treponematales; family Treponemataceae; genus Treponema_D. The sequence goes on from NZ_CAMHSK010000001.1 coordinate 180,456, forward strand.
CCGAAGTTGTTGATTTCAAAGATGAGATGCGTGAAAGGCGTGGTGATTACGGCTAAAACGAGAATCACGATTGGAAGAAAAATGGTCTTAGACCTTCTTTTTCTGCTGCCAACGACGGATTCCCAGATTGAAAAGAAAAAACGGCAGATTGTGTATGAACAGCCTGAAATGATGATATATTTGATGATGCTGGTGATGTATCGCGGAACGCGTGTGCAAGGAATGATAAAATTGCAATAAGAGAAAATCCATAGACTGTCGGAAATGCAGTAAACGATTACCGTGATTAAGACAGCGATGAGATGAATTCGTTTGTTGGTGCGGTCAACATCTGTGAGGGTGGTGTAAAGCAAGATGCCAATGATTGACGCGCAGAATAAGTCGCAAAGTGCATAAAAAAATGCAGTTGCTTCTCGTGCAGTTGCTAAAAACATATCGGTCTATATATTATACAACCTATTTCGAGTAAAAGACAGTGTTTATTTCAGATTCATAAGAAAATTATAATCAGATTCGTACGGAAACTCAGATTTCTGAACGAGCCTACTCTCCAAGGGCTGCGTCGGCAAGAGTTGATGCATAATCTTCGCTTTGAGCGTTGCCGGAATTCAAGCCAAGCTGCGCATTGAACAGGATTTTCTTTGAGTCTTTTGTTTCATTTCGTTTTTCAAGTTCAGTGCGTGCGGCAAGAAGAATTTCGCTTGCTTCGGGTGCTCGGACATGCAGTACCTGTGCGATTTTTGCTTCTTCGGCGGCGGCAAGATTTTCAAGCGTAACGAATTCCTTGATGAGAATTTTTTCGCGTTTTTCGCCGACATGGGGAAGGCTTGCAAAGATTGAGACTGTATTTTCTTTTGTGCGTAAATTTTGGTTCCGGCTGGTTGCAAAACGATGGGTTTCATCACGAACGCGCTGGAGCAATCGCAGGGCATCGCTTCGACGCGGAAGGCAAATCGGGTGGCTTGCATGTGGACGCCAGATTTCCTCGTCACGTTTGGCAAGACCCGCAATCGGAATGTCAAGATTGAGCATTTTGAGGATTCCGTCAACGGCATTGACCTGACCGATGCCACCATCGATTAAGATAAGGTCGGGCAGTTCAGCATTTTCGTTCGAGAGCCGTGAATAACGGCGGGTTGCGGCTTCGCGCATTGAGGCAAAGTCATCAATTACACCGTTAGTCGTTTTGAGACGGAAATAGCGGTAATTCTTTTTGTCAGGATTTCCCCGCCAGAACGAGATAAGCGAAGCAACCGGGAATTTGCCGCCGATATGAGCAATATCAAAGCCTTCGATTCGTTCAGGCAATCGCGGAAGATTCAGTAATTCTTTAAGCTCATTAAGTGCCGGCATGTCGCCCCGTTCCCGCACCCGCCGAATTATGTCTTCCTTAGCGTTCTCGCGCGCCATGTTCAAAGCGGCAACATCACGACGAGAAGACGATTCCGAGACCTTTTCCAAAAGAGAGGAAGTGGAAAGTGAAGAGTTAGCAGTTAGCGGTGAGCAGTGAGCAGTAACTACTAACTGCTCCTTGCTACCTGCTAACTGTAATAGCCATTCTTCCAGAAACTCCGTATTGTCTTTTTCGTCGATGAAAATTTTGGGTGGAAGCGAATCTTTGTCCGTGTAGTACGCCCTTGCGAATTCCTCAAGAAGTTCGTCATCTTCGTTCAGACTTTCGACACGGTAATTGTCACGGCCCAGGAGCTTTCCGCCACGAATTTTGAGCACTGTAAAGCTTACAAGTTCGCCTTCACGCCAGTGCGCGATATAGTCACGGTCTTCGGCGGCAAAATCTTCGACTATGTTCTGATTCTGCATGATTGTGAGCGCACGCAATCCATCACGCAATCGGGCCGCTTTTTCAAAGTTCAGATTGGCGGCGGCATTCTTCATTTCTGCGGTGATTCTCTGTACTGTTTCGTCGCCTTTCCCCTCAAGTAGAGACTTAATTTCATCGATATATACAGTATAGGTCTCTTTATCGATTTTATTGCAGCACGGGGCTTTACATCGCCCGATGTGATAATACATGCAAGGTGCTTCGCGCTTTTTGAATGTACGGCAATGTCTTACAGGATAAAGCTTGTAGAGCGTGTCGATGAAAGTGTCGAGAGCACCAGCGTCTGGGAAGGGACCAAAATATGCGGCTCCGTCATTACGATGAACCTGCCGGGTTTTATAGAGACGCGGAAAATCTTCGTTCGTGATTTTGAGGACGGGGTATGATTTTCCGTCTTTGAGCTGGATGTTGTAGCGGGGGTTGTACTTCTTGATTAAGTTGTTTTCGAGAAGAAATGCCTCGTACTCATTGCTTGTCGTAATGTATTCGATTGATGCCGCATTTGAGACGAGAAGCTGGGTTTTGATGCCCCTATCGCCTGAAAAATATGAAGAGAGCCTGTTCTTCAGGTTCTTTGCTTTGCCAACATAAATGACGGTTTCCTCGTGATTCCGCCATAAATATACACCGCTTGAGGAGGGCGCCCTTAACGCAGTTTCATGAAGTTTTTCATAGTCTGATGTTTTGGTCGTAAGCATAATGGGTACAAAAAATATTTTATCGGATTTTTCAAAAAGTGTCAGTGAAAGACTGAAGGGCTTCGCTGGGGTGAGAAAATTTTTGCTAATTGCAAATTTCTCATTGCTAATTGCTAATTTTTCTTTCGCTACCCCTAAGACGCTTGTGCTTGGCGGTGAAAATGGCTGGGATGAAATTTCCGAAATGAACGGTGTCGTGGTTGGTACAAAAAACGGTCAGTTTGGCTATGATGCACTGGAACTTTCAACTAAGACGCTTCGTTCTGATTCTTCAACGGATTTGCTCCTGACTTTTGATGACTCTAAAGTCTATGATGCGGCGAACAATTATTCGATTGTTTCGAACAATCTTGTGCCCGTTTCTGAGGCTGTAAAGGGAAATGGTGCGGCAATGAGTCGCGGAAATAAAAAGGGCCTTGTTTTAAGCGGAAAGCCTTCTGCTCTTTTTGGTAAAGAAGGATTCACAGGCTCATTTACGATTGAATTCTGGCTTTGTCCGTCACTTGCAGAAAACGGCGAGACGGTCTTTTCATGGCGCTCTTCTTTAAACGATGAATCTCATTCTGAATATCAGATGATTCTGGCTTCTTTCTTTAAGAACCGGCTTGAATGGACTTTCAATAAAATTTTCGTACCATATCCGGCCAGCGAAATTCATCTCTCTGGTTACAAAACTCTGGTTCCGGATAAGTGGTCAAGGCATACAGTAAGTTTTGATTCTGAGAGCGGACTTCTTGAATATCTCGTTGACGGTCGTACTGAATCGCTGATTTTTGTCACTGAAACTGGTCATGAATATGGAACGGTTTACTATCCGATTCTTGGCGAAAAAGCAGGACTTGAAATTTGCCCGGATTATGTTGGTAAAATCGACAATTTCAGGATTTCGCGTGTTCCTGCCGGAAGGGAACGAGCTGATATTTTCCTGTCAGGAAATGAAAAATATACGATTGGCGGCGGAAAAATCATTACGAAACCGCTTTTGATTTCTCAGGCAGCTGTTCTTGATGAAATCGACACTCTGATGAATGTTCCTCCGCAGACTGATATCCGTTTTTACATTCGAAGTGGCGACAACTGTTACGGCTGGAATGATAATTTCCCGGCCTGGAAGGAAATTGTTCCTGGCGAAAAGATTGATGGCGTTACGGGGCTGTATTTCCAGCTTTCTGCAGAACTGTTGCCTGATGGTGCGGGCAGTCAGACTCCAAAGATTTCTGAAATTACGCTAAAATATGAAGAACAGAATGAGCCTTTGCCGCCATTTGCTTTGAATGCAGTTGCGGGTGACGGTTCGGTTACTTTGAACTGGAGTTATTCTGTTGATGATAATGCCGGTGGATACTATGTGTATTATGGAAACAGACCTGGTGAATATCTTGGACGTGTTGCAGTTCAGGGAACTTCACCAATCAAGGTCGGAAATGTGACATCAACCACGCTGACTGGACTAGAGAACGGAAGAATTTATTATTTTGCGGTAAGTGCGTATTCTAAAGTGGACGGTAGAATCAACGGACTGCTTTCAAAAGAAGTTTTCGCCCGTCCTAGTTCCCGATTATCAAAAAAATAACGGAGTTATAAATTATGTCTGATGTGAACACTTTGTTGGACCGGGCAAAATCAGCTTTGATTGCCCATGATTATTCTCTTGCGGCTAAAATTTTCAAGAATTTGATCATGGAAGCTCCTGACAATCTCGATTACAAAATGCAGCTTGGAAATCTTTACACAAAGGCTGGTAAAGATGACCAGGCTTTGACTATTTTTCAGCAGGTCGAGAAAGCTGATCCGGCGAATTTTGAGGCTCGAATTGCAATATCAGGAATTTATCGCCGTCAGCAAAAATATGAAGAGTCAGTGACGATTCTGAAAAACGCACTTGAAACTTGTGAAGAAAATCAAAAGACAAGAGCGAAAATTTCTTATAATCTCGGTTTCACTTATCGTCTCATGGGAAAATATGACGAGGCGATTCAGTGTTTTGAGGAAGTCGTTGAAGAAAATCCGTCCGATGTCCTTGCAAATAATCATCTTGGAGCAATTTACGCTCTTCAGGGCAAGCATACTAAGGCAATCGAAGCATACAATCGCGGTCTAAAATTTGATGCCAATCATCCGATTCTTCAATTCAATATCGCAAAAAGTTATGCGGAAATCGGTGAGAGAGCCAAGGCACTCAATTTCTTTGAAGGCGCCCTTCGTGCAAAACCGGGCTGGACTGATGCCATTGAAGCATATGCTGACCTTCTTCTGAATGTGAACAAAGTCAGTGAGGCAGATGAAATCGTAAATCAGGCGTTGAAGCTCAATCCTGATGATGTAAAAATCCATACTGCAAAGGGTAATATTTTCAACCGTCAGAGCATTTTTGAAGATGCGGAAGTTGAATATAAAAAGGCCCTTGATGTTGATGAAGGCTATCGAAACGCACTCACAGGACTTGCACACGCTCTCGAAAGTCAGGGAAAAACTCTTGATGCGGTTGAGGTCATCTCTCATGCTGAAAAATTGAATCCGAATGATGTGAAACTTATCAAACAGTCGGCATCGATTCATATTTCGGCAAATGATTTTGGCACGGCGCTGGCTAAAATCGAAAAATTGCAGGAAACTGACAAAAATGATGTTCAGACATTAAATCTTCTTGGTCAGTATTATATTTGCACTGGCTCGAACGAAAAGGCCGAAGAATGTTTCACCAGAATCAAAAAAATCAATCCTGATTATAATGAAGTTTATCGTGATTGGGGCCGAAGATTCGTTCAAATTGGTGACGAAAAGCGCTCGGAACCGTATTTGCAGGCCGCGATTCAGAAAAATCCGAAAGATGCAATTGCAATGGTTTACCTCGGTGAACTTTATGAAAAACAGAATCAGCTTGGAAAGGCACTCCAGCTTTACAAAAAGGCAAGCAATGCCGATTCATTCAATCACCGTTCAAAGGCCGCATCCGAAAGAATCATAGGCGATGATGACAGCCTTGCTTCAATCGATTTTTCAGGAAATTCGGGTAACAGTGTAGATTATGACAGTCTTTTCTCAGGTGGAAAACTGGATTCTGAAACCACTGAACCTGAAGTCGAGACGGAAGTTCCAGAAAATTTACCTGAGACCGAAAATTCAACGGATTCAGTAGATTCTGTGGATTCAGCTGATGTTACTGCTGAAAGTGCAAATTCTAACGAAGAAGAGAAGCCACTCGAAGCGGATGAACTTGTCTCTGATGAAATGAATTTTGATGAAATTGCCGAAAGTATGGGCGATTCAGAGCCAGCGGAAGAAGAGAATGAACTTTCCGAAGAACAGAACACAGAAGAAGAAAATCCAGCCGAAGAATCAGAAGAAAAATCTGAAAATGTAGATTTTAATATGGAAATGCTTGCTGACCCGGAAGCTGACTCAGAAAATCTGGACTCAGTTGCCGAAAAAATGGATGATAATATGCTTGAGAATGAAGGTGAACAGCTGCTTGAGACAGAAGACCTTGCTGAACCTGTTTTTGCAGAAGAAAGCGAAAATTCTGACTATGCGGAAAATGGAAACGGTGAATCTGAAGTCGTTGAGGTAGAAACACCTGCTGCGGCCAGAAAAGAAATTTCTGATGATTCTCTTGATATGCTTGAAGCTCAGATAAAGCGTGCTGCAGAACTTGCTGAAAAGGCGAATTATGCCGCTCAAAGTGCATGGGAAGCTGCATCCCAGGCAGCAGATGCGGCTCAGGCAGCTGAAGAAGCAAAGAAGATTGAAACCCTGGCTGTAAACGAATTGAAACTGCAGCCCGAAATACAGGAAGAAATCCCGGAGGAAACTCAGGAAGAGTCAGAGCCAGAGGTTCAGGAATCTGAAGTTGATGAAGAAGTTCTGACGGAAGAAGAAACCTTGCCGGAACCAGAGTCTCAGAAATCGAATATTGAAGAAGAATTCCACTCGGAAGAAGAAATTCAACTAGAACCAGAGCCAGAACCGCGATTTGAAACAGAGATTGAAGAAGATGAAAAAGAAACAGTTGCGGAATCTGAAAAAACAGTGGAAAATATAGGTACTGAAGAAATTCTGGAGGACGATATGCAAGAAGAGACCGCAGAAAAAACAGTTCCAAAAGTTGATGATTTGACCTTGCGCCGTGCAATTGATATGCTTCCGTCAATTATCGCCGCAATCGAAGACAGGAGCCTTCTTTACAGATTCAGGTCTTTCCTTTCAATGTTCAAGTCTCTCCGTGAGATGCTCGAATTCTTGCCGGATGAGCAGCGAAACGAATTCATGACCAGCCAGAATCGTCTTCTTCTTGATTATGTGATTTCAAAGCTTTCTGGAAAGCCTGGCCTTTATGCTACAACCAAGGCACTCATTCGTTCAGGTTTGATTCATGAAAACAAAAGTGCAAAGCCAACTGAAAAGGAAGGGCTGGAGCTCGTAAAGGAAGTTTTGGGCGACCTTCGCGAACTCTCAGAAAGCCTCGAAGATGAGACATTGCGTATTGTTCTCAACAACGAGGCAGATACTCTCGAAAAAGCAATTTAGGAAAACACTGATTAATTCAATGGAGAATTAATCAGCACTTCCTTAGATTCTGATAATCTTAGAATGTGTCAAAACCTCATTGCCGGTTTCGGTGATGAGGACATCGTTTTCAAGACGGACGCCGCCAAGTTCCGGGTCGTAGAGGCCTGGCTCCAGAGTGACAATCATTCCAGCCTTAAAAAGAAGGTCATCTGGGTGTTTGGGGGTTACGCGCGGGAATTCATGGATTTCAAGACCGATTCCGTGACCAAGCGTGTGCGGCATGGTGCGTTTTGCCTTTGAGAAAACCAAATCAGCAGCTTCGGCTGCTTTTTTTATTGGCGAGCCAGCTTTGTAAAGCGGAAGAGCTTGTTCTGCCGCCTTTTCTACGAGTGCAAGAAGTTCTTCCTGTTTGGCATTGAGCGGGCCTTTTGCGACAGTCAAAGTTGTATCGCTTGTGTAGCCTTCATAAACAACACCGAAGTCGAGGATTGAAAGCCCCTGTGCCGGCCATGGAGCATTTGTGTAGCCAGGGAAAGCATGAATCGCAAAACTTCGGCTTGGACCTGCTGCGAGAGTGTCAAATCCTGTTCGCTCACATCCGCATTTTCGAAGTTCCGATTCAATCAAAAGGGCAACATCACTTTCTTTCTGAAGCCAGTTTTCACGGATTCCACGCTCAATTTCAGAGATAATCCAGTCACCAACGCGGCAAGCCTCGCGGGTACATTCAATTTCGTATTCATCTTTTGTAGAACGCATATCGACCACGAAATCATGAGCACTCTTCTCTCGGCAGAGAACATCCCAACCTTCAAGCGCGTCAACATACTGCAAGAAAAGCGGATACGGAGTGCTTGGCGGAATTTCAACCTTGAGACGGTTAGACTTGATTCTGAAAGACTTCAAAACTTCTTTTACGGCACGAGTGTTTCTTCGTTCGTATTTGTTATATGGAAGAATATCGACATCAACAGAGCGTTCTTTTGCGAGATTTTCATCCCAAGGAATAAGGGCACATTTTCCATTCTGTGCGATGATAAAAAGTGCGTCTGTCGGGTGACCGGTAAAATATCGGACAGCAGGATTGCGCCTTTCCTCACAGTCCTCAAAAACTACCGCCGTGATGCTATTTTCTGTCATGTAGGAAAGCAGCTTTTCCCGCCGTGCAGTGTAGATTTTTTTCAATTCTTCTTGTGTGTATTGTTTCATGATATTTGTCCCAAAATTATTTTCTATAAAGTTGCAAAGATTATGAAACAGTTTATTGTTTTTCTATCAGGCTAGCAACAGGCACTTTCAGGACTTCAGCGATTGCGACAAGTTCAATATCAGTTACGAATCTTTTTCCACATTCAATCCTCTGAATCGCATTTTTATCAACATCGATTCCGTATAATTGCAGTTTATCCGCAAAAGCCCGTTGCGAAAGTTTTGGAATGCTTCCCTTTCGGATGCGGGCAATATTTTTCCCAGAGATATTGTTTGATTCTCCATTCTTATTTTTGAACATACGCTTATTTGACATTTAGTGCTTGTCAATTGGCTAATGTTAAGATATGCTGTAAGTAGAATTGACATCTAGTGAATGTCATAATATTAAAAAATTAAAGGAGGCTTTTTTTATGAAAGCAATAAAATCAATTTCAGCAGTTCTGCTGGCCTCGGCACTGATTTTTGGAATATCTTCATGCAGCAATGATGATGATTCCACGGATCAAAGTTCGAAAGGAACAGAATCTGTTTCAACGACAGGAACCGTGACGGCGGCAACAACAAATACAAGTGGTCAGAGGACAGCGACACTCCAGGCGTCAAATGGTTCATATCGTTTTACAGAAACGAATCCTGGTGTAAGTGCAAACATTTCTTATCGCGCGGTTGTTGACGAGTCTAAGGGTGGAACATGGACTTTCACGGAGAAAAACGCCGCGACTGCAAAGTATTCAGGCACATACAAAGGGGACATCTCGAAATTTGGAAATTCGGAAGTCAAACTTTCACTCACAGTAGAGAAAATTTTGAGCAACGGAAAACTTACAGATGTTGCAAGTCAGAAGAGTTTTGATTTTGAAGCAACTGCAACAGAGTTCAAGGCGACTGTTCCTGCTGTTGAAGTAAAAGCAAGTTCAAACAGCGGAAAAACTGAAGGTGGTTCTTCAGCAACAACGCCGACTGTGACATTGCCGGAATCTGTGGGAACAAATCCATTTAGCGGTAAGACATTTACACTTGAAGGCAGTTCTTCCGAAAAGATGAGAACATGGACTTTTACGAACGACGCTGCAACCGAAACATATACGCGCATAAAAAACAATGAGACAAAAACCGAAAACTCAATTTATAGATATTCTTATGATTCAAACCAAAACTTGCTTTTCCTTTCCTTCAAGAGTTTTTCTGGCGAAAACAGAGGCATAACATATAGTTTTTCGTCACTTGAAGAATATGAAGAAGTTCTTCGAATGTATTCTGGACTTTCCGAAGTGGAACTTGAAAGTGAGCTTGCAGTTTGTGCCAACCAATTTGCCACGATGGTAGTTTATAAATATGAAATTTCTGGTTCATCAATTTCTCTTATCGATTATTTTTACGGAACATTACCAACAACCGCGAGTTTTAGAACCTCAGACAATAAAACTTCTTTGAAAAAAGGCGAAGGAATTTGGCTTTGGCCAGAAGGAAGCACAGGTAATGGTGACGGCTATCACTGCATAGCACCTGTATACAATGACGGGACTTTTACAGGAAAACTTTCTTATAACAATGAAATCATCGGCTCTATTGAAGGCACATACACCACGAGCGGCAAAGGAATAAAAGGAAGCGGGTGTACAATCACGCTCATCTTTACAAAACTGCCAGATTCTGTTACGGAATTTGCAACCGACACTGCATATATTCTGACAAATTAAGTCATAACGGATTGTTGTCATGTTGCCGTGCAATTTTCACAGAATGGAAGTTGCACGGCTTTTTTACATTTATTTGCTTTATTTTGCTTTACAAATATTGATTTATGATTTACATTGTATGTAAGGAAGGTGAATTATGGCACAGGCAATGGTTAATTTTAGAATGGACAGTGACGAAAAAAACTCTTTTGAAGAAGTTTGCGAGCAGCTGGGGCTTTCAATTACCAGCGCATTCAAAATGTTCGCAAAAAAAGTCATCCGCGAAAAACGCATCCCATTTGAAGTTTCTCTGGAATCAAGCGATCCGTTCTATTCGGAGAGTAACCTTGAACATCTTAGACGAGGAATAAAAGCCTTGAATGAAGGTAAAGGCGTTGAGCATGAAATCATCGAGGTGAAATAATGAAGAAAATCTGGTTCGATGAGGCTTGGGATGATTATCTGTATTGGCAATCGCAGGACAAGAAAACATTAAAGAGAATACATGCAATATTGAAAGATGTTGAAAGAAACGGAATGAATAAAGGAATTGGCAAACCTGAACCGTTAAAAAACGAATTCAGTGGATTCTGGAGTCGCAGAATTGATGATGTGAACAGATTCGTTTATCGTATTCAAGATGATGAATTACAAATTCTTTCATGTCGCGGACATTACGAGTAGTATTTATCTTTTTCTGAATTTCCTGATTATTACCCTTACGATTTCATCTTTCGTAATCACAAGCATTGCCACGCCTGCAATCGCGAAAACCATTGCACAGGCGAAGACCGGCAGACCAAAGCCAATCAGTCTTCCTCTGCCTGCTAAAAGCTGATTCAAGGCGTTTCTTACGAAGAAGGTTGGAACTGCGGCGATTACTGAAAATACAATCAGTTTTAGCGAGTAGAAAATCGTTCCCTTGGTGACTGCCTTTACATCGAGATTTTGATTTTTCTTCAAAAAGATGAAAAGCGCGACCGTGTTTGCAAAGCTTGCGATTGAAAGTGCCAGCGCGATTCCGGCTCCCGTTCCGTTATTTCTGAATGTGACGACTGCAACTGCAAGCGCGATGTTTACCGCAAAACCGAAAATTCCTGCCACTGTCGGAGATTTTGTGTTTCCCTGGGCGTAGAAAGCCGGGGAAATGATTCGGTTGAGCGCGATGAAAAATAGACCTGCAATGTGCATCCTGAAAGCCACCAGCGTTAGGCGGACTGATTCATCTGAGAATTTCTTTGACTTGTAGACGAGCGAAATGATTTCTTCGCCGCAGACGAGTGAGAAAAAAGTGACCGGAATCGAAATCAGCGCCATGATTTTTGCCGCCTGAACGAGCATCGCATTGAAATCTTCCCAGAGTTGTTTTTTTGCCAGTCCGCTCAAATCGGGCAAAATGACCGTTCCGATTGAAACCGCGAAAATGCCCAAAATCAATTCCTGCAAGCGGAGCGAATACTGGAGCGAAGAGACGATACCTGTTCCTGCTTTGCCTGCAAGAGCCGTGGAAACGACATCATTGAGCTGGTAGGCCGCCATTCCGATAATCGTCGGTACAATCAGTTTCATTACACGGCGAGTTCCCGGATTTGTGAAAGCCTTTTTGAGAGTGGTAAAATGGAAAGTCCAGCCTGTTTTGAGCACGAACGGAAGCTGGAAAAGTGCCTGAACACAGCCGCCCGAAATTACGCCGATTGACATTGCGCGGGCAGCCATCTGAGCTTTTACTTCGCTGTCTTCGATATTGCCGGTGAGAATTGGTGTGAGAATGTAAGTTGCCGCAATTACGACAGAATTGAAAAGAACCGGAGTAAAGCCCGATGGCGAAAAGATTTTGACTCCATTCAAAACACCCTGAAAAAACGCCGCAATCGAAATCACAACGAGATAAGGGAACATGATTCGGGTAAGAATCGTGGTTTCGTGGAGAAGAGCAGAATCGTTGTTATCCAGAAAGATGCGTACAATCAGCGGAGTGAGCAAAATTCCTGCCAGAACAACACAAGTCGTCAAAAATGTAATCAGCGTGATAGTTGCGCTCAAAAAGTCGCGGATAGTTTTTTTGCCTTCATCGGATTCAGAATCTTCGAGATAGCCTTTAAAAGTAGGAATAAAAGCGACGGAAATCGCGTTTTCAGCAAAAAGACGGCGGAGCAAGTTCGGAATCATAAAAGCAATTCCAAACGCATCTGCATATTTTGAAGTTCCCAGGAAAGCCGCCTTTGTCATTTCGCGCACAAGACCTAAAATGCGTGAACAGAGCGTAAAAAACGAAAGTGAAAGCCCTGCACTAAGCAGCGAGCGTGATTTTTTTGAAGACATGCGGATATTATAGCGAATATTTCTTCTAGGTCAAATGTCGAGTTTTGAAATTCACTGACTGCATAAAAACGGCTCCCAGTCGTGATAACGGCTTATCGAAACCGCAGGCTAGCCTGCTACACGCGTTTTGTGCTTGTAACTATATACATTTGCCGCTTGCGCGGCAGCACAAAACGAGTGTTTTCGTAAGCCGTTTCGCTCCCTCGCGCCGTTTTTGCCATATCCGGTAAGTTCAAAACTCGCCATTAGATGGCTATATCGGCATATAATGGAAAAATGCCGAGTTTTGCATTTGCTGAGTGATGCAAAAACAAGCGTAGGCGGGGTTATGGCACGAACCCACTTTGTGCGAGCGAGCGAAGCGAGTCTAATTTCCAATTTCGCACAACCGTGGAGTTCAGTGCCATGTTCCCGCCGAGAGCTTGTTTTTGTTGTTTTCAGAAGATTTGCAAAACTCGACATTTGCCTTCCTGATGCAAAAGTTGACGGAAACAAAAGTGTATTTTACAATTATTGGCATGACAGTGTTGATTACAGGTGCATCTGGTGGAATTGGGGCCGAACTTGCACGGCTTTTTGCAAAAGACGGCTATAATCTTGTGCTTGTTGCCCGCAGACTTGAAAAACTGAATGAACTCAAAACCGAGCTTGAAGCAGAATTTCAAATTCATGTAACGACCTTTGCTCAGGATTTGAGTATGATTGGTTCTGCTAAACTGATCTTTGATTTTGTTTGCGCTCAGAACCTGTCAATCGATATTCTTGTGAACAATGCCGGCTTCGGAGATTTCGGATTCTTTGCTCAAAGTAATTTGCAAAAACTTCAGCAGATGATTCAACTGAATGTCGCCGCCTTAACGAATCTCACACACTATTTTCTTCCGCAGATGATTTCACGCAAAAACGGAAAGGTTCTCAATGTCGCTTCTGTTGCGTCATTTATGCCCGGCCCAAAAATGGCTGTCTATTATGCGACAAAAGCCTATGTCCGCTCATTTTCTGAAGCACTTTCTGTCGAACTCAAAGGAACTGGCGTCACTATAACGGCTCTTTGTCCGGGGCCTGTTTCAACGGATTTTTGGGAGCGTGCTGAAGCTGGTTCTTCAAGTCTTTTCAAGCATTTTTTGTTTGCTGACTGCAAAAAAGTTGCCCGCTATGCTTATAAACGATTAATGAAAGGTAAGGTTCTTGCAATTCCATACCGTTCAACCCGATTTTTTGTTCTGCTCATAAAATTTCTCCCTGGTTCATTGGTCAGAAATTTAATCTATGCTGTTCAAAAATAAGGTTATTGTTATATAATGCTTACATGGCTAAAAATACAATTCCTGCACGAAACGAGGTCCCTTCTAGCGACAAATGGGACTTGTCTACTTTATACAAATCTGACGAAGACTGGGAAAAAGCACTTTCTTCTATTAAAAAGCTCTCTGATGATGTAGTTTCATTCAAGGGCAAAATGGGCGAATCTTCGGATTCATTGCTCGGCTGTCTCAAGGCGAACGAAGCGCTCGAAAAGGTAATTGAGACTGTCTACAGCTATGCGTCACTTCAACACACTGCGGATGAAAGTGATGCCGCTTCTCAGGACAGGGAAGGCCGCGCTTTGATGGCATATTCTGCTGCCGAAAGTGCAACTTCTTTCTTTGCGCCGGAACTTATGGCAATTCCTGACGAAAAAATCAATTCCTGGATGGATTTGCCTGAATTCGCCGACTATAAAATCTTTTTGCAGAAAGAACTTCATCATAAGCCTTACATTTTGAGCGAAAAGGAAGAGCGAATTCTTTCTTTGCAGGCAGAAAGCGGTCAGACCGCGGACAAGGCTTTTTCTCTCCTTACGAATGTTGACTTGCAGTTTGAGAGCGTAAATGCAGGCGGAGAAGAAAAACCGCTTACACAGAGCACTTTTTCGACATTCCTTCATAATCCTGACCGTGCGGTGCGCGAAAAGGCTTACAAAAACTTTTACAAGGAATTCGTAAAGCACGAAAATACAATCGCTTCTCTTTATGCAGGAAGCGTAAATCAGGACATTTTTCAGGCACGCGCACGAGGTTACAAATCATCGCTTGAGGCGGCTCTTTACGGAAACAAAGTGCCTGAGTCGGTTTACCGAAATTTGATTGAAACCGTGCACAAAAATCTTCCGACTTTGCACAAATATTATTCTTTGCGAAAAAAGCTCCTGGGCGTGTCAGAACTTCGTCATTATGATGTCTATGTTCCGCTCGTAAAGGATGTTGAATGCAAGACCAGTTATGATGAAGCTGTTGAAATCTGCCGAAATGCGCTCAAACCTCTCGGAAAGGAATACACTGACATTCTTTGCGACGGCTTGAAGAACGGCTGGGTTGACCGCTACGAAAACAAGGGAAAGCGGAGCGGTGCGTTCTCATCGGGCTGCTACACCGGCTATCCGTACATTCTTCTGAACTACAAGGATGATGTAATCCGTGATGTGTTCACAATGGCTCACGAGGGCGGACATTCAATGCACAGCTATTATTCGGCTCACAACAATCCTTTTATGTGCTACAACTACACGATTTTCGAAGCTGAGGTCGCATCAACTTTCAACGAGGAACTTGTCTTTGAATATCTCTTGAAAGAAGCAAAAACTCCAGAAATGAAGGCATATCTTCTTTCAATGCGCGCTGATGATATTCTTGCCACTTTACACCGTCAGACAATGTTCGCCGAATTCGAGCTTAAAGCACACGAACTTGTTGAAAATGGCACACCTCTTTCGGCTCAGGTTTTGCGAAAAATCTACCGTGAGCTTTTGGTTCAGTATTTTGGAAGCGAAATGCACTTTGAAGAAGAAAGCGATATGGAAGGACTTAGAATTCCGCATTTTTACAACGCATTCTATGTCTACAAGTATGCTACAGGAATTTCTGCCTCTCTTGCACTTGCAAAACGCGTCACAGAAGGCGGTGAAAAAGAGCGCGAGGATTACTTCAAATTCCTCAAGAGCGGTGGAAGCCGATATCCGATTGAAAGCCTGAAAGTCGCCGGTGTTGACATGAGCACAACCGAGCCTGTTCAGGCAGCACTTGATGTCTTCGCAAATCTTGTTGAAGAACTGGAGAAAATTGACAATTAACAATGTGCAATGAGAAATTGGAAGTTGTTTTAAAAAGATAATTGTACATTTCTCATTGCTAATTCCTAATTTCTTTCAACTTTTATCTGAAATCTGCCGAAATTTAAGTTAGAATAAAAAATGAATTCTAATGGGGCTGGTGAATGAATAAATCAGAATTTTACGAGTTTTTCAAAGACATTCCAAAGGCAGAACTTCATATTCATATTGAAGCTGTTATGAGCCGGGAGACTATAAAAAAACTTTATCTCAAAAAGAACGGCGTAGAGTTCAGTGATGCTGAAATTAAAAAACTTTTCTCTTATTCTGATTTGAACGGATTCATCGCGGCTTTCCTCAAAGTTCAGGATTTGTTTACCGAAGTTTCTGATTTTGACCTCATTTTTGAAGACCTCAAGAATTATCTTGTTCGAAATGGCGTTGTTCACTGCGAGGCTTTTTTTGCCCCGTCTGCATTTATCAAAAAAGGTTTCGACTATTCTGAAATGGCAAAGTGTTTCGAGCGAAATCTCAAGAAAATTAAGGACGAAACAGGATATACGGTCTGGCTTTTAGGCGATGTTTCACGCACCTTTGGTCTTGAAAATGCTGAAAACAATTACAAAATGTTCAAGGCAAATCCGTTTGAAGGCTTTATCGGAATCGGTTTGGGCGGTGCTGAATCAAAAGGTCCTTCTGGTGATTTTGGTCCTGTTTTTGAAAAAGCTCTTGCTGATAAATTCCATGCTGTTGCACATGCCGGCGAAGATGTTGGCCCTGAATCAATTTGGGATGCACTTAAAATCTGTCATGCAGAACGAATTGGACATGGAATCACTTCTGTTCAGGATTCAGAACTTGTAAAATATCTTGCCGAAAAACATATTCCTGTTGAAGTTGCTCCGACAAGCAATGTCTTTACCAAAAAATATGTCAAAAAAATGAGCGAGCATCCTGTTCGTGAAATGTTTGACTCTGGAATTCCTGTCACAATTGCGACAGATGATCCGATTTTCTTTGGTGTAGAACTTTTGGACGAATATTGGAATCTTTATTCAAAACTTCACTTTTCAAAGGCTGACTTAAAAAAGGTCATCCTTAACAGTTTTGATGACTCATTCCTTTCTGATGAAGAAAAAGCAAAATACAAGAATCTCGTTGAAGAAAACTGGAAATAGAGCTAAAATCCTAAAAAAGGAAGCACACCGTGGTTTCTATTTCTGATTTCCTCCGAATCTCAAAAATTGACTCCTGCAAGCATCTTAGTACAGGAATGAGGTATTCAGACTATATAAAATGGGCTGGATTCTATCTTCCTCCTTATTCAAATTTTGATATTAAGAGCATAGGCACTGATAAATCTTTTGGCTTTTGGCCGGAATTTTTTGATTACACTCATACACGCGTTGGAACGGCACATGATTTGCTTCTTTTGTTCTGCCATTCGATTTCAGAGAGCGTTTGTGAGAATGTAAAAGTTTTGAACGGCACCGTAAATGTAAATTTCATTTCAAAATGCAGGAATGCCACTGAATTTGTTGATGTCGTAAAAAATGCCGCTGAAAAATATTCAAAGCAGATTCAAATTAACCCTTTCCTTGGAATCAACACTGACAAAGAAAACAATATTACGCTTGCCACAATGCTTTTGGAAAGTGGTGTTTTTAAAGGAATTGAGCTTTACGGAAGTTCATTCGCGGATAATCCTGAAAAATTTCTGGGAATTTTCAATACTGCCCGAAAAATGAATTTGAAATCGCGAATTTCATGTCTGGGGTGCAGGACTTTGAAGACTCATGAAGAAATTTTTGAGCTTATGCAGAATCTTCATCCGACGCATCTTTTGAATCCGAACATCGCCTTTAATTATGATGACTTGGAAGAGTTCAAAAGTGGGAAAATTTTCCCAGAAATTATCAGTTTTTCAAAAGACAATAATATTCATGTCGAGTTCAGCCCTGCGCCGATTCTTTCCGTATCAGAAGAAAAAGCAAAACTTATTCGTGAAGTGGCCGAAAATGACATTCCGTTTTCATTGTGCACGGAAGATTTGCTTTTCCTGAACAAGTCAATTTCTGAATTTGCCGTCGATTTGTGCAATGCAGGCATTTTCAGCAAAGACGAGATGGTTAAGATAATTAGCAATGAGCAGTGAGAAGTTAGCAATTTTTAGGGGGAAAGCCTTCCCCCTGGTTCGCACTTCGTTGCTCACACACCCCCATCTACAGGTGCTTTGCCCCCGTACCCCCTATTTCAAGTACACCATTAATAACATGATGTCCGAATTTCGGATGCCTGAGATTCGGCTGGCTTGGCCTAGCGTGAGTGGGCGGACGGCTTCTAGCTTTTGGCGGCTTTCGCCTGAGAGTGCCGGGATTTTTCCGTAATCAAAATCGGCAGGGATGTGAAAGTGCTCCATTTTGTGCATTTTTGCGACTCGTGCGTCTTGCTTTTCGATGTAATATTTGTATTTTGCGTCTTCCTGCGCGATTTCCCACACGATTGCAGGGAAGCCAGGGTTTTCAGCATCTGCTTTTTTGAGCAAAATTTCTGTCGCTTCTTCAACCTGCTGATATTTGAGTTTTGTCGCTTCGAACTGAGCTTCTGTTTTGATTCCGACCTTAAATGCTTTTTCGGCAAGGCGGCGGTCGGCTGTGTCGTGGCGGAGCTTTAAGCGGTATTCTGCGCGTGCCGTGAACATTCGGTACGGCTCTTTTGTTCCGAGCGTGACCAAATCATCAATCAAAACACCGATATATGCTTCATCGCGGCCAAGAATTAATGGCTCGTATTCAGGAATTTTGTGGAAATTTTCATTTCCTTGCTGTTTCTGGAAATCTTCAAGAAGTGAGTTGACTGCATGGGTTTCTTTCTCTGAAATTTCTGCAAAATGCTTGATTTCTTCGAGCGTAAAATGCGATTTGAAAGCGAATGCGTTTGGTTCTGCGCTGGCCGGAACCTGACCAAGCCCTGATTTTGCCATGCACAAGCCACCACACAATTCTTTGTGACTTCGTGCGTAAAGGGCGGCGTTGATTCCTGCGACTAAGCCCTGACCTGCGGCTTCTTCGTAGCCTGAAGTGCCGTTAATCTGACCTGCGTTGAAAAGGCCTGCGACTCGTTTTGTTTCCAAAGACGGGAAAAGCTGGGTCGGCTCAACATAATCGTATTCAACGGCATAGCCTGGGCGAGCTACATGGCAGTTTTCAAAGCCCGGCAAAGTGCGCAAAAAAGCGTCCTGAACTTCTTCGGGCAGGCTTGATGAAAGACCGTTGAGATAAATTTCATCGGTTGCAAGACTTTCTGGCTCAACAAAAAGCTGATGTCGTTCTCGCTCGGCAAATCGCATTACTTTGTCTTCGATTGAAGGGCAGTAGCGTGGGCCGATTCCGTGAATTTTGCCAGAATAGAGTGGGGAGCGGCCGATATTTTCACGGATAATTTCATGAGTTTTTGCGTTCGTGTAGACCAGATGGCATGGAACCTGCGGACGGGTAACTTCTTCGTTTTCAAAAGAGAATGGAACGATTGTGTCGTCTCCCGCTTGAATTTCAAGACTTGAGAAATCAATTGTGTGCTTTAAGATTCGTGGCGGAGTTCCTGTCTTCAATCGGCCTGTCGTGAATCCAAGGCGGTTGAGTGACTGAGTGAGACCAAAAGCTGCCTGCTCGCCGATTCGGCCACAAGGAGCATCGTATTCGCCAATAAAAATGCGTCCGCCCAAAAAAGTGCCTGTCGTGAGAACAACTGAGCGCACTGGAATCAATCTTCCGCGCTCCGTTACGACGGCTGTGATTTTCTGTCTTTTGCCAGATTTTGCGGCCGCGGTCAAAACATCTTTTTCTGTAAATTCACCCGGAATCTGACCGCTCTGTGTGCTTTCGGCTGGTGGAAGCTGAGTTTCACTTTCTGTTGTGAGCAAATCCACAACGGTGTCCATGAGCGTAAAAAGATTCGGTGTAGTTTCGACAGTCTGGCGGGCAAGGCTAGAATAAAGAAGTTTGTCGGCCTGACTTCGTGGTGACTGAACTGCCGGTCCGCGGCTTTTGTTCAGCATACGGAACTGAATCATTGATTTATCGATGAGCTTACCCATTTCGCCGCCGAGGGCATCAATTTCGCGCACGATGTTGCCTTTTGCGATGCCACCGATTGAAGGATTGCAGCTCATTCGTGAGATGGAGTCGATAGTCTGTGTGATTAAAACAGTTTTGAGCCCCATTCGTGCCGAAGCAAGAGCCGCCTCAATTCCAGCATGACCACCGCCAACGACAGCTACATCATAAAAATCATAAAATCCAGCCATAGTGCTAAGATTATAGTGATTTTTCTCACTCTTTTCTATATAATTACAATACTATGTCTTTACGAAAACTTTTCCTTTTGATTTCAGCTTTCATTTTGATGGGGCTTTTTTCATCTTGTGGCAAAAATCTTGGTTACAGCGTGCTTTTGTGGAGCAATGCGGAACATGAACTTAAAGACGGTACGATTTTGAAGGTACACATTAAGTCGAATATCTCTCAGGTTTATGTAGTTTCAATTCCTGGTGTAAAGGAGAATTTTGAGGTTCCTCTATGGCAGCTTACTGAACCTGAAAGCAAATCAAAGGCCCTTAAACAGCAGAAGCGTTTTTCTGAATTTGAACACACTTATGCTTCAGTAAAACTTGACGGTCTTCCTATTCGTGCGGACGCGGTGAACACTTCGAAACAGGTTTATCGTCTTCGTGAGGGCGAAATCATCCGCTGTCTGTATCGTGGGGCTGGAGCGGCTGTAACGAATGGAAAGGGTAACATGAGCGGTGAATGGCTCAGGGTTTTAACTGAGTCTGGCACTTACGGATGGTGTTTTTCTCACAATCTTGATGTTTTTACGACTGAAGATTTTGATGTTTCTCTGGCAAAAAAAGATTCTGGTGCTAAAACTGAAGATTTGAAGGGTGAAAACAACGGCGACAAGGCAATTATTCAGAGCTTGATTGCAAAAAAATGGTACCCTGAAAGCTTTAAGAACATGATTAAGGTCGGAAGAATTGACATTAACCGAATGAATCCTGTTTACGGATTTTCGTTCGGAATTCCAGGATTAAGCGGTGATGGTACTGTAATCGAAAACGCAGATTCTGGCTTTGCGGGAACGGCTGTTTTGAATACGGAAAATGCTGGCGGTTCATGGACTTATACGGACATCGTTAAAAAGGCCGAAAAGGAATATGAATTTGCGGGCAGCAATCTTAAAATGACGATTCGTGGTGCAAATTCCGACACGATGATTCTTCAGTACATCGAAAAGGGGCGCCCAAAGAATGAAACTCTGGTTGCTTTGGCTGAAGATATTGATTCCCTGCTTGAAAATGAGCTTGCAAGGCGGCAGAGTGAATTAAAGCGAATTGCCGAGGCTGGCCCTGTCTTCAAGAGCTCGAATTACGGCACAATCAAATTCAATAACGAAAATTCGGTTACATGGAGCAATTACAAGCTTTTGCAGCCGAACATCATCGCAAGCAAGGCAATTGGCTCTGTTACTGTCACGCTTGATTACTTCATTTCAAATTCGCTCAAATCTTCTTATGACGGCGTGATTACAATGCACTTCACCGGCATGGAAGACGGCGTTAACTTTCTGTACAAACTCACAGAAACAGGCCTTCGCCTCGAAGATGCAACACACGCCCCAATTAAAGATGGCGTCGTCACAGCAAGAAGCGCAAGCCCGATGATTCTATTCTTTGAGAAAAAATAAGCGTTCAAAAAGGCAGTGTATGCAAAAAAAGCACCTTTCGAGGTGCTTTTTTTATGCGTAAGGGATAGTAGCCGCTTGTTCGCGAAGCGAATGGAGCGACAGCGGAACGGCGGAAAGCCCGACGGCGAAGCCGTTACGCCCTATTGATTCGTTGCTTTTATGATTTCGTTTACATTGCTGATTATTGCCTGTGCGATTTCCGGTTTGTTCATCGTGTAGATGTGAATCCCGCGCACGCCATTTGAAATCAAGTCGATTATCTGGTCAGTGGCATAGGCGATTCCAGCCTGTTTCATTGCTTCCGGACTGTTTTTGAAACGGTCGCAGATTGCAAGAAGTTTTCGTGGAATGTAAGCGTTTGACAGGTCTACCATGCGGCTTACCTGATTCGCATTTGTAATCGGCATGATTCCTGCAATAACCGGAACATGAATACCCGCTGACTGCAAACGGTAAAGGAAAGAATAAAGCATGTCATTGTCGAAGAACATTTGAGTGGTCAAAAAATCTACACCAGCTTCAACTTTATGCTTTAGATTTTCAATATCATTATCACGGCTGGAACTTTCTGGATGGCCTTCCGGGTAACATGCACCGCCCACGCAGAAACCTTCTTTTTTGAGCAACGGAACTAAATCAGAAGCGTGCGCAAAGCCTGATGGAAAGACATTTTCGCCTGTAACGGCATCTTTTGGAAAATCACCTCGAAGGGCGAGAACATTTGAAATATTTTTTTCTTTTAGATTTGAGATTATGTGATTGAGTGCTTCGCGGGTTGAGCGTACGCAAGTGAGGTGAGCAAGAGCCGCTGTGCCGTGCTTTTCCAATTCTGAAGCGATTTCGGCAGTGTATGTTTGTGTTGTGCCGCCAGCTCCATAAGTGACGCTTATAAAATCAGGATTGAGTGAAGTAAGCGATATAGCGGTATTTTTTATTGATTCAAGTGCGTCCTGCTTTTTGGGTGGGAAAACCTCAAAGGAGAGCGAAACTTTCTTTTTATTCAGAATGTCTACGATTTTCATAGGTTGAATTATATCGGAAATCGAAAATAGAAAAAAGTAATTACAGATTTTTTTATGGATTTTGTGCTTTAAAAGCTCCAGATTACGCCGATTGTCGGCTGTAAAATGAATTTTCCTGATAAGTCCGTGTTTTCTGAATTTGTAACTTGTTTTTTACTTCCGTTGATTATTGATTCCGTTTCGATTTCGCTTCGGGCTGTTCCGTCGGCAATCCAGCGGGTGTTCAGATTTGCAAATAAGCCGATTCGTTCATTGAACCTGTAAATTCCAAAAATGTCTGCACCAAAACTGATTGTTACCAGCGAGAGTGAAGTTTCATCATCTTCATCGGCGAAAGAATACTGACCCATTTCGACACCGAACATGCCGGTGATTCCGAAAAGTGCTGATTCGGTGTTTACAAAAGAATAGCCTGCACCGAGCGCGATATTCTCAAATACGCCGCATTCTGTGCTTTCTTTGCTGGAAAGATCATTTGATGCTGCAAGACCGATTGAAATGTTTGCCTTTGCCGTGAAGTCATTTTCGTGCAAACCGATGTAAGTTCCTTCGATTCCATAGCCGGTCTGAAAGATGTCTTTTGAGTTAGTTTCGCTGACTCCGATTGATGAAAGCGGAAAACTTACTCCTGCACCGATATTGTTTGTCCACTGTTTTGAAAAGGCGCTCCCTGAGAAAATTGCTAATGCGAGAATGCTTATAAAAAATTTCTTCATAAAATCTTCTCTTTATAAAATTATCGGCTAATTTCAGAACAAAAACAACTGCCTGTCCCGAAGACTTTCCTGTTTTGCATAATGAAAAATATCGTCTGGCTTGGATTCGCCGAGCAAAAATGTGGAATTCGGATTGTGCCTTGCAAAATTCTTTTCGACAAGGCGTTTGTCATAATTCGCATAGCAGTATTTGCACAGATGAGGGCAGGAATTGTAAGCCCCGATGTCAGTTGTTGGAAGACAGATGCAGTGCTTGCGAAGATTAGATTTTCCAGCTTTGGCGAGAAGATGAATTCCGCTCGCTTTTTCAACAATTTGACGGCTGACACAGGCGCCCTGTTCAACACCATACGCTGTTAAGTCGAGTTTTTCGGCGCAGGATTCGATTTTTATGTCATTTTCAAAGCCGATTCGGGAAAATGACTGCGCGAGGAATTTCTGGTCTTGTTCAGAAACTTCTTTTATGCCGGGGAAATTCTTTTTGGTCTTTTCGTACAAATCGATGAAGCTAATCATGCAGCGGTCGGTCGTGCCGCGAAGTTTTTCGGCCATCTTTCTGAATGCTTTTATATGGAAGGAAACTGAATATTTTTCGTCCGTGAAGATTGGATCGTAACGCCAGCAAACCTGGTCTTTTCCTAAGATTTTGCTCATTTCGATGAAGGAATCAAGAACCTGCTCTTTTTCGGGGACATTTGGTTCGACATCTTTTTCATAAGGCGTGATTGTTACAAAAAAGTAAAGGCCCATTTTCTTTGATTTGAGTTCTTCAAGATGCGGAATCATTGGGGCAGGATTTTTTGTGCAGAAAACGAGGCAGTCAACGACATCCGGCGTGAGTTTGTATCTTGCAACCTGTTCACTGTAATATGGATTCCGCACATCAACAAAGCCGTCGCGTATTCGATTCAAGAACCACTCTGAGTAAAAAGCAGGAATGTCTGTACGCCCGCTCGAAAAAATCAGCATGAAGACAGTATAGCATAGATTCATTTAAAAAAAGCTTATTTTCTTCAATCTGGATTAAAAAATTTATTGAATTTTACTTAATTTTTTTGCTATACTCATTCAATTTATTTATTAAAAAAAATAGGAGAAAATCATGGCATTTTACTTTTCTGAGCCGTCACACACTTTCGGTGAGTATCTTCTGGTTCCGGGCTATTCAAGCAAGGATTGCATTCCTGATAATGTGAGCCTTAGAACACCGCTCGTCAAATTCAACAAAAAGGCCGGAGAAGAATCTCCTCTCAGCATGAACATTCCAATGGTTTCTGCCGTAATGCAGGCTGTTTCGGATGATAAAATGGCAATCGCTCTCGCAAAAGAAGGCGGAATTAGTTTTATCTACGGAAGTCAGTCAATCGAAGACCAGGCAGCAATGATTGCGCGGGTCAAATCTTACAAGGCAGGATTTGTTACTTCCGATTCAAATGTTCGTCCTGATCAGACTTTGGAAGATGTAATCGCTTTGAGCGAAAAAACTGGTCATTCAACTTGTGCCGTTACTGAAGATGGAACTGCACACGGAAAACTGGTTGGAATCATCACCTCAAAAGATTTCCGAATCACGCACTGCAAGCCGAATTCAAAAGTTTCTGAATATATGACTCCGCTTTCTGAAATGGTCACAGGTCAGGAAGGAATCACCCTCAGCGAAGCAAATGAGATTATCTGGAATAAAAAGGTCAATCAGCTTCCTGTCGTTGACAAAAACGGCAATCTTGTTTCATTGATTTTCCGAAAAGATTACGCAACTCACGAATCTAACCCGCTTGAGCTTCTGGATTCAAAACACCGCTACATCGTTGGTGCCGGAATCAACACACGCGATTATATGGAACGAGTTCCGGCATTGCTTGAAGCCGGTGCAGATGTTTTCGTTTTGGATTCAAGCGAAGGTTTTTCTTACTGGCAGGAAAAGGCTCTCAAAGACATCCACGAAAAATTCGGTAAAGATGTAAAAGTCGGTGCAGGAAATGTTGTTGATGCCGAAGGCTTTAACTTCCTTGCAGATGCTGGTGCTGATTTCATCAAAATCGGTATTGGCGGCGGTTCAATCTGTATCACTCGTGAGCAGAAAGGTATTGGTCGTGGTCAGGCAACTGCTACAATCGAAGTTGCAAAGGCTCGAGATGAATATTACAAAAAAACAGGAATCTATATTCCAATCTGCTCAGACGGCGGAATCGTTCACGACTATCACATCACGCTCGCACTTGCAATGGGCGCGGATTTCGTAATGCTCGGTCGTTACTTTGCCCGATTCGACGAGTCTCCTTCAAACAAACTCGTGGTTAATGGTCAGTATGTCAAAGAGTACTGGGGCGAAGGCAGCAACAGAGCACGCAACTGGCAGCGATATGACTTGGGCGGCAAAAAATCAATGGCCTTTGAAGAGGGCGTTGATTCTTATGTTCCTTATGCCGGTCACTTACATGATGGCGTCGGCATGACTTTACGCAAGGTCACTCACACGATGTGTAACTGTGGTGCGCTTTCGATTCCTGAATTGCAGGAGAAAGCAAAACTTACGCTGGTTTCTTCTGTTTCAATTACGGAAGGCGGCGCACATGATGTTATCGTAAAGAACACAACAATGCAGAGTTAGATTGCTTCGCGAGTCCTGTCTTTTTTGTCTCTATTCATCAAATTCATGTTTTTTTTCTCCATTTCTTTTTCGGTATTTGACAAATAGAATACTAGAATCAGAAAATGGAGGAAATTTTCATGAAAAAAATAATTGGTCTTCTTGCGGCCGGACTTGCATTTACCGCCGCTGTTCAACAGATTTCTGCGGAAGTCACCCTTTCTGGAAAGAATGTTGCTGCAAAGAACTTTGCTACAATTCAGGAAGCTCTTGATGCAATAGGTTCAGATTCAGGTTCATACACAATCAAAGTACCAAAAGGAACTTACGAAGAAGTTCTCTATTATAATGGTGCGGCTGACATCACTCTTTCGGGCGATACAAGCGCAAAATATGGCGAAGATGTTGTAATCGCTGTAGAGAACAATGGCGATTTGCTCAAATGCAAGCAGGCATCTGGTCAGAAAGCACGCTGTGTCTTTGAATTTGAAGGCACAGGAAATCTTACCGTAGAGAATATCACATTCCATAATACATTCCTTCGAAAAAACGCAACCGGCTCAAACGGTCAGGCTGAGACAATCGGCTTCGATTCAACTGGAAATCTTGCCGCATATAACTGTGCATTCAAGTCATATCAGGACACACTCCGCATGACAGGAAAATCATGGTTCTATCAGTGCTATGTCGAAGGCGACACGGACTTCATCTGGATGGAAGAAAGCGGAAAAGTCGCTTTGTTTGAAGAATGTGAGCTTGTTTCCCTTTTTGATGAATTCCACACAGACCCGACTTCTTATATCGGTGCTCCGAGAATGACAATCGGAAACAAGGCTGCAAAAGGTCTCGTAATCTTCAATTCAAAAATTTCATCTCAGGACGGCGAAAAAACTTATCTTGCAAGAACGCCATGGAATTCAGGCTACTACAATCAGGTTGCTTTCGTTAACAGTTCTGCGAGCGGAATCGAAAAATCTTTGTGGAAAGGAAATGCCCTCACCGCAGAAGGTGTTTTGGACACTGTAATCGGATGGAAAATCGATAAGGCAACTGCTGAAAGCATCGGTGCAGAAACTGATGGAAAGGCATATGTTCTTTCAGACAGCGATGTAAAATCTGAATTCAGCGGACGAGATTCAATCCTCAACCGATACTACGACATCACAACCCTCAAATATAAAAAAGACCTGGAATCATACTGGGATGTCAAAAATTTCGCAAAAGAGCACGGATGGAAAGTCTCAAAAGATTCTTCAAAATCACTTCTTTCAGGCGAAGAAAAGGCAAAACTCACGACTTATACTTTTGCTGACGAAAAGAGTTATAAGGACTTGAGCCTCGAAGGATTTGCTGTAGTGGACGGAAAACTTGTCGGTGAAGCAGGAAGCAAAATCACAATTCCGGTTAAGGCAAAATCGGTTGTTTCTGTAACAGGCTGTGCTGCCGGAAACGGAACGATTAAGGCCGCAAAGCAGGGCGAAAGCTTCTATGATTTCAACACTGGCTCACCTGTAAAATTCAAGGAAAAGGCTTATGTTGTGTACGCTCCTTCTGCTGTAACAATCACCGCCACAAAGAAGACCACAATTTCTAAAATCACTGTTCTTTCAGACAAAAAAGTTGAATTTGTGCCTGTTCAGAGCATCGAAATTTCTTCTGCTGATAACGCAAAGATGATTTACGGCAAAAAAAGCCTTCAGTTCTCTGCAAGCCTCACTCCTGTTCGACCTACAAATGCTGATTATGAATGGACTGTTTCTGATTCAAACATCGCAAGCATTGATGAGACTGGCTTCCTTATTTCAAAACCTGTTGCCGAAGACACTGAAATTACGGTCAAAGCAACTGCAAAAGACGAAAAAGGTGTTTCTGGTGAATTCAAGCTCGTAATCTCAAAGCCGGATCCAAACTCATTCTCTGTCACATGGTTGGACAGCTTGGACGCAAGCAATTCTCTTGAAGGTCGAAGCGACAATGAGGACATCGCAAAGGCAAATAAAGCTGTTCCTTCTGCAGGTACATGGAAACACAATGCTTCAAAAATTAACGCAACCTTCGCAAAAGGCGGAATCACTTACACAGGATATTCTGGAAAGATTGAAGGAAAAGACACTCTTTATGTTGACTTCCCGATTACAGCCCAGGAAAATCTTGAAATCAATGAGATTGAAGCTGCTTTCGGAAACCACGGAACAAGCAATGTCGCTGTTTTGATTCAGGGCATTTCAGGCGGTAAAAAGACAGAACTTGCACTTGATGAATCAAGAAAAGCACGCTCTGCCAAAAAGACTTATGAAGTTGCATACACAATCAATAAGGGGTCAACCGCAAACATCCGTGTGATTCTTTATGGACGCGATGGAAACGGTGAAACAGCAATTGCGGGCGGAAAAGCACCGACAATCGCGACAATCACAATTTCCGGAAAAAGGAAGTAAGCTCTTTAAGGATTTTATTCCAAAATTGTGATTTCTACACGGCGGTTTTGCGCTTTGCCTGAGTTGGTGGAGTTGCTTGCAATCGGTTTGTTGCCACCGTGACCTTTACAAATGAACTTGTCGGCGGAAATTCCTCGTTTTGAGAGTTCCGCCGCTATTTTTTTTGCACGCAGAACGGAAAGTTTATATTCGCCGTCTGGTCTTCCAGTTGCAGCCGTATGGCCTTCAATCAAAAACTGAGAATTTGGTGCGAGTTTCAAAACTTCTGCAATTTCGTCAATTCTGGCACCTTCGCTTTCAACAATATCATCACTATCAGCCTTGAATTTTATGTCTCGAACCGAAAGTCTGATTCCAGCGGGCGTTTCCTCGAAGACCATATTGTTTTTATCGTTTCCTGAAGATGAATTGCCGCTTGCTGATGAAATTTTCTCTGAAAGCGTGCTGCCTGTGCCGGAAGAATTTGCTTCTGGTGCCTTTGCTATGGCAGGACTTTCTCCAAAGCCGAAATTCGGAGCTGATGGTGCAGTTTCTTTTACAGAAGCGATAGCTGTTCCTGCAACTTCTGTTTTGACGGCTGGTTTTGCTGGTGGTTCTTCTGCCTTTGCGATTCGGTTCAATGCAAAAATCAGTTTGTCGCGGTCGATTGCAGGCGGGTATTCGGTGAACATGGTGATTGTGCCTTTGAGATTGACCTGAGTTCCGTCTGCGTAAGCGAAGGTCTCATCAACCAAATCACTGATTAAAATCGCCTCTCCTGTTGCCTTGCGAACGATTATGTCTGCTTTGTGACTGCCGATTCCTTTTTTGAGCGTAGAATCCCCTCTCGGATCCGCACCGTAACTTGAGGCAGGATAATTTGTCTGCCAGATTGCCTTGATTCTGTAAACATCTTCGCCTTTGTAAACTTCACTGTCGGCGAAGGTATATCGTACCAGGACAGGCATTCGTGTAAAAATGCCCTTGTTCATCGGGTCAACGGCTCGTTCTGCCTGCCCAGTCCATGAATCGCCCGATTTAAGCTCATCAGCGGGATATGAAGGAAAGCCTCTGAAAGTCGGATATCCATTGTCTTCTATCATGGACATTTTTCCGTCCGTAGAAATCTTAAAAACTGAAGGAATTGTATCGTGGATTCCGGCCATTGTCGCATGGGTATCACGGAGAGTCTCTTCAAGCACGAAGAAATTGCCGTCATACCAGCGGTCTTTTTCAGAAGAGCGCATGCCTTTGGGAGCGTTTGCCCGGCTGATAAACGAACGGACTTCACGGCTCGTTAAGCCTGAGTATTTTCCGTTTATGTACCGTCTGAGATTTGTTCTTTCGACGAGAGAATAACCTGAATCACCAGAATATGTGATTTTTGTCTGCGAGAACGCAAAACCTGAAATAAAGGAGAAAATCCCGATAAAAATAGCAAATTTCTTCATGCCATGATTATCGGCACAAAAAGATTACATTTCCACAGAATCTGCCTTTACATAATTGTAAGCGACATCGTTTGGAAGCATGGCAGTGACATAAACTCCCGTAACCGTGATGATATCGCCGTCTTTTGGCATTTTGCCGTCGAAATCGTAGCGAAATTCGATTCCCTGTTTGCAACACGCAAGGGCGTCTGAGATGATTACAGCGTAAGATTTGCCGCCGTTTGCCGTGGGAGAATTTTCGTAGGTAACAAAATTTCCACGCATTTTGATTACCTTGTCATCGTAGATTTCAGGCTCAATCATCATATTGAAAACTTCAGCATATACGAGATTTGAGTTCATTTCAGAAAGGTCATAGTCGATTTTTTTTCCGTTTGCGGAAGAAGATTTTACAGAAGTTGCATTGTTTTGTGCGATTGCTGCCTCTTCTGAAGAATTTGCTGCAACGGTTGCAGGAGACTTTTCTTTGCACCCACTAAGTGCGAGAAGGAGAAAAGCGCAAGGGATTGTAACGGCGCGAAGCGTTGCGCCAGCAATGGAGCTTAAGCGTAACCGTGGAAAGCCCGACCCGAACGAAGTGAGGGATGCGCCCCCAAAAATCTTTTTCATAAGAAGAGTGTAGTGCATTTTTGTAAAAGAGAAAAGATTGCATTGCCGGGTGGGGGTAAAATGCCCGACAATGCGGGGTGGTGGCTTCGACTGGCTCAACCACCGTGTTTTTTACAGTGTCACCCCATCCTTAAAAATCGCAATCTCGCGGTAGCCGTTCTTTTCGTTTTTGGTGACGGCGCGGCCTGAAACAATGTCGATAATCTGCTGCAAGAGTGCGTCGCGTACAGAATCGCTTGGCTCGTCGAGAATGCGGGCTGCATCAAAGTCAATCCAGCCGTGTTTGTTCTGTGCGAGCGGGTGGTTTGTGGCGATTTTGACTGTCGGAACTGGGGCACCGAGAGGAGTTCCTCGTCCTGTTGAGAAGAGGATGATGTTTGCGCCTGCGGCTGTCATGTCTGTCGTTGAAACTATGTCGTTGCCAGGTCCTTCAAGCAAGGTGAGGCCTGTTACGTTCTGCGGGAGCCGCTCGCCGTACTTCAAAACGCCTGTGACCGGGGCTTTTCCGCCCTTCTGGACACAGCCCAAAGATTTGTCTTCCAGCGTTGTGATTCCGCCTGCTTTGTTTCCCGGTGAAGGATTTTCGTAGCAGACCTGGTTGTGACGGGCGTAGTAGCCTTTAAATCCGTTGATAAGGTTTACTGTTTTGTCGAATCTTTCTTTGTCAACGCAGCGGTTCATGAGCATCTGCTCTGCACCAAACATTTCTGGCACTTCAGTGAGCATTACACGGCCGCCCATTCCTGTCATTGCGTCGCAGATTCGGCCAATCAATGCGTTTGCGGTGATTCCGCTCATTCCGTCCGAGCCGCCGCACTTCATGCCAAGCACGATGTCTGTGAGCGGAGCTTCTTCGCGCTGGAATTTTCCGGCGTATTCAGCAAGTTCGGTCAAAAGCTTTTTGCCTTCTTCCATTTCGTCTTCGAACTGCTGGGTGACCATGAATTTTACGCGGTTTTCGTCGTATTCACCCAAAAATTCCTTGAAATACGGAACATTGTTTTCTTCACAGCCGAGTGAAACGACCAGAACGCCGCCCGCATTCGGATGATGAACCAAATCAGAAAGGATTTTTGCAGTTGTTTCCTTGTCGCCGCCCATCTGAGAACAGCCGTATGGATGAGTCCATGTGAAAAATCCTTCGACACCGCCCTTCTCGCTCGGTTTTGGCTCTCCTGCGCAGAATTTAGCGTTTGCCCACATGGCAAGATTTTCAGAGATTTTGTTTACGCAGCCAACGAGAGGCACGATCCAGATTTCGTTTCGGCTTCCGACCCGACCATCAGCGCGTTTGTAGACATTCACCGTCGGAACATTTGCGCGAAGTTTTTCAGTTTCCTTGTACCAGGCATCGTAAGCCGCTTTTGCCTTTGCTTCATCATAAGTGTATTCAAGTTCGCCGGAAAGCAAAGTGTGAATGTTATGTGTGTGAACATGTTTTCCTGTTGCGATGTCCTCTGTTGCGGCTCCAATCGGGTAGCCGTATTTGATGACTGGCTCGCCTTTTTTGATGTCTTTGATTGCGAATTTATGACCTGCTGTGATGTCTTCCTGAAGTGTAACAGAGACTTCTGGAACATCGTCCATTGCTTCAAGTGTTACGCAGGTTCCTTTTGAAAGCGGTTCAAGTGCGACTGCCACGACATCCGCAGCATTGATTCTGATAGCGATTTTGCTCATTCGATGCCTCTTTATAATGTGAAAATGTGGAAAAAGTGTTGAAAACTTGTATAAAATCTGTGTACAACTTTTCAGTTTTCCACAAATTCTCAACATTTAGGGTATTTTATGTGGAAAACTCACTTTGTTATCCACAAAAGATACACAAAAAAAAGCGGACATTAGATTTCTCCAATGCCCGCTGTGGAAAAGTGTTTTGCTTTCGGAATTAAACCGTCAGTTCAACTTATTTGATGAGACGAGCTTCTTTAGCCTTTGCAAGACCTTCAGCTTCCCATGCTTTACCACCGTTCTTGCTGAAATCATCAAGGAATTTCTTCCATTCAGTTGGGTTAAGAGCACGGTTACCAGTCATGAACTCAACAACGCCCTGTTCGTAGAATCGTTTAACATCTGCTGTTGGGTTTGGCATTTTATCCTGGCCTCTACATGGAGTCCAAGCTTTTGACTGCATCTCGCGGAGTGTTTTGAGAGCAGACATTGCTTTACCATTCTTTGAGTACCATGTTGGGTAGCGAGAAGCCAACTCAGCATCGCCATTGTAGTAAACCATGTTGCGGAGCTGTGTGTAAGGAATCATAGCAGATTCTGTGTAAGCTTTTGATGGATCAGCCAAACCTTTTGCTGTTGGAACGCCATTGTCAAGAACATAGTTTACACCTTCCTGACCCCATCCGAGGAGGTAGTAACCTTCGTCTGAAGACATCCATTCAAGGAGTTCAGCGATTTTTTCAAGTTTTCCTTCTTTAGCAGCTTTTGCAGAAACGGCATACATTCGGTAAGCCTGTGAGTATGTACCTGCAGCAGACTTTCCTTTTGGTCCTACTGGTGGCTCAACAACAATCCATTCACCCTCTGGGAAGTTGTTGTCGAATGGTTTGTAGTTTCCTTCGTTAGCATAAGCAGCGTTCTGTTCACGCATGATACCGAAGCGGCCCTGTTTCCATGCTGCACGGAAGTCATCTTTTTTGTATGAAAGCCAGTTTGGATCGATTACACCAGCGTCAACCATTTTCTTTACGAAGCACATTGCGTCATAATATTCTGGTTTGTAGATGTTAAGACCAGCTTCTTTTGCATTTGCGAGGTTCCATGTACCAGCAACACCGAATGCACCAAAGATTGGGTCAAGGCGTCGTCCAAGACCTTCGTTTGATGAACTAACTTCAAGGAATGCACCGTATCCGTATGTATCAGCTTTTCCGTTACCGTCTGGGTCTTTTTCTGTGAATGCTTTCATAACTTCGAAGAACTCATCAGTTGTCTTTGGAACTTTGAGACCGAGTTTGTCGAGCCAGTCTTTTCGGATAAGAACGCCTTCGTTGCGAACGATAGAACCCGGCTGAGCGAGAGCGTAAGAGTGCTTTCCGATTGTAGTGAAAGCGCGTGATTCTTTGTCGTACAATTTTGCAGTGCGGTTAGGCATCATTTTGTACATTTTGTCGACTTCAGCGAGCAATTTCTTTGAAACGAGAGTTGGGTAAACTTCGTTAGAAACCATGAACAAATCAGGCAATGTGTTTGCAGCACCTGCAGCGTTGATTTTTGTGTTCTGGTCAGCCTCTGATGAAGGCAAGTTTGTAAGTTTGAGGTTAATCTTGAGTTTGTCTTTAATGATTTTATAACCAACCCATTCGTTTGGAACTGGACCGGCCTCAGATGCAGCAGCACCGTACCAAAGTTCGATGTCTACAGTACCGTCTTTGTTAGTTTTTGCTTTTGCAGAGAAAGCTGGAGCTGCGATTGCAACGACCAATGCTGAAGCAATAAGCCCTTTCAACAATTTTTTCATTTTTTCCTCCTTAATTATGAAAACAAATGAAATTAAGTTTTAAATTATGTCTCCCCGAAGAGAGACTATATACAACTAGGCGACTGGATATAAAACCCACAGTCGCCCATATTGTTACGATTTTAGGATTAGCCCTTAACTGAACCGAGCATTGTACCTTTAGTGAAGTATTTCTGGATGAACGGATAAGCGAGCATCATCGGAATAGCAGAAAGGAATACACATGCTGCCTTGATTGATGCAATTGAAGCTGCACCGAACGCTGTACCAGTATCCAAAGTTTCGCTCATTGAAGCACCCAAAAGAATGTTTCGAGTGAGGATTGGAAGTGGCTGCAAGTAAGCTTCTGTTAAGTAAAGAAGTGCGTGCATGAAGTCATTCCAGTAACCGACTGCATAATACAAACCGATTGTCATGATGATTGGCTTTGACAGTGGAAGAATGATAGAAAGAAGAACATACCATTCAGCAGCACCGTCGATTCGTGCAGATTCTTTAAGTGATTCAGGAATTCCCTCGAAGAAGCCGCGCATAATCAAACAGTTGTATGTACCGATTGCACCCGGCAAGAAGATTGAACACAAATGATTCGTAAGATGAAGATTTGTGACAACCAGGAAGGTCGGGATAACACCGATGTTGAACAAATATGGAATAAGAACGAAGTAGTTGAGGATTTTGCGGCCAGGCAAATCCTGAACAGACATACAATATGCCATCGGAACAGTGAGTGACAATGAAGTGACTACTCCGAAAAGCATGATTTTGATTGAGTTCCAGAAAGCAAGGATAAATCCGTTGTTTCCAAGAAGAGCTTTGTATGCTGAACCATCCCAATACCATGGCATCAGGAAGAATTTATCGAAAGAGTTTCCTCTGAAACCGTTTGGTGTTACAGAAGATGAAATCGTACTGATGATTGGTACAGCGATGATAATTCCGATGAAAATAAGGAATGTGTTGACACCGATGTAAAATGCTCTATCACCAGATGTAAGTTTTACTGTCTTTGGTTTTTCCATTTTTAGCACCTCAAATTACAAGAGTGATGATTCAGTCAGTTTTTTGACGATTTTGTTTGAAACCATAACAAGGAGCATACCGATTACACCCTTGAAGATACCTACTGCAGTTGCCAGAGCGAACTCAAACTGAAGAAGACCCTGTCGGTAAACCCATGTATCGATGATATCAGCGACCGAATAAACGGCAGGTGAATAAAGCATGAACATCTGGTTGAATCCGGCATCAAGAACTGTACCAAGTTTCAAAAGAACTACTGTAACGATAACAGGCTTAATAGAAGGAATTGTGATGTACCATACGCGCTGAACAGCAGAAGCACCTTCAACCATTGCAGCCTCGAACAAAGACGGGTCAATTCCCATAAGAGCTGCGATGAAGATGATTGCGGCCCAACCCATTTCCTTCCATGCGTCAGAAAGAACAACGACAACAGGGAATACCCTTGTGTTTGTAAGGAAGTCTTTTGCTGTACCGCCGAATGATTTGATTACATCATTTACAAGACCATCGCCTGGTGCAAGCAAAATAAGAAGAATACCGTACATGATAACCCAAGAAAGGAAGTGCGGCAAATAAGCCAAAGTCTGAACGACACGGCGCAGTACATTGTGTGTACATTCATACAAAGCCACAGACAGAATAATTGAAAGTGGCACTGAAATACAGAGCTTTGCCAAACTATAAAGAATTGTATTTCTCAAAAGTTCGCCAAAATAGAACGAATGGATGAAAGTGCTGAAATTCTTGAATCCAACCCAAACACTTCCCCAAACACCATCTACAGGGGCGAAGTCCTTGAATGCAATCTGACCATTAACAATTGGTCCATACTTCAAAATAGCATAGTACACAACTGGAATGATAAGAAGAGCATAAACCGAGAAATGTCTCTTTACATTTTTCCAGAGATCCTTCTTCGGTGCATTTAAAACATTTGTTTCTTGTGCGTTCATACCTAACCTCGTAGAACCATATTAACGCGTAAACCGCTAATTAGAAATTAAAAATACTTTTGTGTTATTGGACAAAACCGACTGATTATAACTATTTCGACCTAATTTGCAATATTTTCTAAATTTCTTCGTTTTTTTTTAATACTAATTAAATAAAAGTCGGGAGGCAGGAATGTATCCGGAGAATAAAGGCAGAAATGCCAGTTTCCCCGGATAATGAGTTTATTTAGAGCGGATTTTTCCTGGCGGAACACCGTAAATCTTCTTGAATACGCGGCAGAAGTATGCCTGGTCCTGAAAGCCGGAATTCTCCGCGATTTCATAGATTGTATCGTTTGTTTCAAGAAGCATTTTTGTTGCGATGTAGATTCTGTAGCGGTTCAGGTATTCCCAAAGGCTCAGACCGATTTCCTTGTGGAAGATTCGCGTGAGATAATCTTCGCTTACATGAACGGTATCTGCGAGCTTCCAGCGGACAATCTGCTGAGAGGCATTCCTGTTGAGGTACAGAATTGCTTTTTTAACGAGTGCGCCCGTGTGCGGTGGAAGAATTTCATCACCCGAAAGGATTCCACGGATTCGTTCGTCAAACTGCTCTGATTCAGCGGCTCCACGGTTGCAGAGAATGATTCTTGGATGAGAGCAGAGAAGTTCAATTTCTTCTTCGGTGTCAATTGCGTCTGGAAGAACGATAATCGGCACGAGAACAGTTTTTGGATTCTGTCTGATTTGCCGGATATTTTCTTCGGTGATTGACTCAAATACGATAAGCGACGGCGTGATTTCAGCAAGAATTTTATCAAATTCTTCCATAGAAGGGATGTTTATGCTGTTCGCGTCCGTTGCCCATGTTCCGTAGTGAGTATGTTTTGCATTGACGAAGAGAACCGGTGAAGAGCGCTGAGTTTTGATTTTCTGTTCCAGCATGTCGATGAAACTGTGTCCAATCATGTTGCGGCTGTAACAGATGAGCGGCGCACGGTAGAAAAGGTCATCGTGGCGCAGACCGTAAACTTTTACCCATTCATCGATAGGTGCTGAATCAGGTTCCCAAAGAAGAATGATGTTTTCGAGGGATTCTGAATCAACATCATCGCTAAAGAGATATTTCGCATTGAAAGATTTGCGGTCGCTTGAAAGATTTTCGGTGAAACTGTAGACCTTGGCTTCGTCAATATTGTGGACGAGTGAAGGCTGCCCTGCAAGATTTGGCCACGGAAGAACAACTTCTGTGTAATTTTCAGATTTTATGACATCACCGTACTGAAGGAGAATGATTTTTTCGGCAAGAAGAAGTTCCGGTTTCTGCCATTCAAATTTGCTTGAATAGAATTCAATGTGAATTCCGTCAAGTTTTTCTGAAACGCAGGTAGTTTTTTCTGAGAAATCAAAGATTGTGTGAAGTGCGCGCTTGAGTCGTTCTGAATCACCGTACAGAAGCGGGAATGTCCTGTCGAGACCTGCTGCAACGCTTCCCGGAAGAATTTGCCGTATGTCAAAGAGCTTTTTATCCATCGGCAGGTCATCAACCTGAGAGCGCGTCAAATCGACGAGAGTTTCTGTTTTTTCGAGCTGTGCATCAATCTGTGAGCGCAGGAAAAGAAGCTGCTCTGCCAGAATGTCCCTGTCAAGAACACCGTTCTCAATGTTTGTTTCCATTTGCTGGAGCTTTGAAGAAAGGTCTTTGAGAGGATCGCACAAATCGCTTCCAACATTTGCGAAAAACTCTGTTTTGGCGAATTCGGCCTGTTCTGCAACGCGTTTTGCATCACTTGTCTGCTCAAACAGGAAAATACTCTGCAATGCTGAACTGACCGAAGAACGCAAATCTTCGTAAACGATGCCCTGAGCACCAAAATAATTGCAGATGATGTAACCGTAAGAGCGTTCGTCAACAAAAAGCGGCTGAACGATGAAAGCACCCTTTTCAAAATCAGAAGCATATCGTTCTGGAACGAGATATTCTTTTGGGAATCGAACTTCTTCAGTTCGGATTTCGTTCGCTGAATTGAATCCGCCGATATAGTTTGAATATGAATCGTCGTCGTAAAGAACGATTGCCGTTGTATTGATTCCGATTTTGCAAAGATGGTCTTTTAAAACCGAAATGAGCTTGTCGCGTTCAAAAACAGAAAGAAGGCTGTTTTTTAATGAACTTATGATTCCGTTGATTTTGTCACTTTCGTATTGTTTTTCGATTAAGACCCGTTCCTGAATTCGCGGTACAAGAAGCGTGATGTGACGGATGACTTTTTCGATGTACTCTGGCGGAAGGCAGGTGACCGAGCGGAAGAGTGACATGGCGGTAAACATACGAATCAAATCGCCGCCGTTCTGGAAATAAGTCGTGACTTTTTGAGTGAACTGATCGTAGAATTTAGATTTGTCGTTCCCAAAAAGCGGATTAAGCATTGAGTCGAGTGCGGTAGAATTCTGGTCGAGACGGAAAACTTTGCAGACTTCCTGCTGAAACTGCTCCCTTGAACGGATTTTTGTGTGCGTATCAGATGATGACCAGATTTTTGTGTGAACACAGCCGCAGCTTTCACGAATGACAGGATATGCTGGAAGATTTGAATCGGCAACACCGAGCATTCCGTCGAGAATATTGTTGATTTTTTCGTATCCGGCAAGTCCAAGTTCTGCATTCGGCATGTGAACTGTAGTGAATGAAGGAATTGAAATTCGGCTTTCTTCTGTGTCATTGAAACCGCCAACCTGAAGGTCTTTTGGAATGCGGATTCCTCTTTGTTTGAGATAATTGACCGCAGAGAATGTCATCATGTCGCTGGCTGAAAGAAGAGCCTCAAAATCCTTGCCCGGAACGAAGCCCTTTTCTTCGATGAGCCATGCAATGCCAAGCTCACCGTCGGACCAGCTCAGCGGATAGGTGACAAGCTCCTGATTTTCGGGAGTGTCGAGACCTGCTTCGATGAGTGCATCTTTGTAGCCTCTGAAACGGTCTTCTGCGGAAGTATGATTTTCAGGACCGCGAAGGAAAGCGATTTTTTTTACGCCGTGAACCTGAATGAAGTGCCTTACAAGTTCCTTCATGCCGGTATAAGCGTCAAAACCTGTGTACGGATGCCCAGGAACTTTCTGACCGATTGTTACAAAAGGAATGGACTGAAACTGCTTGTGAAATTCTTCGACTTCTTGAACTGAAACTGAACCGCTGATACTAGATGCCCAGCTGATGAGACCGTCAACATTCGAAGGATTGACGAGTTTGTAAATATCATTGCGGAGACGCTCTGGACCGCTTTTTGAATTAAGCTTGCCACCCGGAAAAACGAAAAAAGCTCCGTCATCTTTCATGGCCTGCGAAACGACTTTGCGAAAAAGCTTGAGTGCAGAGCCTGCATGAATGGTTGAAAGGATGAAGCCTAATCTTCGACTGCTTTTAGAATTATACATCTCTATATTCTATAATGAGCGCGTTTTTTTTACAAGTTTTATCTCTATTTTACAAAAAAAAATAATTAAAAATTTTTTTCACGGTTTTAATCAAAAAGGTGTCAATAATCGCTATATGAATTTTTGAGTTTCAAGATTATAAAATTAGAGAAGATTTTAATTCAGGTAAATTCCGGAGGTTCAGATTATGGCTCTTAAATCAATAAAAGATGTAGTAAAGAAGGTTCAGCGACCAGAAAAGGTTCTTCAGTTCGGCGAAGGCGGATTTTTGCGCGCATTCGTAGACTGGCAGATTGATATTGTAAACGAAAAAACCGATTTTAACGGCAATATCGTAATCGTTCAGCCGCTCGAAAAAGGCATGATTGATGCAATGAATGCACAGGACAATCTTTACACAACAGTTCTCCGTGGCATGAAAGACGGAAAACCAACTGTTGAGACACGGGCTATTAATTCAATCAGCCGCTCAATCAACCCATACACAAACTATGATGATTATATCGCATTGGCTTCAAGCCCGGATTTGCGATTCATCGTTTCAAACACAACAGAGGCCGGAATCCGCTTCGACACAGAAATTGATGGAGTTCCAGTTACACTCGATCAGAAGCCGCAGAAAAACTTCCCTGCAAAAGTAACTGCATTCCTTTACAAACGATTCCAGGCTTTCAAAGGCGACACATCAAAAGGCATGATTTTGATTCCTTGTGAGCTTTCAGATCAGGCAGGTCTCAACCTCCGAATCAACATCCTCCGCTACGCAGAAATGTGGCAGCTCGGACCGGACTTCATCAACTGGTTCGACGAGGCTTGTGATGTTTGTTCATGCTTGGTTGACCGCATCGTTCCGGGATATTTCCCACTCCTTTCTAAAGAAGAAAACGGCAAAACTCAGGCAGAGAACCTTTGCGAAAAACTCGGCTACGAAGACAAACTCCTTGACTCAGCAGAGCTTTTCCACTTCTGGGTTATCGAATCTAAAAAATCACACGAAGATGAACTTCCACTCGTTAAAGCAGGCCTTTCAGTTAAGTGGGTTCAGAACATGGACTACTACCACACACGAAAAGTCCGCATCTTGAACGGCGCACACACATCTTCTGTTTTGGCAGCATTCCTCGCAGGTTCAAACTATGTTCAGGACATCGTTTGCTCAGAGAAAGTCGGAAGCGGATTCAACACACCGAACGCAGACGCTCAGAAATTCATGCACGACATCATCTTCAATGAAATCGTTCCTTCAATAGACGGCGACCAGGAAGACCTCAAGAAATACGCACAGGATGTATGGACACGCTTCCAGAATCCGTTCAACCCGCACCGCCTCATCGAGATTTCTTTGAACTCAGTCGCTAAATACTGGACACGCTGTTTGCCATCAGTTACACAGTCAATCAAAAAGAGCGGCTCAGTTCCAAAATTGCTCGGATTCTCAATCGCAGCCCTCATCGCATTCTACAACGGCACCGAAATCAAAACAGACGAGAAGGGCGCAAAATACCTCGAATCTAAACGCGACGATGGCGTTTACCCGAACAAGGACACAATGCCAGTCCTCGAATTCTTCGCAGCCCTCAACAAAGAGACAAAAGACGCAAAAGTAATCGCAAACCGCGTCCTCTCAAATGTTGATTTCTGGAAAGAAGATTTGACAAAATACGCAGGACTCGAAGCCGCAGTTGCAGGCCACCTCGCTGATATCCAGAGCAAGGGAATGAAGGCTGCATTGGCTGAGATTGTGAAATAAATAGTAACGACAGAATTTATCAGGCTGGTCGAAAGACACAAGTCCATCTAAAGGCGGGGAAATTCCTCGCCTTTTTTTTCTCCTACTATGTGAGAAAGGGGATGTAGAATATAAAAACTTAGACAAATATATACAATTTCAAAAGAACTGTGATAGAATATTTATTGGAAGAAAAATGTAATCTTTTGGTGTATAAAATGAGAAAAGAATTTTGTGAAAAAGACGGAATTTTGATTACTTATACTGATACTGATGTTTGTTTTGAAGATTGCAAAACGGCAGAATCTATTCTGCTCACGAACGATGGCGAAGTTATACATTCCAATTTTGATTCAGAAAAAAATGAATATTTCAAGAAGTACCTAAAACAAATTTATTCTTCGATAACAAGTTTCAGAAACTTAGATGCATTGGAGAGCGCATAATGCTAGATTTCATGATGAGCAGAGGTTTGGAGGGGGCTGTCCTAGAAGTTAA
Source organism: uncultured Treponema sp. (assembly GCF_946187725.1). Lineage (GTDB taxonomy): Bacteria > Spirochaetota > Spirochaetia > Treponematales > Treponemataceae > Treponema_D. The sequence goes on from NZ_CAMHSK010000001.1 coordinate 221,452, forward strand.
TAATAACTTCATATGGACAGCCCCTTTTTCATGTTCAAGCGCTCTTTTTTGAGGATTTGTCCATTTTGTTTTTTTCTTTAGGCATTCATTAAGCGAATCAGTTGCTTAAAATCATATCCAATCATCAACAAGCCCCATTCTGTTCCAACTTTTTCTTTCCCACGGAGATGAAATCTTCTGAATTTTAGATTACCTTTTGTCTGACCGAAGACGGTTTCGCATTCGGTGGAACGTTTTTTCATAAGAGATTTATATTCTTCTGTTGCGAGATAGTTTTTTACTTTTGTTTTCTGTTCAAGCCAGTGATCGTTTCTCTGAACCATTCGTCCATATTCTGATTTAGTACATAACTCTCTGAATGGGCAGCCCTCACAGTTTTCACATTGGTAAACATCCACGGTCTGTTCATAGCCAGAATCGCTTTTTCTTTTTCGTGTCAGTTTGTAAGGAACTGGATTTCCGCAGGGACATGTATATTCTTTCTGAACGGAATCGTATTTCCAGTTTTCTGCATTGAATGTTTTCTTCTTAAAACTTCTTTTCATTTCTTTTTCGTAACTTGTGTACTTTACAATTCCAGTTATTTCATTCTTTTCAAGATAATCGTAATTTTCTTCACTTCCATAGCCAGCATCTGCTATCACAGTATTGAACTTACAGTTAAGCCGTTTCTGAACATTTTCAAGATGAGGTATAAAGGTTCGTGTGTCAGTCGGATTCGGAAATACATCATAACCAATTACAAAATTATTCTCTGTGCCGACCTGAATGTTGTAGCCAGGTTTAAGCTGACCGTTGAGCATATGATCTTCTTTCATCCGCATGAAAGTTGCATCTTCATCAGTTTTTGAATAACTGTTTCTGCCTTTGAAAGTTTCGTTTGAGTTTTCATATTTCTCTTTTCTTGGAAGATAATCTTTTTCAATCAAACGTTTTGCTTTTTTCAGTTTTTTTTTATATCTTTTGATTCGTCGTCCTCAAGATTATTGATTTCGGCAAGTTTTTTATTAATCGGTTCTGCCACTTCCTTTATTTCTTCACTAGTTACCGGAGTGTCATCGCCCGTTTCGGCAAAATCTTTGTCACCGTAAATCTGATTTTCTTTCTTGGTAATTTCTTCTACATCTTTGAGGAATACTTTTAGTTTCTCATCCAGATTCTTCTCATTTTTTTCTACAGCTTTTTTCCACACGAAAGTATATTTATTTGCTGCGCTTTCGATTTTTGTCCCGTCAACAAAATATTTTTCAAGGCTAACATAACCTTTTCTGTTCAGAAGCTTTACTGTTGATACAAATATTTCTTCAATTGAGTTTTTTAACTTTTCACTACGGAATTTGTTAATCGTCCTGAAATCAGGTTGCTGAAAGGCTGTAAGCCACATTACATTTACATTCTCCCGGCACTGCTTTGCAATCTGCCTTGAAGAATAAGTTCCTGTCATGTAGCAGTAAATCAATACCTTAAAAAGCATGACCGGAGTGTAACGACTTGCACCTCCGCCTTTTGTATTTTTTTCAAAAACTTCTCCAATCTTAAGTTCGTCTACCGTTTTACTGACTATTCTTACAAAATGATTTTGCGGAACCAGTTCATCCAGGCTTGGTGGCAGAAGCCACTGCTCGCCCTGATTATACGGTTTGTATGTAATTTTATCGCTTACGCCTCTGCTCATATTTAAATTTTAGCAGATTTGAATTCTCTTGTAAATTTAAAATAATTGAGGCTGCCCAATTCTTTTTGGACAGCCCCCTCCAAATGTTTCTGCATGGGGAGTCACTGTGTACCGTTACATAGCGACAACCGCTACGCTATTTAAAAGCCCGGACACAACAGACATAGTTATCGTAGTTCTTGCTGATGAAGTCCACTTTGCCGTCAGAGATAGTGACATCCCACGCTTCGTAGTAGTAGTAGCCGTTCTGCGACGACGACCAATAGAAATCACACAAGTGTATTCCACCCACTGCATTTAATACTGCATTCAGCACGGTCTTGCTTCTGTAGATGTAACAAAGTTCTGCAATGCTCGGCATGTACCAGCCGTCAGCGTATTCGCCTGTAAGACCGAACGTCGTGGCGTAATTGTTCACGTAGTTGAACGCCGGGTAGTTTGTCGCCGCGTCCGCAGTTCCCGCAGGGTCTACGGAGCAGATGTACGCCCAGTTGTCGCTTCCGTCCGTGTCGCCCTTAAAGGTAGCCGTATCTGCCACACCCGAACCAGCATTGCTTGGCGTACAGACGATGTCGCTGAATTTCGTGTTGTAACCCGTCGTTCCGCTTGGTGCCCACCTGTACTCTCCGCTGTTCGTTCCGCCGTAAGAATTGTATATGCCCAGCCAACCGCGTGGTATGCCGTACTCGTCAAGTCCGTACAGAACGCCCACCGCCTTTGACTTCTGTTCAGAGGTAAAGGTAAGGTTGTCTGCATCATAGCGCACAATCGTGCCGTCGCTCAGGAGCACGTCGCCCACGCTGTACGCGCTGACTACCTTGAGCGTGCCGGTTATCAAATTCGTGCCGTAGCGCACCGTAATGTCGTATTCACCAACCGTTCCCGGAATGGTGAACGTGGCAGTTAACAGGGTGTCGCTTGTACGCGTAAAGCTGGTGCTTGCAACGATGCTCGGCTTACCCGCGCAAGTTGCCGTGAAATTGGACAAAACCACATCTGGCGTGTCAAAGTTTTTTCCGATGATTGTCGCCGTAACCGTGTTGCCTACCTCCGTGAACTCGACCTGAGGAATGGTGAAACTCGTGAAATTGGGCACATCGTAAACCTGCAATGTCCGTGTGCGCGAGGTCACCACAGCATCTCCGAACAGCACCCCTACCGTGTAGGTATCATTCGCCATGGGAACGGGAATCTCTGTGTCGATTGTCTGGGGATTTTCTCCGCTTGTCGCCGTCCATCGAACCGCGCTCGTGTCTACGGCAACCGGCTCGGTATAGTACGCTGCTCCCGTAGAGTCGTACAACTGAATGTACGGAGCGGTCAAGTCAAGGTTGCTGCCCTCGATGCGCACATAATACCTTGTGGAAGCCGTCACATTGTTCAGGGGAATCTGCACCTTGGCGCTGGTGTACTCACTTCTGTTCAAGGAGTGAAACACTGAAAACAGGGATGACCCTGCGCTTACAGTGAAGCGCGCTGTATGCGTCGTGTCCGTTTCATCATTGCCAATCTTGCACAGCACCGTGTACGTACGGTCTCTATAATCAGAATTAGAACTTGTTGAAGGAGCGGTAATAGTTGCGGTGGCTGTTCCGGCCGCTTTGTCGAGTGTCGCAACCGTAGTGGTCATGTTTCCGCTCGGGTCTTTTGTCTGAATCTTTACGACCGTGCCTTCCTCAATCTGCTCTGCGTTCATCAATCTGGCAACCACCGTCACAGTCTGGTCAGCATCGTTGTACGCCAAATGGTAGCGGCTCAAAGTGATGTCCTGTACGCGAGCACCTTCCGCCGGAGTAACGCTTGCTGTCTGAACAACGCTCGCATTTCATGTTTTGTCAACGGCTTTAACAGAGAACACATATTCGCTTCCGTCAACTTCAATATCGCTCAAAACATACGGAGAAGTCGCATGAGAATCAGTAACGACTGCTGTTCCGACCTTTGTGTAGCTTAATGAAATGTAATCCAAATCACTGTCTGTCGGGTTCACCCATGTTACGGTGATTTTCTGAGTGCTTGTCATGTATTTTGCAGTCAGTCCGCTTACAGCTGCCGGGGCTGTTTTGTCGATGTTTGAGATTTTGTCTTCTGTCGCAACAACATAGCCACCACCTTTTTTGGCTGCCACGGTGTAATATCCGTTCTTAGTTGCCGTGATTTTGTATTTTCCTTCTGAATCAGCTGTAATCGCCGTGAATGAAGCGTTTGTTAAAACAGATTTTGAATCTGACCAGTCAATTTGAGATTCTGAATATACAAATCCGACTTTTGAAAGGTTATCTTCCGTAACATTCACAGTGATTGTGACATCTTGGTTTGTAAGTTCTTCCGTACTAAGAAGAGTTGCAATTGCGTAAGAACCGATTGAAGAAGTCAATCCAGAAGAAATTATTGTGGTTCCGCCAGTGCCACTCGTACCATCTCTCCCGTTTGCTCCTGCTTTTGCAAGAAGAGTCCAACCGTCGGTTGTGTAAATGTATG
>NZ_CAMHSK010000002.1 GCF_946187725.1 uncultured Treponema sp.
GGACACCAAGTGCGCATCGTTTACTGTGCGGACTACCAGGGTATCTAATCCTGTTTGCTCCCCGCACCTTCGCACCTCAGCGTCAGTCATGCGCTCGGAGGCTGCCTTCGCCACCGGTGTTCTTCCTGATATCTACAGATTTCACCCCTACACCAGGAATTCCGCCTCCGCCTCGCTGACTCAAGCCCGGCAGTATCGGGCGCTGCGGCGGGGTTGAGCCCCGCCATTTCACGCCCGACTTACCGGACCGCCTACATGCCCTTTACGCCCAATGATTCCGAACAACGCTCGCACCTTACGTGTTACCGCGGCTGCTGGCACGTAATTAGCCGGTGCTTGTTCTCGCCCTACAGTCAGACGCGGCCCATTGCCTGGCCGCGCCGTTCCTCGGACGCCAAAGGACTCTGCAACCTTCCGGCCTTCATCGTCCACGCGGCGTCGCTCCGTCACGCTTTCGCCCATTGCGGAATATTCTTAGCTGCTGCCTCCCGTAGGAGTCTGGGCCGTATCTCAGTCCCAATGTGCCCGGCCAACCTCTCAGTCCGGGTACCCGTCGTAGCCTTGGTGGGCCTTTACCCCGCCAACTAGCTGATGGGACGCGGGCCGCTCCTCCGGCGGAGCCGAGGCTCCTTTCCCCGCACGGTTCCGGCCCGTGCGGCCTTATCCGGTATTACCCTGTGTTTCCACAGGCTATCCCCGTCCGGAGGGTGCGTCACCCACGCGTTACTCACCAGTCCGCCGCTCTAGGAAGAAAGCAAGCTTCCTTCTTGCCGCCCGACTTGCATGCTTAAGACGCGCCGCCAGCGTTCGTTCTGAGCCAGGATCAAACTCTCCATGATTATTCTAAAGCCCCGAGGGGCTCAAGATTACCATAAATAACTAATCCCCTGACCAACCTTGATTGATTAGGAACGCCTTGGAGAAGCTCTCGCCCTCCGCTGGCTTTGTTTAATGTTTTGTTGACATGTACTATTGCCTTTCCGCAATTTTTCCTGTATTGTTTTTAAGGAAACTTTACGGAAATCCGTCATATCCTTTCCCTTCACTTGCCTGTCTGCTGTTCAAAGAACTTTGTGACCGCCGCACTTGTTGTCAGCGGGTGAGGATAAATATATCACGACATACATTTTGTGTCAACAGAAATTTTATTTTTTTTCGAAAATTTTTCATTTTTTTTCATTTTTTTTATTTTTCACGATTTTCCCCATTTTTATGCTTAAAAGCCCCGCTATTGCTCTCAAATCCCCGCTGCTCTATAATTGAAGAAAAATCACACTTCATGATAGACTATTTAACTCAATTAAATTATAATATTCTTATTAAGGAAAAGTGATGGCAAAAGCATTAAATGCAGATAAATTGCAAAAAGTTTTCGAGACAGAAAAACTCTTGAATGAAATTCGAGATACAGATGTCCTTTTGGAGCGCATACTCACGGAAGCAAGGGCAATTGCAAACGCAGATGCCGGTTCAATTTATGTAATTGAAGACAAACAGCCTTCTGCGGTTCCAGTTGCTGCTTACACAGAAGAAGAGTCGGCTTTTAAAGGAAAGCTTCTCCGAATCAAGTATGCTCAAAACGCAACCCAGCAAAAAAAGGCAAAACCGGAATCAAAATCACCGTATGTCTATTTTACGGTACCGATTACAAAATCATCTATCGCCGGATACTGTGCATGTACCGGGCAAACTCTCAACATAGCTGATGCATACCACATCGAAGGTGACACTCCATACAAATTCAACAACAGTACCGATATTTCAACAAATTATAAAACAGTCTCTATGCTTACCGTGCCGCTCATTACCAGCAGCGGCCAGACTTTGGGGGTCCTGCAAATAATCAATGCGAAGGATTCCAACGAAAATCCCATCCCTTTCAGTGACGAATCAGTCGAATTCATAAAGCAATTCGCTTCAAGCGTTACACAAACTCTTGAACACACATACCTCACAAGCAACATGATTAAGCGCATGCAGCGAATGGCAGAATTCCGCGATCCAAAAGAAACTGGCTCGCATGTAGAGCGAGTTTCAGATTTTTCACTTGAAATTTACGACCAGTGGGCTCTGAACCACAACATCCCTAAAGAAGAAAGGATGAAATACCGCGACATACTCAAAATCGCTGCAAAATGCCATGATCTTGGTAAAGTCGGAATTTCCGATGTGATTCTAAAAAAACCTGGGCCGGGTCGATTTAACATAGAGGAACGCTCTATAATGATGGGGCACACCTGCATCGGAGCACAGCTTTTCTCAGAGCCGGAATCAGACATTGATGCCATGTCGCGTGATGTTGCCCTTCACCATCATGAATGGTGGGATGGAAGCGAAAACGGCTATCCAGGAAACATTGATTATCTATCTTATGAAATCGGAAAACCTGTTGGCCAGACAAGACCACTAAAAGGCGAAGAAATTCCTCTGGCTGCAAGAATCGTTGCAATAGCGGATGTTTTTGATGCACTTTCTCACAGCCGTGTATACAAAGAGGCATGGTCCATCGATGATGCCTTTATGGAAATTCAGGGGCTTTCCGGAAAGCAGTTTGACCCCTCACTTGTGCTTGCATTTGTTGAGGTTAAAGACAGAATTATTCAGATAAACTCCGCATACGAGCGCATGGAAAAATAGATTTGCAAAGCTGGTGCTCAAAAAGCATCAGCGTGCATTTTAACATTATAGATGTCAGCGATTATATGTTTCTGAAGTTCTTCGCTGTATACGCTTGAAAATTTTCTAAGCTCTTTATCACCGTAATAGTTTCCTTTATTGGAACCGAAACCGATTTCAGAAAGATTCAAGCTGAATTCCCTTTCCCTAAGCTTATCCTCGATGTTATCTTTTGAAAAAATTAAACCGCGGTCATTCATGACGCATATTTTTTTTTCAACGAGGCGGGCAGCAAAAAGAATATCCCTTGTAAGCACTATATCATTTGCAGAAGTATTTGAAAAAATATAGTTGTCCGCAGAGTCCTTCCCCTTTTCACAGACAATCATTTTTACTTCTGGATTTTTCACCTTGATTTCATGATTTGCAACCATGCAGACTTTTACTTTTTGCGGAATGGAATGAGAGATAAGAAAATCACGGGCTCTAACAGGAAAAGAATCTGCATCAACCCACACAGAAAAATTATACATTACTGCAAGGCCTTTTCAATTTTTTCAATCATAAGCTTTGTAAGTCTCTCTGCCTCGTTACTGTCTTCTTCATCAGTAAAAATTCCGGCATTCTCACCCCCACGAGCAAGCTGTGCCTTGGACTTTTCTTTATACAGCTCATCGCACAAAATAATACCAGCAAGAGCCGAAACCTGAAGAGGACTTTTTAAGCTGTCCGAACGCTGAATCCGTCCGACAATTCTCTTATAATACCCGAGAAGTTTAAGAAGATACTCATCATCCTCATTCGCCTGAATGACAAAGGGCTGATTGAAAACATCGATTTGGAGAGAACCCATAGACTAGAAAATATCAAACATCGGCTGAGAAGAATCAGGATTCTCAGAAGCAGAATTCTGACCATCAGACATTTCTGGATTCTGACCAGAAATCATTCCATTCTGAATATTCGACGGCTCGGACTCACCGAACTCAAAAGCAACATCTGATGCAAGAGTCTCTGTATTTACAGGCTCCTGAGCTTCAAACTGCGGCTGTACAAATTCTTCATGAACAGGATTTTCTGGATTTGCGTCAAAATCTCCCTGGATTGACTCTTCGACAGACGGTTGTACAGACTGTTCTTCTGACAAGACCGTTTGCTCTGAAACTGATGAATTTTCGCCATGCTGCGGAGAGATTTGTAGATTATTGACAGCAGCTACAGCTGGCTGATTGACAGGATTTTGATTAAGAGAGGATTGAGCCGCTCCAGCTGCCGAAAGAACAATGTTTTCAACAGCATTAAGACGGCTCAGAGCCTTCAGGATGCCCTCCTCGATTTTGCCCTGATCATTCTGAAAAGATGAAAACTGCTCCGATTTTGCATTAAGTGCGTTTGAAAGCTCTGCGCATTTTCTACGCAAAGCAGCATTTTCTGCATTAAGCTGTTCGATTTTTTTAACAGCGCTTTCAACCCTTTCTTCAAGCAACAGAACTTGATCGATAGAAATCATGCACCCCTCCAGGCTCAGTAAAATTTACGCTTCGAGAGCTTTTTTTGCAGCCTCAACAACAGCCTTGAAAGCTACAGGATCTTCGATTGCAAGGTTAGACAAAGCCTTGCGGTTGAGTGTGATTCCAGCCTTTGTAAGACCATTGATAAATCTTGAATATGAAAGACCTTCCTCGCGAACTGCTGCATTGATACGAGCAATCCACAACTGGCGGAAATCGCCTTTGCGGTCGCGGCGGTCAACATAAGCATGGCGGAGAGCCTTTACAACAGCGTCTTTTGCTGCCTTATAGTTTGTTCCGCGTCGTCCTGTGAAACCGCTTGCAAGCTTCAAGATTTTTGCACGGCGGTTATTGCGTTTTGTTCCATCTACTGCTCTAGACATTCTTTACTCCTTATAACCTTTAAATTAACCGTACGGAAGCAACTGCTTGCGGATTTTTGCTGATGAATCCTCAGAAAGGATACCTGCGTGACGAAGATGCAACTTGCGTTTTGCTGATTTCTTCGTCAAAATATGGCGAAGGTTCATCTTCTTGTACTTTACTTTGCCTGTTCCAGTAAAAGAGAATCTTTTAGCTGCGGCTTTCTTTGTCTTCATTTTTGGCATTTTGCCACCTCTTAATTAACTAAAGTACTTCCACACCGGGAAGATTTAAACTCTAGCTTATTTGGCCTTGGCGTTCAATGTCATTGACATAAACCGCCCTTCCATTGCGGCAGGCTTCTCGATGGTGTATGAACCTTCGGTCAACCTTTTCAATACTTCGTTCAGAACATCGTAGCCGAGTTCGGTATGGGCAAGCTCACGACCGCGGAAACGGATTGTAACCTTAACCTTATCGCCTTCGTCCAAGAATTCCTGAACATGTTTTGCCTTAGTATCAAGGTCGCCGGCACCAATCTTTGGCTGCATACGAATTTCCTTGAGCTTAAGGGCTTTCTGGGCCTTGCGGGAATCACGGAGCCTTTTTTCCTGCTCGAACCGATACTTACCGTAGTTTAAGATTTTACAAACCGGCGGATTAGCGTTTGGCGAAACTTCTACAAGGTCAAGTTCCCTTTCTTTTGCCAATTCCAGAGCCTCACGAGTGGGAACAATCCCATTCTTTCCGCCCTCATCGTCAATAAGTCTGACCTCGCGTACACGAATCTGTTCATTGATTCGCAAACCTTTTGTATCTGCCAACATTCCTCCTTGTGTTCATAAAAAACACTACTGCAAATATGTCCTTAGATTATATCAAAATAATCAAAAGTATGTCTAGTGATTTTCAACCAGAAACAAACATAATTAGCAATTAGAAGTGGAACAGCCTTCACCGCCCGTTTTTTTCAGCAGACAGAAGTAAAGTGGACCTGCACCGCCAGCTTTATCCGGGAGAATTTGTGCTCCGTATTCAGTTTTTTCATATTCGGGAAGTTCGTTTGAAATAAAATTACTGTAATTCAAAGAAATCTCTGGTTCAAGGATTATCGCATTCTTGAATTTTTTGAGCAGTTTCGCAATCACATTGTCATTTTCATCTGGTGAAAGCGCGCATGTAGAATATAGAAGAAAACCTTCAGGTCGCAGCATTCTCCATGCGGAAGACAAAAGAGCCCACTGAGCCATCGACAGTGTTTTTATCCTTGAGGGCGACCACTCAGAAAGATATTTTTCATCGAGAAAAACATGGCGTTCTGAAGAACACGGGGCATCAAGCAGAATCGCATCGAATGAAGATTCATTTGCCCGGCACATCTGTGCTCCATCCTTGCAAATTACGGTAACTCTCTCGCGAATTTGTTCTGGAAGGCAGTCACGGACAGTGTTCAAAAGTCGGTTTTTACGGTCAGGCGAGCGCTCATTTGAAAGCAGATTTGCGTCATCAGCCATGTTTGAAGCAAGAACCAAAGTTTTTCCGCCGGGAGCCGCGCACAAATCGAGAATGTCGGTAGCATCTTTTAAAGGAAGGGAAACTGCCGCACGCACTGAAGCCGAATCCAGAAAGTAAGACTTTTCACCGCCAGCCTTCCATTCAGCATAATCACTTTCAAGAGGAAATGCCGCTTTTAAGGCCTGCCAACGGTCGGCAAAAAGATTTGAATAATATTCTTCAAAACCGGCAGCCCCGCTCAATTTTTTGTTTTTTTCAGACTGTTTCATTTTCCCATTCCGTAGGCTTTCATGCCGGCATTGTAATCACTGTCAAATTTCTTCAAGTCAAACTCAGCATAATCAGGATTCACACGCACTGAAAAAACAGGACTTTCAAGCTCTGCAGAAGAAAGATTTTCCGCAGAATCAGCAACTTCTGACATTTCAAGGATTCCAGCCTCGATTTTATAGCGGATTACATTTTCGACAGCCTGAGAAATCTTTTCTTTTAAAGCCGGATTTTTCTCAGAGTTTTCGATAAGAATTTTAGCAACAGAACCAAAGCGTTTTTCAGAGAGCATGATTACATCAACTCCTGCTTCGATAGCCTGTACTACAGCAAGTTCCGGAGGCCATCCGTTTTTGGCGAGGGCACCCATAAAAATGTCATCCGAAAGGATAAGGCCTTTAAAATCAAGTTTTTCGCGCAGAATCTGAGCAACCCAAAAATCAGAGAGACAGGCAGGAGTTTTTGCCCCGGCATAAGAATCATCATCAGTGAGGGTGATTCTTGCATGACTCATAAGAACTGCTGAAGAGCATGGAAGAAGATTTTTGAAAGGCTCGATATAATTTCTTTCAAGTTCAGCTTTTGTAATAACGATTTCGGGTAAGCCTGTATGAGGGTCGGTGCTGGAATTTCCCGGAAAATGCTTGAGAACCGTGGCGATGCCGTTTTCTTCATAGCCGCAGACCGCATTTTTTCCATAAGAAAGCACATCGTCAAGATTTCCGAAAGTGCGCGTATCCAGAAAATCCCGGTTTGACTCGTTTTCTACCTCAACGACAGGCGCAAGATTCATGTGGAATCCAAGGTTTTTCATTTGCCTTGCCTGCGCAGAATACAGTTCAGACGCCCCCTCAAGCGAAAAAGAGGCGGCAACTTTTTTTTGAGACCAGAGAACGCTTGTAAGCCCGCGTAAACGGTTCACATCGCCTCCTTCCTGATCAACCGCGACAAAAGGCGGCGGATTATTATTCTCGATGTAAAAATCACGGATTGACTTGATATAATCGTAAGTTTCGAGGGGATCTTTTGAAATGTTGTATGAAAAAAGAAGCACTCCGCCAGGAACAAGAGGCTCCCCCTCATCATATTTTCCATATAAAGAGCCTGTTTTTTCGACTGATGAATATTTTTGATTCCCCTCGATGTTTACAAGAAAAAGCTGAGAAATTCTGACCTCATCGGAAAGACTTGCGGCATATTCTTTAACTGCCTGATTTTTCGCCATCTCGATTCGTTCAAGGCGCTGTTTTTCTTTTAAAAGACGCTCTGCTTCGATTTGCTCAGGGGTAAGTTTTTTAGTGCATGAAAAGAAACTGCATGCTGCGCAGAACAAACACAATGTTTTTACGCGGAAGAACACAGACAAACTCGGTTGATTCATAAGTTGATTCTAGCAAAAAAAAATCTGCGTGCATACACTACAGTTAAAATTTTTGTGTTATACTATCCGCATGAGAAAGATTACTATTATTACAGGCGCAAGTTCCGGCATGGGTGCTGAATTCGCGCGGCAGATTTACAGAAACCTTCAGAATAAAAAAGAAGAAGCCTCAGGCGACGAACTCTGGCTTTTTGCCCGCAGTAAAGAAAAACTCGAAGGTGTAAAAAACGAACTTGAGAATGTGAAAAACACAATTCCTGAATCAGAAAGTTCAGAAACGGATGTTCAGGAATCAGAAGCAAGCGAATCAGAAAATCCAGAGTTGGAAAGCGAAGGAATCAAAATCGAAAAAACAGCAGAAGAAGTCCGCAATGAAGAGCGCTCGCCGAAAATCAAAGTCATTCCGATGAATCTTGCAGGAAAGGAGGGCGTAAATCTTTTCAAGACATTTCTCGCAACCGAAAAGATTTCAGGAGGCTACGAAATCGACCTTGTAGTAAACAATGCAGGATTCGGAACTTACGGACCATTTGATGAAACAGACTTGGACCGAGAGCTTGAGATGATTGACTTGAACTGCACCAGCTTAACAGGAATATGCGGGGCTGTCCTCCCCTTCCTGCATAAAGGCTCATCAATAATAAATGTCGCTTCACTTGCTTCATTTCTCCCTCTCGGAAATTTTGCTGTATATGCGGCGACAAAGGCTTATGTCCTTTCATTTTCCGTGGCACTGGCAGCAGAACTTAAAGACAAGAAAATCAAAGTCAGCGCACTCTGTCCGGGAAGCGTTTCGACCGATTTTGCAAATGTCGCTTCAAACGGCGTGAGAAAAGAAGTCCTCAACGGGAAAGACCCGGTTAAAGTTGTCGAGCACTGTCTTAAAAAGGCGAAAAAGGGCAAGAAAATCATTCTATGGAACGCAAAATGGAAATTCACCGCTTTCATGAGTCATTTTATAGGCAGATATTTGTGCGCGAGATACACCTTCAAATATAATAAGAGACCGCACTAAGGCGAGAAAACCGGCGATAAAGAAAATTCATTGAAATATCGTTTCTTATGGTGTATAATTTCAAGAAATTTTAAAGGGATTTTGGAAAATTCAGTTTTTTTTCGAAATTCCTTAAATCCTTTTCGGTCTGGAGTCGAATCGATTTATGGTAGTTATTGCAGTCAGTCTAATTCTTCTCGTACTAATAGGCTTTCTCATTGTTTTTGTAATAAAATCCTTTGCAGCCCCCAAAAAAATTGATGCCATAAACAAGCTCATCAAGCAGCAGAAATACGCGGCCGCACAAAAGACAGCCAAGGCCCTTATCGCAAAAGATCCGAGGGATTTTCACGCTCATTACTATCTGGGCAAAGCATATCTTGCAGACCGAAAGAACGAACTTGCCCTCATGGAATTCAAAAATGTTGCACAGAACGCAATTTTTGACGCACAGCTCCCAGAAACAGAATTCCGCAAGCAGCTCTCTCAGCTCTACCTTAAATTCAACCAGCTTGATGACGCACTCAAAGAGTTTCTCCTGCTCACAAAGATGGAACCGACAAACGCAGAAAATTTCTATCAGTGCGGTAAAATTTATGAGCAGCAGAATAACGCTGAAAGCGCGCTGGGGTTCTATCAAAAAGCCATAAAATTCAACAAAAAACACATAAAGGCATGGACCGGCATGGGTATGATTCTTTTTCGGGCAAAGCAGTACGGCGATGCCAAAAAGGCCATCGACTATGCCATAAAGCTCAGTCCCGAAAGCTTCTCTTCTTACTATTATCTTGGAAAAATACAAAAAGAAGGAAAGGAATACCCGGCTGCAGTAAAATCTTTTGAAAAAGCCTGCCGTGATCCGGAATTCAAGCAGAGGGCGCTTCTCGAACGAGGCTCGTGCTACATGATGGCCGGCGCAATGGATAACGCCCAGCTAGAATTTGAAAAGGCTGTCAAAGCAAGCAAGGATGAAAAATCACAGGAAACGCTTTACGCCCGTTATTTCCTTGCATCCTGCTTCGAAAAGAACCGCAAGATTGACAAGGCAATCGAACAGTGGCAACTCATATCAAAAGCTAACCACAATTTCCGTGATGTCGCATCTAAACTATCGGAATACAAGGATTTACAGTCAAATGATAGTCTCAAGGAATATCTCACGAGCTCAAATTCTGAATTCGTAGAGATATGCAAAAAGGCCGCTCTTGCCGGATTCAACCTTTCAGCCCAGACTTGCGAAGAAACAAAATGGGGATGTCAGCTTTTCGCTACAGAAGCAAGAAAAGACGACTGGATGAACATGCGGAAACAGCTTTATCTTGTCAATTTCTACCGCATCACGGATCCTATCGAAGATGCAGAGGTAAGGCGTACACTCGATCTTTCAAAGGCAAAGAACTGTACAAAGGCATTTGCCTGTACAAGTTCAGAATTCACGACAACGGCAATAAGATTCGCCGAAAATAGGCCGATTGAACTTGTCTCCAAAGAAAAACTGGAGGGTATTCTTGCCAAGGCAGGAATTTAAATGAAGATTCTCTGCGTATCAGACCAGATTGATCCTCTCGTATACAGCACAAGCGCAAAGGAACGCTTCGGTGACATAGACTTGATTCTCTGTGCAGGCGACTTGCCTTCCGACTATATTGATTTTATCGTCTCCACGCTTAACAAACAAACCTACTTTATCTTCGGAAACCATAATCTTTCCGAATTTGGCTATTATCACAAGCAAAAACGGCAGAAAGGTCCTCATCCGACATGGCGTGAAGAAAGTGCCCTTGATTTAAGAGGAAGTTTCGGAGCGATTTACGCAGGCTTCAAGGTTCTAAAAGACAAAAAACTGCCTATGCTCAAAAAAAACGGTAAAAAAAGGCCTCTTCTGATAGCAGGGGCATCAGGCTCAATACGCTATAACAACGGTCTGAACCAGTACACTAATCTGCAGATGCTTCTCAAACTTCTTGCCATGACACCAAGGCTTCTCATCAACAAAATGCTCTACGGAACATACCTTGACATATTCCTTACACACGCTGCCCCACGGCATATCCACGACAAGGAAGATCCATGCCACAAGGGATTTGAATGCTTCAATTGGTTCATAAAAAAATTTCAGCCGGCCTATCTGGTGCACGGACACATACATCTTTACGACATGAACACGCCCAGACTGACCAAATCAGGCGAAACTACTGTCGTAAACGCCTACAGCCACACAATTCTTGAACTTGAAAATGACGGCATGAACACTAATAAAACGGAGGGTTAGTTTACATGGGTGAATTCATGACATCAAGCGAAACCGAAGAGGATTTTTCGAAGGCCAGACACAAGGCTCTTTTTAATGAAGTGCAGCACTTTCTCAACCCTGATGAAGCGACGCTGATATCACTCTCGGACATAAAAAAACTACTCAAACCGGAAAACGAAGTTTACAAAGGAATGCAGACGGTTCCTGTAAAACTGATTGTTGGCAGCGAAGGGCGATATAACGATTTTGACAACCGATTTTTTCCAAAAAGCCTTCACTTAAAATCAAGGTGGGAACATATCGATATGGCCCACATAAACGATATTCCCCTTCCCCCGATCTCGCTTTATGAACTTGGAGGAGTGTATTTCGTTCGCGATGGTAATCATCGTGTTTCGGTTGCCATGTCAAAAGGGGTAGAATTTATAGATGCAGAAGTAGTAAGTCTCCAGAGTGAAATCAAGCTGCATCCGGGAGATTCCTTCAAAAAAATGACCCGGCAGGTCATAAACTATGAAAAAAGGGTTTTCTACACAGAAACAGGATTCGGGGATGTCACGGATTTCTGGGCAATCGATTTTTCTGTTCCTGGCCAATACGATGTTATTTACAATCATATCCTCACACACAAGTACTATATCAATCTGAACAGCAGTGAAGAACTGGGAATGGACAAGGCAATGCAGTCATGGCTGCTTCATGTGTACCTTCCGGTCATCAAAATCATCGACAAATACCACATAATGAAATATTTCCGACACAGGACAAAGAGCGACCTTTATGTCTGGATGATAAAATACTGGGATGAAATCAAAGGCAAATTCGGCTCGGAACTCACGCTTGAAGACATCGCAACACCTTTTATGCAGACTTTTGGTGAAAGTCCGCTCTCTCATTTCAAAAATAAGATAAAAGGCATCATTTTTAAGAAGAAAATCAGAAATCAACCTCAAATTAAAACTTGACGGTAAGATATTCAGATGCTACAATTATAAAATATGTAGAGGAAGCGTGGGTTGTGTTATCAATCCTCGTTTCAATATAAGGGAGTCAAATGTTTACATCAGACGCAATTTCTTATGTTCCTTTGTTCGGCACCGCGATTGTGTCAGGCATTATTGCAGTGCTACTCACAATCATTAAGGTAAGAAAAACCGCAAAGGTAAGTTTTATTGCATATTTTGCGCTGGCTGTAGTGATAATCGCGTGTGTCTACACTGCGTTACATCCGGGCATGATGCTATTCGCACTTCTATTGCTGCTCACTTCTCTTCTTTTTATTCCTTACTGTATCATGCTTGTCTTTGGAAAGCCGCAGGAATTCGCAAAAGAGGAAGAAGTAGAAGAAGAGGTTGAGGAAACAAAACCAGAGGTTGTCGTAGAAGAAATTCAAGTCGAAAAAATCGATCTTATTCAGAAGGGCAAAGCTTTCGTTGCGCTCGCAGCAGATTCATTCTCAGATAAAGACGGGATGCAGAACTTGCTTGATGCCATCAACAAAACCTGTATTGAGGTTACGAAGGCTCATGGTGGTGCAATCCTTATGGTTGATGAATTTGAGGATTTAATCACAGTTAAATCTTTCACAGGCGATTTTCCGCCTCCTTATAAACTGCCGGAAGATTTGCCTCACAAACCGCTTCGTGTATCAACCAGTTTCAAATATGCGCAGTTTCCTCTTCGCGACAACATCTTCGGTGAAGTTGCCACAGCAGGTAAAGCAGAACTTCTTTCAATTCCAAAAATGGATGAAAGAATCTATGAAAACGAACCAGAAGATTTCTTAAAACTCGGAAGTTTCATTTTTATTCCACTCAGAATGCCTGGTAAAGATGTCGTAGTTGGAGTACTTGCACTTTCACGCAACCCAGATACAGATCCATTTGGCGATCAGGAATTTGACTGGGCACAGACACTTGCAGGCTTCGCTGAATCAGCCCTCAAAACGGCGCTCAACTTTAAGCAATACACTGAGAAACAGGAACTTACGAAAGAAGCAGATATCGCTTCAAATATCCAGCTTTCACTTCTGCCAAAAAAACTTCCTCCAATGCAGGGTCTTAACATCGGTACATATGCTGAACACACCTCAGGTGTATGTTCAGACATCTATGATGTAATTCCTGCCCGACAAGACAGAATAGCCTTCATTGTAATGGATGTTGCAGGCAAAGGAATGAATTCACTGCTTGTAATGGCAATGATTCGCTCGATGTTCCGCTTAATCGTAAACACAACTCAATCAGCAGGTACAATCCTCAGTTGGGCTAATAGAGGTGTATGTAGTGAATTGAATGTAGATCACTTTGCATCAGTTGCACTCATCAACTACGACCCAACAAAAAAGAAGGTTCAGCTTTCGACAGGTGGAAGCGTTCCTGTCTACCGTTATAATGTAGCTAAGGAAGCTGTAGAAAAGCTATCCGTAACTTGTGAGCCAATCGGTATCGAAAAAACTACAAGTTATAAGGATATAGAGTTTACAGCAAGCCAAGGAGACATTATAATATGTTATACGGATGGTTTGGTTGAAGCATTAAATGCCCAGGGGCAGCAATATTCTCTGGCAAGCTTGACCAATATCATAAAAGCGAATGCTAAATTGCCGGGTAAGGACATCGCAAACCTGGTAAAAACCGATATCAAGAAGTTTATTGGCAACGAAACGCTGCGCGATGACCAGACTCTTCTTGTGATTAAAATTCAGTAACTAAAGGAGTTAAAATTTATGGAACTGAAAATTAGAAAAAATGGAGAAGTTTATATCATAGATGTAAACGGCGAAATGGATCTTTACAACTCCTATAAATTAAAGGAACTCGTCATGAAAATGCTTGAGAAAAATGTAAAGAGCTTCATCATCAACCTTGAACAGGTAGATTACATCGACTCGTCTGGAATCGGTGCATTGATTTACATCTGCTCAACAATCAAAAAGATGAACCTCAAACTTGCCATCTCAAACATTCATGGCTCTGTAAAGAAGGTTATCGAACTCACAAAACTTATGGGATACTTCCCTATCGCAAACAGCGTAGAAGAAGCTCTTCTCATGGTTAATGAGTAAGTGGATTTTCACTTTAACAAACATACAGGAGATGTAAATTAATATGGAACAAATTAAAGAATTGCGTTCAGACGACAACGATCCGTTGTTCGATACAACAAATATGCTTTACAAGGAATTCCCTTCAGATTTCCGTCAGATCCGTTATTTCACGCTTCTTATCGTTCAGTCAGCACCCCTTGAAATTAAGGAAATCAACCTTCTTGAGCAGCAGATTTCCGAAGTTATCAAAAATGCTGTAAAGCACGGAAACAACTGTGATATCAACAAGAAAGTAAGAGTCTGGTATTCATTCAGCCCGTCACACGCACATCTCATCGTACAGGACGAGGGTGAAGGTTTCAAAGATTTGGAAAAATGGAACGACTTCAATAGAAAGCGATTGCAGGCTCTTCACGAGTCAAACTTTGAGGAACTGGCAAACTATGTATCATTCCGTACAAAAAAATCGGATGATCAGGATGGCGGTAACGCTCTTTTCGCAGCACTTGAATATTGGGATGGCGGCTATGTTTACAACGGAAAACGCAACGGCGTAGCAATGCTTAAAAAGTTCCAGAAAAAACACCTAGGTGTAGCAGTAGAAGACTAAACAATTCAAACGCGGTTCAAAATCGAGCCGCGTTTTTTTTATTTTTTGGCAACAGATTTTAACACTTCAAGAGTTTCAAGGGCAGTGGCTTCCCAACTAAATTTTTTAGACCAGTCAATTCCTTCTTTTATCATTTTTTTGCGGAGTTTCGTATCTGTAGAAATTTTTTCAATTGCTGATGCTATTTCTTCAAGATTTGTACTGTCAAAAAGAATTGCCTTTTCACCAGCAATTTCCTGCAGGGAACCAGCCTTTGAACAAGCGACAGGAACTCCAGTTGCCATTGCCTCCAAAACAGGAAGCCCTACCCCTTCAATTTCCGAAGGAAAGAGACAGCCTTCACTTCCCGCATATAAGGCAGGAAAACTGTCATGAGGAAAATAACCCGTGAGAAAAATATCTGATGAAAATTGTGATTCAAGTGCAGTTTTCTTAATAGATTCAGAGCAAGCCCCCTCATTACCCGCAAGCACGAGTCTATGGGGCAGGCCAGTTTTCTTTTTAAAAATCTCAAAGGCCTTTATAAGCTCAACATGACGCTTTAACGGCGATGACATTGTAGATGCATACAAAAAATACGGACGACGAATCGCAAAGGGTTTAATCATCTCACTTTCAGAAGTAATAAGTTCCCTAGGATAAAATAGAGAATGATTGATTCCGCTGTGGACAACACATATTTTGTTCTGGTCAATACCGAGCCTTCTCAAATCCTTTTTGACGAATTGACTTGGAGCAATGATTTTATTGACCCTTTTTAATGATGATTTAATTCTGCAGGTTTCGGCAAAACTTTTCGTGTTAAAAAGCTCAGAAACAATGTCGTTAACAACCGCAACCGAAGGCGTCGTAAAAAAAAGCGGCATAGCATAAGACGCAGCCGGAAAAAGAATGGCATTATATTTTTGTTTTTTGGCAAAAAAACCGCAGGCAAAAATATGCCAGGCCTTTTCCGCACGCTCATCATCCGGTAAAAGCACCCGCTCGAAAGCAAGATTGCTGTCACGGCCATAAGTGTAGCGGTCAATTTCAGCCCCAAAAAGTTCGAAATTAATTTCATCAGAATTCTGAAATTTTTGAGAAATAGAGCTTAGATAGGACCCGACTCCTGATTTACCGTGCTCGCAGCCGAAAGTGTCTATGCCAATTTTCATGATTTTATCAACCTTTTTGATTATAGCAAATTATTTGCTTCTCTGCTATAGTAGAAGAATGGATTCAGAAAACACAAAAGACATCAGTTTTAAGGCAAAGGATTTCGCATCACTCGAAATCGAAGAAAAATATATTGAAAAACTCGCCGGATTTCAAATCACTGAACCTACCGCCGTTCAGTCGCAGGCAATTCCTGAAATCCTAAAAGGCACATCTCTGCTCTTTCAAAGTGAAACAGGAACTGGAAAAACACTGGCATATCTTCTTCCGCTTTTACAGAATATCGAAAAAATCGACAATCCAAAAAAAGAAGTTAGAATCGTAATCATTTCACCAACAATCGAGCTTGCATCTCAAATCAAAACCCAGGTGCAGCTTGTTACCGATTCAAAGGCAGCACTTTTTGTAGGCGGCGCTCCAATCAAAAGACAGGCTGAAACCCTCAAAGAAAAACCTCTTGTCGTAATCGGGGGACCGGCACGACTTCTGGAACTTTTTCACTTAAAAAAACTGAAGCTCGACGGAGCCATGGCTGTAGTTCTTGATGAAGTTGATCGTCTGATTTCACCAGAGCTTCGTGATGAAACGATTGAACTGATTTGCGCGATGAAAAAAGACATCCAGTTGATTGCAGCCAGTGCGACCATCACAAAATCAACACGCCAAATCTTACAAAACACAAGAATTAAACAAAATGGCACAACAGAAAGCGATTTAAAGACACTTTTCCTTCCACCGGAAGATGTCCTTAGAAAAAGAATCACGCATTACGCACTTTTTGCTGAAACAAGAGATAAAATCGACACATTGCGCAAACTTCTTATTGCAGAAAAACCTGAAAAAGCACTAATTTTTACATCAAAAATCGATCAAGTCGCAAACATCGTCTCAAAACTCAAATACAAAAACATAGAATGTTATGCGCTCACGGCAAAAACCGAAAAAACAGAACGCAAGGCAACAATCGACCGTTTCAGAAGCGGAAAAATCAAAATTCTCGTAACGAGCGACCTTGTAGCCCGCGGAATGGATATCCCGAACATTTCTCATGTAATCCAGATGGATATGCCTAGCGATGACGACTTTTTTATCCATAGAGCAGGAAGAACGGCACGAATGGGTAAAACAGGAATCAATATCGTAATCGGCGATGGTTATGAAATGCGAAAATATGCCGCAATCGAGAAAAAACTCAAAATCACCGTATACCCAAGAATGCTTTATAAGGGAAAATTGGTCGATCCAAACACTCTGGGCCAACAGGAAAAAGCAAAAGAAAGCGATGATTAACATTTTACGCAAGCAGCAA
Organism: uncultured Treponema sp.; assembly: GCF_946187725.1. Taxonomy (GTDB): domain Bacteria; phylum Spirochaetota; class Spirochaetia; order Treponematales; family Treponemataceae; genus Treponema_D. Next base: position 17,028 of record NZ_CAMHSK010000002.1, read on the forward strand.
GTTCTTTCTTAAATATGACTCAAATATTTTCTCTATAAATTTCATGAGAAAAACATCATTGAACTACATACGCGTTTCATGGTATATTATCAGATACTATTTCAAAAAAATGAGGTTTCCTTGTGTTTCTAAAAAGTCTGGATATATTTGGATTTAAATCATTTGCCGACAAAACCCATGTCGAATTTGCAGACGGCATCACGGCTCTTCTTGGTCCCAACGGCTGTGGAAAGAGTAATGTAGTTGATGCAGTCAAATGGGTTCTTGCAGAAAATAAGGCAAAAAATCTCCGTGCGGACACAATGGAATCGGTCATTTTTAACGGAACTGAAACAAGGCCGCCCCTCAACATTGCAGAAGTCACATTAACACTTGCAAATGAAAACGGTCTTCTTCCGCTTGATGACACAGAAATCGCACTCAAACGCCGTCTTTACCGTTCGGGCGAAAATGAATATTACATCAATAACCGCCAGGTAGGACCTACCGAAGTCCGCCGCCTTTTCATGGATACAGGTGTTGGTAAAGCAGCATATTCTGTCATGGAACAGGGTAAAATCGACCAGATTCTTTCAAGCAAACCTGAAGACAGACGCTATCTTTTTGAGGAAGCTGCTGGAATTTCGAGGAGTAAGGCTGAAGTTGCAGAAGCGGAACGCGAACTTGAACGAACAAGGCAGAATTTGGCACAAATCGAAGTCGCTCTGGCAGAAAACAAACGCAGTTACGAGACCTTAAAAGTACAAAGTGAAAAGACAATCAAATATCGTGCTCTCAAGGAAGATATTTTTAACTTTGAGCTTGATATTCAGCTTCTCAAATTAAAGGATTTTGTTCAAAATCAGGCCCGCCAGACACAGGCAAAAGAAGAGATTGCTGAAAAACGCAATGCAGTTCAGGCCGAAATCGATGAAATTCTCAATACACTCACCGAAAACAGCGATAAAATCAAGGAATTGCAGGCAAAAATGGGCGAGCTTCAGATGGAGCTTGTCCGAATCCAGACTGAAAAAACAAACAAACTCGACCAGCAGAAGCTTTTAAACGAGCAGGCCCGTCAGGTTCGTGAAAAAATCGGCACACTCGAACTCAAACAACGGTCCATTCAAGAACGAATTGATGATTTGAATGACGAAATTTCAAATCAAGACGCAGATTTGAGGGCAAAAACAAAACAAATCGAAGATGTTAAGCAGAACATTGATTCATTCGTGAACAACATTCAGAATTCACAGAATCAAATTTCTACTAATGAACAGAAAGTCAACGATAGCGAAGATGAAATCAAAAATCTCCTTGCAGAACGGGAGAATTTTCAAAAAGAACTTGAAGCAATTACTGAAGATATCGTAACTGAACTTGATGCAAAGCTCAAAGATTCAGGATTTTCATCAGCCGCAAGCAAAAAAGCGAAGGAAGAGCTGGATTCTTTAGTCGGTAAACTCAAAGTTTTTGCAGAAGGCCGTAAAAACATTTTCTCAGATTTTGCTTCTTTCAAAGGGCATTCAGAATCAGAAAATGAAACTTTTGCACAGGATGCAATAAAAGCACTTGAAGAAGTTGCAAAACTCGTTGCAGAAATTGAAGGTGCCGTCCAGAATTATTCACAGACAGTTCCTGCTTTCATCGATGATTTCTTGTCGCCGGAAGGTATCATCACAAAAAAACGCACAATCGATCAGAACATTCAGGAAAATGTTCAGCGGGTCGCAACTATCCGGGAACGAATCGATGGATTCAAATCAGAAAACATCCTCTTAATCGGAAAAATTAATGAATACAAGGATACGCTTTCTCAGCTTCGAATTTCTGAAGCGCAAATGCAGCAGCAGATTTTCAATGCCAAGCAGACGGCAGAACTCCTTAAACGCAATCTCGTAACAGAACAGAACGCACTCCGCCAAAACGAACAGGACCTTTATCTTGAGCAGAAAAATCAGGAGGACATGGATGAGCGACTTTCGGACATCGCCTCTGCCCTCTCTGAAATTGAGCGAAGAGGTTCAGAATGTGCTGCAACGATGGGAAATCTTGATGAAGAAATCAAGCGATGCAACACAAGCGTAAGCGGTAAAAAGAACGCCCTTGATAAAAAGCGCGAAGAGCAGCAGAAATATCAGTCTCAATATGAAGACTTGACTCTCAAGCTCGTCACCAGCGAAAACGACATCCGCAACATCAAGCAAAACTTCATCGAAACGCACTCCCGTGACCTCATGGAATTTGAAGAGCGGATGTATAAAATCAACACTCCGGCTGCAGTTCTTAGGGAAAAACTTTCAGATTCACGAAAAGCACTTGCAGATTTAGGTTCGGTCAACCTCATGGCACCGGAAGAATTCGGTGAGCAGAAGGAACGATACGAAAAATTGCAGGCAAGTTTCGATGATACAAATAAATCGCTCGAAAATCTTCTGCGTGTTTCCGAAGAAATCAAATCGAAATCAACAGAGATGTTTATTTCGACATACAATAAAATCAAAAAGAATTTTCACAACATGTTCCGCCGTCTCTTCAACGGTGGTCGTGGTGAATTGCGCCTGACCGACCCGCAGAATGTTCTTTCTTCAGGAATTGACATCTATGCAGAGCCGCCAGGAAAGAAATTACAGAATATCGCCCTTCTCTCCGGTGGTGAAAAAACAATGACCGCAGTTGCACTTCTTTTCGCGACATATCAGGTTCGCCCGTCTCCATTCTGTCTTCTCGATGAGATTGACGCCGCTTTGGATGACAAGAATGTCACGAGTTTTGTTAGCACACTCCGTTCATTTGCAAAACTCTCACAGTACATAGTCATTACTCACAACAAAAAAACGGTTATGGGTGCAAGTACTATGCTTGGTGTTACAATGCAGGAATCAGGTGTAAGTAAAATCATTACAATCAGCCTGGAAAAAGACATTACGACAGGCAACGCCTACGACAAAACCGAAGAATTTATCGAAGAAGATGTTCCTGATGAAGAAGGTGTCGTAATTCCACCGCGACCAGAAAAGAGAATCCATAACGCAGACGGAACCATTACTGACCCTGTAATTGAACGCTATAATGAAGAACAGAAAGAAGCCGCAAAACGCGCAAAGGCAGAAGCTAAAGCTGCAAAATTAGCGGCCGAAGAAGCAAAACAAGAAAATCCGGAGGCACAGGAAAGTAATGCTTGATTTTGGAATTGATGACATTAAAGACGCTTTCTCTGATTTTGCCCACGAAAAGCCTGTTCTTTTGGCTGTAGTCATTCTGATTGTATTTTTATTCCTTGCCGGACTCACAATTCTCATGATTCAGACAACTCCTGAAAAAAAAGTTCAGCAGATTACACAGGAACCTTTTACGCAAGATGCACCGGTCCTGATTCCAGACGCTCCTGATATCGAAAAAGAATACTACCCGAACCGAATCACAGAGAATCAATGGTCAAACGAAGAAGTCAACAAGTGGTTTACTTTTCCAGAAGATGAAACAATGACAGAACTTGAAAAAGCCAACGATAAAATCATAAATGACATAACAAGCTCCGCTCCATAAGCGCTGCCAGCAAAAGAGTATAATATGAAGAAAATTTCATTTTTTGCATTTATATCTACAATCTTTCTCATTTTGGCTTCATGCGGCACAACAGAAAATGTCTCTCAACCAAGCCAGGAACCTCAAATTAATCATTTCCCTGAAGAAACATCGGCAAAAATTCATGAAGAAGTCGCGAATGCTATCGCGGATGAAATGAATTCAGCAATGCCTGCACAGGAAAAGGAAAGCCCTGCTACACAAACAGTTGATGTAGAAACAGGTGCAGAAGACAATGCAGAAAATTCAGTTTCACCATTGAGCGAACCTGCTGAAGAAGTGCCGGCAGAAAATCAAACAACAGAAAAAACTGCAATAAGCGAAATTGGTGAATCATCAGAAAATAACGAAAGTGCCGTAGCTATCGAAACTGAAGAAGTTTCAGAAACAGAATCACAAAATAAAGAGATTTCAGAAGAAACAATTTCTGAAGAAGATTTTTCCGAAAAAGTCAGCGAAGAGGATTCAAATCTTACAAAAGAGCGCGAAGAAGCTCCAACTACAGATGAGCGGGGCAGAATCTCTGAGTATCAGATTTTTGAAGAACCAGAAGTATTAGTGCTTGATTTGCCGGAAAAAGAAACAGAAACAATTGAAACGGCAGAACCAGTTCAAACAGAAGAAAATCAGTCTGAAGAAAGTTTGGCCGTAAATGAGCCGGAATCCGAAACAATTGAACTGTCTGAAGCAACGCCTGTCGAATCTGCCGAAAAACCAGAACCTATTGCAAATACAAAACAGGATACAACTCCGGCAGAAAAAGCACCATCACAGAATTCAAAACAGGAAAACAAAGAAAAAGGTGAAGATACAGGTGATATTACACCTTCTCGGTCAGTTGCAGTCAAAATCAACCAGTATCTCGATGTAACATATCCTGGAAAAGGCTGGTCTTATATCGGTGAAACTGAGGGTGACAGTCTTTTCAATTATTTTGGCCGAAAATTGGGCTCTGCTAACACAACTTTTTCTCTAAGAGCAAAAAAAGCAGGCAACACAATCCTTCATTTTTACAAAGATGATTCTCTGACAGGAGAATACATTGACGATTATCTTGCTGTCACTGTCGAAACAAAGAAGAGCGCAGGGCGCGTAAAAGCGCCGTCTTATGCAGACATTGTTCCGGCAAAGCCCCAGCGAAGAATTGAACGAGCAAATGAAACAAATCCTCAAATTCAAACAGCAAAATCTGCTACAAAAGAAAATGAGCTTTCTTCAGAAACCGAAAAAAAACAGGCTGATGATAATAAGAAAAACACGATTACAGAAGCAACGGTTAAACCAACTGAAAATTCAAATGATTCTGTAAAGAAACAGACAGAGAAGGCTCCGCAGAAAAAAGAAATTTCAGAAAAAAAAGAAGCGCCTTCAGCTAAAGAAACTGCTGTCAGTTCAAACAACAAAGAATCTGTAAAACCACAGCCTTCAAAAAAAGAAGAAAATACAGCACATTCTGTAAATTCAGTTCCTCACATTGCACCAGAAAATGATGTAAAGACCGTCATTCAAACGACTGATACACCTGTTCCAGCGAAGCCTGCACTTCCGCCAAAAACGGTAAATGCACCTCCCCCTCAGATTTCTGCATCAGTAGAAAATTTCAGACAGGAGCAGGAATCAAATCCATCACAGGTCTACAATTACACGCCGACTTCTTCTGAAAGTTCACGCAGTTCAAAACGAGAGCCAGGAAACATTACATTCGAAGAAAACAGTCTGATTCAAAACGAACCTTTTATGTTCCATGAAGAACAAGATGTCAAAGTAGACGAATCGCTTTTGGAACAGGCCCTAAAGGATTTTGAAGCACAAAAGTATGAAATTGCACTGGATGAAGCAGAGCAATACTTTAATTCTGCCTCAACAAGACTTGACGAAGCGCTTTATCTTCTAGGACAAATTTGGGAAAGCGAAAGCGAAGTAAAAAATATTCGTTCAAGTGTTGATTCTTATGACACTTTGGTAAAACTCTATCCAGCAAGTAAATTCTGGAAAAAAGCAAAAAACCGCTCAATTTATCTGAAGCGTTTTTATATCGACATAAGATAATAATTAAAAAGGAGTTCACGACATGAAAAAAATAATCTCTTTAATCGCAAGCATGACTGCAATTTGTGCTCTTTCTTCTTGTACAATCCAGCAGGATAATTATTCAAAACGAACTGTCAGCGTATCAGGAACCGGTAGCGTAACTCTTGAAGCTGACACAGCAACAATCATTCTTTCTGTAATTACAAAAGGTGCAGATGTAGCAAAAACATCAGAAGACAATGCAAAAAAAATGACAGCCGTACAGGAAGCGATAACAAACGCTGGTATTTCAAAAGATTGTATTTCAACACAAAATTTTTCGGTCTATCAGGAAACACGCTATGACCAGAAAACAGGCCGCACAATTCCAGAGGATTACCGCGTTACCAATCAGATTAAAATTCTCGTAAAGAAAATTGATAAAGTCAGCGAGGTAATTGACCTTGCGCTTAAATCAGGTGCGAACCAGCTTTCTTCATTGAATTACGGCGTTACTGATACAGAACTTGCAAAAAAACAGGCAAGAAGCCTTGCAATTTCTCAGGCACATGAATCTGCTAATCTTCTGGCAGGAGCAAGCGGCTCTAAACTTGGAAAAGTTCTTTCGATTTCAGAACATGCGGATTATTCTTATCCAAAAATGAGGAAATTCAATGCAGCAATGGCTACAGCAGACCTTGCACTTGAAGAATCTGCTGTCTCTACACCGATTTCAGGTGGAAGTTCAACTGTAACAGTCAGTATCGATGCCGTCTATCAGTTACGATAAACAGCATAAAGAAAGTTTTTGAGGAAAGAGTTGAACTTTCCTCTTATTTTTGACTTTCAAGCTTAATTTCTGCCTCAGATTTTCTGAGATATACAGGGCCGTCGTAATCAGCGAGCGGCTCTTTTTTTTGCTCAATCATTTCTTCAGCGATTGAAAAAAGAGCTTCAGTAGGAAGAGGCTGAGCACTATAGACGACTAGATTCAAAGAGGCATCAATTTTTTTAAGCTCTTCAGCAAAAAGCCCTGCATCAGGCCCCGCCAGCAGAATTTTCTGATCCTTGGAAAGTTTTGAATAAACAAAGTCTGCTGTTGTATCAGCGGGTTCCATAATTTGGGTACCATGTTCATAAACAGCAGCAAAATACTGATCTTTTTTTGCATCAATTACACTGACTACCATTCCATCAAATTTGCAGAATGGATAAGCATAGACATCAAGCGTCGGAACGCCATAAACGGGCACATTAGCCGCAAGTTCAATTGCCTTCAATGCAGAAAAAGCAAGACGCAAACCTGTAAAAGTTCCCGGTCCAGCTGTAAGGGCTGTGTAGTCCAAATCAGAAGATTTTAGCTCGACCTGAGAAAGAACATAATCTATGGCTGGAAGCAGTTTTTGTGACTGTTTCTGCCCTAAATCAAGCGAAAGAGAAGCCTTAAATTCGTCATTTTTAGCAGCAATCGTCATACAACTTGCTGCAGCATCAATTACCAGTGATTTCATTTTAATTTATCTCACCATGAGGCCAATTTTCAAGCGTTATGTTACGCTCGTCCGTGCCCTCAATGGGTTCCAGTTTTAATATTATTGTTTTTTTGGGGAGCTCGCTCATGATTTTTTCACTCCATTCAATCAGCGAAACCCCATTTCCATAAATCAAATCTTCAACACCAAGATTTATGAAATCATCGCCACCTTCCAGACGATAAACATCCATATGATACAGAGGAAGCTTTCCTTCGTATTCAGAAATAAGACAGAAAGTTGGACTTGTGATTTCATCCTTTACGCCGAGAGATGATGCGATTCCCTTAGTGATTGTTGTTTTTCCGGCTGCAAGAGTTCCCTGTAAAGCAATGATGTCACCTTTTGTAAGGAGAGAGCCGATTTTTTTACCAAGTTCAATAGTTTCGTTTGCCGATGAAGTATGAAATGTCAGCCGCACGGAAGTTTACCTTCATTATCAAGAGTTAATATGTATGTTTTGAGGGCAGATTTCACAGGAATAAGAGGATAGTCAATATCATTACCCTGGTCAATATCCACATAGAGCATTTTATCGCCCAGCGGTCCAGTTTCAATTGTGAAAGAGATTTTGATGTCTAATGTTTTAGACAGCATCTGTAGCTTGGCATTTGCTGTGTAGTTGCGACGATAATAAATGTAATTATCATCCGTCACAATTTGATTTAGTTCCAAAACCTTCATTTTTATAAGTAACCTATAAACTACCTTCCATCAAACTATAATCTCAGCATACACGACAAAACTAATCATCGTATTTACAGACCATAGCCTGAATTCTATTGACGACTTTCACATCGATTTTGATAAATTTGATGTGAAGAATATAAATACCATCACTTCGCTTTGTGGTACGAACAATGGTGCCAATTGCATGATCATTATCTTTCATATTGAACTGGCCTTCTATGAAAATATTCTGCTCCGCCTTGATTGGCAATGTAGCAATGAGCCTGCATCCACCTGCGGAAATATCTTCAAGAACACCATCGTGTGCCTTTTCTGAAGGAATATATGAAATTTTCTCTTTTTTACCGGAACCTTCCACAACCGTTTTAACAGAATGAAATTTGCATGAAAGATTAAGTTCCGCACGCTCCTGTTCACGCTTCTGCAGCGCTGAAACTTTATCAGAATGCACGACAACAATCTGGTTTTCATTTTCTTTGCCAATCTGATACCGGACAACTCTTGTTTCAATATTATACGGCGTGCCATCTTCCATCTCAAATATGAAATTCACTTTTTCGAGCTGCTTTGGAAGTTCTTCCTGTTTAAGCACCGGCGGCAAATTGAGAATCATTGCGTCTGGATTATTTTCTACAAGAGTAAGTTTATGATGGAATCCCTTGGCAACAGTATATGTGAAAATTGTTCCTGCTGAAATATTTTTGGAATTCTTAATAAGTCCCTGCTGACAGAATACTTTGAAAAGTTTGCGCCTCATCGCAAAAAGATATGTTTTTCCGATTTCATCCTGATTTTTATCGAATACACGGAACTGAGCCTTCAGGCACTCTTGAATAGACTGATAATCACGAACGAGATATTTGATGTTTGGAGTTCGATACATCTTGCACATTTGAGCCAAGACTTCTTTTTCTTCTTTTGTGAGAGAACAAAGTGCAGCAATTTCATTAATATCTTTAAGCGAAGTTGGCCGATTTTTCTTTTTTTCTATATATGCAGGAGAACGGACATAATTCGTAGCCAGTTTTGAGATTACGAATATAACAGTAATAATAAAAATTATTAGTAAAAGTATGAGAATAACCGAAAAAATGTTCACATCGAGGCGAGCCTGAAGCGGCGAGCCGGTCTGCAGAGGAAACATCTTACAGCTCCTTAATTGTCTGAGTTATGGCTTGCAGTCTTGGACTCAGCTCATATTCAGCCAAATCCCCCATAAGCACAGTGTCCTTTGTAACAATTGCCTGTTCAAAATCACTGAGAATTTGAGAAAATTCCTGAAAAAACTCATTGACGCCCTTTCCGTCTATCTTAAGTTTTTCGTAAACTGAAGGAAAAAGTGCGGAAAGAGTTGTCGTATGACAAAATTTCTCAATAAAATCAGCAAATTTTGCAATTAAGCCTGTCGCTTCCTGATCTTTTCCGCTCTGAAGTTTTACGGGCAACTCAAGCAATTCATTTGAAAGAATCTCACAGTCCTTAATCTGCCTGTTAAAGGAATCGATTATTTCTGACTGAGAGACAATGATAAGCTCCAGTTTAGTGTCGTCTTCGAGAGGTTCGTTAAAAATTGAATCGAATTCATCTGCACCGATATTTTTACCATTAAGGGTGATATTTACTGTTGTCGCATTGTTTTTTGCACATTCAGTCTCAAAAGCCTTCAATACATCACCGACAGTTTTTTCATCTTCGAGAACGATATCAAGTTTTTCATTATTGACATAAAATTCCATAAAAATTCCTTTAAAGACAGGCTCATTGCAGTCTTATAATTATAACACGATATTTTTTTGTTGTCGAGTTTTATTCGCAGAGTATCTGCAGCAGATTTCAAACAAGCCGGATTTTCTACTGTGATTTACCGCCATTAGCAAAATTTGAAATTGTATTCGACTGAGCATTCAGATTGTTCAAAGTTCCTTCCATTTGGCCATATTTACTTCGGAGTTTTGCTTCTTTTGAAGAAATTTGAGTTTCAAGCCGCCGGATATTGGCCTCTGACGCTTTGATTTTTGTATCAATTCCATTATTTTTACTGGCAATGATTCCACCGGACTGAACCCAGCTTGTAAGCTGCCTGTCTATTGAATATCCGATTCCAGAATCGATGACCAGGTCCCCGTCCGAATCATAACCAAAAAGATTCTTGATTTCGTCCATCTTTTCATCAAGGGCAGAATCAAGTTTTTTCTCGTCAATCTCAAGATACCCACGCATCTGGCTTGCAACATATCCACCCGTACTTCCAGAAGCCCGGCTTGATATTCCGATTTGATTCAGCATGGTGAGTGTAGCGGTATCGGACCAACGGTAACTGGCCGTCACAGCAGCCCTTAAAGATGCCTTTCCGTTTGTAAGCGAGAAATCATTCTGGAACATTCCAAGTTTCTTTTCAGCTTCTTCTTTTTCGGAATCAGAAAGATAGTCAAGCTCAGAAATGATTTCAGGTTTGTTTTCGCTTAAAATCGTCATTTCTGCAAGCACCTGATTATACCGACCGACAAATTCAATAAGAGCATCCTTTGCGGCCTCTTTGTCATTCGTGATGTCTATAGTTGCAGTCTCTTTTGTAGGCTGATGAACATTCAAAGTGACATGAGGAACAACATCATCTATTTTGTTTGAAGGACGAGTTATCGTGATTCCCTCGTATTTTATGACTGCATCGCCAGCCTGAGAAATCGGATTTATTGGAGCATAACCAAGATTCTTTTTTTCATCGTAAGTCGAAAATTCTGAGATGTAAAGCTGAGTACCTGTATTTCGGTTACGCACGACAATGCTTTCCATGTCGGGATATTGTTTTAATGAAAGAGAAACAGTTTTTTCACCGGTTTCGCTGTCAAGTTTGAGTGCCGCCGTATCAATTTTGACTTCGCTTCCGTCCTTATTATGAACATAAAAATCTTCATAGCCAACGATTGGCACAAGAGGTTCAAGCGGAACAGGAGGAAGGTCAGTTTCACTCTGCTCGTTCTGCACAGTTACAGTCTCAAAAGTGGCAATTCCTGCATCAGGAAGTTCCGGTCTAGTCGAGCGTTTGATATTCAATTCCTCAGTCAAATCTTCGACTTCCTGAGTTGAGTACCTGAATTCAAACATCTCGCTTGGAATTGTAAGGAATTCTTCAGGAACATAAATTGTGAAACCGCTTCGAGGAGGAACGACTAATTTTTCATTTTCCTCATCGTATTCAACGAAAGTTTTTGTGAGAGGCGGCATACCATCCTGCTCTACTTCTGGAATTTTGGGATTAGAAAGAGTTGCTTCATCAACAGGTTTATCCAGTTCCGATAAATCCATACCGAAAGTCGTAACATCTTTTTTGCTTTTTTCTACGATTTTATTTTCAAGCGCATAGGCAAGCGCGTCATCTTTCAAAACAAGACAGTTGTCATCGCCAGTTTTAAGCGATTCCAACAACAGAGAAGATTTTCCATTGCTCACTCCGACAAGTGAGGCTTTTATTGTATTTGCACCTCGTTTATTGAGGGAATTTACGAATTCAGTGAGCTTTCCGCCCTTATAGTTGAAAGTTATTTTTTTGTCGCCAACCTCGAATGTATAGACACCTTTTGGAACTTTTGAATTTTTATCAACTTCACCAGACAAAAAACGGTCAGAGGTGGCTTCTTTTATGACATCGATTTTAATTGAGCCAGCTTCGGCTTCACGACCAGCATCGGCAGTTATTGCCCGCTCGTCAGATGATGAGGCGATTTTATTATTAAAAGGATTTTCAAAGGAATATAAAGTTTTTGTGCTGTCACGCAATGCCGACATTTTTTGATTCATGCCGCGCCATGCGCCCTGCTGCTCTTTGTACCTGTCAAGCGATTCCTGCTCACGAGTGAGAGGAATACGCTCTTTTTTCATCAGTGCATCAATATAATCGTTGGTTTTATATTTATCACTGACTCCAGGTATTGAAATTTCAGCCATAGTAATATCCCCTCAGATTACAGAAAACCAAAATTAATCAAGTAGATTTGCAAAACGTAAGATTTGCACCGATGACGAAATATTAAATCATCTCGTCAAACAGAAGACCGATGGTCTTTCTGATTCTGATTTTCAGTTTCTGCAAGTCCGCAGACGGAATCTCCTTGATGACTTTATCCGTTGCTGGATCAACGATAGACACAACAACCTGATTAAGCTCCTGATTGACGCTGAACAGGACTTTACGCCCCATCACGACATCTGACAGGCGCTGAAGCTGTTTTGCATCTTCCTTGACCTGGGCAAGATTATTTGTAATGTTTTGTACCACTTGAGCAGCATCTGCCATAGGTATTTCCGCAACTTTTACATTTGCGGACTGTTTTACAGCTGAAGTTGCTCCGGAGTTATACGCGAAGTGGCCATCCATTGCCAAATTCTGCCCGACTGAATTAACTGTATTCATGGGCTGTTCCTCCTGAAATAAAGAGAGAAAGGGGCGCACCTTTCCCTCTTACGCTTGTGCCTTACGAAAAGACAACATCCAGAAGTCTCTTTTTACCGTATGCACCGGCGATTTTTTTGCTATGACCTAGCGGAGCAATGCCAATACATTCTGTGACTGGCTGTTTGCCTGTGCAAGCATAGCGGTACCAGACTGTGTAAGAATCTGGTTCTTTGTGTATTCAACCATTTCATTAGCCATATCTGTATCACGGATGCGTGATTCAGCAGCCTGAAGGTTTTCGGCAGCAACATTGATACCATTTGCAGCCATTTCAAAGCGGTTCTGATAAGCGCCAAGATCTGCTCGCTGCTTAGATACGTTTTTAAGAGCATCATCAACAGTAGCGATGACCATGTTTGCCTGATCAGGAGAGTCGATTTTAATTCCCTCTTCTGTTCCCTGTGCGCCTTTGAGACCGAGTGACTGAGCGGTCATTGTGCCGATATATACACGTTCGTTCTGGTCAACATTAGCTCCAATCTGGAACTGCATGATGCGGTCTGAATTCTGAGCGAAAGAACCCGTGAGCATATTCATTCCGTTGAACTGTGCCTGTGAAGCAATTCTGTCAACTTCTGATACAAGCTGTGAAACTTCTACCTGAATCTGCATTCGGTCTTCGTCAGAATAGATACCGTTAGCTGACTGTACTGCAAGTTCGCGGATTCTCTGAAGGATATCAGTTGTTTCTGAGAGATAGCCTTCTGTAGACTGAATGAATGAAACACCATTCTGAATGTTTCGGTTAGCCTGATTGAGACCACGAATCTGGCTGCGCATCTTTTCAGATACTGCCATTCCTGAAGCATCATCGCCAGCTTTGTTGATACGCTGACCTGAGCTGAGTTTCTCGATGTTACCCATCAATTGTTCGTTTGAAACGCCCAATGTACGGTTAGCATACAAAGAACTCATGTTGTGATTAATTACCATATTTTAGTCCTCCATGATAAAAAGCAGACAGATACAACATCATGTTGCATGTCCCAATCTGTGCAGGCTGCCTCCGGTTTTTGCGCCCCCGAAAGTGATTTAGACCTAGTACAGCGGGAATTGATATTGAGAAAAATCAATATCAGCTTACGCTGTCACAGAAAGCATAGAGAACTCTTTTCAAAGAACTGTTGGCGTGTCTAAATGCACGCCTGAATGGTCATAAAAGAACAAAAGAAAATCACGATTCTTCTGTTCCTGCTGATTACATTGTAACGGGATGTTTGATGAAAATAAAGAGGTAAAGCAATAAACATCACACATTTTTTGAAAGATACAAGAAACATACTGAATCTCATATCTTCCAAAAAAACATTATAATGCACTATCGAAGCAAAGACAAGACATTCTGTGACTGATTGTTTGCCTGTGCAAGCATTGCAGTACCAGCCTGCTGAAGAACCTGGTTCTTTGTGAAATCAACCATTCGCTGAGCCATATCGGTGTCGCGAATGCGTGATTCAGAAGCCTGGAGATTTTCAGAAGCGATGTCGAGTCCTCGTACAGCGTACTCCATTCGGTTCTGATAACCGCCGAGGTCAGCGCGCTGTTTGTTAATTTTTTTGAGAGCTTCATCGAGAGTGCCGATTGCAGTGTTTGCGAGCTCAGGAGTATCAATTTTCATGACTTCCTCAGTTGCAATTGCACGAACGCCGAGAGCAGCAGCTGTCATAGTTCCGATGAAAACCTGCATACGCTGATCCATGTTAGCTCCGATATGGAACCACATTGAAGCAGTAATAGCATTCTCACTGTTGAGCTGTGCAAAACGACCTGTGAGCATGTTCATGCCGTTGAACTGTGCCTGTGAAGCAATTCGATCAACTTCGGCAACAAGCTGAGATACCTCAACCTGAATCTGCATTCGGTCTTCATCAGAATAGATTCCGTTTGATGACTGAACAGAAAGCTCGCGGAGTCGCTGCAAGATGTCAGTAGTTTCCTGCAAGTAACCTTCTGTTACCTGAATGAAGCTGATGCCATTTGAAGCGTTCTGAGAAGCCTGATTGAGACCACGAATCTGGCTGCGCATCTTTTCAGATACTGCAAGACCTGAAGCATCGTCTCCTGCTACGTTGATTTTTTCTCCTGAAGAGAGTTTCTCCATGTCTTTTGAAAGACTAAGACCTGTTACGCCGAGATTGCGGTTGGCGAACATTGCGGACATGTTGTGGTTAATGACCATAGTTTTTTCCTCCGTGGAAATGTTTTTCAAGCCAAAATCCTTTTTAGCCTGTTTGAAAAAGGAAACTTCAGTATTACAAGGCTACATCCGTCTCCTTTTTCGTGACATGTTTGCCAGAATTCTTCTACGAAGCTGTTCTGAACATAACTTGTCCTTTTTAGTATCGGCAATGATTATTAATAACTTTAGAGAAATTTTCGATTTTTTTTTATTTTTTTTCGATTTTTTTTAATTGAAAACAGATTTCGTTGTAACTTCGATACAGTGGCTTTAAAAACAACAAGGCAGTGCCAACATAAGAGTCAGCACTGCCCTGCCACTTTCAAGAGTTTTAGCAATTTTTAGGCATTTGCCAAAGTTTTGAGTTCCTCGAGCATTCTAGGCAAGCCTTCGCCCATCGTCTCATCGGTGAACTGGCAGGTGCCTACTTTTTCGTGACCGCCGCCACCATATTTGAGCATGAGACTTCCTACATTCACCTTGCTCGTTTTGTTCAATATGCTGTAGCCCACGGCAGCAGAGCAGCCCGCCCCGCCCCGGCCGCTTACAATCCATGCGCTGATGTTCTGTTCAGGATACATGCTGTAAATCATGAAGCGGTTTCCGGTGTAAATCGGATCCACACCGCGCAAATCGCTCACAATCAGGTTACCGTGCACCTCGGTGTGAGCCTTTACCATCTCCTTGAATTTCTCTGTCTGCTCCTTGTAGACTTCGATGCGCTCCTGAACATCGGAAAGTGCCAGAATTTCATCGGTGCTCATGTCGCGGCAACAGTGCATCAGTTTTTCCATGAGCGCGTAATTCGGAATCGTGAACTGGCGCCATCGCCCTAAACCAGTGCGCGGATCCATCAGAAAACCGACTAAAATCCACCCCTGCGGGTTCTGGATTTCATCAATCGTAAGGTTGCCGGAATCAACTTTGTCAACGGCAATCATAATGTCGTCATAGTTGGGGAAGCGTTCTTTTCCGCCGTAATATTCGTAGATAATGCGTGCACAGCTCGGCGTAATGCGGCTCTCCCCCTTATACTGTCCGGCAAGCGCCAGACGCTCATGCTCGCTTGAATGGTGGTCGAACCAAAGGCCACAACCTTTTACATAGGGTACATTTGCAAGGCAGTCGTTCTCGTCAATAGGAACCAGGCCGTCCTGCAAATCCTTAGGATGCGCGAACTTCCAATGGTCAACGACACCAACATCCAAAAGGAGCGCACCGCAGACCAAACCATCAAAATCAGAACGGGTAACTAATCTCATTGCCATAAAATAACCTCAAAATTATTTTAGCACGGGTTTACACGGAACGCAAAGAAAAAAAGAGGATATACAGAGTTAGCGTAGGGAGTGCCTAATTATGACAAAAGATTTGCAAGAGCATCCAAAGCAGTGCTTCCGAGAGCTGCTTCCCTGTTCTGCCGCTGAATGTCATCGTAAACTTCCTGGCGGAACACTTTTACGGTTTTTGGGGCATCAACACCGATTTTAACCTGATCTCCGGAAATTCCGATTATCTGGATTGAGATGTCATTACCAATCTTTATTTTTTCATCAACTTTTCTTGACAATATCAGCATTATTTTGCCCCCTTTGCTTTCAGGGCCTTGATGATATTGTATTTAGTAGTCCATTTCGTATCAGCCAGAATAACTTGAAGTGCAAGATTGTTCTTTTTATTAACAACAACCGGTCCCTGAAGGTTTGCCGTGACAGGTCCGCCGTCAGCAGGCACTGTTACAATTGACCAGACGATTACATCCGAGCTTGAAACAACATCGATTTCTGAGAGTGTCTTGTCATCAACATCAAGCTCGTAATGCTCAGCAATGATGAAAGGGTCAACGATAAGGAAAGCTAGGCCTGGCTCATCCAGAGACTGCATCCAGTAAAACGGCTTATATTCCGACTCTATCAAAGCGTATTTATGAAAATCTTCAAATCCAAGAACACCATTCGGAAAATCAATGATATCTTTCTCATCGACCGAAACAGTTCCCATTGTCTTAGTCTTAACTTCCATGATTTTTCTCCATGACATTTTTGACGCGGATGGACACAGATTCACGCTGATAATTTTATATCTGTGCGTATCTGCGTTTATCCGCGTCTATTTTTTTTATCTCATATAATTCAAAAGGGTTGACGAATACATTTTTCCGGCTGTTGAGAGCGTGGCGTTCTGAGTGTATTCGAGCATTTTTTCGTCCGTTATTGCTTTTGTAAGGTCAAGGTCCCCTTCCCTGCTGATTTGGCCCGTAACATTCAATGCTACGGCAGAATTTCGTGTCATATCATTCTGAAGCCGCTCATACTCGCTGCCTGATTTTGCAACACGAGTTACAAGCGTATTGATTCCAGAATCAAGACTTGCAAGGACACGGCCACCGATTTCTTCATTATCACCTGCAAACATTGCATCACGAAGCGCGATGACTGTATCAAAAAGAGAACCGCCTGTTACACGGACAGAATCTCCGATATTATACGGAGGGCGCTGACTTGAATCCTTGATGATTCCAAGCTCATTCAATGCAGAACCAGAAACATCTTCAAGCCAAAGCTGTCTTGCATCCGTCGTCGAAAGATTTAAACCATGAGTAACCGGGTCAAGGGAAGCCTTTACGGCAGCACCACTCGAATTGATTTTTGCCATCAGGGAATATACATTATCACCAGATTCAACATTGATTTTCTGTCCGTCCACAGAAATCACTGAATCCTGCTGAGCCTGCCATTCACGAGAATCGCGGCCACCGAAAAGTCTCTGAGGTTCCGCCCAGAAAATTCGGTTTCCGGCACTCTCAACCGTGATGTATTTGTTCTCATCAACTTCGACTTTATTCTGGTCAATCGAGCCGTTATAGTGCACTGCTGAAATCAAAGGAACGGTAGAACCTTCAATCGCACCCATATCGACATCAAAAGCACGGATATTTGTATTTGTTCCGGCAAAAAGAGAATTTCCGTCCGGAGCAACAGCATTTGCATTCTGGAGGAGTTCACCGAGAAGCTCATTCACTTCGACAGCCATATTGCGCATATCATCTTTCGTGTAGATTCCGTTTGAACCTGTAACGGCAAGCTCGCGCACCCGCTGCATGATTTCAAGAGAATTGGTCATGTAGCCCTCACGATAAAGATACTGGTCGCTCAGGATACTTGCGTTTTTCTCAAACTTTTCAACGCGATTTTTATAAGACTGATATTTTACAAGATGACCAGCAGCGATTGGATCATCGCGCAATGAAGAAATGCGTGACTGAGTTCCAATCTGCTTGTCAATCTTTGCCCGTCGTACTTCCTGTCGGCGGAGATTGTACTGCGTCTGGTTATTATTCAGCTGTGAACTGATTCTTGTCGGCATTTTTTAATCCTCCATGATTTTTTTTATGCTTTATACACCCAAGCGGTTAATTACCGTGTCGAGCATCTGATCGATTACAGAAACGAATTTTGCGGCGGCATTGTATCCGTGCTGGAATTTAATGATTTCCGCAAGTTCTTCATCAATGTTTACGCCACTGATTGAATCACGAAGATTTCTCAAATCATCCATGATTGCGTTCTGGCTCATCATATTCATCTCTGCCTGCTCTGCTTTCAATCCTACATTCGTAACAGAATTTGCAAAGTAGTCATCGAAAGTACGGTCTTTTCCAATCATTACGCTCGTGTTGCGGATTGAAGCAATCTCAACGGCAGCGCGGGCATCGCCAATCATCGATATGCCCTGACTTGTCGGATAAGCGGCAGCTACGCTCAAAACATCGCTTTTAATCGCATCATTTACAGCCATGTAGCCGGCTGGATTCAAAACAGGTGCTACGGCAAAATCACCACGGAGGGCATTTACTGCATCAGCCTGTGCGAAATCATAAGCATTTTCTGCACCGCTTCCATTAAGAACTCCGGCATATCCTGTGAGGAACATTCCAGAATCCTCGACATGACGGATTACGAAATCAGGATTTTCGATTGAGTTTGAAGTGCTTGCCTTCAAAACAAGCCGGTTGTCACGGTCAAGATAAGCCTTTACTTCACCATCAGAATCATTGATTCTTGCGACAACTTCTTCGATTGTATCTGTCGCATGATAAGGAACAGAAATATTGCCATCCTTTCCAGAGAAAGTCATTGTGCCTTCAAGACCGACTTTTTCCTGCGGATTGAGGGAATTTGTACCCGTGAATCTGAAAATATATGAATGGTCATCAACACCGTCACCATTTCGGTCATAATTTCCGTTTGTGCTTGTTACAAATGGATGCTGAACGAAGAAATCAAGGCCAGTGACATTGTTCATGCCGATTCCGTTTCGGTGAACATCATTTACCAAATCAGCAAAGTTCATTGTAACAGTGTTCAACTTCTGAACTTCACTGCGGACATCAACATCACGAAGTTCAATCAATGCGCCCAAAGTACCGCCTGAAACCTGAACAGTGTTCTTTGTATCAGACCACATCACCCTGCTGTAGCCATTGTTGTCTGTCATCGGCTCAACTTCAAAGCTGCGCGCAATATGTCCCTGAACGAGGATGTTTCCTTCAAGGTGAACCATGAATTCATCATCGTCGCGGATGTCAGTTGTGATGTTTGCAAGACCAGAAAGTTTTTCAACGAGCAAATCACGGCGGTCAAGCAAATCATTAGGATTATCACCCATTGCCTTTACCTTGACGATTTCTTCGTTGAGACCTGCAATCTGTTTTGTAATTGAGTTAATCTGTTTTACGGTAGCTTCAATGTCACCGTTAATCAAAGTTCCGATTCCGCTCAAAGATGAGTATCGCTGCTGAATGCTTTCGGCAAGGCTTTCACCGCGAGTAACAACAGCCTGTCGGGCAGCCTGGCTTTCAGGATAAATAGAAAGATCCCGCCATGCATCCCAGTACATATCCATATTGGTTCGTACTGAAACTTCATCAGGCTCATTGTAGACCTGTTCAATCATCGTGTAATATTTTTCGCGTGTAGTCCAGTAAGTTTCCTGATTAGACTGAGCGACAATTCTCTGATCCAAAAGCTCGTCGCGGAGACGGTTAATGCTTTCAACAGATGAGCCCTGTCCAATCTGTCCGGGGCGCTCTTCGCGTGTCAAATCAGGTCTGTGAAGAGGATCAAAAGTCTTAACCTGAACACGCTGGCGTGAATATCCCTCAGTATCGGCATTAGAAATGTTGTGACCAGCCGTATTAATCTGAGTCGAGTGAGCCATGAGGCTTCGTTTTCCAATTTCAATCGCTGCGAAAGAATTTGCCATATATTCCCCCTAAAATACTTTCTTATATCATCTGGTTGAGCACTACACTGCTCAGCTCTGGTTTTACAATCTGACCTTTGTTTGAATACAGAACATTCCTTCTCTGAGGAACGACCGAATCAAACACCCCTTGCAGGAATTTTCGCGTAGTGGAAATGTATTCGTTCAGAACCTTGTTCTCCACCTTCGATTTCTGCAATTTTCCCCTAACTTCGCTTAATACAGGAGAAATTTCATCATCACGAGCCATGTCAACATTCTCGCTGAGCCTGACGCGTTTTTCTTCAAGCTCAACAAACTTATCGCTCAGGCTCTGAAGATTCTCAATATTTCGATTGAGTGCATCCCAGTCCTTGTCCCGAACGCAATTATGAAGGAGTGTCTGCTGCTCAAGGATTTTGTCCAGAAGCGCATTTTCCTCCTGCATCACGGAAACGAGGTTCTCTTTATGAGCGATAATTTCAGCTTCCCCGGTCTGCTCTATTTTTTCTTCAGCCATTGAATTTTCCCAAATAGAAATGACGAATCGCCAAATCTTAGATTTATTCCTTTTGATTATCGGAATCTGAAAAAAATTGATTAGAACTTTTACCACAAATACTTGCCGATATCTGCCGATATTCTGTATCTTTTATGCAGGAGTTCCCATGTCAAAATTTCTTCATGTTCTTGCTATAACAGGTATTGCAATTCTTGCGCTTATTTCAGTAGTCACGCTGACCGCATTCGTATTCCTCAAAGTCTGGAAGCCGTTCGGCGGGAAGGCAAGCAAGGCTGACCGTAAAAATTATGCAGAAAGAGCCGCCAATTTCGACGGCAAAAAATTTCACAACGAGAGCGATTTTCAAACACTTTCCCTTAATAAAAATTCCGAGCCAGACCCGCTTACCTTTTCAAAAAACACTCCTCGCCCGGATTTCGAATTTCCGCTCAAAAAACCTGATTTCCTTGAAAATCCAGAAGAAATCCCTGAGCCTGATAAAATCCGCGTGACCTGGTTCGGACACTCAAGCCTTCTTTTACAAATGCACGGCCTTAACATTCTGATTGATCCGGTTTTCTCAGAGATGATTTCCCCTGTCTCATGGGTCGGAAGCCGCCGTTTTACAAAAGTGCCGGTCACAGTTTCAGAACTTCCAGAAATTGACATACTTTTGCTTTCGCACGACCATTACGATCATCTTGATTACAATGTAATCCGCGAAATCGACGGAAAAGTGAAGCATTATGTCGTTCCGCTCGGCGTCGAAAATCATCTGAAACGCTGGAAAGTCAAAGCCGAAAAAATCACGAACATGGCCTGGTGGGAAGAAACAGAAATCTCAGGGCTGAAAATCGCATGTACGCCCGCACAACATTTTTCGGGCCGTCATATCACCGACAACATGACAACTTTATGGGCAAGCTGGGTATTCAAAGACGAATTCCATCAGATTTTTGAAAGCGGAGATTCAGGATTCGGTCCGCACTGGCAGAAAATTCACGAAAAATACGGGGATTTTGATTTTGCAATTATGGAATGCGGTCAGTACGATGTTCAGTGGCCGCTCGTCCATTCATTCCCGGAACAGTCAGTCGAAGCTGCAAAAATTCTCGGTGCAAAGGTCGCCATGCCGGTTCACTGGGGAGCAATCATCCTTTCAAGGCACGGATGGGATGATTCAGTCGAACGATTTTTACTCGCCGCCGATAAGGAAGGAATTACGGTCATCACGCCATATATCGGTCAGACAGCAAGACTTGAAACGCCTCTGCTTTTTACAGAGCGCTGGTGGAGACGAAACGCGATTTCCCTTTTGAGATAAGCATTGTCCATTTTTATAGAAGCAAATGCACAGAAAATAAAAAAATGTTATAATCCATGGCAATAGAGGTAAAATATGAGTTTTAAGGATTCAAAAGTTGTAATCGTTGGTGCTGGAAATGTCGGTGCGACTACAGCATACAGCATTCTGAATCAGGGAATCTGCGAGGAAGTTGTCCTGATTGATGTGAACAAAGAAAAAGCTGTCGCCGAAGCGATGGACATGCAGCATTCAATCTATTTTATGAATCGTAACATGTCGATTAAGGCAGGGGATTATTCTGACTGCCGTGATGCTGATGTTGTCGTAATCACTGCCAGTGCGCCAATGCCCAAGGATTCTACGAACCGCCTTGAAATGCTCGCGCCAAGCATGAAAATCATTAAGGATATTGTTGAAAACATCATGGCGAACGGATTTGACGGCGTTTTTGTCGTGATTTCAAATCCTGTGGATATCATGGCGTATTATGTCTGGAAACTTTCACACCTGCCCAAAAACAGAATTATCGGAAGCGGAACAACCCTTGATACAGCACGCCTTTGTTGCGAACTTTCAAAAATGTACAATCTCGATGCAAAAAGCGTAGAAGCCTTTGTAATGGCGGAACACGGAGACAGCGAGATGGTTTCATGGACAAGCGCGACAATCGGCGGTAAAAACCTTTCTGATGTCTTTGCCGACAATGCAGACCGAACAAAAGACATCACAAGGGATGAACTGCTTAAACGCACAAAACAGGCCGGCTGGGACATTTTCAGCCGAAAAGGCAACACTTGTTACGGAATCGCTTCAAGCGCAACGGCAATCATCAAGTCAATTCTTTTCAATGAAAACCGCATTCTTCCCGTGAGCGTTGGATTGAACGGCGAATACGGCTTGAACGATATCTTTATCAGTGTTCCGACAATCATCAACAAGAACGGAGCAAAAGAAATTGTAGAAATCAAACTCGCCGATGACGAGCAGCAGTTACTTCTGAAATCTGCCGAACTCGTTCAGGGCGTTTATCGGGAACTTCAGATTTAGTAAATCGCTGGGATTTCACCCAAGAGCTACATCAAGAACCATCATCAGTGCAAATCCAAGCGCAAAACCAATCGTGCAGATGTCAGTCTTTTCTTCACGGCTTGCTTCAGGCAAAAGTTCCTCAACGACGACATAAACCATGGCACCGGCTGCAAAAGCAAGAAGATAAGGCAAAAACGGCAAAATCAGCGAAGTGAGCAAAATCGTGACTATGGCCGCAACAGGCTCCACAGCCCCGGAAAGCGTGCCATAGCAGAACGATTTGAGCTTGCTGTTTCCTTCCGAACGAAGCGGCATAGAGATAATCGCACCTTCTGGGAAATTCTGAATGGCGATTCCGAGAGAAAGGGCAACCGCATCAGCTGAAGAAATTGTTCCTCCGTTCAAAAAACTTGCAAAAACCACACCGACAGCCATTCCCTCAGGAATATTATGCAGCGTAACGGCAAAAACAAGCATCATCGTACGGCTGATTTTGTTTACTCCAGCTTTTGGACCTTCCGGCATTTTTGCCATCGCGTGCAGGTGCGGAGTGATTTTGTCGAGCAGGAACAAAAAAGCCACGCCGAGTGAAAATCCCGCCAATGCAGGCAAAAATGCAAGCCGCCCCATCTGCTCGGACATATCCATCGCCGGAATGAGAAGCGACCAGACAGACGCCGCAATCATTACGCCAGCCGCAAATCCGAGCAGAGCACGCTGAATGCTGTCGTTCATTTCACGCTTCATAAAAAACACGCAGCCTGAACCTAGCATAGTTCCCAAAAATGGAATCAAAAGACCTGAAATTGTGATATTCATATAGAAGATTATAGCATAGTTTTCACATTCTTGAATAAATCAGCGAATTCTAAAAACTGAATTTGCATCTTACATACCCCGTGCTCAAATCCTTGTATGCGCCGTACTGACCGTCACGCTCTGGCCCCGGAATAAAAACATAAGCCCCGCCAGAAAGATTTATCTGATCCGAAAGGCTGTAAGTTACATCAGGCTCTATGAAGCTGTCAAAATCATTCAAGCCGACAACTCCGCTGAAACTTAATTCAAGCGTATCCGACAAAAGTTTTTTTGACACGCTCAAAGTCGCTCCCTGCTGCAAGGCTTTTTCGCGCTCAAGATTTTCAAGTTCTCCCAAAACGTAATCGCAGTAATACTGGGCGGTAAAAGTCCAGCCATCTCTCATCCAGTCAAGACCTGCAAGGGCAAAAAGTTCGTTGCGCTGAAGGGAACTTTCAATTGAAGCGGAAGAAAGTTTTTCAGCAGAAAGCATTTTTTCTTCTATAATAATTCCGCTAGATTTTTGAAAATGTCGCTTCGGGAAGAATGCGGCTTCCATGCGAAGAACAGTTTCTTTTATTGGAACCGCAGCGTCTATTCCGAACATGGCCATGCGCTTGTATTCGCCAGTCACATTCACGCCCTCAGAAGACATTGTGTAATCCAAAAAAGGCATATCGTCCCACCCGTAAAATCCGTAGAACGAAAAATCCAGCACAGAAAAATATCCCGAAAGCTTCAAGCCACCCTCGCCATTCGACAATTTTGATTCAGGTTTTTCAAATTTTGCATCCGAAAGTTTTGCCGGTGTAAAAAATGGAATCCAGTATGCGTCAGCCGTAAACTGATTTCCATTTACAGAAAAACGAAGAGCGTCTATGGCAAGTTTTTCATTTGTCGTCATAACAGCAAGGCTCGAAAGATCTTTCGGGCAAATCACGTTTGTTATGTCGATTCCGTCAGCCTTTCCCCAGGCAGTTTTTTGCCGTCCGATTCTCATTCCCCAAAAGTCCGCAGTATAGTCCATCCAGCATTCGGAAAGCGAAAAATCCTCAGAATCTTCAATTGAGTCATATTTAGCAGAACCTTCAACAAGAGCAGAACTGTTTCCGAAATAAGAATCAATTTTCCCGGTGAATGAAGTTTCACCCAAATTCATGCGGCCTCTTGCCGTATTGCGGTCTGTCCAGGGCAAACCTGCTCCCCAAAGAGTTTCAACATTTCCGGAAAAGCGGATATTTTCTTCGGCAAACAAACTTAGCGAAAATGCAAGTGTCAAAAAGAAGCAAAATTTTTTCATCTGATTCGGCCTTTCTCAAGTGCGGCTACAGTAAGCATCGAGTCGTCAATGTCACCGCCGTCGTAAACAATGTTTGCAGTCTCAAAAAGTGACCATGTGCCGCTCTGAACATTTTCCATTTTCATTCTCTGAGCTGTCGTAAAGCCTTTGATTGTCGTAAAGTTTGTGCAGGTCAGAACGCGGTGAAGCTGATTCTGGCGGTCAAAAAGCTCACATTTTCTGAGGATGAAATCAGATTTTGCGATGTAAGAAATATATCGCGGGTCTTTTTCAGTTTTATCTTTTGCAACGCACTCAACCTTGTAACATTCAGTTCCGTCCACGCTTTCTTCGCCCAAAAGCTTGTAATCGTAGTCGTTAAGATTTCTGTCTCCCATGTCGCGGTAAGTAAAATCCGTTCCCATAAAACTTCCGTCACTTTCTGAGCCGCTTGAAGCAATTCGGCGAGTCTTTTTCATCGCCGGCATATAAAGCCAGTTGTCAGAATCTTTTTTGTTGCCCTTTGAATCTTCTTCGTACTCAAACATCAGGTAGCCGGTTCCCGAAACATCTTTTGGCGTCACAAAGACGATGACTTCTTTTTTGACATCTCCGTAATCCTTGCTTTTCATTATGACTTCGCGCTTTCTGTCCGAACCTTTTTTCGTGTGAATCGTGAGAGTTGCAGTTGAAGATGATGTTACAGGCTCAGGAACTTCATCTGCCTTTTTCATAATCTCGTAGCCCGTGAGCGACTGGGCAAAAAGTCCTGCTCCCATCAAAAATGCTGAAAGTGTAAAAATTGTCTTTTTCATGTTATTTTGTCTCCCTACCAAAAGGTCGTGTAATATAAAGCAACACCGGTGTAATCGTGTAGTCCGCGATCAGTGCGCTTCCAAGACCGACTACTGAAAGCCAGCCGATATTTACCAGAACATTCATCGTGCTTGTAAGGAAAATCGCGAACATGGCGCAGAGAATTATCGTCGTCATAATCATCGTTTTTCCAATCTCGCGGTATGAATTTTCTATTGCGCTTCTGTAATTTCCGGTAAGCTCGAAATGATATTTGATGTGATTCGTAAAATGAATCGTGTCGTCAACGGCAATTCCCAAAATCATCGGCATAATCATCGCGGTAATCATATCCAGGTTTACGCTTGCGTAGCCCATGATTCCGCCAATCAGCGCAATCGGCACAATATTCGGAATCATTGCGATAAATCCGGTTCTAATCGATGTGAATGCAAGTACAAGCAGAACCAGAATTATAATCAGCGAAGTTCCAATCGATTTGATTGAGCCGCGGACAAGTTTTCCGTTCATCTGCGCATACTGAACGACTTCACCAACGACTCCTGCATTTTCTGCATCCGGGAAAAGCTCTGCGACCCATTTTTTGACTTCCGCAAGATTCCTTACGATTTCTTCTCCGTCGTAACCGGCAAGTTCAACCTTCAGATATGCCGCGCGGAAATCATTGCTGATGTAATCATACAAATCCGTTCCACCAGAAATTTCATAAAGGAACATAATCTGCGTTACTAAATCCTGATTATCCGGAATGATGTAGGAAGCCGGGTCATCCTCGTTCAAAGTTCTGTTCATTTCCTTAATGATTTTAGTAACCGAAGAAACTCGCGGCTTTCCGTTGGAAACTTTTGTCTGGCTCAGTTTTCCGATTCGCTCCGCAAGAATGTCCATTTTTTTGAGAACCTCAGGATTTTTAATCGCGTCCTCATCAGAATATTCAATCAGAACCTCGTAATCGTACTGGCTTCCAAGCTGGCTCCTTGTGATTTCCAAAAGACGCTTGATATAAGGTGTGCGCTCGCCCATCATGTCAGAGTAGTTCATGTTCACTTTGATTTTGAAAATCCCCGGTATCACAAGAGCGGAAACAAGAACCGTAAGAATCACGGTAATCCATTTTTTGTTGAGGATTGATTTTCCCATCGCTTCAACACGCAAATCCGATTTCGTCGCACCTTCTGCATTCACAAAGTCCGCTTCAGGAGATTTATCTTTTCCAAAACTGTAGAGAACCGGAAGAAGAATTATTATGTAGGCAAAAACTGCAAAGACCGTAGCGGCTGTAATCCCGCCAACCCAGCGCATCGGCTTAATTCCTGCAGAAAGGAAGGAAAGCATTCCCGCCATAGTCGTGATTACTGTAAAGAACAAAGCCCAGCCTGAATCGCGCACGCCCATTACGATTGATTCCTTGCGTTTTCCAGTCTTGCGGAAGTACATTTTAAAGCTGTTGATATAGTGAACCGAATATCCGACCGCAAGTGCCATCGAAAGAAGCACGGTAATCATAATCATTGAGTTGTTTCCCTTTATTCCCATCCAGCCGGAAAAACCAAGCGTTGTAGTAAGCGCACCGACTGTTGAAATCGAAGGAACTACAATTCCGCGGAGAGAACGGATAAAAATTATCAGGCAGACAAGCATTACCAGAAAACCCAGCAAAATGCGTGTAACAAGCTGCTTCATTGTCGCCTCTTCTTCCTCAAACTCGGTGTAGCTCATGCCCGCTGGGCGGATTTCCCATTTGTCAGATTTATACTTGGGGTCGTTGAAAATCTTCATGGCAGGCGGCGCAATTTTTACCATTGCTTCTGTCAGGTTTTCTGAATATTGCTCAAGATTTACGATAAGCCAGGTTTCGGTCGCATCAGCACTGACAAGCGTGTTCACAAGCGATTCGCGGCTCAGAATAAAGGCCTTCTTTTGTGCAAGTTCTTCTGCGTCCTCTGGCACACCATCTTTAAATGGACTTGTGACTTCAAAGCCATCTTCCGTACCAATCGGAATCGAAAGTTCCATGAGCGAAGTAATGCTTCCGGCATAAGGAACATTCTGTAAAAGCTCGTCTCCAAGCTGGTCAATCATCGCAAGGACTTCCGGGGCAAAAACATCGTCCGCCTTGATGTGAGCCAAAAGGCTATCCGTCGAGCCGAAAATGTCTTCAAAGTGATCCTGATTGCGCTTTGTGGTTTCCCAGTCGTCAAACCAGTCTTCTTCACCATTGTCAAGTTTAAGACGGCTAAGTCCCATGCTTCCGACAATCGTAACGACAATCAGGCTGATAAGAAAAGCCCAGCGATGCTTCACTTCAAACCGCCCGAACTTTTCAAACCAGTCGTTAATCTTTTTTACTTTCATAAAACACTCCGTAATATAACAGTGTTATATATTAATCGACAAAAACGGCTGCCTATGAGCGCAAGCATTTCACAGGACAGCCGCTTATAAAATATCTACATTATTTCAGTTTTTTGTAGCCGTAAACAGCTGTGTCGCCAAGCTCTTCTTCGATTCGGATGAGCTGGTTGTATTTTGCCATGCGGTCTGTGCGGCTCATTGAACCTGTCTTAATCTGGCCTGAGTTTGTCGCAACTGCGATGTCGGCAATTGTTGTGTCCTCGGTTTCGCCTGAGCGGTGGCTTGTGACTGTTGTGTAGCCGTGGCGGTGTGCCATTTCGATTGCTTCAAGAGTCTCTGTGAGCGAGCCAATCTGATTTACTTTGATGAGGATTGCGTTTCCGGCTCCCATTTTGATTCCTTTTTCGAGGAATTTAACATTTGTTACAAAAAGGTCGTCGCCAACGAGCTGACATCTTCCGCCGATTCGTTCTGTGAGCTTTTTCCAGCCTTCCCAGTCGTTTTCATCAAGTCCGTCTTCGATTGAATCAATCGGGTATTTTGTAATCAGTTCTTCAAGGTAAGCAATCTGCTCGTCGTCTGAGAGGCACTTTCCGTTCGGGTCTTTTGGAGTTCCGTTTGAAAGCTGTTTGTAGTTGTAGAAGAATTTTCCGTCTTTTTCTACGCTGAATTCAGAAGCGGCACAGTCCATTGCGATTTTTACATCCTCGCCAGGTTTGTAGCCTGCATCTTTGATTGCCTGAACGATTGAATCGAGCGCATCATTGATTCCGTCGAATTTTGGAGCGAATCCGCCTTCATCGCCTACAGCAGTTGAAAGTCCGCGACCTTTGAGTAATTTTGCGAGTGCATGGAAAACTTCTGCTCCCATTCTGATTGCTTCTTTTTCTGATTTTGCGCCAACCGGACGAATCATGAATTCCTGGAACGCAATCGGAGCGTCTGAGTGAGCACCGCCGTTGATGATGTTCATCATTGGAACAGGAAGAACATGTGCGTTTGCGCCGCCGATGTAGCGGTAGAGAGGAATGTTAAGGGCTTTTGCGGCTGCCTGAGCTGTTGCAAGTGAAACACCGAGAATTGCGTTTGCGCCGAGTTTTGATTTTGTCGGAGTACCATCGAGGGCGAGCATCTTCATGTCGATTGCGCGCTGCTCAAAAACGTTCTCGCCTTTGAGGGCCGGTGCGATGATTTTGTTTACGTTTTCAACGGCTTTAAGAACGCCCTTTCCGCCGTATCGTTTTTTGTCTCCGTCGCGAAGTTCGAGGGCTTCGTTTTCGCCGGTTGAAGCTCCAGAAGGAACTGCGGCACGACCAAGAACGCCGTTTTCGAGAATTACATCTACTTCAACAGTAGGATTTCCGCGAGAGTCGATGATTTCACGACCAATTACATTGCTGATTGCAAGTTTATTCAACATTTTTAACCTCCAAAAACTCCGCGTTAGCGGCGTTGCACGGATGCAACGAATATGTGAGTTTCGTAAGAAACTCAGCCCCTGGCATGACTACAGGGATGTAGTCATGCCAGGGCAACCTCCATAAAAATACGGGACTGCCCAAGGAATATCAGACAGTCCCAGAAATGACTGTTGTGGCTAACAAATCAGTTAGTTTTATCTAACACTTGTTGTTATATTCTATTATCCTTGATGTGTCAAGCCTATAAAAAAAAATCACCCCAACAGTGCTTAGAAGATTAATTATTTAGAACAAACCTTCAAGAGCTGAAAGCATTTGTGAAATCTTATCGCGGCTTTCGGCTTTTCCGTCAAAATGCTGGGCTTCACAGGCAAGCCTGGCAAAAAAATCCTGCATCGGCAAAAGTTTTTCCATCGGAACTTTTGAGGGATTGTATTCGATTAAAACACTCCCAGTCACAGGATTTGTCTCAATATTTTTTACCGCGTCAGATTTTGAAAGAATTGCGCGCGCCTTTTCAACTAAATCAGTTTCCTTAAAAATCGGTGCCCTGAGCCGGACTCGCCCAGGAAAAAAACTTGTAATCATAGAATGTTCTCCATTGCTTTTACGCTGATTCCGACTGTGACCGAATTGTGAAGGATTGCCGCAAGCTGTGGCGAAATCAGCCCGAACACTCCGAGCAGAAGCAGAGCAGAATTTACTTCTATTATGAAGGCATTATTATGATTGATTTTTTGAATTAAGCCTTGAGCCAGAACTCGTGTTGTCGCGACATTGTTAAGACCACCTTCACTCAGAACGATGTCCGCAGTGTCGCTTGCGATTGACGAGCTTCCTTCGATTGCGATTCCTACATCAGCCGCACTCAATGCCGGAGCATCGTTGATTCCGTCTCCAAGCATAATCACTTTGCCGTTTTTCTTTTCCCGTTCTATCAGGCTGACTTTATCTTCGGGCAGGGCCTGTGAATACCAGCCGTCAAGACCTGCACTCTCAGCGATATTTTTGGCCGCACCTTCGGTGTCCCCTGTAATCATGACGCAGCGGCGGATTCCTGTTTTTTTGAGATTCTGAATGACTTCCCTCGCTTCGGGGCGCACAGGGTCTCCGATTGCAAGCACGCCCGCAAGTTCTCCGTCGTAAGAAAGATACAAAAGCGACTGACCAGTTTTTGCGGATTCAGACTGAATTTCATGCACTTTTTCATCGAATGGAATTTTTTCGTCATCGAAGATAAAATGCGCGCTTCCAATCCGCACTTTTTTGCCGTCCAAAGTTGATGCGATTCCGTGCGCCACGATGTATTCGACCTTCGTGTGATTTTCCGGGTGGAAAAGGCCTTTTTCTTCGGCATGGGCAACGACGGCACGACCGAGTGGATGCGGAAAATGCTCTTCAAGGCAGGCCGCAGTCTGCAAGACAAAATCCTCGCTGAAATCTTTCATTGCATAAATTTTTTCGACTTTGGGGTTCGCATAAGTGAGAGTTCCGGTTTTGTCAAAGATAATCGTTGTGGCTTCGGCAGCCTCTTCAAGATACTTTCCGCCCTTTACGCTTATTCCATAGCCTGCAGCTTCTTTCATGGCAGAAAGAACTGCAATCGGAGCGGCAAGTTTCATTGCACATGAATAATCGACCATCAGCGTTGACATGGTCTTTGTAAGATTTCGGGTAAAAAGCCAGGTAAGGCCGGCAAGTGCAAAATTAAGCGGAACGATTTTTTCTGCAAGGTTTTCTGACCGCCGCTGTACATTTGCTTTTAGGTTCTGGGAATTGTCTATCATTTGAATGATGTTCTGAACCTTTGTGTCTCTTCCTGTTGAGCGGGTGCGGATTACAAGCTCGCCCTCGCTCAAAATCGTGCCCGCAAAGACTCCGCTTCCCGCCTTTTTGTCAACAGGAAGGCTTTCGCCCGTGATGCTCGCCTGATTAACCATGCCCTCGCCACTCTCAACCGTGCCGTCACAAGGAATCATGCTTCCTTCGCGGACAATAACAAGGTCATCTTTTTTGAGAGCTTCAGCAGGGATTGTTTTTTCTTCGCCGTCTTCAAGAATATGAACAGGTTCGTCTGAAATCAGAAGTTTGTGAGCAAGATTTCCGTAAGAAACCCGCTTTGTGACTTCCTCAATTTCTTCGCCTAAAGAGA
The DNA here is from genome assembly GCF_946187725.1 of uncultured Treponema sp. Taxonomy (GTDB): domain Bacteria; phylum Spirochaetota; class Spirochaetia; order Treponematales; family Treponemataceae; genus Treponema_D. Next base: position 48,361 of record NZ_CAMHSK010000002.1, read on the forward strand.
GTAGCATTGAGATTGAACTTGCCGTGTTCGTGTTGCCGGTGAAAGCCGCCGTAGTCAGGGCTGTGGCATCAAGCATCTGCGTGCTGAAAATCTTTCCTTCGGTAAACAAATTGTTGAGTGCAGAAAGGACTCGCGGAACAATGTTCGAGAAAAGCAAAATCCGTCTGATAGGAATCGGAAGCAGTTTTTTGGCAAAATGATTTATCATCGTGCTGACAAAAATGCTCATTATGCTTTCGGTGATTGGAATCTGCGAGACAGCCTCAAGAAGTTTTTCATCATCTAGATACTTTGAGCCGAGAGCTTTAAAAAGATTTTCGATTTGGGACTGTGATATAATTGAAGAATCAAACAGAATCAGATAAGAGCCGATGTTCGTGTTGACGGAAATATCGATAATTCCTTCCTGAACGGCGATAAGGCTCTGTGCGAGAATTGCCTGCCTGGGAGTGATTTCGTGCAAATCGTAGTGAATGCGGATTCGGCCAGGCAGAGCATGATGAATTGTGACGGTCAAGATTTTGCCTCGTGTAAACGGTCATTGGGCGGAGTGAAAATCTCAGTTCATGTTTTTGAAAATCAGCTTCGCTCCGCCGCGCTTTTTATGCCTTAGCCTCGGCTTTTTTTGAATTGTTGTATTTTGCTTCGGCAACGATGTCTTGTGCGTCTTCTTTTACAGACTCAGCGAAAGCACAAGCATCGTCTTTGAGCTGCAAGCCCTTTCCAACGACAGCTGCACAAGCTTTTTTGAAAGCTGGATTTTTTACAAGAGAAACAGCTGCGACACCAGCCGCAACTCCAACGCCAAAAGCAACCCATTTGTTGTTGATAAATGCCATAGGTAAACCTCGAATATATATCAGTGTTATATAACGATGTTATAGCATAAACGAAGGTTTTCAGTCAATAAAATTATTAATTCAGCTTCAAAACGCTCTGCCAGCCTGCTTCATAGAAATCGTGGATTTTTTGGGCACATTTAATGCCTTCTTCAAAGGGAATGTCGTGAATAATCAGCTCGAAGATAGCCGCAAATTCGCCTGATATGATGATGTGTTCAAGGGTTGGATCGAATGCGTACGGCTCGTAGCCCTGCTCTTCCATTTCCTTGTAAAAAATGTGGGTGATTTCAATTTCCTGCTCAACGATATTATGGACGAAATTCTCAAATTCCGTTCCTTCGCTTGCATTAAGAATCAGGCGGAAAGCATCTTTGTGATTGAAAGCGTATTCGTAAATCTGAGCGATGCCTTTTTCTGAGAAAGTCGCCATGTTGGCTGCCCATTCGCTTTTTGGCAGGCTTTTGAACTGCTCAATCAGACCGCCGAAAATATTCGCCACATTATCTGCATGAGGCTTTACGAGAGCCGAAAAAAGTTCTTCCTTGCTCTTGTAGTAGCCGTAAAATGCCCCGGTCGTGACCCCTGCCTTTTTAACGATTTCGCGAAGCGAGGCACCACGAAATCCTTTTTCCAAAAATTCGGCTGTTGCAATCTCGTGTATTTTCTGCAAAGTGTTTTCTGCCATAAGTAAAGTATAGTTTAAGAGAATCTTCTTGACAATAATATAACAGTGTTATATAAAACAGTTAGCCTAATCTAACAAAATTAATAATGTATCTTTAGGGGGTCAATTAATGGAAAACAAACCGAAACAACAAAAGAAATCACTTCTTTCGTGGATTTTCACATTCGCGGGCGAAAAAAAGCCCATGTACTGGGCGAGCATATTCTTTGCAGTCCTCTGCGTGGCATGTGCTCTTGCTCCTTACATCATCATCGCGGATATTGTAAGAAAGCTTCTGGACGGAGTGCGTGACTGGAATGTCTACCTTCTCGAAGCCGGAATTACTGCCGCATTTTGGGTGGGAAATGCATTTTTCCACATGATTTCAACCACGCTGAGCCATGTTGCAACTTTCAACCTGCTTGCGAACATCAGAAAAAAATTGTGTGACAAGCTTGCCCGAGTTCCACTGGGATCTGTCCTTGATATGCCGTCTGGAACTCTCAAAAACATCCTCATCGAACGAATCGACAGCATGGAAACGACTCTCGCCCACATCCTTCCTGAATGGACGAGCAATCTTTTGCTTCCGGTAGTAATGTTTATCTATCTTTTCCATCTCGATGCCCGCATGGGATTTGCCTCGCTGATTACGCTTCCAATCGGCCTGATTGCTTCCTGCTTCATGATGCGAAATATGACCGAACGTTTTCAGAACGCAATCGACAAGACAAAAATCCTGAATGATACGGCGGTCGAATACATCAACGGAATCGAAGTCATAAAAGCTTTCGGAAAATCAAAGTCATCTTACGAAAAATTCGTCGTTGCAGCAAAAGAAGGCTCTGACTGCTATGTTGAGTGGATGCGCGACTGCATCTGGCCTTTCACGATCGCCTTTGTAATTGCCCCTTCTACACTTCTTTCAGTCCTTCCAATCGGCGGATATTTCTTTTTGAACGGAACTCTTTCTGCCGTAGATTTCATCACAATCATCATCCTTTCTATGAGCGTGATTCAGCCGCTTCTTGTAGTCTATTCTTACCACGACGACATTGCAAAAGCCGGAGTAATTTTCGGTGAAGTCGGCGGAATTCTCTACATGCCGGAACTCGAACGCCCGGAAAAAGACATAAAAACGCCAAAAGATAATTCAATTGTGCTAAAGGACGTTAGATTTTCGTATAAGAAAGACTCTAAAAAAAGCCACACAGATTCGATTTTGCTAACGCAAAATCAAGAAAAAAATACTTCAAAAGGGAATTGCGTAGCAATTCCGAATCCGTGTGGCAATGAAATCCTTCATGGCATAAATCTTTCACTTCATTCATGCTCATACACAGCCCTTGTCGGACCAAGCGGAAGCGGAAAATCAACGATTGCACGGCTTATTGCGTCACTTTGGGATGTTGATTCCGGCTCTATCGAAATCGGTGGCGTGAATATCAAAAATCTTTCACTTGAAGAATATAACCGTCGCGTCGCATATGTCAGCCAGGACAACTTCCTCTTTGACCTCAGCGTGCGTGAAAACATTCGTCTCGGAAAGCCGGAAGCAACGGACAGAGAAGTCGAAGAAATTGCCAAAAAATCCGGCTGCTACGACTTCATCATGAGCCTTGAAAACGGCTTTGACACAATCGTCGGCGGAAGCGGAACACACCTTTCTGGCGGAGAGCGACAAAGAATCGCAATCGCCCGCGCAATGATGAAAAACGCACCAATCGTAATCCTTGACGAAGCAACCGCCTACACCGACCCTGAAAACGAAGCAATCATTCAAGAAGGTGTCGCACATCTTGTAAAAGGAAAAACGCTGATTGTAATCGCACACAGGCTTTCAACAATTCAGGATGCAGACAAAATCGTAGTCATCAAAGACGGTCTGGTTGATTCACAGGGAACGCATGAAGAACTTCTTGCAAAAGATGGGCTATATAAAGACATGTGGGAAGCACACATTTCATCAAAAGACAGTGGGGAGGCAGCATAATGTTTGAGATTTTAGGAAGATTTTTCAATTTCTGCGACAAAGAAAATCGCCGCAAATTTCACCTTGCAATGATAATCGGCGTAGTCAATTCATTTTTCATGGCACTACGAATTGCCGCCGTTGCCGTAATGATTTCTGGAATAATCAGAAGCCTCAAGGACGGAGTTCCATTCACGGCAAACACAATCTGGCTTTCATTCGGAATCATGTCATTCAGCCTGGTCGGTGCAATCATCACAAAAAAGAACATGAGCATGTGGCAGACAGAAGGCGGCTACAGAACGGCAGCAAACAAACGCATAGAAATCGCCGAACATCTGCGCTACATTCCGATGGGCTACTTCAACAAAAACTCGCTCGGACAAATCACCTCAGTCACCACGAACACTATGGAACTTTTAGGCGATGTTGCTACCAGAGCCGTAATGCTTGTAATGCAGGGACTTCTGGACTCAGCACTCATAATCGCCATGATTTTCTTCTTTGACTGGCGGATTGCACTGATTGCCCTCGCAGGTTTCGGAACCTTCCAATTCGTAAACATTTTCATGCGTCTTTCAGTCCGCTCGCTTTCGGTTCAAAAAGACAAAGCAGACACGGCACAGGTCTCAAAAATTCTCGAATACATTCAGGGAATCGCCGAAGTCCGCGCCTACAATATCACTGGCAAACGCCGCACAGAACTGAATGCCATAATCGACCAATGCAAGAGAACCTTCATCAAAATGGAACTGCACTGCATCCCGTTTGCCTGTATCCAAAGCATCATCGCAAAGCTCGCCGGTGTCGCAATCATGCTGGCCTCAATTTCCTTCTATTTAAATGGCACGATGCACCTTTCAAACTGCGCCGTAATGCTGATTTGTTCCTTCATGCTTTTTGGTGCAATGGAATCAGGCGGAAACTACTCAGCACTTCTCCGCGTAATCGACATTGCAGTAAAAAAAGCAGAGGCAATTCTCAATGTTCCGACCATGAAGCTAATTAGCAATGAGCAAGTAGCAGTGAGCAATGTGGGGGAAGTCTCCCCCTCGGCTACAATGGCTTCGCCATTTCCGCCTACCCCTTCTGCGGGGACACCCCGCAACGCCCCGGGACTTTCTGCAAAAAACATTTCCTTTGCTTACGACAAGAAAAAAATCATCGACGGTGTTTCGCTTACGATTCCTGAAAAAAGCACGACTGCAATCGTTGGGCCTTCTGGTGGCGGAAAGACAACTCTCTGTCACCTTCTGGCCCGCTTCTGGGATGTCGATTCAGGCGAAGTCACGCTTGCAGGAAAAAATATACGGGATTACGATATGGACAGTCTGATGGCAAACTTCAGCTTCGTATTCCAGAATGTCTATCTTTTCCATGACACAATCGCAAACAATATCCGCTTCGGCGAGCCAGACGCACCGATGGAACGCGTAATTGAAGCCGCAAAAAAAGCCTGCTGCCACGAATTCATCTCTGCCTTGCCGGACGGTTACAATACGGTAATCGGTGAAGGAGGAGCAAGCCTTTCTGGCGGCGAAAAACAGCGAATCTCAATCGCCCGCGCAATCATGAAAAACGCCCCGATAGTAATACTCGACGAAGCCACAGCCAATGTTGACCCAGAAAATGAGCGCGATTTGATGGCCGCAATCACCCAGCTCACAAAAGAAAAAACGGTAATCATGATTGCACACCGACTCAAGACAGTCCGCAACGCCGACCAGATTATCGTTCTCGACAAAGGCAAAATCGCTGAGCAGGGAAAACACGAAGAACTCGTAAACCTGGGCGGCATCTATTCCCGCTTCATCGATTCACGCAAAAAGGCAGTAAGCTGGAAGTTGTAATCTAAAATTTGCATTAAAGTTATTGACATAAAACTTTAATTAGCATATAGTAACTTTGTAAGTTAGCTAAACCTAACTCTTTAAGTACCTCTTTGGCGGGGCAAGGCTTTTTGACTGTTTCTTGCTTTTCCCCGCCATTTTTTTTGGAGTAAACAAATGGGTTTTGATGAGACTATAATTCACTGTGCTTCACCGGCATTATGCGGCATCAAGCCGGCCTGTCTTTTTTCAATGTCAAATCAAAAGTTTTTAGACGGTTCAGAGCATCTTCAGCAATGGAAGTGCCAGTTTTCAAAGGAAAAGAAATTTTTTGTACCTGTAAAGAAAAATGACGGCCGCTTCCTTTTTTTCGTCTATGATAAAAATCTTCTAGAAAAAATCCTTGAAAAACCAGAAAACAAAAAATATCTATCTTCAAAAGGATATCATGTTGAAAAGGGCATCAAATATGTACTTTCTGAACTTTTGCACAGGCTTTCGGCAAACGCAATTTTTCCGCATGAAGTCGGACTCTTTTTAGGCTACCCTCTCGAAGATGTAATCGGTTTTGAAACGCACGGGGCCAGGGATTTTAAATATTCCGGAACCTGGAAAGTTTACGGTGACAAAGAAACTGCAATCCGCCGTATGAATCTGTACAAAAAATGCAGTGAAACATGCATGAAATTACTTGCCTCTGGACTTTCAGTTCCACTGGTAACTAAAAAATATACATATCAAAAAGGAGCATCAAAATGAAGGTAGCAATCGTTTACGCAACGACAACAGGAAACACGGAACAGCTGGCAAATGCAGTGGCTGAGGCAGCAAAATCAGCAGGTCATGAATTGAGCATTTCAACCGCTGACAATGCAGATTCTGCAGATACACTTTCCGCAGATTTGATTCTTCTCGGAAGTCCGGCAATGGGAGCAGAACAGCTTGATGATTCAATGGAAACCTTTTTCTCCGAAATCGAAGGCAGCTTGAGCGGAAAAAAAGTCGGTCTGTTCGGTTCCTACGACTGGGGCGAAGGTCAGTGGATTTCCGATTGGGAAGAACGCGTAAAATCAGCAAGGGCAGTTTTCGTAGGAAGCGTCAAGGCTCATCTTTCACCAGAGGATGCAGACCTTGAAGCCGTTAAAAAACTGATAGCTTAATTTTTTAAGGGTTTGGATTTGATTTTTTTTACAAAATTATTGATTTTTCATTTCCAAACTCTTGACACATTCTACTGATTTCTGATATAGTATCAAACATCAGTTACATGGTGCCTGTAGTTCAGTGGTAGAGCGTCAGATTGTGGATCTGATTGTCGTGGGTTCGAGCCCCATCAGGCACCCAATCTTGCGTTCGTAGCTCAACTGGATAGAGTAACGGACTTCGAATCCGTAGGTTGCACGTTCGATCCGTGTCGGACGCATCAAACTGATTATTCGGGCGACTAGCTCAGTTGGTAGAGCAACAGACTCTTAATCTGTGGGTCCGGGGTTCGAGCCCCCGGTCGCTCATTCAAGCCAAAAGCTTGATGGGAATCGGAATTGAGGCATTACTGCCGATGCCGGTTTAACTCGCGAGAGTGGTGAAATTGGCATACACGCTAGACTTAGGATCTAGTGCTTCGGCGTAAGGGTTCAAGTCCCTTCTCTCGCACAATTTTTGCGGAAATAGCGCAGTGGTAGCGCGTCACCTTGCCAAGGTGGATGTCGCGGGTTCGAATCCCGTTTTCCGCTCTAACTGTTAAACAGTTTATTGCAATATACAGATGCGAATTAATTTTTTGCGGAAATAGCGCAGTGGTAGCGCGTCACCTTGCCAAGGTGGATGTCGCGGGTTCGAATCCCGTTTTCCGCTCTAACTTGAGCGATTTAGATTTTCATCTGAATCGCTTTTTTTATTTCAACACATTTAAGGGGAATAAGCGTGAAAGTCACCAAAGAAATCGAAAAATTGGAGCACTCATCGGCAAAACTCACAGTCACAATCGCTAAAAAAGATGTGGCAGACAGCTACTCAGAGACAATGAGCAAATACACTAAGAATGTTCAGATTCCTGGCTTCCGAAAAGGTCATGTTCCAGCATCAGTTCTTGAACGAAAATACGGCGAGCAGATTAAAATGGAAGCTGCAAGCGACCTCATCGACAAGTCATTGAACGAGATTTTCTCTGACGAAAAAGAACTTGAGAACCGCCCTCTTCCATACGCACAGCCAGTTCTCGAAAAAATGCCGGAATTCGATACATCAAAAGATTTCGTCTACACAGTAACTTATGATGTTTTCCCGAAGGTTGATGCAGCATCTTTCGATTTCAAGGGTGTTACAATCAAAGAACCACAGGTAACAGTCGGCGATGAAGAACTCAACGAAGAGCTCAAAGGCATTCAGGAACGAAATGCTGTCGTAATCGATAAAAAAGATGATGAAAAGGCAGAAAAAGACAACATCATCACAATCTCTATCGTTGAAAAAGATGAAAATGGTGCAGAAATCGCTTCTACAAAACGCGAAGAATTCACTTTCACTCTCGGAACAGCAGAAAATGTCTACAAAATTGATGATGATTTGATTGGCCTCAAAAAAGGTGAATCAAAAGATATCACAAAGAAATACGGCAAAGACGAGAAAGACGCAGAACTCGCAGGCAAAACAAAGACTTATGCTGTCACTGTAAAACAGATTAAAGTCCGCAATCTTCCAGCTTTGGATGATGAGCTTGCACAGGATGTCAACGAGAAATTTAAGACACTTGATGACCTCAAAAAAGACATTATGCGCAATCTTGAAAATGCAAAGACAAATAAAGTCAACGAAATCAAGACAAATGACCTTCTCTCACAGCTTATCGAAAAATATCCGTTTGAGATTCCTGCAAGCATGTTGAACGCAGAGCTTGACGGACGCTGGAGAATGATGGCTCAGCAGTTCCAGACAACTGTAGAAGAACTCGACCGCATGATTTCAGCTTCAGGCCAGAAAAAAGAAGACATGCTTAAAGAATGGACTGGCGATGCAGAGAAAATGCTCAAGAGCCGAATCATCGTTGATGCACTTCTCAAAGCACGAAACATCTCTGTTACACCAGAGGAAATTGAAGCAGAATATCAGAAAATCGCTGACGGAAACGGAATCACTGTTGATGAAGTTAAACAGCACTACTCTGATCCACGCTCAAAAGAATATCTCATTGACGAAGCAAAAGAGCAGAAACTCTACAAAGAGATTTTTGCTGAAGTTAAGCTCTCAAAGGGTGACAAGATTGCTTTCAAGGACTTGTTCAATCGCTAACAGGCATTAAAGTCTGAGAAAAATCATTTTCCCGAGCAGGTATAAGCGGAATGTTTCTTTTTTTCGGGAACATTCCGTTTTTTTTGGACTTTTTAAAATAAATTCATTATATTTATAAAAAGAGGAAATAATGAACGAACAGATGAACAACTACATGCCGAGCGTCATCGAGAGAAGCGGTAACGGCGAACGATTCTATGATATTTATTCACGCCTTTTGCGCGACAGAATTATTTTTGTTGACGGCGAAATCAACGATTTGAACGCTGATCTTGTAGTCGCACAGATTCTATTTTTGGAATCAGAAAATCCGGACAAAGACATCAGCATATACATCAACTCTCCAGGCGGTAGCGTAACAGCAGGTCTCGCAATTTACGATGCAATGCAGTACGTCAAATGCGACATTCAGACAATCTGTATCGGACAGGCTGCAAGCATGGGAGCAATTTTGCTTGCAGGTGGCACAAAAGGAAAGAGATTTGCACTTCCCTCTTGCCGTGTAATGATTCATCAGCCACGCGGTGGAGTTCAGGGACAGGAAAGCGATATTGCTGTTCAGGCCAAAGAAATCATTCGGCTCAAACAGCTTTCAATCAAATATCTTGCTGAAAAATGCGGTAAATCTGAATCCGAAGTAGCAAAAGACATTGAGCGCGATTTCTTCATGAGTGCAGAAGATGCACTTGCCTACGGAATCGTAGACAAAGTTATGCCGTCTCGTGTTGCATCAGAATCAAATGGGGGTAAATAATGCGTGGATTTCGTTCTGACACACAGTACTGCTCTTTCTGCGGAAAATCGGGCGATGAAAAAAGACATCTTGTAGCAGCTCCGACCAGCGGAATTTATATCTGTGACAAGTGTATCGCTGTCTGTGAAGGAATGCTTGCTCAACGGGATAAATCTCTTGACCCGATTGACATGACAGAAGTACCTTCTCCAAAAGAATTTAAGGCTTATCTTGACGAATATGTAATCGGTCAGGATTATGCCAAAAAAGCACTCTCTGTTGCCGTTTACAACCACTACAAACGAATGTCAAAACTCGACACAATCAGAGCAGACGATGAAGTTAAAATCGAAAAATCGAATGTTCTTCTGATTGGTCCGACTGGTAGCGGCAAAACTCTTCTTGCAAAAACTCTTGCCGAAAAGCTCAAGGTTCCGTTTGCAATTGCAGACGCAACCACTCTCACCGAGGCAGGATATGTCGGCGAAGATGTCGAAAATGTTCTTCTCAAGCTGATTAATGCCGCAGACGGAAACATCCCGGCAGCAGAACGAGGAATCATCTTCATTGATGAGATTGATAAAATCGGCCGTAAGAGCGAAAACACTTCAATCACACGAGACGTCTCTGGCGAAGGCGTTCAGCAGGCTCTCTTGAAAATCATCGAAGGTACACAGGCTTCTGTTCCTCCACAGGGCGGAAGAAAGCATCCTAATCAGGAAATGCTTCAGATTGACACATCAAATATTCTGTTCATTTTGGGCGGTGCATTTGTTGGTCTCGAAAAAATCATTGAACAGCGAATTGCAGCTCATTCACTTGGTTTCGGCTCAAATGTCGGAACAATGGACGAAACACAGCGCATGGAACTTCTTAACCAGTGTACGCCGGATGACCTTGTTAAATTCGGAATCATCCCTGAGCTTATTGGTCGTATGCCAATTTCTGTTGCTCTCAAAGAGCTTACAAAGGCAGATTTGACAAGAATTCTTACAGAACCGAAAAATGCCATCACAAAGCAGTTCAAGGCTTCATTTGAAATGGACGACCTTGACCTTGACTTCACGAGCGAAGCACTTGATGAAATCGCAGAAACTGCAATCAAGCAGAAAACAGGTGCACGAGGCCTTCGTTCTATCGTTGAAAAGCTGCTGATGGATTTAATGTACGAAGCTCCTAGCATCAAGGGTAAAAAGCACCTCACTGTTACCAAGGACATCGTTCTAGGCAAAGTAAAGCCAAACCTTGACCAGCTTCTTATTGAACAGCAGACTGCTTAGAAACGGAAAGTTTAAAACGGAGAACAGAAAGCCGGCTCCGAAAACAAAATGCCTGATTCAAAAGGATATGCGAGATAAAATCAAGCACCTCAATCCTAATGAATCAGGCATTTTTTTTAATCCGGAAACTTTCAGCTTTCCACTTTCAGCTTTCCACTTTCAGCTTTCCACTTACTCCAGCGTCAGGAATGCCTTGTAGGCTTCATAAGCCTGTTCGATATCTTCTCTTGCAGTGATTTCCCAAGGGGCGTGCATTGCAAGAACTGAAACGCCAGCATCAAGGACATTCATTCCGTATTTTGCGGCAAGATAAGCAATAGTGCCGCCACCGCCCTGATCAACCTTTCCAAGTTCTGCCATCTGATATTTTACATTCGCCTTGTCGAGCAAGCCGCGCAGTCGGGCGATGAATTCAGGATTTGCATCACTTGCACCACTCTTTCCACGGCTGCCAGTGTACTTATTGAATACGATTCCGCCGTTAAGGAAGCTTGCATTATCCTTATCAAAAAGGTCTGAATTCATCGGGTCAAAAGCGGCGTTTACATCGCTTGAAAGCATATTGCAGTTTGCAAGGCAGCGTCGAAGAGTTAAATCAGAATAAGCGCCGTCCATGCGGGCAATTACTTCGGCAACAGCGTTCTCAAAGAAGCGGCTTTCCATGCCGGTAGCACCAACAGAGCCGATTTCTTCTTTATCGACACAGATACAGCAATTTGTGCGCTTTGAGGCATTGCTTTCAATCAAAGCGCGTGCTGAAGTGTATGCACAGCTTCTGTCATCCTGACCATACGCAAGAATCAGTGAGCGATCAAAGCCCAAATCCCTTGCATTCCCAGCAGGAACAACTTCAAGCTCTGCAGAACCGAAATCTTCTTCTTCGATTTCATATTTTTCTTTTAAGATTGCAAGGATTGCTTTTTTTGCAGAAGGCTTTTCTTTTTTTTCGCCAGACTTTTCATCGTCTTTTGATGGGATTCCGCTTCCTAAAATCAAATCGAGGCTTTCACCGGTGATAAAATCGCTCGCAATTTCCTTCATTTGTTTTTGAGCGAGATGAGGCAAAATGTCAGAAATGCAGAATACAGGATCACCTGAATCCTCGCCCACACGAATATTCACAGTTGTGCCGTCTTTTTTGCAGACAACGCCATGAATAGCAAGCGGAAGAGTTACCCACTGGTATTTTTTTATTCCTCCATAATAGTGGGTGTTTAAATAAACAAGGAAATCCTTTTCATAGAGAGGATTCTGCTTGACATCAAGGCGCGGAGAATCAATATGGGCACCAAGAATATTCATGCCCTTTTCAATTGGTTCATTTCCAAGCACAAAAAATGCGATAGCTTTGTTCATTTTCTGAATGTAAACTTTGTCGCCGGCTTTTAAGCTGTCACAGGTCAGTGCGTTCTTAAATCCCGCAGTTTCTGCCCATGCGATAAGCTGGCTGACACATTCACGCTCAGTCTTCCCGTTGTCCAGGAATTTTTTGTAATCATTAATAAGAGATTCGTTTTTCATGGAAAAGATTTTATATCATAAGCATGACATCATCAAGACGAGAAAATTCCTCAAGATTTTTGGCATTTTCCTTGACTTTGCATGCTTTCATCTGTATATTTACATTGAAAAAATAAAGGGGGTGCACCGGTTTCGACGATTGTGATCAAGGCACTTACTGCATGTGGGAGTCAAGGTTCCCTAAACTGAGAAAACAATAACTGCAATTTTCGAAAGAAAAGAAGAAGAAGTTGAAGAAACTTCTTTCGCAGAAGCTCTCGCTGCTTAATTGCGCTTGAGCCGGAACTCGCGGTGTGCTGTTCCTAACATCACGACTTCCGTCACAAACAGGGACTTGCTGTGCGTAATTTTTGGGGTGCGCATGGGACTTTTACTCAAAATACGGAGGAGACGCTTGTTATGCTGCTACCTGCTCCCGACAAACACCTCGCATAACTAAACATGTAGATGTATTTGGCTTCCACTTTCGGACGGGGGTTCAATTCCCCCCATCTCCAACCCTTTTTATGTTAAGCTACATTCACGCCTATCATGCCGGAAATCACGCAGACATCCTAAAGCATCTCACGCTATCACTGATTCTTGAGCATCTTTGCCAGAAAGAAAAGCCCTTCACTGTTATTGACACACATGCAGGGAGCGGGATTTACCGCCTTGACGATGAGCGCGCACAAAAAACAGGGGAAGCATCCAGCGGCATCGAAAAAATCATGAATCAGGATTTGAGTTCTGCACTGCCCTCTCTGGCGAATTTTCTAAGCATCATCAAAGATTATTACTCGCACGGAGAATATCCTGGCTCACCGCTGATTGAAAATGCTTTTTTACGACAAGGCGATGAGCAGATTCTTTCTGAACTGCATCCAAGGGCTTTCGAAGAGCTGAAAGAATGTGTTTATAATAGAAGAAAAATGTGCGAAGAAAGCGGAAAAATCTTTTTTGAGCCGAAATTGCACAAAAGAGACGGCTACGAACTGCTTTCTGCAATCACTCCGCCAAAAATCAAGCGCGGACTGGCAGTGATTGACCCTAGTTTTGAGGATGCAAGTGACTTTGAAAAGTGCGGTGAAGTAATCGCCAGGGTGCATAAAAAATGGAACGCGGGAATAATCGCATTGTGGTACCCGCTTGTCGCCCACCGAAGCATGGAAATCTCCATGATGAAAGAAAAAATTGCCGCAAGCGTAGATTCAACCGAAGCAAAGATTCTTGACATACAGATGGAAATCAAGCGCAAAGAGGACATGACGGGGCTTGCTTCATTGTATGGCAGCGGAATGTTCATCGTAAATTTCCCATTCAAACTGGACGAGAAAATGCAGGAAATTCTTCCTGAACTGAGCAAAATCCTTGGCGAGACGGCAAATAGCTGGACGGTAGAAAAGCGCTAGGGATAGTAGCGCACGCCGAATATAACACAGCAATCTGTCCCCTGTGCATGTACTCTTTTGATATTGACTAAGACGGTAAATTGCATATATGATGTTTCCCCTGTCAGTTCGTAACCATCCTGACATAAAACAAAACTAGGGGGACATCTCTATGCGTTCAGAATCTGAACTTTCTGGCGTAACACTTTTGGGTGCAAACGGCACAAAATATGTTACGACCTACGCGCCGGAAATTCTCGAAAAATTTCCGAACAAGCATCCGGGCAATGACTATATGGTCACATTCAACTGCCCTGAATTCACTTCACTTTGTCCAAAAACCGGACAGCCGGACTTCGGCGAAATCAGAATCAACTACATTCCTGATGGTTTTCTCGTCGAATCAAAATCATTGAAACTCTACCTTTTTTCATTCAGAAACAACGGCGATTTCCATGAAGACTGCGTGAACATCATTATGAAAGACCTCGTAAAGCTTCTCGAACCAAAGTACATCGAAGTTGAAGGAATTTTCACACCTCGCGGCGGAATTGCAATTTATCCGTTTGCAAATTACGGAAAACCAGACACAGACTACGAGGCAATCGCGAAATCACGGCTTTTTTCAGCCATCGACAGACGAAAATAAAGACGCGTCTCTTTTTCACTTTATAGGAGAATAATTATTATGAATGAAATTTTAATGCTGGCATCGGTACCTGTTTTTTTTGGCGGACTGGTACTTTTTTTCAGACTTTTTGGTAAGCACGGAATCTTCGCATGGACAGTAATCTGTACAATCACTGCAAACATCGAAGTTTTGATTCTCGTTCACGCTTTCGGCATGGACACCACGCTCGGTAATGTGCTCTTTGCGTCATCTTTTCTTGCGACAGACATCATGAGCGAACTTTACGGCAAAAAAGAAGCAAACAAGTGCGTCAAACTCGGAATTGCGGCAAACATCACTTTCATCTTGATTTCACAGAGCTGGTTCCTTTACATTCCGGCAGAAGCTGACACTATGGCAACTCCAATCAAAACCGTATTCGCAAACACACCGAGAGTCATGCTTGCAAGCCTTTTTGCATATGTAGTGTGCGAATTGTACGATGTCTGGGCATATCATCATGTATGGGCATGGACAGAAAAGAAATTCGGTGACAGAAAACGCTTTTTGTGGCTCAGAAACAACGGTTCTACGCTCGTAAGTCAGCTTATCAATGTCGTCGTGTTCAACCTGCTCGCTTTTGCTGGTGTTTTCCCGGCAGACATCATTATTCAGATTTTAATTTTCGGATACGCAATCTTCATTGTAACTTCTATTCTGGATACGCCATTTTTGTATCTTGCACGAAGAATCGCCGAAAAACATCCTGAACTGCTCAGCAATGACTAGAGTCAATTCTTCATTTTTAGACAGCTGATTGAAAATCGACATTTGACACATTATAATAAGCCCTATCAAAGTTTTGAGAGGGCTTTTTTTTATGAAAAAAATTCTTGCAGTTTTGCTCTCAGCTGGATTTTTGACAGTTGTTTCATGCAAAAACGAAAAATCATCACTTCAATTTCAAAGCGACATTCCAAATTCCGCACCAGGACTAACAATTCTTGATACAGGCGAACGAGTTTTTGACGCGGGCAATTTCTTTACACCTGATTACACGCCTTACGAGCCTGAAAGCGAAAGTGTCGCCGGTAAAGTCCGTCTTTCTTCACCCAAAGCAAAGGGCGCAAAAGCAGAAAGCATTGAACCGGGCTTACGAAATCTTTCAGAATACAAAACCTCTTACAGCACAAAAAAATCTGATTTCAAATATCCTGAAATCACAAGAATGAGCGGAGATGAAAACGAATCAAAAAAATCTTCCAAAAAAGACGAGCCGTTTACAATCGTTGATTTTGGGCCGCGGGGAGCAATTCCTGCAGAAGTGCGTTTTCCGTCATTTTATGTGCTTTTTTCAGAACCAGTCGTTGCATTGAGTTCATTAGGCGAAGTAATCACGAAAAGCGAGATAATGACGATTGAACCCGAAATCAAAGGCGTTTTCAGATGGAACGGAACAAGTCTCCTTTCTTTTGACACGACAGAAGCCGTAAATCCGATGCAGGTCTACACAATCCGAATCAATGATAATGTTAAATCTCTAAGCGGAAAATCACTTACAGGCGAAAAATCTTTTTCAACCGAAGCCGCACCTCTCAAAATCATCTGGTCAGCCCCTGGTTATTCAAAAGACAAATGGGTCGATAAAAATGATGTTCCTCCGCAGTATTCAAAGGAATTGCGAGTTCAATTCAATTATCCCGTAAATGCCGATGAAATCAGCAAAATCTCAAAAATCACCGCAGGCAGTAAAGAGCTCAGTTTTTCCGTCAAACAGGAAATGATTGATACAGTCACTTACTTTTTGGATGAAGAGCCTCCTTTTAACACTCATGTCCTTCTTTCTGTCACACAGACACTTTCAGGAAAAACGAATAAGACGACAGCCGGTTTCAACACACTCGCTCCATTCACTTATGAATATGAATACAAGATGCATTCATACGGAAAATACACAAATCCTGTCCAGCTCTATTTTTCTCATCCGGTCGAAAAAAGTTCAGTGCTTCAGTCGATTTCTGCAAAATCAGAAAAAGGCGAAAATCTTGCATTCACAGATGAAAATTTTGAGTTTTCAGGATGTACCGTAAAAATCTTTGGTCTGCCAGTCACCTTCCACTCAAAATATGCACTTGAAATCAACTCAAATCTTAAAGATATATATGGAAGAAACATTGAATTTTCAGGCGATAAACTCAGCATTGAAATAGAAGTTCCGGGAGCTGAAAGCAGCGCGAATTTCACTGATTCAGGCGTAAGGATGCTCGAAAGCACATTCCCGCATAAAATGATTTTTGAGTATCAGAATATTGTCAATGGCGCATACCTTCTCAAAACCACTGAAAATCCATACGAAGTCCTTGATTCAACAAAAGCATCGGAACTGGTCTATTCTCCAGAAAACGAAGGAAGCCGCACAGAGCTTTCAGTTGAGCCGCGGGATGAGAGGATTTTTGAAATCGTAAATCTTGAGGATAAGCTTTTAGGCGAAAAGGGCTGGGTAGATTTTTACTCAGCGATAAAACTTCCTAGAAAACCGACAAACTGGGATTCATCAACCTACTACTGGAACACGAACAAAACGAGCATTCAGGTCACGAACCTTGGTGTCACCGTGCGATATTCATACAACAAGATTGCCGCGATGGTCACGAATCTTTCAGACGGAAAGGCTGTCGAAGGTGCAAAAGTATATGCCTATGAACCAAGCGCAAATCTTTCTATAATCAAGGAAAATGCACCATGGGCAGTAACAGACAAAAACGGTCTGGCAGTCATTAATCTAACCGAAAAGAATGTAAAATCCGTAATTTCAGGTGATTATTGGGATGCACCGTATATTTTTGTAGAAAAAGATGACGACAAAGTGATTTTTGAGCCGGAAAATCATTCGCCATGGAGAAGCGGAATCTATTCTTATTCAAAAGTACCGAATGAAATCAAAGCCGAAGCAAGGATTTTCATGTTCAGCGACCGTGGCCTTTATAAGCCGGGCGAAACAGTTTCTTTCAGGGGAATCGACCGCGACCAGATTTTGGGCACCTTCCTTCCGTATGAAGGTGATTTTACTGTCACCCTCAAAGAAGACACTTGGCGCGATGCAAAAGAATTCGGAAAAATCGAAGGAAAAACAACCGAATCTGGCGGTTTCTACGGCTCATTTGAAATCCCGGAAGACATTGAACCAGGATTCTATAAAATTGAATACAAACGCGAGCCTGAAGGAAAGACTCAGTTGCTTTCAATCAATGTCGCATACTTTGAACGGCTGAAATTCCAGACTGAAGTTTCTATGCCAAAAACGCCTGTAATCGCCGGTGAAAAGGTTCAGGCAAAACTTGGTGCAAGCTATCTCGCAGGTGGCGCACTTGCAAGCGCAAAATATGAAACAAACTGGTTCAGGGAGCCATGGTATTTTACTAGTGACGAACCTGAATTCAATCAGTACAAATTCGGTCCAAGCGACAAATACGAAAGCAGAAACCACATCAGGGAAGATTCAGGAGCATTGGACGCGAACGGAAGTGCTTCAATCTCATGCGAAACCAGCGGCAACAGCATAAAGGGTGCGGCCTACAGATACAGGCTCAGCGCTGATATTACAGATGTCTCAAATCAGCAGGTAACGGCAGTCGGAACAGTTCTCGTTCATCCGGCATCATTCTACCTTGGACTTTCAAAGCCAGAAATGCAGAGTTCATTCGCCCGCAAAGGTGAAAAGCTCACCTTCACTTACAAACTTGCGCTTCCTGACGGTAAGGCCATTGCAAATTCAGTAACGGCACAGGCTTTGAGCGGAAATGCAAAAAAATTGAATGTAAAACTTACGCGCGAGGAATGGAATCTTGTTCAGCAGCAGGGCATCGATGACATTTACAGCCGCTATGAAAAAACCGATGTTACCGAAAGCGAAGAAAGCATAAATCTTTCAGAGAGCGGCAAAATCACAGTAACACCGAAAGAGCCGGGCTATCACAAGATTCAGGTTGCGACAACGGACAAACAGGGACGCGATGTAATCACAGAATATGAATTCTTTGTAACTGGAAGCGGTAAAGTCTCATGGTATCAGGATGATGCAACCGCCCTAAAACTCACGCCTGACAAAAATCAGTATAATCCTGGCGAAACAGCGCATATTCTGCTTGAAAGTTCTCTTCCAGAAGGAAATTATCTGATTACGGTTGAACGCGAAGGAATTTTCACTGAAGAAGTGCGTCATTTGGATGGTTCGGTTCATGTAATCGATATTCCTGTGGCACGAAACTATGTTCCGGTCTTCTATGTCTCAATTTCTTCTTATTCAGTACGACAGGGCGAACCTGTTCATGAATACGGAAAAGCCGATTTGGACAAGCCGAAGGGATATTATGGAGCCGCAGTGCTTTTCGTAAATCCAAGAGTCAAATCCTTCTCTGTCAAAGTTGAAAACGCAAAAATGTCTTACAGGCCGGGCGAAGAAGCCGAAATTACGCTTTATGCAACAAAAGGCGGAAAGCCACTTGCAAATGCAGAACTTACTTTGCTTGCGGTTGACCGTGGAGTTCTGGACTTGATTGACTATCATGTTCCTGATCCGATTTCTTTCTTCTATAATGCAGGCAACTTCCCGCTTCATGTTAAAGGCGGCGATTCACGCGATTATTTGATGGATCCTGTAACTTACGAAGTAAAAAATCTCAAGGGCGGCGACAGTTCTGATGATGAAAAAATGGAAGAACGAAGTGACTTTAATCCGACGGCAATTTTCGAGCCGATGCTCAAAACTGATGAAAACGGAAAAGTATCTGTGAAATTCAATCTTCCGGACACGCTCACAACTTATCGAATCACCGTTTTTGGTGTGAACGGCGAACTTCTTGCACTTCAGGAAGATGAAATTGCAGTACAGAATCCAATCAATGTTCAGCAGGTTCTCCCACGGCAGCTGCGCGAACGGGATACAAGTGAAGTTGGCGTGCTTCTCACAAATCTTGACGAAAAGGCACATGAAGTATCGGTTTCCCTCTCTCTACGCGAAAACGCAAAGAAAGAAGATGAATCAGGTCTGACGCTCAAAGACGGAAAGGCCTTTGTAGACGGAACTTCAGAGCATAAAATCACTGTTCCAGGCGGTGCAAACACTGTCGTGTACTTTGATTTGGCGGCAGTTAAGGCAGGGCTTGTAACTCTCGAATTCACGGTCAAAAGTGAAGTTTTGAATGAAAGACTTGTATGTCCGCTCAAAATCGAAAAACCTTATGTTTTTGAAACTGTCACGACGACCGGCCAGCTTGAGGAAAAAGAAGCTTCTGTCACAGAAAGAGTCGTAATTCCTTCATTGACAGAAAATGCTGACGACAGAACGGACGGCACCCTTGCAGTGACGCTTGACGCAACCAGACTTGGACTTTTGGGCGATGCTGTAAAATATCTCTTTGAATATCCATTCGGATGCCTTGAGCAGCAGAGTTCACGCATCCTTCCGCTCGTCATTTTTGAGGATTACATTGATGTATTCAATCTCGAAAATGAAGTCACCAATATCAGAAAATGCGTAAAATCATACTTCAAGGATTGGAAAAACTGTCAGCACAGTGACGGCGGCTTTGGTTACTGGCCAACTTCGTCAAAGTCAAATCTTTTTGTCTCATCAAAAATCGCACACATTTACGCGCTTGCACTACAGAGAGGCTATAAAGAAAAAGATTTGGCAATAGACATTGACAAATTGTGCAATTACATTTACGCAGAGGCAAATTCCCTCAAAAAGCAGGCTGAGCTTCACATTCAGAGTGATTCAGAATATGAAAGAGTTGCGCTTTTCTACAATGATTATTGCCGTGCCTACAACTACTATGTGCTCGCTCTGAACGGCAAACTTGTTTTCGATGAGCAACTTGCTTCTATCATCCGCAGGGAAGGTCAGGACATTGCGGCCATTGCACTTTCGGGACTCGCTTCTATCGCAAAAGATGGTGCAAAATCAACTCTCGCAAAAGAGGCGGCTTCAAAAATCAGGACCTACATGAGACCTCAGACCCGAGGCGTAGACATTACAAATCCGAATGCTCCGAAATGGGCATTTGCTTACAATGGCGATGAGGCAGAAAATCTTGCCCTTACACTTCAGCTTTTCACTTTGCTTGATAAAGATGATCAGATGAATACAAAACTCATTTATTCTCTTCTTGGAAATCAGAGAGCTGGCTATTGGAAAAATACAGCAAATACTGCCCGCGTTTTGGAATCAATCTACACCCTTATAAAAACAAACAATCTGGATAAAACGAATCTCAATGCAACGGCCCTGTTCAATAAGGATGAACTTGCAAAATGCGATTTTAAGGGAGCGGCATCAAAACCTGTAACAGTCACTTTGCCATTCGATTCTGACAAATTAAAAGCGCTTCCAAGAAATACGGAACTTCCTCTTGAAATCAGCAAAAAAGGACGGGGGTCACTCTACTACACCACCACGATGCGTTACACCATTCCAAACGAGCTTCAGAACGCACGCGATGAAGGCCTTGGCTTAGTCATGCAGCTGTACGACAATACGACCGGTGAAGAAATCAAAATGAAGCAGGACAATTCACTGATTGAACTTGAAAGCGGAAAAACCTACAAAGTGAAAATCACGCTTTCTTCAAGCTATGACAGGGATTTTGTTGCGTTGCGCGCGCCTGTTCCAAGCGGAGCAGAAATTCTTGATGCTACCTTCATTACAAGCCCTGACGATGCCGAAACTTCAAGCGGAAGCGACGAATATTCAGAAGACTATGATGATTACGAGGGCTATTTCTATGGCGGCGATCATTACATGTCAAATCAGGCAATTTACAATTCAGAGATTCAATTCTTCTGGGATTCATTTGGCAAAGGCAAAACCACCGCAGAATTTAAATTCCGTGCCGTACGAAGAGGTGTATTCCCGACGCCTCCAGTCAGTGCAGAATGTATGTATGAGAGCGAAGTTTTCGGACGGACAGACGGCATTCTCTACACCATAAAATGAGCGAAACCATAGTCCACGAAATCTCCCCTGTCTGGGATGAGGAAAGCCGTGTCCTGATTTTGGGCACACTTCCCTCCCCTAAAAGCAGGGAAAACGGATTTTTCTACATGCATCCTCAAAATCGGTTCTGGGAAGTAATTTTTACCGTATTCGGCGAGAAGTTGAACTTTCCAAACAAAGCCCTCAAAAAGATCAGCGCAAGCGAAAGATTAGAAGCCATAAATGAAAGGCGGGATTTTCTGATTCGTCATAAGATTGCCCTTTGGGATGTGCTTAAACAATGCGATATTTCCGGGGCAAGTGACGCGAGCATTAAAAACGCCGTTCCAAATGATTTTACGGAAATTTTATCAAGGAGCAAAATCCGGCACATATTCTGTACTGGAAAAACAGCTTTCGCGCTCTGGAAAAAACACTGTTCTTCGGTCTACGAAGAAAGATTTGCTTTAAAAGCAGCTTGTCTTCCAAGCACAAGCCCGGCAAATGCAGCCTGGTCGGTCGAAAATCTTGTGGCTGAGTACAGTAAAATCAATAATCTTGGTCAGGATTTTAGTTTTACGAGCCAATCTGATTTTTCTTCTGGTCAATCCTAAAAATATGCGAACATCATTCAAAATCATGAAAAAAAACAAATTTCTCTATATAATTCCGATTTTTTTACTCATTACTGCCATTTTTTTTCTCTTAATACGCTTTTCTCCTTATCCCGAACTTTCTGAATTCAAAAGCCGCCCCGTTTCAACAAGAGTTTTTGACAATCAGGGCAAACTGATTCAAATCATCGCCCTAAAAGACGGACTCCACAGGGAATTCACTCCGCTTGAAGATATTCCGCTTTTTGTACAGGATTCATTTATCAAAGCCGAGGACAGGCATTTTTATTCTCACCACGGAATTGACTTTTCTTCGGTTTTAAGGGCAATTTTTCAAAATGTCAGGGAATTCCGCACAGTCAGCGGTGCATCCACAATCACAATGCAGCTGGCAAGAATCATCAGGCCGTCCCAAAAACGCACGATTTTCGCTAAAATCAGGGAAACCTTTGACGCTTTCAGGCTTGAAGCCCGGCTCTCAAAAAAAGAAATTCTTGAAGCCTATCTGAACAATGTGCCGTTCGGATTCAACACAGAAGGCGTTTCAAGCGCAGCACGATATTTTTTCTCAAAAGAACTTGCAGCCCTCACAGAAGAAGAAGCCAAAACTCTCTCCCAGATTCCACGCAGGCCATCCCTTTACAGTTTTTCTTCTGATTCGAAAAGAAGGCCCTTTTCATACCCTTTTGAAATGCCGCATTTTGTAAGATACCTTTCAACGCTTCCAAATTCTCCAATCGGCAAGGCAGCAGATTTACATACGACAGCGGATTTAGCTTTGCAGCATGCCGCAGAAGATATGCTCAGGCAGTCAGTTGAAAAATATGCGTCAAACAGGCTCACAAACGGAGCGATTTTGATTTGTGAAACTCAGACAGGGAAAATTCTTTCATGGGTCGGAAGTGCTGATTTTTTCGATGAATCGCACAATGGTCAGGTTGACGGAGTTCTTTCTTATCAGCAGCCGGGGAGCAGCATGAAACCCTTTTTATATGCACTTGCGCTTGAAAAAGGATTTTCGCCATCTTCTGTGCTGCCGGATATTCCGATGGAATTCGGATTCGAAAATCTCTATGTTCCACAAAATTTCAACAGGCGATTCAATGGTCCTGTCCGATTGCGGGTCGCACTTGCTTCAAGCCTGAATATTCCGGCGGTCTACCTTCTTAATGAAATCGGCCTTGATACATATCTTAAAAAACTCTCGGAACTTGGATTCGACTCTCTTAAAAACGCTGATTCAGGGCTTTCGCTTGCCCTCGGAGGTGCTGAAGTTTCAATTTTCGAGATGACCCAGGCCTTTTCGGTATTTGCGCGCGACGGCTATTTTCTTCCACTCAGCATGATGCAAGACGCAGCCCTTCAAAATAACGAATCTGCCACAAACTCCC
Source organism: uncultured Treponema sp. (assembly GCF_946187725.1). Lineage (GTDB taxonomy): Bacteria > Spirochaetota > Spirochaetia > Treponematales > Treponemataceae > Treponema_D. The sequence continues at coordinate 71,451 of NZ_CAMHSK010000002.1, forward strand.
GCAAAGAAGCAAGTCAGGTCTACGATGTCAATACAGCAAGGCTGATTTGCGACATTCTTTCTGACCGGGATTCCCGTGCACTCGGTTTCGGATACAATCAGACTTTTTTGACACCATTTCCCGCTATGTTCAAAACAGGAACGGCAAATCAATATCAGACAATCACGGCACTGGGAGCAACCCCAAAATACACCGTGGGAATCTGGATGGGAAATTTTTCAGGCGAAACAGTCATCGGAAAGACAGGAAGCTCTATTCCTGCAAAAATCGCAAGGGATTTGCTCGTGCTTCTGCAAGGGAACAACGGAAAGGATTTCAAAAAGCCCGCACAGTTCAAAAAAGAAAGAATCTGCGCACTTTCCGGCAAGAAGGCAGGAGAATTCTGCCCAGACAAGATTTCAGAATATGTGGCAACTGGCTCTCAGGACAAAGGGGAATGCTGCAGCTGGCACACGCAGGAAGGCACGACATATCCCGCACAATACGCCGTCTGGTTCCGCATGAAGAACAGAAGCGGTGAAGTCGGAGAAAAAGGCAGCCCGTTAAAAATCATTTCTCCGAGAAACAACAGCATTTTCTATTATGATGATTCAGTCTCAGAACATCAGCAAAAACTTGTAGTCGAGGCAATTGGCGGAAAAACCGACCGTGCAGTCTTTAGCATCGACGGAACAGCCTTGAATGAAAGAAAACGCCCTTTCACAGAGCAAATTCCCCTGCAAAAAGGAAGGCACCGCATAAAAGTTGAATGTGCCGGAGAAAGTGACGAAATTGAAATCAATGTAAGATGACCGACCTTGCAGAGCAAAAATGATTTACATCGATTTTCTAATGTCGGTAATAATCAGCTGGGGAGTCTCAACGCCGTTGTATGTGTTGCGGCTAATCTGATAAAGAACATCAACTGTGTCGCCTTTATCAAAATCTCTGTGAAGAGCCTCTGCGCCCCCCCAGAACATTGCAGGCCACTTAGTTTTCCCTAAATCGAAGGTGAGTTTGAGATGCTGCCGCTCGGTCTTTCCGATAATCATGGCATCAAAAATCCGCAGTTTTTTACTCATGAAGGTGAGCTCACGGTTTTCTTCACCATAAGGCTCAAAATTATCAACAACTGTAAGCAAATCAGGCTTTAAGTATTCAGGAGGAATTTCTGCATCGATGTTAATTTGCTCTGATTCAGAAGATGAAAGCTCAATCTGCGGCGCGAATTTTTCAAGAGCCGCAAGGAAGTCATTAAGCCGTTCCTTTTTAAAGGTGAAGCCCGCCGCATAAGCGTGTCCGCCGTAACTGACGAATAAATCAGCCATCTTGTCGAGAAGGGAAAGCACTTCAAATCCACGGCAGCTTCTCATTGAGCCGATTGCATTGTCGTCAACAAAAGTGACAGCCATGGCAGGAATGTCATAAACATTCACGAGTTTACCGGCGATTGTACCCGAAACCCCGCGATTGATTCGCTCATCGATTATAACACAGAGCTTTCCATCATATTTTTGAATGCTTTCTTTTGCCTGAAGAACCGCGTAATTCCAGCCTTCGTTGCCAAGTGCCTTGCGCTCATTGTTCATTTCGATTACTTTCTGGGCAATCTGAGTGCGTTTTTCAGCATTTTGCTCAAGGAAAAGCTCAACGCCTATTTCAGGCTGACCAAGACGGCCTGTTGCATTCAAGGCAGGATTTATGTTCCATGAAAGGTCAGTTGCCGTGATACGCTTTCCAAGAAGATTCTGCATTGAAAGCAGCTCCCTAAGGCCTTCACGCGATTTGCCCTTGTTCATAGATTCTATGCCATGACGGATGAAAATGCGGTTTTCGTTTTTGAGCGGCATGATGTCTGCGAGGGCAGCCAATGCAACCAGCTGAAGGTCGCGCTCATTTGCCGCTTCATTTTGAGGGAATTGCCGTGCAATCTGCGCATTCATGAAAGTGACGAAAACATTGTAAAAACCTTTGATTTCTGAGTTGAATTCTGGATTGTAGCGGGCAAGCCGGGATTTTGACTTTAACTGAGCCAAAGAAACGGCCGCAAACGAAGGATAAATCTTTGCGACTTCGGGCCTCAAATCAAGGAAATTGAATTCGGCACCGCTTGTAAAAACCTGCGACAATATAGAAGAAAGAGATTTTTCATCCCAAACAAAAATCTGCTGGCCCCGTAAAAAATCAACAAGTTTGGTTTCCATGATTGAGCTTCCGCACGGAACCGATTCAGAAAAATGAGCCTTTTCAACAAGATTCTGAAGTTTGAGGACTTCTATGGTGGCAGAAGATGAATCTGGATTGACCCTGGCAGTGAGCAAGGATACTTCATTTTTATAAAGTTCTGTCTGTGCGAAGCGGAGGGCCGAAACCACCTTATACGCAACGGCACATCCTGAAATGTCTTTGAACGGATAGCCTGAATCCGCGCATTTTGGATTAATAATGATTGCGGGAGACGGCAAAACCTCTGGCGGAGTATGATGGTCAATTACGATTACATCCATGCCTTTCTCTGAAGCATAGGCAATTTCTTCAACATTAGAGATTCCACAGTCAACCGTGATTATGAGAGAACCGTAATTTTTTTCAAAATCATCGATGGCATTTTTATTCAATCCGTAAGGGTCAGTTCCGCCGGGAAGTCGCCATGAAACATCAAGACCGAGAGAAACAAGATAATCGTACAAAACGACAGTAGAAGTGATTCCGTCAACATCGCGGTCACCAAAAATCAGGACCTTTTCACCTTCATCCTTTGCCTGCAAAATTCTGTCAACGGCATCTTCCATATTCGCAAACAAAAAAGGATTATGAAGAAAACGCAGGTCATCTTCAAGGAAGAACTGAACTTCACTTCCTTCAGTAACGCCTCTTCTAAGCAAAATTGAGGCAGTGAGTGCATTTACTCCGAATTTGTCGTACAAAGCTCCGACATCGTTACGCGTTATATGTTTTTTAATCCAATTCTTCATTATAAAACCACAGACTAAAAGAGATTAACATAGATTGCAAATCTTGACTACGGCTGGAAGTCGTGCTAAAAGATATATATGACCTTAGATGAAATCAAAACAGGACAGACAGTTTGCGTCAAAAAGCTTGGCGGAAACGGTGCTCTCCGGCAGCACTTTCTTGATATGGGAATTATCCCCGGTACCGAAATTACACTTATAAAATATGCCCCGCTTGGTGACCCGATGGAATTCCGTCTGCACGGCTACGAACTTACTTTGAGAATCGCAGATGCCCAGAAGATTGAAGTTGATTCTGCACCAGGGATTGGAACACCACGCGAAGCGTGTTCTGAAATGAATGAGCGAAGCGAAGGAATGGAAGAATGGAGCGCATCTGGCGCGGAAGTGTGCAAAGCCCGGCCTGCCGCAAGGCAGGGGTGCCCAGAAAAAAGCGTAACTCCTTCTCATCCTGGCCTTGGCGAAGGCGGAAAGTTCCATGACAAAAATGACGAAAATCCGCTCCCGGATGGCACAATCCTCAAATTCGCGCTTGTCGGCAACCAAAACTGCGGAAAAACGACTCTTTTTAACCGGCTCACAGGCTCAAACCAGCATGTAGGAAACTTTCCGGGCGTAACAGTTGACCGTAAATCAGGCGCAATCAAAGGCCATGCAGACACATTGATTACGGATTTGCCCGGCATTTACTCGATGTCTCCATATTCGAGCGAGGAATTGATTTCACGGGATTTTGTACTGAACGAACGGCCTCACGCAATCATCAACATTGTGGACGCTACAAACATCGAGAGGAACCTTTACCTGACCATGCAGCTTCTGGAACTGAACATTCCTCTTGTAATTGCCCTCAATATGATGGACGAAATGACGGCAAACGGCGGCTCAATTGATGTAAATACGATGGAACAGATTATGGGCGTACCTGTCGTTCCGATTTCGGCAAAAAAGAATCAGGGTATTGAAGAGCTGATTGCACATGCGATTCATGTCGCAAAATTTCAGGAACCGCCTCTAAGGCAAGATTTCTGTGACAAATCGGATAATGGCGGAGCCGTTCACAGGGCACTTCACGGCACCTTCCATTTGATTGAAGACCATGCCGAAAAAGAAGGAATTCCGCTCAGATTTGCGGCAAGCAAACTTCTTGAAGACGACAAAAGGATTCTTCACAAGCTCAACCTTGATGTAAATGAAAAGGAAATGCTTGAGCACATAATCATGCAGATGGAAAAAGAGAGAGGTCTTGACCGAAGTGCCGCAATCGCAGACATGCGTTTTTCGTTCATTTATAAGCTGTGTGATTCCTGCGTAAAAAAGCCAAAGGAAAGCCGTGAGCGCGAACGAAGCCAGAGAATTGACAGGCTCCTCACAGGAAAATGGACGGCAATTCCTTCATTCATAGTGATTATGGCAGCGGTCTTCTATTTAACCTTCAATGTAATCGGTTCATTTTTCCAGGGATTTCTCGAAACTGGAATCGATAAGCTCACAGAGCTGACGGATAAAGCGCTTACTGCAATGGCCGTAAATGAAGTCCTGCACGGCCTTATTATAGACGGCATTTTTGCAGGCGTTGGAAGCGTTCTTTCATTCCTTCCGATTATCGTGACACTGTTCTTCTTTCTTTCAATGCTTGAAGATTCGGGATATATCGCGCGGGTTGCCTTTTTCATGGACAAACTCCTGCGAAAAATCGGTCTTTCAGGACGAAGCATCGTTCCTCTTTTGATTGGCTTCGGCTGTTCCGTACCTGCCGTAATGTCCACAAGAACCTTGCCAAGTGAACGGGACCGAAAAATGACGATTCTGCTCACTCCTTTTATGAGCTGCACGGCAAAACTTCCGATTTATGCGTTCTTCGTAAATGTGTTCTTTCCTAAGTGTTCTGCCCTGATTATGACTGGCCTTTATTTTCTCGGAATTTTCATCGGAATTCTGGCGGCATTCTTATATAAAGGAACGCTTTTTAAGGGTGAGGCAGTGCCTTTTGTTATGGAGCTTCCGAATTACAGGATGCCGGGATTAAGGAATACGGTGCAGCTTTTATGGGAAAAGGCAAAAGATTTCCTGCAGAGAGCATTCACGGTAATTTTTATTGCAACGATTGTTGTCTGGTTTTTGCAGAGTTTTAACTGGCATTTTCAATTCGTGGAAAACGCCGAAACAAGCATTTTAGCTTCTGCGGCAAGAATTATTTCGCCGCTTATGAAACCGCTCGGTCTTGGTGACTGGCAGATTTCGGTCGCACTTGTAAGCGGATTTATGGCAAAGGAAAGTGTGGTTTCAGCATTAGAGATTTTATTTGCCGGCGGAGTGGAAACAGTACTTTCAACCTTGAGTGCGGCAAGCCTGCTTGTATTCAGCCTGCTTTACACGCCTTGTGTCGCCGCAATTGCCTCTGTCAAACGAGAACTTGGGGCCAAATGGGCGGCTGGCGTGGTAATCTGGCAGTGTGCAATCGCCTGGATTATGGCGCTCGCTGTAAGGCTTATCGGTCTTGCAATAGGAGCCGCCTGATAAGCGATTGCACTCACAGAAAGTGTGATTTTTAGATTTTTCCGGCTGCCTTGTCTTTAAGAATCAAAGAACGGATTGCTTCAACAGCGACTGTGATTGCAGCCTCTGTGTCATGAGCCTGCTTGTTTGGCAGGCCTTTTTTTGCCCGTTCCTGATTTGCAACGACGAGGAAGCATGAGCCAACTCTTACGCGAAGGAACTGGCCTGCAATGAACAATGCAGCACTCTCCATTTCGCTTGCAAGACAGCCCATTCTGAGCCATGCCTGCCATTTATTTTCAAGTTCATAGCTTACAGGCATTACTTCCGGTTCATGCTGACCAAAGAAAGAATCTTTACACTGAACGACACCTGTATGATTAGGAACCTTGAGTTTTTCTGCGGCATTCATCAAAGCGTTAACACATTCAATGCTTGCAACTGCCGGATATTCAATCGGAGCGAATTCGCGGCTGGTTCCTTCCATTCGGACAGCACCGGTCGCAATTACAATGTCACCGCCCTGAACTTCTTCCTGCATACCACCACAGGTACCAACGCGGATGTAAGTGTGGGCACCGCATTTTGTAAGTTCCTCAATCGCAATCGAAGCTGAAGGACCGCCGATTCCTGTTGAAGTAACGCTGACGGGAACTCCTTCGATTGTGCCGGTATAAGTGACATACTCACGAACATCAGCAACAAGTTTTGCATTGTCAAAGTGCTCTGCAATCTTCGCACATCGTTTAGGGTCGCCCGGCAAAATGACATATTTGCCTATGTCCTTTGGGCCAACTCCTGTATGATATTGTTTGCCAGAGCCTTCTGTGTAATCTACCATTATTTCCTCCTTAATAGATTTCTTTTAAACTTTACCATGCTTTATCTCAAAAATCCACAAATTTCGTACATTCCTCAAAAAACCGCCTCAATATAAAAAAATTGTCCAATTTAAGCCAATCTGATATAATAAATCAATTAAAATCATCAGTGTTAAAAACAGGAGTATCTTATGAAAAATGTTCTTCTGAAAACATTTTTTTTCCTCGCACTCATCGCGCTTGCAGCTGAAAGTGCCAGTGCAAAATCAAACGGAATCGATAAAATCAAACGAGCGGGAGTTCTTACTGTCGGCGTAAAGGATGATGTTCCAGGATTCGGCTATCTGAACCCGGATACAAAAGAATATGAAGGCCTTGAAATTGACATCGCAAAGGCAATCGCAAAACATATTCTTGGAAGCGAGTCAAAAGTCAATTTCGTTACGGTAACAGCAAAAAACCGAAGCGCATTCATCAATCAGGATAAGGTTGACATCGTTATCGCAACCTTCACGGTCACAGAAGAACGCAAGCAGGGCTATGATTTTTCGGACATCTATTACACTGATTCAGTCGGCATCATGGTCAAAAAATCTTCGGGCATCACATCCTTCAAAAATCTCGAAAACAAAAAGGTCGGCGTTACACAGGGCTCAATGACAACGAGCACAATAAAGAATGCGGCAATCAAAGAAGGCGTGTTCCTCAACTGCGTAACATATCCTTCAAACCAGACCTTAAAAGATGCCCTCAGCCATGGTGAAATCGATGCGTTCTGCATTGACAACTCAATTCTGCACGGCTACATCGATGATTCGCTTTTGATTCTGCCAGAGCACTATGACGAAATGATGTACGCAGTCGCCATTAAAAAGGACAATTCAGCCGTCACAAAGCAGGTAAATGAAGTCATCCGAACCCTAATCAAAACCGGCGAACTAGACAAACTCCTTACAAAGCACCGGCTCAAGTTTTAGCTCGAATGTCTGTGTCTGGACACGGAGCGGCCGGCTATGCGAGGGCTTCCAGTTTTTCGCGGATGAACTCGCTCTTCTCCTTCAGGCCGATTTTTCCGGCTGAGAGGAGAATCATGTTCGGTTTTGTCGGATCAAGCCGCACCTTTCCGGCACTTTCTTTTATCAGTTTCAAAACCCGGTCAATCTTCAAATCACTGACCTTGCTGAATTCAATCTGAATCACGCCCTGTCTTTCTTTAAGAGAAGAAATATAAAGTTTCTTTGCGATTACACGGACTTCCGCAAGACTCAATAGGCTGTACACTTCATCAGGAATCGGACCAAAACGGTCTTCAAGCTCCAGATACATGCTTTCAAGCTCATCTTTTGATACAACCCCCGCAATCTTCTTGTAAATTTCCATTTTTGTCTGAAGGTTCGGAATGTATGAATCAGGGATAAAGCCGGAATATTCAAGCTCCATGAGTACTTCGCTCTGAGCCTCATAATTTTCGCTGTTCATAAGGCGCTCAACGGCCTCATTCAGCAATTTTACATACAAATCAAAACCGACGGAATAAACTTCACCGCTCTGGTCTTTTCCAAGAAGATTTCCGGCACCGCGAATTTCCATGTCTTTCATCGCAATCTTAAAGCCTGAACCAAGCTCGGTGAAATCAGAAATAACCTGAAGCCTCTTCATAGCAACTTCGGTCAAAACCTTGTTTTCCGGGTATAAAAGATATGCATATGCTTTTCTGTCACTTCGGCCAACCCGCCCCCTAAGCTGATAAAGCTGACTTACTCCATACATATCGGCACGGTCAATGATAATCGTGTTTACATTAGGAATGTCGATACCGTTTTCGATAATCGTTGTTGCAATCAGAATATGGAAACCGCCCATCTTAAAACGACGGAAAATGTCATCAAGCTCTTCGGCACTCATCTGACCGTGAGCAATGTCAATCATCATCTCCGGAACAATCTGCTGAAGTTTTCGGCGTGTTTCCTCAAGGCTTTCAACCCGGTTATGCAGATAGAAAACCTGCCCACCCCGCTCGACTTCCTGCCTGATTGCCTTTGCGACCCGCTCATCCGTGTAGGCATCAACAATCGTCTCAATCGGCTTTCTAGTCTGCGGCGGCGTGGTTAAAAGAGACATATCACGGATTTTAAGAAGACTCATGTGAAGGGTTCGCGGAATCGGAGTTGCGCTCATGGCAAGACAGTCAATGTTTGCCTTCATTGTCTTGAGTTTTTCCTTATCTTTGACACCGAATCTCTGTTCCTCATCGATAATCATGAGTCCCAAATCCTTGAAATGCACATCTTTCTGAATGATACGGTGCGTTCCAACAAGAATATCAACCTCACCGCTAGCAACTTTTGCTATAATCTTTTTTTGCTCGGCTGGCGTTACAAATCTTGAAAGCTGTGCGATATGAATCGGGAAATTCGAAAAACGCTCAATACAGGTTTCATAATGCTGTTCGGCAAGAATTGTGGTCGGAGCAAGGAAAGCGACCTGTTTTCCGCCCATCACGGCCTTGAACGCCGCCCTCATTGCGATTTCTGTCTTTCCATAGCCGACATCTCCACAGACAAGACGATCCATCGGAACAGGCTTTTCCATATCAGCCTTGATTTCTCTTGAGACATTGAACTGGTCCGGAGTGTCTTCATAAGGAAAAGCCGCTTCAAACGCAGTCTGCCACTCGCCGTCTTTCGGGAACGGATAGCCACGGCTGGCCTTGCGTCTTGAATAGAGAGCGATAAGTTTTTCAGCAAGATCTTCAACGGCCTTTTTCGCCTTGCTCTTGCGGTTTTCCCAGGATTTTGAACCGATTCGGTCAAGTTTCGGAGCATCGCCCTCATTTCCAATGTATCGTTGAACAAGATTGACCTGCTCAATCGGCACGAAAGCGAATTCTTCATCAGCATATTCAAGCTTGATGTAATCGCGTTCGTTACCCATTGCCTTTACGCGCTGGATTCCTTTAAAAAGACCGATTCCATAATTGACATGAACGACATAATCACCTTCATTAAGCTCGACAAAAGTATCGATTGCCTGAGATTTCGCATGATGAAGGGATTTGGGAACATGCTTTCGACGGCCAAAAATCTCATTTTCCTGAATTACAAGCGTTTTTGTTTCGGAAATGCTGAATCCTGAAGTAATTGCTTTTGGAAAAACGACAAGAGGATAATAAGGAAGACCTTTTTTTGCATTTTTATTCAGTCTCTCCAGATATTCGCCTTCCGCAGGTTTATCAATGAAATTCTTAAGAATTTCCTTTATGCGCAGAGACTGATTTTCATTGTCAGCAAAGACAAAAATCCGCCAGCCTTCACTCTGCAAATCTTCAAGCTGTTCCTTGAGATAATTGATATTACCAAAAAAGCTCCTAGAAGCCTCACATTCGATTTTGAAGAAATTAACATCTTCACTTGCATACTTTTCGTCATCCGTCTCTGTATGACGCGTTCTGAACGAAATACGGTGTTCATGCGCTTTAGAAACTTCCTCAAACGGAATCAGCATGTCGCTTGGAGGAAGGACCGGCATAGTCAAACGGGCCTTACGGTAAATTCCCGCATACTCACGGTCAAAATTCTCCTTCATGTTGTTAAGACGGTCATAATCATAGAAAAAGACCGTCGTATCCGGAGATATATAGTCAAATAGAGTGTATTTTTTCTCCCACAAAGCGCCGTAAAAGAATTCCTCGCCCTCAGATTCGCGTGAAATTTTAAGTTCTGAAAGCAGTTTGTCCTTTGCCTTTGAGGCCTCTTCTGTCAGTTCAAGATAAACCGTTTTATTCGTTTCAGCACCGTCTGCATCCTCCGTCTCCAAGTTCTTTCCAAACCTGTCAAAAACGGCTTCAAGACGGGCAATCAGCTCATCATTCCAAATGACTTCCTTCATTGGATAAATCAAAAGATTTTCACGGATTTCAAGCGTTGACTGACTTTCGACATTGAAGGATTTTATTGAAGAAATTTCATCAAAATCAAAAAGAATTCTGGAAGGATTTTCTTCACCAGGCGTAAAGACATCGAGAACTTCACCACGGAGAGTAAATTCGCCCGGCACACCGACTTTTGGAACACGGATATAGCCAAGAGAACTAAGTTTTTCGGCAAGTTCGGCAGGGTCAATCACAGTGCCCTTATTAAGATTAAAGACGAGCGAACGGATATACTGAGGAGAAGGAAGCGGCGCCTGTAAAGAGCGCTGAGTTACAATAAAAATCCTTGCTCTTGTGCTAGAATTTAGAGAGCGAGCCTGATATGCGAGGCGGGCAAGCACACCGGAACGCTGACCGAACACGGCAGAACCAATGGCACTCGCACGGTAAGGAAGAAGCCCCCACCACGGAAGGATAAAAATATCAACCGAATCAGCAAATGCCGTCTCAAAATCCTGACGGACCTCAAGTGCTTCCTTTTCACTTGAAACTACAAGCACAAAATCAAGCGATGAGGCAAGAAGCCCCGCAGTTCCACCTTTTTGCTGAGACTGAGAATATCGCCCCGTAGAATTATACTGCAATGAAGAGAGAATTCGGGCACGAACAGAATCAATAAAATGTGCCGTAAAAAAAGCGGCTGAAGTTTGAGAAACACCTTCAATTTCAGCAGGAAAATATGAGCCGGAAGCTAAATTTTTGACATCAGAAAAAAAATCGGTCCATCTGTTCGTAACAGAGGATATGCAGGTTGTTAACAGTGAATTCATTTTTGTGTTTACTTAGAAGTGCCCGGAAAACTGAAGTTCCGAACAAGTCTATTATACTTGTCAGAGTGATTCAGTTCAAGGCTGAAAAATTACAGGATTCCGATTCCTGATTCAAGTGATTTTAGTTTCGTGAGACAGGCCTGCTCAATCAAAAAATAGACAAGCTGCTTCATTTCAAGGAAAGTTTTTTCGGAAACCGTGAGTTTACGCACTTCCTTTGGACTAAGACTCGAAACCGCCTCAAGATAAGTAATGGCTGCCTTTGAAAGAGAAAAATCGATTTTACGCTCACTCAGACTATTGCAGTCAGGGCAGACAAAGGCATTTTCCTCACGCGAAAAAACATAGCGCATGGAAAGCGAATTTCCGCTGAATCGTTCTGAATGCAGGGAAGAAGCACATATACAGCAGGATTTTGTGTCAGGCCGGACGCCCAGAAGCCCAAGATATCGCCACAAAAAGCGAACTAGCCCAAGCCGCGACTCATTTTCATCAGAAAGCTCTATTCCATCAAGAAATCCATTGATGATTTTCCAGCTTTCCTGACTTGAACCGGCGCATTTTGTTTTAATCAGGATTTCCGTAACGAAAGCGGCCGCATAGGTTTTAAAAAGATTTTCCCGGAAAGAAAGATGATAGTTTTTTACATCGAAATCAGTGATTTTAGTCTGATTTTTGGCTTCATCACGATATAAATAAAGAAGCCCCGAATTCATCGGCGAAACGAGAGACCTCATTTTGCTTTTAGGGCCGCCATAGAGAGTAGCAAAAAAAATCCCCTCGGAAGGGGAAAAAACAGTCACCCGCCTGTTGTTTTCTCCGCTCATTTGAACAGAGAGAATCAACGCGGGTGTGGAAAAATTACGCATTAACCGACGATTTCAACGCCTGCACTGGCACCGATTCTGCTTGCTCCGGCTTCGACCATTGCAACAGCTTCTTCCCAGTTGTGAACGCCACCGCTGGCCTTTACGCCGAGACGGTCGCCGACAGTTTTGCGCATGATTTCAACTGCATGAGTTGTAGCACCGTTCGGAAGCAATTTTCCGTCTTTGCCTTTGATGATTGCAAAACCTGTTGAAGTCTTAACGAAATCAGCACCAGCCTTTTCTGAGCATTCGCTGCACTTAACGATTTCTTCATCAGTAAGATAGCATGCTTCGATGATTACTTTGAGGCAGACATGCTCTGGAGTTTCAACTTCATCGATTGCACCGCGAACGGCTGCAATTTCATCTGTAACAGCATCCCAGTCACCGTCCTTTACGAGACCGAGATTAATAACCATATCAACTTCCTGAGCACCGTCATCAACAACGAGCGCAGCCTGACCAGCTTTGTCATCAGCAGAATTTGCACCAAGTGGGAAACCAATTACAGTACAGACTTTAACTGAACTTCCTTTAAGAAGTGAAGCAGAAAGTGGAACATAAGAAGGGTTCACACAAACAGAAGCAAAGCTGTATTTTTTTGCTTCCTCACACAATTTTTCGATGTCTTTTTTGGTTGCACAAGGATTCAAGTTTGTGTGGTCAATCATCCCGGCAATTTTGCGAATAGATTCAGCATTTTTTTCCATAAATAAATTCCTCTTATCCCTATTGTACTCCTATATTCAGGATTTCGCAAATTTTTTTTTTCAAAAAACTGTTAGCACTGCCTAAATCGTTCGTTAGCCAAGGGTAATTCGTTAATCAGCCCCTTGTTTTTCGCTTTTTCCAATGTTAAATTATATTAAGAATCTTTTTTGTGAGGTATCAATTATGGCAATGAAAATCGATCCAAGCGTATGCGTAAACTGTGGAACTTGTGAGCCAGACTGTCCAGTCGGCGCTATCAGCGAGAATGACGGACACCGCGAAATCGATGCAGGAAAATGCGTCAGCTGCGGAACATGTGCTTCTGAATGCCCGGCTAGTGCTATCTCTGAGGCATAATCCGTAAGGTTCAGACAAGTTTTTCTATATTTTTACAAGGCTGCTGTCACGGCAGTCTTTTTTTTTTCTTCAATTTGTTTTAAAATCTCTGCATTATGGAAATGATTCTGGTTCTTATTGCCTCAGTTTTATGTGCATCCATTGCAATTCCCCTCTGCCATCTTGCAGTTAATTTTCAAAAACCATATTCAATCGCCGTCAGCACGATTCTTATTCTTTTCATCACCTTCATAATCATAAAAAAGATTAAGCAATACGGTCTTCTCAGCACAGTCGCCTTTTTAACTAAAATCCTAATTGCGGCAGGCGGGCTTTTCTTGACTTTCATCCTCATTCTTAACGGAAAAAGATTCCTCGCACTTTTCAGCCTGATTTTAATGTGTGCCCTGCTCTTTCTGGCAATTCGTTTCTTAAAATCTGAAGGCACGGAACTGGCAGGCGAAAATTCCCGCAAATGAACCGAAGACATTTAATTCTGCTGATTCTGTCAATTTCCTCACTGTATAAAGGCATTGCCATTGAAAACCCGGAAATTCCTTTTACAGGCGAAGAAGCACCGCAAAAAATTACCGTGCTTTCTGAAGAGGATTTCGTTCAAATCATAAATCCCAAATTCGTTTCACCGAGAAGCGCAAAATCCCCAGAAGAAAGTGAAAAAATCCGCCGTGAAAACGAAATCTGGCAGCAGTATCAAAAAGACCTTGAACGCTACCAGAAAATCAAAAATCTTCCGAAAGACTTTCCTGAAGAAAAAATCCGGGACAAACCAAAATCTTTCTTCTATAAATACACAGTCACGCAGGATAAAGAAAAATACCTCGACACTTTTAACGGAATATACGCAAGGTTTCAAACCGGTCAAGGAACTCTGGCAACGATTAACAGACTTTCCTGCCCGGAAGACCTTAAAACCGGCATGAGCCTCATTTTTCCAGTCATGCAGGGGATTTTTATTCCTGAAAAAGTATCATCGGCACTTGAAATCATCATCCAGAAGGAATATGCCAAGGAAATCACAAGGCAGACAGAAATTTTTGAAATCGATGGAAAAAGATTTTACTTTCTGCCCTCAAAGACTTTCTCTCAGACGCAAAAAGCCTTTTTTCACGACAATGGGATGCAGCTTCCTCTGAGCAAAAAAATCGTCACATCAGAATTCGGATACAGGACAAGCCCTATCTCAGGAAAATGGAAATTTCATGCCGGAATCGACCTTGCCGCTCCAATCGGAACAGAAGTTTTCGCGTGCAAGAGCGGTGAAGTCACAACCGTGGGTTATAATGAAATTTACGGAAACTATGTCGTTCTCCTTCACTCGGCAAACAGAACAAGCCTTTACGCACATCTTTCAAAAGCACTTGTAAAACAGGGCCAGAGAGTTTCAACGGGCGAGACAATTGCCCTCACTGGCACAACGGGCGCTTCAACAGGTCCGCACCTTCATTTTGAGGTTCGGGAAGACGGAAAAGCAACTGACCCGACAAGGCAGATTAAAAATTTCTAAGGAAACACTGATTAATCGCGACAAGTGTTAAGCAGCACTTACTTAACTTCTTTCATTAAAAAAACTTAAACAAATTTCAATATTACGGCGGCTTTCCTGTGGAAAAATAATTACTCTTATAATATAATTTGCTTAACTGTTTATATTTATGCTTTCATTGAGATTCAAGGCCTTTGCCGCAAACAAAAAGAAATTTTCTCTCTGCACGCTTCTGTTTTTGGGAGCTGCTTTTTCATTTTCAGAAAATTTCCGTGTCCGAAAAGTAATTCCCATTGAACTCTCAAAAATCGACGATAAAATCACAGTTGAAAGCGGAATCAATGACGCACTTTTTGTCACCCTTCCCGAAGATTTAACATACATCAGTGCGCTTGAGCTGAGTTTCAAAATTCCTGAATTAATCGCGACCTGGCGGGACTCAGTAGCATATACTCTCTACGACAATTTAAATCCGGTTCCAAGTGAAAATAACCTCAACTATTACGGAGAACGCATTCATCTTGATACGCTGCCGGGAAAGTTGTCACTCACGCTGCATATCCCTATATCAAACGATTTTACAATCAAGGACACGCCCTATTCCACAAAGCTCCCTGTTTTCAAAAATTATAAAAAGGGATTTTTCCTGCGTTTCATGATGGTAATGAAAGGGGTTCCTGAAAGCCTTGAAAATTCCGTTCTTGAAATTACGGCAAAACCCGTTCTCAAAAACAAAGGCAAGCTCAATCTGAGCATTGAACCGCCAGATTCTTCTGCAGCATCATCACTTTCTGAAAGCGAAAAGAAAATCTCTGTCTTCATCGATGATATTCCGGTTCAAAATTACGAAACCCAGCTCCTCAGCACAGGAGAGCATCATCTTTCTGTCGTAAGTGATTTTTTCCGAAACGAGCTCAGAACCTTCAGAATTGAACAGGCTAAAACCACTTCCCTGTCAGTAAAACTCCGTGGAATCGAGCCGCTTTTAAAAATCCTCTGCCCAAAAGATACAAAAGTTTTCCTTGACGATACGCCTGTCAGTGCTACAGAAGAGCCTATGGCAATCACTCAGGGCGAGCACAAGGTCAAATTCCTTTTGGCTGACTACGAAATCGTAAAAACTCTTTCTGTTCTCAATGGACGCACCTATTCAGTTAACCTGAATGTAGACGCAAGCGTTACCGAAGAAGAATAAATATCAGCTTGACTTCACTTTTTCGTTAAAAAATTCTATTCACATCGGAAAATTTCAAAATCTCTTAAAAATCTTTTCAATTCCACTAAAGATTTTCGCACTTTATAGCGATAATATAATAGTCGGGCACGCAATTATCCCCTCCCACCCATTGGTGCCCGACTTGCCTGATGGGCAACTGGGCTGTCGCAAGACAGCCCTTTTCTTTTATCTTTACACAATCTTCTATAAATTGTATTCTATATCAATGCAAAAAACGAGCAAGTTTACAATCCTAATGATTTCAGGGCTTTTTTTCTGTGCGGCGGTTTTTGGTATTTCGCTCGGCCTTGCCCTTTCAAATACAAAATACATAATTGATAACGAAAATTTCACAGAATTTGATACGGCTCTTCCAACAAGAATCCTCGACATTAACGGTGAACTTATTACAGAACTTGCAAGCGAGGAAAAACGCGAGATTATAAGCATCAACAGGCTTCCTCAGCACATGATTGATGCACTCGTTTCCCGCGAAGACAGAATCTTCTACAAGCATCACGGATTTTCAGTCAAGGCACTTTTCAGAGCGGTTGTCGGTCAGGCATTGCATCTTTCGCTTGGAGGCGGCTCAACGCTCACTCAGCAGATTGCCGGAACGCTTTACTGCGACAGACGCGACATGTCATACATGCGAAAGCTAAAGGAACTCTGGTGGGCAATCCAAATGGAGCGTCGTTTCTCCAAAAACGAAATTCTTGAGCTTTACTTAAACAAAATCTATTTCGGTGGCGGAACTTATGGTGTAAATGCCGCTAGCAAATACTATTTCGGTCATGATGCCACAGAAATCACTCCTGCAGAAGCGGCAATTCTTGTCGTTCAGCTTTCAAACCCGGCACACTATAATCCTTTTGAATATCCAAACCGTGCGATGGACAGACAGAAGTATGTCCTTTCAGCAATGGTAGAATCAGGCTTGATTACACAGGAACAGTCTGATACTTCCTTTGATGATTATTGGGCTAATTTCGACTACACACGCACAGGAAACACTCAGATTCGTTCACGAGACGATAATGCTCCCTGGTTCTCGGAATATGTCCGCAGAGAGCTTTCTGACATGATTTACGGTACCGATGATATTTATTCTTCAGGATTCACTGTAAACACAACGCTCAACCTCAAGAATCAAATTGCGGCCCAGAACACAATGGAGCGCTACATTGCATACGCAAACAGAACTTACCAGCGCTCAAGCACAGAACGACAGACCGAAGCATTTAAGGTCTATACACCGATTACAGAGCTTCTGACACTGGCATTCAACCTCGGTGAGCTAAAAGTTTCAGAGCAGCGAAATGAAGCACTTGCACTTTCTACATATACAAAGACAATCAATCCGATTGTCGATGTCCTTTCTCTGGTGTGCGGAATCGACTCACTAAAAGTAGGTGTCGCAAACAAGGCAAATGCAGTCGCAAAATCAAATGTCGGAAAAAATGTTGTCGAAGGCACGATGATTGCAATCGAGAATTCTACCGGTTACATCACATCTCTTGTCGGTGGAAGCAAATTTGACGGCGAAAATCAGTTCATAAGGGCAGTTCAGGCAAAACTGCAGCCAGGTTCTTCTTTCAAACCGCTTTACTATAGTGCGGCGATTGATTCAAGGCAGTACACGCCCAGCACAATCATCTCAGATACACCGGTCGTATTCCATACTGCTGACGGTAAGCCCTATATCCCGCAGAATTTCCGTGGAGAATGGAAAGGCGATGTTGAGCTTTGGTACGCGCTTGCTCATTCTATGAATGTTCCTTCACTCAAAATTCTTGACGGAATCGGTTTTGATACGGCTATAAACAGGGCAATTGATTTGCTCGGAATCCCACAAAATGAGATTCCATACAGAGGATTCGTTCCTGGCTACCCGATTGGTCTTGGTGTCTGTTCAGTCCGCCCAATCGAACTTGCCCACGCATATGCAATTTTTGCAAACGGCGGAAAAGAAGTCGTTCCTCTTGCAATCAGAAGCGTTGAAGATAAAAACGGCAATGTATTCTTAAATCCAGAAAAAGAACTCCGTCAAAGACAACAGGCAAAAGGTGATTCTACGCAGATAATTTCACCTGAAACAGCCCATGTAATGACAAAACTTCTCGAAAATACAGTTAAATCGGGTAGTTTGGCTGGTCCTACCGGCAATGGCTCAAAATTCACATATCGTGATTCAAAAGGCAAAAAATTCACGATTCCAGCCGCTGGAAAGACAGGAACAACACAGAACTGGGCCGACGCATGGACAGCATGTTTTACGCCTTACATAACATCAATTTTCTGGTTCGGATTTGATAAGCCGGGTCAGTCACTCGGTCTTCAGCTCACAGGCTCTACTCTTGCTGGTTATGCAATGGCAAGCTACATGCAGAAAGCACATGACGGTCTTCCTTTCAAAGACTTCCCAAAGCCTTCAAACGGAACTGTTGAAGTTACGGTCTGCTCAATCAGCGGAGCACTTCCAACCGAAGACTGCGGTGAGCATAAAATCGCCCTCACCTTCCTTGATGGAACTCAGCCTACGGAGCTTTGTACTGTACATTCAGGCAATTCAACAGGAAGAATTCTTGGTATTTACAGGCTTGAACAGGAACTTTACAGGGCGGGTTTTGCAAGCGATTTGATTATCAAAGACCATGAACCGCTTTCTTTCAATCTTAATGCCGAAAATGAACTCGATGAATCAATGAAGTCTTCTTACGATTTCCTTGCAGAAGACGAATTCGGCAACGCACCTGATTACAACTATCTTTTGGATTAATAATTCGCTTAAATTCCTCACAGAGGGCACAGAGAGTTTTAATCAAGTGAAATCTTTCTTAAAAGCACTCAAAAAATAAAACCACAGATGTAACGGATTTCACAGATTTTAATTTTCAATCTGTGTCATCTGTGTAATCTGTGGTTTTCATTCTGCATTATTAATTATGCTTTATGAATTGTATTATCGTTTCAAGCTCAAGACTGTCTCAAGCAGTGTATCTGCTGTCGTGATTGTCTTTGCGTTTGACTGGAAACCGCGCTGAGTTACGATCATATCAGTCATCTGCTCAGTCAAATCGACATTCGACATTTCCAATGCACCTGCCAAAAGATTTCCGGCACCAGCGATTCCTGCCGCGTTGATTTTTGCCTCACCAGAGTTGTTGCTCTTTACATAAGTGTTGTCACCAGCTTTTTCGAGACCGTTCTGGTTTGCGAAAGTTGCCATTGCGAGCTGACCGATTGTGCGGTTCGTACCGTTTGAATAAACGCCTGTAATTGAACCAGTTGAGTCAATCTTGAAGTTCTCAAGGTAGCCCAATGTATAGCCGTCCTGATAGAAAGCTTTTGTTGAACTTGCAGAAGCACTCTGTGTTACAGTGTTAATCATGCTTCCGATTGTTCCCAAGTTGATGTTCATTGTCTGGCGGTATGGATTTCCGTCTGCATCAGCGTTTGAATCAGGAACAGTGTATGAAGCCTGAAGGATGATTTCACCATTCGGATTAGAAGCGTTTCCTGCTGAATCAGTAACAGAAGCCAAAGTTCCGTTATTGTCGAATGAAACTGTGAATGTGTTTTCTACACCGTCAGTTGTTCCCAATCCTACGCGAGTCTGTGTGAAATCAGCATTGTCCGGATCAATCTGAACACTTGCATTCCACTGGTTTGGATTTCCGCGGACGCGAGTGAAGTTTACATTCAAAAGATGCTCGTTACCGAATGAATCATAGATTTTGAATTCAGTGTTCCAGGTTCCTTTTGCGACATCAGCTTCAGTTGCATTCTCAGGAATTTCAGG
Source organism: uncultured Treponema sp. (assembly GCF_946187725.1). Taxonomy (GTDB): domain Bacteria; phylum Spirochaetota; class Spirochaetia; order Treponematales; family Treponemataceae; genus Treponema_D. The sequence continues at coordinate 90,864 of NZ_CAMHSK010000002.1, forward strand.
TGTATTTTTGTTCAAGTTGCAGGCAAAATTGATATTCTGAGTAGCTTTTGCAGGGTCTTTTGAACCTACAGGAATTGTCAAATCTGTCGGAGTTGCAGCTGTCTGAACAACCATTTCTCCGTTAAGCTCACGAGCCATCCAACCCTGAACGCGCATTCCGTTTGCAGGATTTACAAGAGTTCCGTTCTGGTCAAGTGAGAAAGCACCAGCACGAGTGTAGTAAGATTTTTCACCGCTCTTCTCAATGAAGAAACCGTTACCCTGAATTGCAATATCAGTAGAGATACCTGTTGACTGAAGGTTTCCCTGTGTGAAAACTGTGTCGATTGCAGCAACGGTCATACCAAGTCCGACTTCTTTCGGGTTAACACCACCCTTCTCTTCAGTTGGTTTTGCTGCCCCCTGAAGCTGCTGGCTGATCATGTCCTGAAAATTAACACGACCGCGTTTGAAACCAGTTGTGTTTACATTGGCAATGTTGTTGCCGATTACATCCATTCGTGTCTGATGATTCTGCAAACCAGAAACGCCAGAATAAAGTGATCTCATCATATAGCTACCCTCTTTTTCCTTTCTTATTCTTAGAAGCCGTAAACAGCCTTGATTTTATTCATATCGTAGAACATACCGTTCACCTGCACCTGTGGGGAAGTTCCTCTTGTTGCAGCCTCAACAACACCAGTCGTTGTCTGTTCTGCTCCGAGGTCAATCTGAACAGTGTGACCAAGCATACTCTGAGCTTCGCTCGAATTAAACATTGAAGTCATTCTCTCAAAATTCTGACTCATGTTTGTCATCTGCTCCAATGATGAAAACTGTGCCATCTGTGCGATGAATTCAGTGTTCTCCATCGGACTTGTCGGATCCTGGTTCGTCATCTGAGCCATCAAAAGCTTCAAAAAGTCATCCTTTCCAAGTTCATTGCTCGCGACTCTGCCCTGTCGAAGTTCAGCGTCAAGCTTCTTGTTGAAACCATTTACAACATTATCGACCTTGAACTTGTCCTGAGCGCTCATCGTTGTGTTGATGTTAGCTGCTGTCATTTCCATATTTTTACCCCACATATAGCGTAGTAAACGCTACACTTCAAATATCGGCATTCAGATTCCCGACTTTATAAAATTCTCACGCCACAATATTGATTCCATATGCTCCGTCACCATAGGAATCTGGTGTATTTTCGGCAGAAAGTGTGCCTGTTGTGACGAAATCACCGTAGGTTTTCTGAGCATAAATTGCCGAATTCTGCTGATTCTGGCTGCCATCTCCCTGCGCAAAGCCCTGCTGATTCTGATTATTTGAGAAATTCAAATCAAAACTGCCGGTTTCAAAGCCGCTTTCGGCAAAAGCCTGTTTCAAACTCGGAATACTTTCACGGAAAGCATCCATTGCCTCTTTTGTCTGAACAGTTATCTGTGCAGAAAGATTTTTATCATCTAGGTTCAGTGAAATTTTTACATTTCCCAAGCCTTCTGGTCGCAAAATCAGATTGATTGAGCCCTGGTTGTTGTCTTTTAGGACGATATTTCCAGCTTTTACGAATTCCGGTGCGTTTTCCTGAACTGCATTTGAAAGCATCTGCTGGAAATCAGAACCTGAAGCACCCGCAACCTGAGCAGATGAAGAAGTAATGTTCTCCTGTGCACGAGCGGCCAGTTCCATTGTCATCTGCATGGCTCCGTCAGCCTGTTTTTGCATTGAAAGATTTATCTCTTTCTTTTCAGCTGATTTCTGGACAACTTTATCCGATGCGATTTTCGCTGCATTTTTATCAGCGGCATCATCAACGAGATGCCTTGTCCTCAAATCATGTACTGAAAGTTTTGCGCCCTTCTTCTTTTCATCTGTCTCTTTTGAAGCAAGATTTTTTCTTGTGTCATCTAAATTCAGCTCTGTTTTTACAGTTCCGGCCGCATTTATATCAGAAAGCTCAGTGGCAATATTCTCAAGGAAAAATTGAGGGTCATTTGCCGCAAGATTCTGTGCTGATTCAAGTTTTTCGGATTCACTTTCAAATCCAGGAATGAATTCAACGGCGGCATCAATCATCTTCGCGAAATCTTCGGATGACATAGTTTCATTAGAATCATCAACTCTTGAAGATGAGAGCCATGAAATCATTTTGCTGTCAATCTCAATAGTATCTTCTAAAGCAATATTTCCATTTTCGCTGACAGACTCACTATCAGAAAGCTCATTTTTTTGAATCATATTATTGAGATTTTGGATTCTTGCCGCGACTTCCTCAGATGAACCGAGACCAGCTGATTTATCTTCATTTTCGTCAGCGTTTTTGCCGTCTTTTTCTGCAATCTTTGAATTTTTCTCACGATTTTCAGTTTTTGCGTCTTTTTCAGAATCATCGATTTCTTTGTCAGATTCAGGACGACTTTCGTTTTTGGCGACTTTATTTTCATCGGCCGGCTTTCTTTCCTCAGTTTTTTCAGGCTCAGAAGAATTAGATTTTCTCGCTTCATCCAGTGCTTTCGCAAAGGAAGCTTTATTCGAGTCAATATTTGTATCACGCTCAGACTGAAACTGCGCTCTCGAATCTTGATGAACTGTCTGTGTCTGTAATTGAGAAACTGAAAGAATATTCATGGCACATCCCCCATTTTTTAACAAGAAAACTATGCAACAGAGCCGTCGTTTTTATGAACAGCCTCTGATAAAATTTTCGATGTCTACTCTTCTATCATCGTATTTTTTTGAGGAAATGTTGAATATTTTTCACATTATTCTGAGTGTTTTTTTATGATAATCAGCGAAAGATAGGCGTTTTCAAAATCCTCAGGACTCATGCTCAAAATCTCGTTGCCGAAAAAAGTTTTTTCATCAGGAAGGCTCGATTTTTGAACAAGCAGCGAATATTGAATCAAATCCATCTCGCTTAAAAGTGAAATTATTTCTTTTAAATGACGGCCCATTTTCATAAGGATTTTTGTTCCTTCGCCTTCCAATGCCGATTTTAACTTTGACTCCTTGAAAAACGAATCTGCGGGAAGCACGGTAAGAGGCTCGTTTTTTTCACACAAAGAGAGCCCAAAAGAAGCCGACGCGGAAGAAAAAGAATTGACACCAGCGATGAATTTGACTTCGAAACCAGCCTTTTTGACAATGGAAGACAGGCGGCCGGCAGTTGAATAAAGCGAAACATCGCCAATTGAGAGCATTGAAACATTTTTCCCTGATTTGAGAAAGTCTGCACATTCCGCGGCAATTTTTTCATATTCGGAATCGGATTTGGTCTTGCTGTCCGTCATTGAAAAAATGCACGGAATCAGCTTTTTGGTGGGCAAATCTATTTCATTTTCAAGAGATTTAATTGCATCAAGTGCGATTGAATTTCTTTCACTTTGCGGATAATAAATGACTTCGGATTCTTTCAAGACACGGACTGCCTGTAAGGTGAGCAACTCCGCATTTCCAGCACCGCAGCTCACAGCATAAAAGATTCCGGATTTTTTATTTTGAACAGTATTTGATTCTTTTTTCAACACAGAATGAGTATATCATATCCTTTAAGAAAAAAATCTACCAAAAATACATTTTCTGGCTTATACTTAAAGGCATGGCAGGAAAAAAATTACCAGGATTCGCTACGAAATTTGCGATTACAGTCTCAGTTTTGCTGCTTTCGGCAAATATTTTTCTTGGTTTTATGCTTACGGATACCTCCCGCTCAGCATTAAAAATTTTGATTCAAAACCGTATGCTCGACATTTCAAACACTGCCGCAGACATGCTGGACGGAGATATTCTCAAAAATCTCAAAGCAGAAGACAAGGGAAGCGAAGAATATCAAAAAATCAATGACACGCTCGCTTTTTTCCAAAATAATATCGACCTCAAATACATTTACTGCGTACACGATGACGGAGATAAACATTTTTCGTTTACAGTTGATCCTACTATCGAAGATCCGGGCATTTTCGGCGACCCAGTAGTATATACGGACGCACTTTATGCCGCGAGCAAAGGCAAGCCAAGCGTTGATGAAGAGCCTTATACTGATGACTGGGGGCGTTTTTACAGCTCATACAGCCCAGTATTTGATTCTGAAGGAAAAGTCGCGGGAATCGTAGCAGTTGATTTTTCAGCGCAATGGTACGATGAGCAAATTTCAAAGCAGACTCATTCAATTCTTTTCAGCAGCATGATTTCAATAGTCCTGGGCGTGCTTTTGGTTCTGATTGCAACAACAAGACTTCGAAGACAGATAAAAACCATCATTTCTGAACTTTCAGATGTCGCAAAGGATGTGGACGAACTCACACTGGAAATAAATCCCGATGCCGTTCAGGAACCCTGTGAAACCTTCCATAAAGATGAGGTGTCTGCCCTTGCAGCGCGGATTCATCAGGTACAAGAAGGGCTTCACACCTACACCCGGAACATTCATTCTCAGGCAAACAGCATGATTACAGCCCTTTCTTCCGAGTACAGAAGCGTCTATTACATCAATCTTGACGAAAATTCTGGAATCTGCTATCAGGCACATTCCCAGCTCGATAACGGGCTTCATCAGGGGGAGCAATTTAAATACATTGAAACCTTTACGGCTTATGCAAATGCCTATGTTACCGAAAAATACCGCGCAGATTTCCTTAATTTCGTAAACCCGAACTCAGTTCGGCAGGCTCTAGAACATGAGAGAATCATCACTTTCCGCTACATGATAAACCGAAATGGAATCGAATCTTACGAAATGATGCGGATTGCAGGAGTGAGGCATCCAGAAGACCGTGATGACCATATTGTTCACGCAATCGGTCTTGGATTCACGGATGTTGATGCAGAAACACGGCGAACGCTTACACAAAGTCAGGCCCTCAGGGATGCACTTTCAGCCGCAGAAAGCGCCAACAGTGCAAAAACGGCCTTCCTTTCAAACATGAGCCACGAAATACGCACCCCGATGAATGCAATCATCGGTTTAAACAGAATTGCCCTCAGCGACCAAACTATATCGAGCGAAACCCGTGAATATCTCGAAAAAATCGGCACATCTGCGGATCATCTTCTCGATATCATAAACGACATTCTTGATATGAGCAGAATTGAGGCAGGTCGAATGGTATTACGGGAAGAAGTTTTCTCTCTTTCCGAACTGCTTGAACAAATCAATGTAATGATTGGAAGTCAGTGCAAAGAAAAAAATCTTACATGGAAGCAGGAAATTCAAAAAAGCAGCTTCGATTACTATGTCGGCGATGACATGCGTCTAAAAGAAATCATGATTAATATCCTTGGAAATGCGGTAAAATTCACACCTGAAGGCGGCGAAGTCAGTTTCAGCGTTGAACAAATCCAGCATTATGACGGAAAATCAGTATTCCGCTTTGTGATTAAAGACACGGGAATTGGAATGAGTCAGGACTTTCTCTCAAAACTTTTCGATCCGTTCAGTCAGGAAGATTTTTCGACAAAAACAAAATATGGAAGCACTGGTCTTGGAATGTCAATCACAAAGAGCATTGTCGAAATGATGAACGGCGAAATTCAGGTAGAAAGCCAAAAAGGTAAAGGCTCAACATTTACCGTCACGCTTACACTTACAGATTCAGACAAGCAGAATTGCGAATCAGAAGAGCAAGATAAACTTCAGGATGAAACAAAAAATAAGGCAGATTTAAAAGGAAGGCATATTCTTGTCGCTGAAGACATGGATGTAAACGCAGAGATAATTCTTATGGTTCTTCAGATTAGGGAAATGGAAGCAGAGCGTGCACAAAACGGAAAAATCGCTGTCGAAAAATTCAACGGAAAACCAGAAGGATATTACGACGCGATTCTTATGGATATGCGAATGCCAGAAATGGACGGACTTGAAGCCACAAGGGCAATTCGTGCCCTAGACAGAAAAGATGCAAAAACTATTCCGATTATCGCACTTACGGCAAATGCCTTTGATGAGGATGTTCAGAGAAGCCTGCAATCAGGATTAAATGCACATCTATCAAAACCAATTGATGCAGAACTTCTCTACGAAACGCTTGAAAGGCTTATAGAAAATTAGGGGAGCACAGATTAACACTTAACGCGATTAATCCGCACTCCCCATCAAATTACAGGATTAGATTTTCAGGAACTGCCCCATACTATCGTCCGTGGCAATTTTTGTATTTTTTCCCCGAGCCGCATGGACACGGGTCGTTACGGCCAACTTTTGGGCCACTTCTTACGACAGTGACGCTCTGACCGGTGCTTGCTCCTGCCATTGTACGGCTTGCGGCAGCCTGAGCGTTTCTTGTCATTGCTTCACCCCTGCCCTGTGCCGCAGCTTCGCTCATGCTCTGTGCTTCAGAATGCTGTGCATTACCTTGCAATGCCTTTCGCTGTGGTTGCTGAACAGGATTAATCTGGATTCGAACCTTGAATACGCGGCCAGCGATTTCGATACGGATTTTTTCAATCATTGCATCGAACTGGTTAAAGCCGTCAATTTTGTATTCAGTAAGAGGATTTTTGCTACCATAAGAGCGCAAGTGGACTGCTTCACGCAATCCGTCCAAATATTCGAGCTGATCGAGCCATTTTCGGTCAATTGCCTGAATGTACTGATAACGGATGAACATATTGAACTGCTCGTGTCCGACCAGAGTTTCTTTTTCGGTGATGTCATTCTGCAAAAGCGAGAGAACTTTTTCTTCATGAAGCATTTCTGGAGGAAGCATTACGCCGAAATTATTCTTGATGTTCTCTGTGAGAACTTTGACTCCCTCACCCTTTTTTGTATGTGCAAAGTCATAGAACCAGTCGTTGAGGTAATCTCTGGCCGTTGCCATGATTCTTTCGCTCAAATTATCGTCTTCAAGAATTGAGTCACGCTGCTGATAGATGAATTCACGCTGCTCATTCAAAACATCGTCATAGTCAATCAAATTCTTACGGATTTCAAAGTTTCGCTCTTCGACTTTCTTCTGAGCCTTTTCGATTCCCTTTGTAAGCCATGGATGATAGATAGGTTCACCAGGCTCCATACCGATTTTTGTCATGATGTTCTTCATTCGGTCGCCACCGAACAAGCGCATCAAATCATCGTCCATGGAAATGAAGAATTTTGAGCGTCCTGGATCACCCTGTCGGCCAGAACGACCACGGAGCTGGTTATCGATTCGGCGTGATTCATGGCGCTCAGAACCGATTACATAAAGACCGCCGAGAGCTTTTACTTCCTCGTAGTCCTTGAGCCACTTTTCTTTTTCGGCTTTGACAGCTGCCTGATATTCTTCTGGAGATGCCTCTGTTCCGACCTTGCTCAATGCACGCTGCTCATAGCTTCCACCGAGCTTAATATCGGTACCACGACCAGCCATGTTTGTTGCGACAGTGACGGCACCTTTTGCACCAGCCTCTGCGATAATCAAAGCCTCGCGAGCGTGATTCTTTGCGTTCAAAACTTCATGCTTGATTCCGTTGCGTGTAAGGAGTGCCGAAAGATGCTCTGACTTTTCGACAGAAACTGTACCGACCAGAACCGGCTGTCCTTTTGTGTGAGCCTCACGGATTTCCTTAACGATTGCGTTCCATTTATCAGATTCATTGAGGTAAACTTCATCCTGCTCGTCAACTCGAGCGACAGGAAGGTTTGTTGGAATTACAACACAGTCGAGCTTGTAGATTTTCTGGAACTCGACGGCCTCAGTTGCAGCAGTACCGGTCATGCCGGAAAGTTTTGTGTACATTCGGAAGAAATTCTGGAATGTAACGGTAGCCATAGTGCGGTTTCGCTGAGCGATTTTTACATGCTCTTTGGCCTCGATTGCCTGATGCAAACCGTCTGAATAGCGGCGGCCTTCAAGGATACGACCTGTGAATTCATCGACAATCTCAACTTTGCCGTCACGGACTACATATTCGTCATCTTTATTATACAAACGGTGAGCGCGGATTGCCTGAGTGAAGTAGTGAACATATTCAAAGTTCTCTTCATCGAAAACAGTTGTTTCAGGAGCAATCAAATTATGCTGATGAAGGATTGAATCGATTTTGTTCATACCCTTGTCAGTGAAAGAAACGCGCTTTGATTTTTCATCGATTTTGTAATCACCTTTGAGCGCAGCCCGCTCTTCTGGAGTCATTTCGACTTCATCATAGTAGTCGTCTGTTTTTGGGTCTTTTTCTGCTTCTTCGAACAAATCAACATATTTGTCAACTTCGTAGAATTTGAAAGTATCGTCTTCGCCGGCACCAGAAATGATGAGCGGTGTTCGGGCTTCATCAATTAAGATAGAGTCAATTTCGTCAACGATACAATAGTTGAATCCACGCTGAACCTTGCGAGACATTTCAATCTGCATATTGTCGCGCAGGTAGTCAAAACCGAATTCGTTGTTAGTTCCGTATGTGATGTCGCAGTTGTAGTTTTCTTTTCGGACAGCGTTGTCCATGTTAGACAGAATCGTTCCTACAGTAACACCAAGATATGAGAAAACCGGGCGCATTGTGTTTGCATCGCGCTCAGCAAGGTAATCGTTTACGGTAACGACATGAACGCCCTTTCCGCTCAGTGAGTTGAGGTAAGCCGGAGCAACAGCCACGAGAGTTTTACCTTCACCAGTTTTCATTTCGGTGATTTTACCCTGATGTAGGTTGATTGAGCCCATGAGCTGAACGTCATAAGCACGCTCTCCACGCACGCGGAATGCAGCTTCACGACAGAGAGCAAACGCTTCCGGCAAAATATCGTCAAGAGATTCACCATTTGAAAGTCTCTCTTTGAAAATCTGTGTCTGTTTAGGAAAATCTTCTGGAGCAAGTGATTTTGCCCATTCTTCTTTTTCGTTGATTGCCTTTACGATTGGAATTAACTTTTTAACATCACGCTCATTCTGTGAGCCGAAAATTACGGATAAAACTTTGTCTAACATAGTTCTATAAATATAGCAAAAATGTCAGAAGTTAGCAATTAGCTATGCAGTTCCGAAATTCCGCTGCCAATCAGCTTGCTGTGACCGCCTGAAACAGGCTTTACTTCAATCCGCTGATCAATTTCTTCTATTACATCCTGCACATGCGTGATTATTCCGAGCATTTTTCCTTCTTTCTGAAGATTTTTTAGGGCATTGATTGCTTCGGTAAGAAGTTCGCCACTCAAAGTACCGAAACCTTCATCCAAAAAGAGTGAATCCACGCGCACATTACGGCTTGCGAACTCAGAAATTGCAAGCGCGAATGAAAGAGAAACAAGGAATTTTTCACCGCCAGAAAGATTTGTGATTGAACGAGGCTGCTCAAAATAGATGTCCTGAATCTCAAATTCCAGACTTCCCTGATTTTTCTGCACCAGTTTGTACCGGGATGTGATTCCGAAAAGATTCTTGTTCGCAATGGTCAAAAGAGAGTTAAACGCAAGGCTCTGAACGAAAACCGACAAATCAGCACCTTCCCTCATTCCTGCCCACTTATTCATCTGCTCCCAGACACCGAATTTTTCTTGAATTTTCTGATATTTTGCAAGAATTTCTTTTGAGCGGGTTTTATTCTGCTCGTTATTAACAAGCGCTGACTGAATTTTTACAAGCTCTTCACCACAAGCAGTTTTTTCGTTTTCGAGGGTAGTTTTTTCAAAATCAAGTTCTTCCCTTGAACGAGTCAAATTACTGTCAGATTTATAATCTTCGAGGGATTTTTTTGCATTTTCAAGACTGGTTTTTGCCTTTGTGAGCTTAGTTTTCAAGTCCTCACTTTTTCGCTCAAGTTCTGAAAAATCCGCGTCCGTCATGCGGCCATAAAGAAATTTTTCTTCGGAATCAAAACCATTTTCGTTCAATTTTTCAAAGAAAGCTTCTTCATCAGAACGAAGTTGAGGCTCTTTTTCATCAAGATTCTTTTCAAGCTGAGTTTTCTGTGCCTCAAGCCGGGATTTGTCGTCCTGTGCCTGATTCATGGCCTTCCCTGAATCTTCAAATGCCTTTCTCAAAGCAGAAATTCTATCATTACAGGCCGTTTCTTCTTCATCAGGCGATTTTTCACCAAAAAGCTCGTTCCGTTCTGACTGGAGTTTCTGCAAAAAAGACAGAGAATTCTGATATTCTTCGAGTGATTTATTGAAATTTTCTTCCTGAGCAGAAAAATTCTCTTTTGTAAGGGCAAGTTCGGCTTTTTTGGTCTGAAGTTCTCCATCAATTTGCCTGAGCAAAGACTCTTTTTCTTCCCATTCTTGGGATTTTTTCTGAAGCAGCTCGATTTTTGAAGGCAAATCCGCAAAATCAGCAATTTTTCCCCAAAAAGAAAGCGAATCGTTTATTTCCGAAAGAATCTGAATACAGGATTTTTTTGAATCCGAAAGATTGGACTCATTGTTTTTCAGTTCAGTTTTTAAGGATTCAAGACGAGTTCTGGCCGAATTCAAGTCAGATGTGAGTTGCTCATGACGCTCAGTTAAATTTGAACTTTTTTCAGCGAGATTTTTCGCTTTTAGCGAATCATTTTCAGAAAGATTTTCATGATTTTTAAGCGACGAATGATAAACTGAACCGCAGACAGGACAATTTTTTCCATCAGAAAGATTCAGGCGGAGAATTTTCGCAAAAAAAACAGCATCGGCAGAAACAAGGCTCTGAATTTCAGAATCAATTTTTTCAAGCTCCTGCTCAATTTTTTCTATTAAACTTTCAAGAGAAGCAAAATCCTTTTGAAGCTGAGATTCTTTTTTTTCAAGCTGTTCCTGATTTTTCAATGAAATTCCGGCAGACTTTTCCATTGTGCGGATTTTTGAAATAATCTCAGGCAATTTTTCATCATTTTTATTCTGAGTGATATAATCCGAGACCGAAATCGATTTTTCGTCAAGATTTTTTAATTCACTTTTCAGAAGTTCAATTCTTTTCTTTGCCTCAAAAGCAACCTTTTCCGATGATTTTTTGCGGTTTTCACATTCAAGAACTTTTGCCTTTTCGCTTTCAATCTGAACATCCTTTTCCCGCACGATTTTCCAGATTTTCTGACTTTCAACCAAGTCTTTTTCAGCAGTTTCAAGTTTCTTTCTGAAATCAGCTTCATTTTTTTTGGCAGAATCAAATTTTTCTTCAGCCTTGGCAATTAAATTCTTCAATTCTGCTATTTTTTGAGAGGTGTTTTTAAGTTCATTACGAAGACCGACAAGCAAAGCAAAGTCTTTTTCGCAGTTTTTTGCATTTTTTGCCACTAAAAGACGGTTTTCTTGAGGCGCAAACAGAGCCGTCTCGTTCTCAATGGCAGTCTTTATCTTCAAACTCTCATCATAAGATTTTTGGAGCCGGTCAAGTTCCTCAATTTGGGCAATTTCTTTCTGCAAAGCGGCAATTTTATTTTCAGAATCAGCAATTTTTTGTTTTAAATCAGATGATTTTTTCAAGAAATCCTTTTCAACTTCATCATCCATTATCAGATTTTCAACATTTTCTTTTTCGGACTTTATAAGCGCAAAAGATTTCTTTATATCGCTGAATTTTTCGGCAATTTTTTTACCGATTTCACGATATCGTTCTGTTCCTGTGAGTTTTTCAAGGATTTCAGCGCGCTCACGGCCATTGCTTTCCAAAAACGCACTGAATTCGCCCTGAGCAAGCATGATTGAGCGGCAGAACTGCTTGTAATCCAGCTGTATGATTTTCTGGGTCTCTTTTTCAAGATTTGAGCCGTTTCCCGAAGCCACAACTTCACTTGTTGCCGAAAACAATTCTCCTAAATCCAAATTGTCTGAATCAATCCGCGTAATTTTATAAGAAGTTTTCTGAAGTTTTCCTTCGGCCTTTCCATTCGCACGGTTTTGCTGAAATTCAGAAACAAAAGTTCCTTTTTTACAAGAATAGGTTACCTGTGCACGACAAAAGCCGGTTCCACGAGTCATGATTTCGTTTCCGCCCTCGCCATTGTTAATCGTCTCCAGGCGGGGAGTTTTTCCGTACAAGGCAAGTGTAATTGCATCAAGAATCGTAGTTTTTCCAGCACCAGTCGGGCCGTGAATTACAAAGATGTCATGATTTTTCGCATAGTCAGGATGAGTAAAATCGATTGTCCATTTGCCTTTCAGGGAATTCAGATTTTCAAATTCAAGTTTCGTAATTCGCATCAGTTTTCTCCCGCCGCAATCTGCATGAAAAGAGGAAGGAATTTTTCTATGGCACGCTTTCCTTCTTCACTTTCGGCTTCCAGACCGGATTTTGAGAGAATCAGCTGCGTAAACACTTCTTTGTCATCAAGATTCTTTATCTCACGCATTTCAAATCCGCTGAATGAACTTGAAGAAAAGGCTTTTTCAAAATCAAGGACTTTCCAGCTCACAACACTTATATTTTCACCAAGATTTTGAATTGTTTCCGCCAGATATTCCTGCACATTCACTCCGATTTCCCGCTTATAACAAAGCTCAAGATACAAAGGCTTGGTTCCATTTTTTTCTCGTGAAAGAGCTTCAAGTTCTTCCTTAATTTTGGCCGGAGTTCCACTTAGTCTTTTATAAGTAACAATTCTTGGAGTTTCAATTTTTTCGACTTCAAGGCTGCATTTTTCACCAGCACAAGGATTCAAGTCAACGCAGAGAACATAATGAGGAATTTCCGCTTCGTCAAAGCCCATCACAAAAGGAGAGCCTGAATATCGTATCGCGGGATTTTTTGCGACCATTGTGGAATAATGAATGTGACCGAGCGCAACATAATCAGCAGGCGGGAAAACAGAAACCGGCACATTACCCAAAGTTCCAAGAACATCAAGGACTTTTACACCGTCATCGCTTTTTTCATTAGATTTTTTTTCTGAAAGCCGTCCTTCGAGATTTGCGGCATACAAATGCCCTGTAGCTACAATCGGAATGTTCCGCCCGTCACGCAGTTTTTCGGCCTCATTAAAGACCTGAGTATATATTTTTTGATATGCAATATTATATAAATCAGAATCAGCAATCTTTCGATTTTCAGCAGATTTTTCTTCACCAGACTTCCAGACAAGATTGCGGAGTTCAAGTTCACGGATGAAAGGAAGTGCCATGCATACGCCAGAGACTTCATCATTACAATCTTTCAATTCAAAGCACATGTCAGACGGATTAAGATTATTGATGGAACCAACAACGCGGATATTCAACACATCAAGCAGTTCTTTAGCACAATCGAGCATAACCGATGAATCATGATTTCCGCCGACAATAATCACATTTTTACAGCAGGTGTCAGAAAGGGATGCAAGAAAAGTATAATAAAGACGCCGCGCTTCAAGAGGGGGATTTGCAGTATCAAAAATATCGCCCGAAACAATCAGAGCGGTGGCATTTTTTTTAATTATGAGAGATTTGAGGAAGCCGAAGAAAGCTTTGACTTCCTCTTTTCTGTCGATATCATGCATCTGATTGCCGAGATGCCAGTCAGCAGTATGAATAAAGCGCATCTGTCACCACAATCAGCATTTACTGCAATGGAGCAAAATAACCTGTCTCGTCACGGCCGCTTCGGTTCATTATGAAAGCCTCAAGTTCAACAGGAAGATACCGCTGACCAAAATCCGTTCCAAGGGATGATGTATATGAAAGGATATAAGAACCGGCTGGTATATCAATTATGTCGCTAATCATGCCAGAAAGACCTGTATCACGATAAACATAATATTCGCCGCCTTCCGTATGGTCACAAAGATAATTCAATTCGCTGTCGGCAGTGCCCTGAGCAAGAAGCAGATTGACAAAACCAATCGAATTGTTGTTCAGATAAGCGGTTAAATCAGAAAGGCCATACTTTGAGAATGCGAGCTGGCTCACCTTTCCGTCACCGATATAAACAATCGCACATTTTTTTGCTGCGTTTATGAGGGCATTTGAACACATTCGTACAGCGACATCCAGGGCAACATTTGAAGAAGCAGGATTTTTGAGATTTTTAAGCTTAAAATTGATTCCACCTTCAGGAGCACCTTCATATTCAATCAAAGGTACAGTTCCAGCACTTACGATTCGAAGAGTGCCCTTGTTGTTCATAGCCGCAGAAATCTCTTTGACAGCATTTTCCATGCTTTCTTCGTATCGTGATGAAGAAACGGAACGGTCAATCAAAAGAGTTATGTCTGCATAATCATTAACATAGGCAGAACCTTCAAGTTTGTAATCCATTACAGGAGATTTGTTTTCTGTAATGAAGAAATTGTTTTCTTTGAGACCAACGATGCTCTGACGAGAGCGGTTCTCAACTTTTACTTCAAGAGTGACCTTTGGGAATGAATCTGATATGACACGCTCAATCTGAACGAAAAGTCCGCCAACGACCTCAGAAAGCTTGGCCATTACATAGATTTCGTTTGAAGAAAAATCCGTTACGAGAATGTTTCCGTTGATGTCTGGAACGGCACTCGTGAGCCTTGAAGGAGCATTTCCTGAAGAAAGATTCTCAAAGAGAGAGCCTGTATCAGTATCGATTGAATAAACCTTGTTAGTATCGCAGATGACAAGATACTTTCCCCAGCGTTTCATTGCTTCGGGCTTTTTGAAAGTTTTGTTTTTGCAGAGAAGACCAAGATAGTTGCCGGATACATCAAATCTGTGAACGGCACCTGTAAGGCAATCAGCGACAAAGACAGAATTTTCGTAAACAGCGATTCCCGTTGGACCTTTCAGCCCCGCAAAATCATCAGATTTTTTTCCAAAGAAAAACAGAGGATTTCCCTCAGAATCAAAAACATCAACGCGGCTGTTTCCAAAATCACTTACATAAATGTTCCCGTCAGAATCTTCGGCCATATATTGAGGGCCAACCATTCCGCCAAGAGCACCGCCTTTTTTGCCAAAAGATTTTACGAAAGCACCTTTTGAAGTGAACATGGAAATTCTGTCACCAGCGAATTCACTGACGAGAAGATTTCCATTATGGAGGCGAATCAAATCCATAGGACGGTCAAATCCGTTGAAATATCCGCCGTTTCGGTCAATTACAAGACCGTTCAAGTCCATTTTTAAAAGTTCATTTGAACCGTATGACAAAAGCCACACCGTGCCGTCATTATTCGGCAAAACCGAAACCGGCTGACTGAAAACAAGATTGCCCTCTTCATTTTTGCCGTTATAGCTTCCGGATTCAGTGTAGCGGACAGGTTTATCAAGTGCCCCGCCAGCAAGCAGACGACGGTCACGAACAATTTCAATGCGGTTCTGCAAAAGAAGTCCGCCATATCCTTCGTTTGAAGCATACTGCCAGTGCTCAAGGGCAGCCCCTTCAATACCAGAACGATAATATGCCTTTCCGAGCCAGTCGAGAATAATCATCTCTTCGGGAAGATAAGAAAGAGCCTTTTCAAACTGAAGGATTGAGTCGTTGAATGCCCCTCGGTAATAAGCCTGAACACCACGGCGGAATTCCTGCTCAGCAAGACCTGAAGCCGCAGTCCTTGCACCGATTGAAGAGCGGGAATTTGCTTCTTCACTCTCAAAGGCACCACTCTGCTGTGCAAATACAGAAAATCCTGTAACAAAGAAGAGAATGGCAGTCGTTGCATTTTTTATTATTCGTTTTTCAATTTTCATTTTTTAACTTTCCTGCGCAATACGAAGATGTTCGGCAATTTCCTCGTTATCAGGCAACATTATGCGGGCCTGATTGAGATATTTGAAAGCATCTTCCATTAGTCCAAGCTTTAGGTAAACCCAACCTACACTGTCGAGACAGGCCGGAGAATTCGGCCGTTTGTCCAATGCACGCTTACAGAATGAAAGTGCCTTTGTCAAATCGCGATTTTCACAGGCAAGAACATATCCCATTCCGTTAAGAGCCGTTGCATTTTCCGGCTCAAGCTCAATAGCCTTTTTATAAAAATCAAGGGAACGCTCAATTTCATCCTGTTTCCAGGCAATATAAGCAAGAGATGAATAAACAGAGGCTGGTCGGTAGCCTGATTCAAGCAATTTGTTCAGCTCGAATTCAGCAAGCTTTTTTCGACCGCTGTTGGCATAAATTACCGCAAGAACATAACGGCACTGCAGAACACGCTCAAGTTCCGAGCCGCCCGTAACAACCTGTTCAAGATACAAAAGAGCGTCATTGTAACGCTCAAGCTTTGCATAGCACAGACCTATATAATATGCCATTTCAATATTATTGATTTCAGAATCATCTGGCAAAGAAAGGAAAAAAGCAAGCGCACCGTTGTAATCGGCATTCTTGTACATGCTTATCCCCTCTTTCAGAATGTCATTGTCAGCCATACGCCCTCCCGTAACAGCTAAGCAAAATTAAAATTTAAAGTCTACACCCTTGCCCGGCTTTTTTAACACAGGTTCAGCATAAACAAGCGAGACCGCAATCTTTCCGCTGCGTGCTATATTGTAATCAGAATCACTCTCTCCGGAAACAGAAATTTTACTGGTATTGCAAATTCCAAAAAATGAAGCATTATCACTGCCTTCTATTGAAACTTTGTCTCCGTAATCGCGCACGCATCCCGAAGCAAAAGCTGCCTCTTTATATGTATCGGCGGAAGTCGCATTGAGACTTACAAAAACATCACCCGAACACAAAGAAATCAGCTCGTCAAGGTTTTTCGCCGTAAAATCAGCCAAAGGCTTAAAATTGAACCCATGGTTCGCATAATCAAAAAATTCAGATTCAAGGCTCACGGCAATTCCCGGAACCCCCATAATGACCGCCTGACGGGCCGCAGCGCAAGTACCTGAATAAATCACATCAGTGCCCATGTTTGGCCCCGCATTGATTCCAGAAACGACCGCATCAAATTTAAATCCGAACAAAGGCGATGTGAAGGCACAAATCACGCAGTCCGCAGGCGTACCCGAACAAGAATAAGTAGATTCGCCATGTTTTTGAAAGGCAAGCCGTTTACCCAGGGTAATTTTACTTGAAACAGCCGACCTGTTAGAATCTGGAGCAAGAACATAGACATCACACACAGACTTTAAGGATTCAACAAGAACTTTCATTCCCTCGCCGTCAATTCCATCATCATTCGTAACAAGGATTTTTTTTCTTCTGGCGGCATTTAAGGTATTTTCTGAATTAAGAGACAATGTGAACTCCCTTTGCAGGCTCTACTTCGTAACTTGAAGTTTTGAAGCCGAAAATTTTTGTGAATTCGGAAAGTTTGTTGTTGAATTCGGGAACATCCTTTTCGTCGAGGATTGCATAAAGACAGCGGCCGAAGCCTTTACCGGTGATGCGCCCGCAATTAAAAGGATTTCGCGAATCATCGTTATTCGGATTGATTTCTGCAAGCCGTTTTAAAATCCAGTCGATTTCAGGACAAGAAATTTCGTATTCATCACGCATGTTTTCATGGCTGTGATTGACGGCCCGCGCAAATTGACCGAAAGATTTTTTGGCAAGCGCATCCCAGGCATCAAGAACATATTTATGCTCCATCATTACGCTGTGAAGCTTTTTATGAATCATCTCCGGGGCGACCGAAAGGACTAAATTGACTTCGTGAGGATTTTCTTCATAACGCCAGCCACCGCGAACATAAGACTTTCGCTCTTTTAATTCACCGATGAGAAGCGCGCTTTCAGGCTCACGGATTATATCTTCGTTCCAGATGCTGACTCTTGGAACTTTGGTATCAACAAGAATGATTTTTTTCTCAGGATAGTCGAACGGAATAAGCTCGCAATTCTTTGTCGCATGGTCCGTAAGAACCAGGGATTTTTCATCAGAGTGGATTGCGGAAAGAATGTCAGAGAGATAATTGTTTGTATTGAGGAAATGAAGGTTACCGTTGGCAATTGCCCTCAGGATCTGACTTTCATCACAATCAAAATGATGAAGTTCTTTTATTGCGTATGCAGAACCGACTTTGATTGCCGTGGTGATTCCGAAGCCAGCAGAAGGAAGGATGTCAGAATAAATCGTGAAATTCATGCCCCGGACCTCAAAACCAGCAGCATTGAATCCATAAATCATTGCCTTGATGGAATTTGCCCAGCGGTCTTCCTTGCGGAACTTCATGCCCATCATAGAAATCTTTTTGCGGTCTTTGAGCTGAGGAAAATAGAAATGAAAATTGTTATCGTCACGGGAAGAAACGGCCACATAAACAGGAATATTTATACCCATGGAAAGAGTCTTATCACGGAAAAACCAGGAATGTTCCCCGATAAGATGGAATCTGCCGGGAGTGCAGACAAGCACATCAGGCTGCTGACCGTATTCTGACTTGTGAATATCCTTTACTAGTTCCATATATCCCCCCACAAGTGTAATTGCTTTTTTAAATGCAACTTAATAGAATGATAACACAATGTCTCGATTTTTACAAATTTTTTGTACGCTTCTGTCAGCATTACTTATTGCGGCAGCCATTCCTAATGAATTACTCAAATTTGGCTCACCACTCATCGGTCTTTTTGCACTCTATCCTTTCTATATAGCTATCCGACGCTCAAAAAGCCTGCCAGAAACATTTATTCTCTGTTTTCTACACGGCGCCGTCGCACATCTTCTTTCAAGTTTCTGGCTCGGAAATTTTCCCGGTTTCGCAATTTTCACGCTCGGCGCCTCTGATTTGGGCACTGGCTTCTTTGAGGGATTTTTCGCACTGGCGTTTTACTTTCCTGTTCTTTTTGCATCAAAATCTTACCGTCTTCAGGAACTGGCAGGGAACAAGGCATTTGCCATTCCATTCAGAATTTTCTGGTTCTCTTCTATATATATAATCTGGGAATACTGCAAGTCAACAGGCTTTCTCGCCTATCCATGGGGCACGCTCTCAATGACAGCTTACCGCTGGGAATCACTCACACAGATTGCAGACATCACCGGTGTTTACGGAGTCACTTTCCTTTTTGCGCTTTTTTCTTCAATCATGGGCGAAGGCACCCTTCTTCTTTCAGAAATTTCAAATTCCCGTCAAGGTAAAATTCGATTTTCTTCATATAAAACGGCATGTTTTACCTGCCTTGCACTTTTTGCAATTTCCTTTGCGTATGGAATCCATCAGCTTTCAAAAGAGATTTACCCTGAAAAACTGATGAACACAATTCTCGTTCAGCAGAACCGAAATCCGAACCGCCGCGACGAAGAAGAAAACATCACGCTAGCACAAAAAATCACACAAGAAAAACTGGATGAAATCATCAAAAAGGGTGAAAAATGCGATCTCGTTGTATGGAGTGAAGCCGTTCTTTCAAAACGGTTCCCAATCGCAGAAACCTATTACAATTTCTATCCATCAGAAAATCCACTCATCAAATTCATAAAGAATAACCACACGCCCTTCATTATCGGTGGTCCAATCATCTTCAACGACGAGCTGCATGAATACGGAAATTCCGCACTTCTCTTCGACAAGAGCGGCAAATTTTCAGGCTCATACACAAAGATGCACCTCGTTCCTTTTGCGGAAGCCATTCCTTTCAGGCAGTATGAACCCGTCCGCCGTATAATCAAGGGCATGATAGGATTCTCTTACGGCTGGACTCCAGGAAAAAAGCCTGTTCTCTTTGAAATTCCGCTTGAATCAAAACTTCAGCCCGAAAAAGCATTCGATATCATCTCAATCATGCCGGACAAGAAAAAAAAGCAGGAAGAACCTCTCAAAAGCGTGATTATCTCAACACCAATCTGCTTTGATGATTCAGCACACGAAGTCTGCCACGCACTCTACCACTCTGGAAGCGAAGTTTTCGTTAACATCACAAACGATTCCTGGTCAAAGACCGATTCTGCCGAAATTCAGCATTTTGTTGTCGCGCATTACCGCTCAATCGAATACAGAACGACCACAATCCGCGCCGCAAATGCAGGATACACCGTCGTCATTGATCCAAAAGGCAAAGTCATTGCTGATTTACCGCTCTTCAAAGAAGGCGCACTGACTTACAAAGTGCCTGTTTACAAGCGAGAAATGACAATTTATGCCCGCTTAGGTGACTGGCTTCCATATTCGCTCCTCATGCTTGTTTTCGCATACATCGCAGTTGTAGTAAAACACAAAAAAGAAGAAGAATTTGCCGCACGAAAAATCGAAACAACGCTCTTACCGCACAGAATCGAATGGTACGAACTTCTTGAAAGAGTTATGGCAGTCTACGACCGAGATTTCGCTATTGACTGGAACAACTGGAATATGTAGAATTGTCAACATCTTTAATAAAAGAAGGTTAACAATCCATGCAAAAACGAAAATATGTCTTTTCAGCGCTGTTCGCCGCACTCATCAGTATCGGCTGTGTAATAGCAATCCCGCTTCCGGGCGGAGTTCCTGTCACCGTACAGAATATGTTCAGCATTCTCGCAGGTGCAATTCTCGGAAGCTTTTACGGTGCAGTTTCAGTTCTTATATGGCTTACGATTGGTGCCGTTGGAATTCCGGTCTTCGCAAACGCACACGGTGGAATCGCAATCATTCTTGGACCAACAGGCGGTTACATGCTCGGTTACGCACTCGCCTCGCTTTTTCTGGGGCTAATGCTCGGAAAACCAAATCTTACCGAAAACAAAAAGGACATTAAATTTCTCGCAAAAATCGCCGTATTCTCACTTTTAGCATATGCTTTAGTCTACTTGCCAGGAATTCCGTGGTTCATGCATGTCATGGCCGGCAAAGGAAAGCCCGTTTCATTCACGGCGGCATTAAAACTGACATTCATTCCGTTCATTCCGGGGGATTTAATCAAATGGCTTGTCACGATTCCACTTTCAGCAGCAATAAGACCTGTCGCAGCAAGATATCTGGAATCTGAAAATTAAAACGAAGAGCCTTTTTACGCAATAATGAAAACAATAATAAAACTTCAAAACATTTCAAAGACATTCCCATCAAGCTCTCCAGACGGAAAACCGAATGCAGCCATCTCGAACATATCGTTTGAAGTCGAAAAAGGCTCTCTTACAATTGTCGGCGGAGCCAATGGCAGCGGAAAAAGCGTTCTCATGATGCTGATTTCAGGCCTCATGAAGCCCTCAACAGGGAAGATTGAAGTCGATTCAAAACCAGGTCTTGTCTTTCAGGACGCTTCCATGCAGATTTTAGGTGATACAGCCCGCGAAGATGTTTCTGTTGGTCCAAAGAACCTGAAATTCAGCAAAAAAGAAATTCCGCAAATTGTAGAAGAATCCCTCAAAAGCGTGCATCTGCTCGAAAAAGCCGACTTTCCGGCAGAATTTCTTTCAGGTGGCGAAAAAAGACGGCTCGCGGTAGCATCAATCCTTGCAATGAAGCGGGAAATCATCATTTTTGACGAACCTTACGCAAATCTTGACTACCCTGCCGTTTGCGATGTAAACCGTCTCCTAAAAGAACTTCACGATGAAGGCAAAACAGTAATCCTTCTGACTCATGAACTCGAAAAATGCCTCGCACTGGCCGACCATTTCATAATCCTCCAGAACGGAAAGCTCGTTTTTGACGGAAAGCCGGAAGAAGCGTTAAAACTCCCGCTGGAAAAATGGTCAATCAGAAACCCTCTCGCCCGCTACGAAAGCGTAAGTGATTTGGTATGGAAATAAGAAACATGGATGCCAATTTCTTTCATTATAAAGTTCAGCGCACTTTCCTGCATACTCTTTCACCGGCACTAAAGATTCTTCTGATTCTCGTGCTTGCACTGCTTGCGTTCTATCTTCCTGTCAGAATCTGCATTTTCGCTTACCCGGTTTTGATTCTTTTTTCAGCAATTTTTCTCAAATTCAGCGTCTCAGAGATTTTCTCCGATGCAAAACCCACGCTCGCGTACATGATTCTTCTATATATTGCGGGCCTTATCCTGAATCTTTCAAATCACTTTTCTTCAATAAATTTCCCAGCAGAATCATGGGAAGATGTTTACGCAGGGATTTCAAAGATTTTCATTCCCAACCTGACATACCTTCCGCTGCTTGCTCATCTTGCGCTCTCACTTGAAATCACATCGATTTTCTACAGGACGACCAGTACAGGCCAATTCAAAGACGGATTTTCTTCAATAGAGATGTTTTTAACACGAAAGGATTCTGCTCCGCTCTCAGACACGCTTGCGCTGGCAATTTCTTTCATTCCAAGAATCTCAACTTTCTGGAACAGGCTTGAACGGGCATGGATTTCCAGAGGCGGAAAAGATTCCATTTTTAAAGCGATTTATCTTTTTCCAAAACTTTTTCATGTCTCATTACGGGAAGGCTACGAGAAAACTCTTGCAATTCAGAATAGAAGTCTGTAGAGTTAACTATTAAGGAAGAAAAAGATGAGATGTCCATATTGCGGAAGCCTTGATGACAAGGTGCTTGAATCAAGAACAATGGCCAACGGTGAATCTATCCGCCGCCGCCGGGAATGTGTCAGCTGCGGAATGCGCTTTACAAGCTATGAGCGTATTGAAGAAAAGCCTTTTATGGTCGTAAAGCGTGACGGCCGAAGACAACCCTTTGACCGCACAAAAATCGAAAAAGGTATCGAACGCGCACTTGAAAAACGACCAGTTTCATCAAGCACAAAAGACAACATTATAAATGACATAGAAGATGCGGCATTCATGAAGGGCAAGTCCAGCCGTGAAATTTCAACTACTGAACTCGGTGACATCATTCTCGAAAGGCTTCATGATGTGGATAAAGTTGCCTACATCCGATTCGCATCCGTTTACAGAAATTTTGAGAATTTGGACGAATTCATCAGCGAAGTTAAAAAGCTAAAAAAAGCAAAAAACAGTGAATCCGTAAAATCAGAGCCAAAAAACGAAAAAAAATAAAGAAAAAATCAATTTTTTCGTCATCAGGCACTTGACATTATCCCATCAATTACATAAAATAGATACATCTTTTGGGGGCATAGTCCAGCTGGTAGAACACCGGACTCATATTCCGTATGTCATAGGTTCAAGTCCTATTGCCCCTACTTTTTAGAACCCACGCTATTTGATAGTGTGGGTTTTTCTTTTTATACGATATATTTTTTATGGACTTGAACCTACGCTTCAAGCGGTTCAGGCATAGCCTTCACCGAGACTCGTCTAAAAACTTGCCTCGCAAGTTTTTTCGCTTCGCGACCGACTCGCTACCTATTGCCCCCTGCTTACTTAAACAAACTATTTTATAAGTCGTGGGGCTTTCTTTTGTACGGTATATTTTTTACGGACTCGAACCTACGCTTCAAGCGGTTCAGGCATAGCCTTCACCGAGACTCGTCTAAAAACTTGCCTCGCAAGTTTTTTCGCTTCGCGACCGACTCGCTACCTATTGCCCCTACCTACTTAAACAAACTATTTTATAAGTCGTGGGTTTTTCTTTTGTACGGTATATTTCCTACGGACTTGAACCTACGCTTCAAGCACAGCCCTCAGCGAGACTCCCCTAGAAACTCATCTCACGAGTTTCTTCGCCTTTGGCGACCGGTTCGCTAGGTTCTGCGCGGTTCGAGCCTAGCTCTCACCGAGAGTTACTAACGGTACTGATTGACCAAAAATAATCTTAATTATAGAATACTTTATGATTCAAGCAGAAAAATTTGACACGCCTTTTAAGGGGCGCTCTCTTCTAACATGGCTTGACTGGGAGCCGGAAGAGATTTTACAGATTCTTGATTACGCATTTCTGGTAAAAAAACAGGCTCATGCGGGTGAAGTCCACCAGCGTTTTCTGGGCAAAACAATTGCATTGATTTTTGAAAAGCGTTCCACACGCACACGCTCATCTTTTGAAACTGCCTTTGGAGAAGAAGGCGGTCATCCTGTTTTCATGTCAACGGACGACATCCAGCTCGGCGGAAAGGAAAGTGTCAAAGACACAGCACGAGTTCTGGGCCGCATGTTCAGTGCAATCGAATTCCGTGGTTTTAAACAGGAGCATGTTAAGCAGCTCGCAGAATTTTCAGGAGTTCCGGTCATCAACGGGCTCACGGATGATTTTCATCCTACTCAGGCACTTGCAGACATAATGACACTCAAAGAGAATTTTGGAACTCTCAAAGACTTAAAATGGGCATTCTGTGGTGACGGACGAAATAATGTTGCCCGCTCACTTATGATTATTTCAGCCAAACTCGGAATTGATTTTGCGATTTACTCACCTAAAGAACTTTTCCCGCCAGCCGACATTCAGGAAATCTGCGCTCCAATTGCAGCAAAAAGCGGCGCAAAAATTGAAATTTCTGATCAAATTTCAGTTGTAAAAGGTGCCGATTGCCTTTATACTGATGTATGGGTTTCGATGGGCGAAGAATCGCTCAAAGAAGAACGAACGCGTCTTCTTTCACCGTATCAGGTAAATTCAAAACTCATGGCAGCCACAGGCAAAACCAGCACAATTTTCATGCATTGTCTGCCAGCTGTTCTTGGGCAGGAAGTTACCGAAGATGTTTTCGAAAGTCCTGCAAGCAAGGTGTGGGATGAAGCCGAAAACCGCAAGCATACCATCAAGGCTATTATGCTCGCTCTAATCTAGGACATTGAAACACAAAAGACCATTTGGTCAAAAAGGAGATTCTATATGAAAAAATTATTCATCTTGACAATGCTTCTTGGCATAGGCGTTTTGTTCTCTGTTTCTGCAAAGGATAAATCACATTACAAAAATGAATATCAGGAAGCAGAAATCACTTATCACAATGTACAGGTTTACAAAGTCCTTGACCACAAAGACGCATACATTGTTATGTACGCAAAAGGTCATCGTGAAGTCGGTACAGTTACCATTCCCAAAAAATGGTACTCATCTGCTATGACAGCAGACTCAAAACTTCACTTCCGTGCATTGCCAAACGGAATGAATCCATACATGACTGTTGTAAAGCGCGCTGGTGCATTTGAACGAGTGTTCCTCACACTCCCAACTTCAAGAGCACTTCCAGTATGGGGCGTTGCAGATCTTACTGTAAAAGTTGACGATTTGGACAAAGAATCTCTCGAAATCGTCTACTAATAAAACACATTTTCCCGTCAAAAAAGGGCTGTAAAATGGAGCTTGCTTCATACAGCCCTTATTTTTTTCTATGCCAAAGGATTAAACTATTATGCAGATTATTTCTGACGAAAAAATCACAGAATTCAACAATTTTCTCAACAAACATGATTTTTTTTATGTAATCGGACACAAAGACCCTGATGGAGACGCAATTTACAGTTGTCTAGCCATGAGAGATTTACTCGAAGCAAAGAACTTAAACTATCAGCTTTTGTCGGCAGGGCCTTTCAAGAGACAGGAAATCCGCGCTCACGCAAAGCTCTTCTCAAATCAGATGACCTTTCTTTCAGAACCGGAGCGTAAAAAGGCTGCACTTATAATTCTCGACTGTTCGGAAATGCTGCGTCTTGGAGAAATAGACGGCGATTTAAAAAATCTCGATACATTCATAATCGACCATCACAAAACGGCAGATGTAAAAGGAAACTGTATAATCGATCCGACATCCCCAGCCACTGCATGTCTCGTTCAGCAGCTTTACGAAAAAATTGTTGGTAAAATCCCTGAAAAAACAGCTCAGAATTTGTTTTTCGGTCTTTCAACGGACACAGGTTATTTCCGTTTCTTAAACACTGATTCAGCGGAAGTCTTCAGAATGGCAGCTCGTCTTGTAGAATCAGGAGCAAATCCACGAAAGACATATGATGCAATAACAGGCGGAAAACCTTATTCTACACGAAAACTTCTCGGACTAATGCTCGAAAGAACGGAACGACGCTATGGAAACCGGCTTGCAGTCACATACGAAACAATGGAAGATACAAAGCAATGGGGGCAGGAAGGAAGAGATTCAGATGCACTATACTCACTGCTTCTTTCTGTAGACGGAATTGATGCTGTGCTGTTTGTGCGTCAGGATACAGAACTTACCTGCACATGTGGATTCCGTTCCCGTGACAAGGTTGATGTAAGTGCGATCGCGGCAAAATTTGGCGGTGGCGGCCATAAAAATGCGGCAGGTTTAAGCATAGACGGAAAACTTCCTGATATCCTCGAAAAAATCTGTGCTGAGTTCAAGAAAGTCCTATAGGTTAAACGCTAGATAATTAGAAAGCTGTCCATTCATCGGGCAGCTTTTTTTGTTGGATTTTGTTGGATTTTGTTGGATTTTGTTGGTTTTTGTTGGTTTTTGTTGGTTTTTGTTGGTTTTTGTTGGATTTTTGTTGGATTTTTGTTGGATTTTGCTGGATTTTTGTTGGATTTTGCTGGAAATCCTGTTTTTTTTCAATAATTAAGACTTGGCACGCATATTGCTTTAATAAAAGTGGAGGCAATATGAAAAAGATTGACATTGAAGATTTACCTGAATATGTACGGGAACACAAACTTACAAAAAAGGAAGCCACAAAAATCATCTGGGAAGAAATTTACATGAATCCGAACAGGTACGGACTTATGTACTTTTCGGAAGATCAGAAAAGCGACCTGCTTATATTCATGCAAAAACACTTCGAAAAACTCTTTGATAAGTTCATACCGGGAACAATCACTTTCAGGACATTTATAATAGGCTGCATAACAAATCATAAAAAGCAGTTTTTGAAAAATCAGATGATGAACGAGGTAGAAAGACGGAGCTTAATAGCTTATTTCGAAACAAAACTTGAAGAAGATTCCCAAAAATACCTCATTAAAATCGCAGAGGATGATGAAATCGAAACTTGCCCAAAAAACAAGACATTTTCGGACATC
The DNA here is from genome assembly GCF_946187725.1 of uncultured Treponema sp. Taxonomy (GTDB): domain Bacteria; phylum Spirochaetota; class Spirochaetia; order Treponematales; family Treponemataceae; genus Treponema_D. The sequence continues at coordinate 117,404 of NZ_CAMHSK010000002.1, forward strand.
ACAAACCAGGAACTAGGTAAGCTGGACAAACGCAATAAGAGGATTGCCGAACTGACAGCCCTTGTCCTTATGATGAAAGCCTGCAAGGACATCGACGATGACATGTTAAAATCAATAAGCGACTTCACCGGAATCCAGAAAAATGTGCTTTTTAAAACGATTGAAGAACTGAAAGAATCGATGGCCAGAAAAGATGAAAGAAGCCAGGTTTTGATACAGAAAAGAAACAATGCGTTCTTTTTCCACCGCAAATACATGCAGGAGATGAGAGCACCAAATGCGAACGAAAAAAGACTGGTAGAACTAAGAAAGAAATATGCAAATCAAACGAAAAAATGGGAAAATCATAACAAAAATCTTTCTATCCGTTCAAATTCTCCCTCAAATGAAGAAATCGCACGAATCATCGGAATAAAACCAAGAACTGTTTCTTTCTATATTAACCACGCAAAAAATGAATCAAACAGGCTGAGGATTCAAAAATTCTTCAATAAAGAAAGAACCGACGATGTTCCAGAAAATGAGAATACACAAGACTACTAGACAAGATTCATGGTATTCAGTATGATTTTGCTGAGGTAAAAAAAATGAGCTCAAAAAAACGACTTTATCTTGCATCTGGCAATAAGCATAAACGCGCAGAAATGCAGCAAATTCTCCCTGATTTTGAGATTAGAATCCCAAGTGACGATGGAATTAATTTTGACCCGGTTGAAGATGGCAAATCTTTCTATGAAAACTCACTGATAAAAGCACGCGCCCTCTGGGAACTTGTTCATGAACCAGTTATTGCTGACGATTCAGGAATTTGTGTTGACGCGCTGAATGGCGAACCAGGCATTTTCACTTCACGATATGCTGGTCCGTCCTTCATGCACGGAAAGCCTGACGGAACCAAAATCTCTCAGGAAGAGCAGAACCGCTTTCTGATTGAACAACTGAATGCAACAGGCTCTTCTGACCGTTCCTGTCACTACACATGCGCAATGGTCCTTCTTTTAAATCCAGACAGATTTTTTGTCGCACAGGAAACCTTTGAGGGTGAGTTGATTACTTCAATCGAAAAACAGGCAGGAACAGGCGGATTCGGCTACGATCCAATTGTTTTCCTTCCTCAATATAATAAAACGGTTGCTGAAATTTCCGCAGATGAAAAAAACAAAATCTCGCACCGAGGAAAAGCTGTCAGGGCAATTGCTCAGATTCTTGAAAAGCTCGATTTTTAATCAAAAAAGCATCTAATGGCAGCAAGAACTACAGCGATAATGCAGACGATTTCTGACAAAACTGGGTTAGAAACATGTCTTATTATCCTGTTGCGGTAAATTCATCAAATCAATAAAATAGAAGAGAAAATTAAACACGGATAAATGCCGATACACTTGAATTACAAAAATTTCAACTGAGTTCATCTGCTTATATCCGCGTCAAAAAAAGGACAAATAAAATGCTTGATTATCGATTTATTAAAGAACATCTTGATGAAGTAAAAAAGAACATCTCTGACCGAAATATGGTCGCAGATGCAGATCTTGTCGTAAAACTGTTTGACGAACGCACAGCACTCACAACAAAACTGCAGGCATTGCAACAGAAAAGAAACGAAAATGCAGCTTCAATGAAGCAGAAACTCGATGCCGAAACTCGTGCAAAATATATCGAAGAAGGCAAAAAGATTAAGGATGATGTTACTGCCGCAGAAAAAGAACTTGCTGAAGTCGAAGCAAAACTTGATGAAGCAGGTCGCCAAATTCCGAACATGCACCATCCTGACACTCCAATCGGAAAGCTCGATACCGAGAACCTTGAGGTCAAAAAGGTCGGCACTCCTCGCAAATTTGATTTCCAGCCAAAAGATCATGTTACTTTGGGCGAAGAGCTTGACATCATCGATTTTGAACGGGGAACTAAAGTAAGCGGTCCGAAATTCTACTATCTTAAAAACGAAGCAGTTTTCCTTGAACAGGCACTTATCATGTATGCATTGGGTGTTCTCCGCAAGCATGGATTCACACATTTTATTACTCCAGATGTTGCAAAGCAGGAAATCTTGCAGGGCATTGGTTTCAATCCGCGTGGAAACGAATCTAATGTATACTGCATCGAAGAAGAAGGAACATGTCTTGTTGCAACAGCAGAAATCACTTTGGGTGGCTACCACGCAGGCGAAATTCTTGACAAATCATCACTTCCGCTTTTCTACTGCGGTCTTTCTCACTGTTTCCGCCGAGAGGCAGGTGGAGCCGGTCAGTTCTCAAAAGGCTTGTACCGAGTTCATCAGTTCGACAAGGTTGAAATGTTCGTCTACTCTCTTCCAGAAGATTCAGACAAAATCCATGAAAAACTCCGCTTGATTGAAGAAGAAATTTTCGAGGGACTGGGCTTGCCTTTCCATGTCGTTGACACTTGTACAGGCGATTTGGGCGCACCAGCTTACAGAAAATGGGATTTGGAAGCATGGATGCCTGGCCGTGCAACAGAAGAGCATCCGGAAGGTGATTACGGCGAAGTTACATCTACATCAAACTGCACCGATTATCAGGCTCGCCGTCTGAATGTTAAATATCATGACGATGACGGAAAAAACAAGTATGTCCACATGCTCAACGGAACTGCTATCGCCGTTGGACGAGCTATGCTTGCAATTCTCGAAAACTATCAGAATGCAGACGGTTCTGTTACAATTCCTGAAGTTCTTGTTCCTTACTGCGGATTCGACAAAATCGTTCCAAAAGCACAGAAAAAGGATCCGATTTATCATCCGGCAAAAAAATAAATGGAAAACAGCAGATTTTTGAGAGGCATTTTCTTCTTTCTCATCTTCATGAGCATTGTTCTGGCAGGCTTCCTGCTCAAGCTCATGGAGAGTTTTTTCAAGCCTGTAGTCCTCTCAGTTCTGCTGGCCTGTGTTTTTTATCCTTTCATACGAAAACTGAACACAAAATTCAAAATTCCTTGGTTTCTGGGAATTTTGATTGTCTACACCACTTTTCTAGTCATCTTTTCAGGTCTTGTAAACATCTTAAGTTCAAGCCTTATGTCAATCGTGGAGTCTTATCCAAAATACGAAGAAAGATTCCGCACAATTTACCGTACAATGCAGGAAAGTTTTGCTGCAAATTCAGATTCCAGTCTGCTCAATTTTTTCTTCGATTTCAATCAGGATCAGACTCTTCTCGAAAATATCAGCAATCAGCTTAATATCCTTTCACTTCTAAAGAATTTTGCTGTAAATTTCACCAATTCGCTTGTTTCTTTCATGAAAAGTACTTTTTTGGTTCTTCTCTTTTCAATTTTTCTTCTTCTTGAAATGAAATTCATAAAAATCAAGATTTCAACGGCTTTTTCAAGCGAAAACAGTACCAAAATTCATGACATAATGAGCAGAATAGCAATCGATACAACGCATTATGTTTCAATCAAATTCTTAATTTCACTTGCGACTGGAATTCTCATGATTCTCAGCTGTCTTGTTGCAGGGATTGACTTTCCGCTCGTGTGGGGCTTTATTGCTTTTCTGCTGAATTTTGTGCCAACTTTTGGTTCAATTATCTCAACAGGGCTCACAGTGGTTTTTGCATTCATGCAGTGCTATCCTTCTGTCCTTCCTGTTATTTTTCTTGCGATTTTTCTTGCAGTAATGAATATCTTTTTGGGAAATGTGGTTGAGCCAAGAATCGAAGGCGAAAATCTTGGAATTTCTCCTTTTGTGATTCTTGTAAGTCTTTCTCTCTGGGGATGGCTCTGGGGTTTTTTGGGCTTAATTATCGCAGTTCCGCTCATGGTAATCATCAAAATTTTCTGCGAAAACATCTCCTACCTTCGGCCAATCGGGATTCTTTTGGGAAGCGGCAAAACTGCACGACAAGATTAAGCGAACGGCACTCATAAGAATGCCGCCCGTTCTTTTTGCATTTCAATTAGCAAGACTTAGATTTTTGGAGTTTTTGCAAGACTTGCGGCAATTTCATCATCAGTCGGAATATAATCGCTCATTGTGCCGTCGTTGAATGCCTTGTAAGCGTACATGTCGAAGTAGCCGGTACCAGTGAGACCGAAGAGAATTGTCTTTTCTTCGCCTGTTTCTTTGCACTTCAATGCTTCATCGATTGCAACGCGGATTGCATGGCTTGATTCAGGGGCAGGCAAGATTCCCTCTACTCGGGCAAATTCCTGTGCTGCCGCAAAAACAGCTGTCTGTTCGACAGAGCGTGCTTCCATGAGACCGTCATCGTAAAGCTGAGAGAGAATTGAGCTCATACCGTGATATCGCAAGCCTCCCGCATGGTTTGGTGAAGGCATGAATTCGCTTCCGAGAGTGTACATTTTTGCAAGCGGACAGACATGGCCTGTATCGCAGAAGTCATAGACATATTTTCCGCGAGTGAGTGAAGGACAGCTTGCAGGCTCTACAGCGATGAACTGATAGTCAGCTTCTCCACGAAGTTTTCGGCCCATGAACGGAGAAATCAATCCGCCAAGGTTTGAACCGCCACCAGCACAGCCGATGATTACATCAGGTTTGATTCCGTATTTATCCATTGCGGTCATCGTTTCAAGACCGATTACAGTCTGATGAAGAAGAACCTGATTCAAAACGCTTCCGAGAACATAGCGGTAGCCTTCCTGCTTTGTGGCAGCCTCGACAGCCTCAGAAATGGCACAACCAAGACTTCCGCCAGTGCCAGGGAATTCAGCCAAAATCTTTCGGCCAACTTCAGTCGTGTCGCTTGGAGAAGGAGTGATTTTGGCACCGTAAGTGCGGATTACTTCACGACGGAATGGTTTTTGCTCATAAGAGACTTTGACCATGTAAACCTGACAGTCCAAATCAAAGTACGAGCATGCCATTGAAAGAGCCGTTCCCCACTGACCAGCACCAGTTTCAGTCGTAACGCCCTTTAAGCCCTGTTTTTTAGCATAATAAGCCTGTGCTATTGCGGAATTGAGTTTGTGACTTCCGCTCGTGTTGTTACCTTCGAATTTATAGTAGATTTTAGCAGGAGTGCCAAGCTTCTTTTCGAGACAGTAAGCGCGCACAAGAGGAGCAGGACGGTACATTTTGTAGAACTCACGGATTTCGGCCGGAATAGGAATATTTGCAGTTGTATCGTCAAGTTCCTGTTTTACAAGCTCGTCACAGAAGACATGAGAAAGTTCTTCGGCTGTGCAAGGCTTTCCTGTGCCGGGATTCAAAAGCGGTGCCGGCTTGTTCTTCATGTCGGCACGCACATTATACCATGATGTTGGAAGTTCGTTTTCAGCAAGATAAATTTTGTAAGGGATTTTTTCAGACATTGATTTTCTCCAAAATATTTCTATTTATAGTAACATCAATTATACAGTTAAAATCCCTATACAGCAAGACTAAAAAACTACTCGCACTGCATTTTGATTACATAGCTTTCGTTTGCCGGAATCTCCACGATGAGAGAATCCCCTTCAACTCGACTTTCAAGCTGCTTTCCGAGACAGTCTTTTTTAATTTTTTGCGCCCTGAGATTAAAGTAAGAAAGCGGCAATGCAACCGTTCTATTTTCTGAATCAGCGGAACAGATTGTAAAAATCACTTCTTTTCTTGTAAATCGAGCGAAGGCAGCGACATAATCTTCTGAACTTACAAAGGCAAAACTTCCTGAACGCAAAGCCTCTTCATTTCGACGAAGCTGAATCAGTTTTTTATAAAAATTCCTGACTTCGATTGATTTCTGCTTTTCTTCCCAATTCCAGTCAAAAGGATACCGACATTCATCAATCGACTCTTCGCTTCCGTCAAGAAAGATTTCATCTCCATAATAGACACTTGGAGCACCTGGCAGCGTAAAAAGCATTGTTACGGCCGCTTTCAAGCCTGATTCCTTGACAGAGGAAATATTGTGAAGACGAATTACATCATGGCTGTCGATAAGATTAAACTGAAGGAACTGCATCGGACCGGGAAGCCTTGCATAAAACTGGCAGATTCTTTCTTTCAACTGCTGTGCCGTCATTTTTTTAACAGGAAGGCCCAAAATCTCGTTTCGCTCATGGAACAAATCTTTTGCACCGGCAAAGGCTCTGAGAACTCTTGCACAGCCAAAATAATTCATAGTGGCATCCCAGGCTTCTCCCTGCAAGTCAGAAGAGCAGTCGCCCCACTCTTCAGCGACAAGATATGCGTCCTTTTTAACGGATTTAAGTTCTGTGTGGATTTCACGGATTACTTCATCATGAACATCCGCTTTTTCGTTGCGGGCCAAACAGTCAGCAACATCGAATCTCCAGCCATCAATGTCAAAAGGCTTTTTGAGCCACTTTTTAAGCACGGAATTTTCATCACGATAAATGATTTTCCGCAATTCATCTGATGAATAATTCAACTGCGGCATAGTCGGAACGCCGAACCAGGTATCATAATGATTATCTTTGTCAAAAAAATAAAATTTGCGCTCTGCACTCTCAGGATTATTGTATGCTCCAAAATCAGCAGGATAAAAATCAGAATCTTTGTTAAACCACTTTGCGCTGCTGCTCGTGTGATTGATTGAAATATCGAGCAGAAGCCTCATTCCGCGTTTGTGCATTTGCTCCGTGAGTTTTGCAAGAGCCTCATCCCCACCAAGATGCGGGTCAATTTTGAAATAATCGAGGGCATCATATTTGTGTGTTGACGGAGAGAGAAAAATCGGGTTAAGGTAAATTCCGTTGATTCCAAGTTCCTGCAGGTAATCAAGTTTTTCGATGATTCCGTACAAATCCCCGTTATGAAAGTCGAGATTCCTCCCTTCTTCATATTTTTTAGCTTTTTCGCCCCACTCTGAGGCAGGCCTCGCTTCAAATCCCTGATAAGAGTACTCGCCTTTTTTGACATCAAGGCTTTTGTCTCCGTTGCAAAACCGGTCGGGAAAAATCTGATAAAATACGGTGTCGTTCACCCAATGCGGATAGTCATAATCAGCAAGCAGAACGAAATCAGCTGAATCATCCGGGATATAATCTGTAAGGCTGAATCGGGTGTAATAAAAAATCTGGTCGTCTGTCCTAAGATAAAACTGATAGCAGAGCTTTTTATCTCGAATCGGCAGGGAAACTCTGTAATAGGCAAGACTACCCTCACTTTCCTGCTCTTTCATCAAATGCACGCTTTCAACGCCAAATTCCTTTGAGCGAAGGAAAACATCCCTTATCTCGCTGTTTTTCAACATTCTTATTGAAAAAGTAATTGTCTCGCCCCTCTTTGGAAGCGGATTGCTCACAAAATTTATGCTCGTGTCACTATAAACACTTTTTAACCATTCTTTCATTTTTTTCCTCAATTTTTTAATGTGCCCGTTCACCCTAAGAACGATGCGTTTCGCTTAAATGTTGCAGATTCTTTCCATGATTGCTTCGATAAATTCAGAACTTTCCTGCTCAAAAAGAAGTTTCTGGCAAATTTCGGCGGCATTTTCATTTTTTTCGATTATGCTGAAAATCTTCTCTTTGCGTAAAAAGTCGATTTTTGCCTTGTCGAGTAAATCAAAGCAGCGTGAAAGAATCATTTTTCGGTCGGCATCAGCATTTTTTCTTGTAGAAAGGCTCACCGAATCCATTCCGCTTTCGGGAACAGAAATACTCAAAGTAAGCTCTCGCCTTAAAGAATCGTATTTGTAATCATTTGCGGCCATTTTTTTGCCAGCATCAAGATTCACCTCAAGAACTTCATCACAGTTGAGGAAGTGAATTGTGCATTTGCGGTCTTTTGGTAGAAGATTTTTGTTTCCATCAGGGCTGTAAACAGAGAATTTGCCGTCTTCAGTAATTTCAAACTTTGTCTGAACAGAATTTGCCTCAGAAAGACTCTGAGATTCACCATCATCTTCAATCAAAGTAAAACTGCCCTTTGCACCAAGCGCAACATAAAGTTCAAGCTCTTTTGGAAGAGAAATTGCAGAATCCTTTATCTCATTTTTTGAGGCAAGAGGCAAAATTCCACCGGCTTTTAAGAGAAGAGGGAAATCCTTGAGTGAACGGTACATGGTCAGCTTTTTCTTGCCTGAATATGTAATTCCCGTGAAAAGATCCGTGTAAGAGCCTTCAGGAATCCAGACTTTGACCGAAGCCATCTGCAAATCCTTATTGACAGGACTTGTTATCGGGCAGGAAATCAGCTGAGAGCCAAAGAAATACTCATTCGGGAAGCAGTAAGCCTCATCTTCATCCGGATAATCATGATACAACGGTCTCAATGGAAGCTCAAAATCACAAGAAAAACGGACATTCATCGTGTAAAGATAAGGAATCAACGCGTGTCTGAGTGACAAAAAGCGCTTTATAATAGAAGCTTCTGTTTCGCCGAATCTCCACGGTTCCTTGTGGTTGAATTCACTTGCCGAGCTGTGCAGGCGCATAATCGGTGAAAATACGCCGTACTGAACCCAGCGAACCTGAAGTTCCTCGTCGTATGAGCCGAGCATGTGACCGCCAATGTCATGACTCCACCAGCAGTAAGCGACATTGCTCGCCGTAGCAGTAAAATATGGCTGGAAAGCGAGGGATTCCCATGAAATAACCGTGTCACCCGAAAAACCGACCGGATAACGATGACTTCCTTCGCCTGAATATCGGGAAAGAATCAAAGGCCGACCCGAAGCTTTTGCGTTATCAAGAAAATGATAATGATTCAAAAGCCACAGCGGATCCAGATTTTTAAGATTCGTGGTTTCGCCCTGCTGCCAGTCAATCCACCAGAAATCAACGCCCTCTTCTTCGCGCGGATAATGCAGACATTCAAAATACGCTTCGACGAATTTGGGATTCGTAATATCAAACGGAATGCTCTGACCGTCATCTTTAAGATTCAGGGCTTTTTTCATCTTGTGATAGTATTCTTCGTGGCGGCCGACACCTTCAGCCGGATGAACATTCAGAGAGACCTTCAGGTTGCGTTTATGAAGTTCTGCAAGGAATTCTTTTGGATTTGGAATCAGCTCATTGTTCCATGAATAGCCGGTCCAGCCGCTTCCGATTTCACGGTCAATCTGAGTCAAATGCCAGTCCATGTCAATCATCGCGACACTCAAAGGAATTTCCTGTTTTTCGAATTCCTTCATTAAATCAAGATATTCTTTTTGAGTGTAACGATGATAGCGGCTCCACCAGTTACCCAATGCCCATCTTGGAAGCAATGGCGGTCTGCCAGTCAAAATCAGAAAATCCTTGAGGGCCTGCTTATAATCATGAGCATAGCCGAAAAAATAAATGTCCGTACCGTCAAAGTCTTCCCTGGCCCGCAAAGTTTCGTCTTCATTAATCAGATAACTTTTGCTGTCGTCAAGCACTGAAAGCCCAGAGCGGGAGATAATTCCCTCTTCAAGTTGAATGGCACCGTTCGCATTGTCCAAAGTGCGTGCAGTTCCCTTCAGAGTCTTGATTTTATCGCCATGATGCCAGGTTGTGCGACAGGCTGGATTTTTGAGTGTAATTTCCACGCTGTCACGAAGAGAGCAAGGCATAGAATAAACATCCTTACAGCGGACAATAAGCTCTGAAGTTTCAATAAGAATTTCACTTTCAGAGAGTGTTTTTTTGAAATCAACAGGACCTAAATCACGGTTCCAGATTTTTTGAGTTGCTTCGTCAGTAAAGCAGCCCTTTTCGCTCGTCTCAAGACGAACAAGAGACGGAGTTAGAAGCGTAATTCTGAACTGATTGAGGACGATGATATTTTCTTTGCGGGAAGAGGCCGCTTTGATTCGGTACAGTTCCTTCATTTTTTACCTCAGTTTTTCTGTGCCTTTGCGGCGTTCTGCATGTATGTATTGAATGCGTCGTTTTCAATCTTCAGGAATTTTTCAAGTCCCATTGCCTTGAGTGTTGAAAGATAAGAATCCCACTGTTCAAGAATTCCGCCCTTTGTGACCCAGGTTGCCTGATTTGTCGAAACATAAGCTGAAAGATCAGTGTAAAGCAAGGCAAGAGAGTTGATTTGCTCTGGAGTGTAGCTTACATTCGGATAAGACGGGGTTGCGTACGAGCTGAAAGAAGCGTCGAGTGCAAGTTTAGCCGCATCGCCGTTTTCTGCAAGATAACTGACTCGTGAATTGAATCCATCCTTAACATATTTTGGTCCAAAATCACGAAGAGAATTTACCCAGGCGTAAGTGTCTGCTGACTGACCGTTTTGCGGAGGGAGAACAGAATATGTTCCGTCTTCGTTTTTGTCTACGCCGATTCCGAATGAGCCGTAAAAGTTCTGAATTGAAGCGTCATCTGTGTAAAATTTATCGACCCAGGCAAGAAGTTTTTCAGGATTCTTACATGCAGATGTGATAACGAATTCATATCGTGAGTAATTCCAGTGCTCCGGGTCAGATGAAATGTATCTTTTTCCGTCCGGTCCCTGAAGAGGTGGAAGCGGAACATACTGCCATGCATTTGCCCCGAAAGTTGCATCTGCTGTCCAGCCTGCGGCAACACCGACAACAGGAGTAGCGCCCATGAGTTTTGCATCGCGCATTGACTCATCCTGGGTAAAAAGTTCCGGGTCAATCAAGCCGTTCTGGAAGCAAGTGTGCATCCACTGAACGCCCTTTTTATATCCTTCATCAATAGGAAGCCACTGAGGCACATTGTCTTTTAAAGTCATAAGGTAAGTTCCGTCAGAACCGACAGTTGTTCCAAAAGGAAGCGTAAAGAACATAACCGGGTCGGTGTATCCCCTTCCGTAAGGAATTTCATCATCAGTCTTTCCGTTTCCATTTGCATCGTTTTCTTTAAATGCCTTCAATACTGCTTCAAATTCCTTGTAAGTCTGAGGCATTTCAAGACCAAGACGAGCGAGCCATACCTTATTGATGAAAAGCTGATTTGCGACAACAGGGCGGCACGGTTTTTTAGAAGGAAGGCCGTAAATGTGTCCGTCAGATGAAGTTGCAAGAGAAAGCATTTTCGGGTCTTCGCTTATGATTTTCTTGAAATTCGGCATGTATTCATCGATGTAATCTTCAAGAGGAATAAAAGTTCCGACATTAGTCATTACATCCGACTCAGAAAAACAGATTGCCCCCATGAATGCGTCAGGCAAATCTCCGCCTGCAAGCATGACGGCACGACGGTCACCCCAGTCAGAATTCAGGATTGTCTTCCATTTAATATCGATCCCGGCTTCCTTTGCGGCACTGTCCGGGAATCCTGTGTGATAGGCCTCGCCCCAGTCTGCCCAGCGAACAGTCGCGACCTCAAATTCATTTTCATTTTGCTCGACTTTTGCGGTTTTTTCATTACATGAAAGAGCCAAAAAGCCCAAAGCCATAATTGATGCGATAACAGTGATATTTTTCTTCATTTTCATCATAAAATCCTCCATGATAAGTGTTAACCTTACTCTTTGATTGAACCGAGCATTACGCCCTGATTGAAATACTTCTGCAAGAAAGGATACAGAAGCATGATTGGAAGCGTGGAAATTACAATCGCCGCATACTTCATCATGTCTGAAAGACGGCGAAGTTCCTGTGCCATGCTTCCTGTGGCTGCCCCAAGCAGAGACTGATTTGTGATAAGAATCCGTCTCAAAAGAAGCTGAAGGGGCTGCAAAGATTCCCGCTCAAGATAGATGAGTGCGTTGAACCAGGAATTCCACAGACCAACAGCAGTCCAAAGTCCGATTACGGCAAGAACCGATTTTGAAAGCGGAAGCGCGAACTGGAAGAAGTATCGTATAGTTCCGCAACCGTCTATCTGAGCCGCCTCCCACAAAGTCTCCGGCAAAGAAGATTTGAAGAAAGTACGGGCAACGATGATGTTGTAAGTCGAAACCGAGAATGGAAGCACCATTACCCAGAACGAATCCAGAAGACCGAATGCCTTGACGACAAAGTAAGTCGGAATAAGACCACCGCTTACGAACATCGGAATCAGAAAGAACACATTAATCCACTTGCTGCCGACTAAATCACGACGAGACATTGCGTATCCAGCCGGAATGTTTACCGCAAGGGCAATGAATGTACCGACAAGCGTATAAATGATTGTGTTCAAATAGCTGGTCCAGATTTGCTTCTGCTTGAACAGTTCCCTGTAACCGGACAAATCCCAGTGTTTAGGCAAAATCCAGACCTCACCATTCGCTATGTCCTGAGGATTGCTGAACGAAGCAACGATTACGAACCACAGCGGATAAATTACAGCCAGAATCATAAGGAAGGAAATTCCCTTGAATATAAAATTTAATCTGGCATCAGAAACAGAGCGCTTAACAAAAACTGCCATTTTCAATTCTCCTTATGACTAGAAAAGACTTGCCTGAGTCGTCTTCTTTGAAAGGAAGTTGACGAACAGAAGCACGACTACATTGACGACAGTGTTGAAAAGTCCGACTGCGGTTGAAAGGCTGTACTGAGCGCTCTGAAGACCGAGTTTGTAAACATAGGTCGAAATAATCTCACTGGACATGATGTTCTGAACATTCTGCAGAAGATAGACTTTTTCAAAACCTACTCCAAGAATGCTTCCCGCACGCATAATAAGAAGAATCATCGCAGTAGGAAGAATCAATGGAATGTCAATATGAATGATTTTCTGAAGTGAAGATGCACCGTCAATCGTTGCGGCCTCGTAATAAGTCGGATCAATTCCGGCGAGTGCCGCAAGATAGATGATACTGTCCCAGCCAAGATGCTGCCAAATATCGCTCCAGACATAGATGTGCTTGAATCCTTCAGGACTTGCCATCAGGTTCGGAAATTCAAGCCCAAGTGCCCTGGCGATATTGGCGAAAAGACCATGGCTTGGTGAAAGGAAAATCAAAATAATACCGCACATTACCATCGTGGAGATGAAATGAGGAAGATATGTGACCACCTGGAAAGTTCTTTTATAAAGACCTTCACGCAGCTGATTACACATAAGGGCAAGCATTATTGCCAGAGGGAATCCAACAAGAATGCTGTAAATGCTGATTCCGAGCGTATTCTTAATCGTGACCAGAAACTGGTACGAGTGAAAGAACTGCACAAAATGCCTGAATCCTACCCATGGACTTTTTATAATGCCGAGAGCCGGTGAGTAATTTTTGAAGGCCATAACAAGTCCGCCCAAAGGCAAATATGCAAAGCAAAAGAGCAGGATTACGGCCGGTGCAAGAAGAATGTAAAGCGGAATGCTTTTTTTAAGGGCCATAAGCCGCTTTTTTCTTACGCTGTCAGTTTTCAATTCCATAGTTTTTCTCCACGCTGGATTTTCAGTTTTTACTGTCTTGAAACAGAATTAGTCTGTTTTGTCTCATTGAACTGGAACAGATAAGTTCCCTTGTCAACTGAACAAGAAAGGTTTGCACCTGTGGCAGTTCCCCAGTTTGCACCCCAGACCGGACCGTCGTTAATGCAGAATTTAAATTCGATGTTCTGTGCGGCATCAAATGTATAATTGCACATCCAGATGACATCGCCTGTTTTTTTGTCTACAGTGCGGCGCATTTTTGTTCCACCCCAGCCATTCATGCTTCCACGAAGATACATCGATTCAGCAGGAATGTAGACAGGACTCTTGTCGTTTGCCGCAACATATTTTTCACTGCTTACGAACTCTTCATCATCATACAGATTCTGCAAGCCCGATTTTCCAAGGAAATACACCCTGAACGCGTACGGAGCAAGATTCTGAACGGTTACCGAATTTCCAGAGAAAGTCGGAAGAGGAGCTTCACTGTCACCCATCAAAAGTGAAAGGGAAGAAGTTTGTGCAACCCCAGTGAAAGAAGCAGAAGCAACAGCAGAATCAGAAAGGTTGTAAACACACAAAATTGAACCGTCGCTGCCAGAAAGCTCATAAGCAACAAGTGAGTTCAGCTTAGATGCGAGCTTATTAACTTTTCCGGCAGTAAAAATCGACGGATATTTTTTTCTGAGTGAAAGAATCGTGTGGTTGAGGTTCAATGTCGAATTGAACTGAGATTTTTCTTCTTCGGCCATATCCCAGAGGAAAGGTCCACGAAGGCGCAAATCACCGCCCATGCTTGATTCTTTCTGACCAATTTCATTTCCATAGTAGATGAACGGAATTGTCGGTCTGAGAAGCGAAAGTGCAGTCGCAAGATTGATTTTCTTTCTGTCTGAACCGAAAGTCGTAGCAAATCGGCCTGCATATTCATCATGGTTTCCGAGGAAAGTTCCGTAGCCCTGATTTGAAGCAGGATTTGCGCGGATTGACGAAGCAAGGCTGTCCTTTGAGCGCGAAATGCTGTCAATTACAGGAGTGCCCTGATCAAAATCGAATACGGCATGGAATTCAGTTCCGTTACCAAGATATTCATCCAAAGAGGAACGGTCATTTACAATCCAGGTTTCGCTGATCATGAATTTCGGGCTTTCATATTTGTCAAGTTCAGCGCGGAGTTCCTTGAACCATTTGTGAGTTTCCGCTGTATTTCCGTATTTGCCCTGCTCTTCCACGAGATAGATTGCGGCATCGATTCTTAGGCCGTCAAATCCTCTGTTGAGCCAGTATCGGACTACATTCTTCATTTCTTCGCGAACTTCATAATTGCGGTAATTCAAGTCAGGCATGCCGCCACCAAAAGCACCGTAGTAGTAAGAGCCTTTGTTTTCAAACCAGGTGTTCGGATTTCCCATTGGAGTCCATGAAAGCTTTGATGCGCTCCACATGTACCAGTCCCTGTACTGACCGCCTTTCTGCGAATCTTTGAACCATGGATGCTCAGAAGAAGTGTGATTCGGTACGAAGTCGAAAATCAGCTGCATTCCGCGCTTGTGACATTCTGCAATCAGATTGTCCAAATCGGCCTCTGAACCAAAGAGTTTGTTCAAACTGTAATAATCAACTGTGTCATATCCGTGCATGTTTGTACTGGCCGAAGTTCCTTTACCGGCGCAGTCAAAAATCGGTGAAAGCCAGATTCCGTCACAGCCAAGAGTTTCCTGTATATATGGAAGATTCTGTGTGATTCCGTTGATGTCACCGCATCCGTCGCCGTCAGAATCAGAAAAGCTTTTTACCCAGATATGATAGAAAGAAGATTCTTTCCACCACTCAGATTTTAAGCCTTCCGCCTGATTTTTCGCATCGGCCGGATTTGCGTTATGAGCGCTGACATAGCTTTGATTCCCGGAAAATTCAAATAATTCCGATTCTGATTTAGCACTTCTGACTGATTCAGAAGTTGTGCTGCATCCGGCAAGCAAAGCCGCAGTAAGGATTGTCAGTGCAATTTTCGTCTTTTTCATAAATACCTCCTGTCAAGGTGCAATTGAGATTCGGGGAAAAGCTCCCCGAACATCTATCATTCAGCTTCAGCAATTTTCAGATATACAGTTCCATTTGCCGAAACTTTTATCGTCATCGTATAGTTATTTCCGACCGTGAAGCCTGTACCGATGATATTATCTGAAGCAACAGCCTCTTCATCTGTCATGCACTTTTTCAATTCAACAAAGCCTGAACCCACAGCAATTTGAGTTCTATTTAAAGAACCTGACCAAGTAACTCCACCGTATGCAGTGCTTCCTTCATGCTGATTCCAGTCACCATATTCTGTAATCTTGAATGCGATGTTTCCGTCTCCTTCCCCCCAGCCGCTTGCTGCCGCTTTCCATGTGTAAACCGCGATTTTTCCGTCTTCAATATCAGTGAAAGTCAATGGCTTTGAATCGCCGCCGATACCGTCACCGCCACGAAGATATCCCGGAAGAACTATATTCTGTTCCGAAGGCTCAGGCTCTGCAGGCGGATTTTCAGGCTCTGTCTTATTGCCACCTTCTGGCTCGGTCTGAGGATTTTCATCCGGTGTATTTGTCCAGTGCCATTCAGTCCAGTCTCCCGAAGCGTTGAAAATCTTCGAATCACCCTTAACAAATGAACCGACATCAAACTGGCTGCCAGCGTTGTTGTTGTAAATAAGTTTGTAAGTCAGCCCTTCTCCCAAAGCATCCATGCTCAAAGAGTAAATTCCGTCTCCGGCGGCATTCATTGCTTTTCCTGGCCAGCTGCCCAAAGGCTCGCCTGAACCGCCGTCTACATAGACATACGCATAAAATTCACCCCAGCCAGAACAATTTGACGCTGAACTGTCCAATGCAATTTCAGTCGATGTTCCGTCACTTTCAAATTCGCCCTCGACTGCCCCATCGTGCTGTGTCGTACAGGCCGCAAAAATAGAACTTCCAAACATCAGAGCGGAAAGTCCAAGTATCATTTTTCCTAAAATTTTCATTAGTTTTCTCCTGATTCAAAGTGTTTGTTTCTTCAAGTGTTAATCAGCACTTCCTTAACCGAAAGACTAGAAATCGATGTTCACGCCGATTCTGAGTTTTGCAAGATTTGCAGACCAGTCATTGTTTCGGTCAAGGACATAATCACGAAGGAAGAATTTTCCTGACATTGAGCCGAATCCTGCAAACGGATCAAAGTTATAGCTGAATTCACCATGCAAGGTTACATTCCAGGTGCGGTCAATCACTTTTTTAGCGCCGAACGCAAATCCCCATGGTGAAATTCCCGTGTCAGCAAAATCTTTTACACCGCTGTATGCCTGTCGGACTCCCGCACCAGCCATAAGCGTAACACCCTGCGGAACATCAAAAGAAGCAAGAAGAGAATGAAGGGCATAATTCTGAACAGCAGACGCATAATAAACGCCGTGTTTTGGATTTCCGTTGAAGCCGTAAATCACAGAAACATCATTTCGCGGAACAAAGCGCAGGCCAGCCTCGCTAAGGATTGCATTTTTTGTCTGGTCACCACGGATATACTTGTCTGCATCTGCACTCATGTAAGAACCTTCAATATAACCGTCGATTGAAGCCTTTCTGCCGAAAGCACCTGAAAGGTCATAGAAGAAACGAGGACGAACGACAAGCTCAATATTATCCACATCCTTATAGAAAGAATGTTCTTCATCCTTTGTAAGATTTTTCTGAACATACGGCACGACACCGAGTGAAAAATCATTTGTAACCGAATATCCGATATCAGCGAAGATTCTGTGAGTATTTACAGGTCCAAGCTGTCGGCTGAGCTGATTTTCCTGCTCTTCTTCCTGATAGCCTTCTTTTACATAGAGCATGTGTGCCTGATAGCCACGGAATCTTGTTCCCAAAACAACATGGAACGGTGCCCAGTCGAAGGTAAGATTTGCATTTCCTGCAAGATTATCAAGCTTGTTTTCAGGATCCCAATCAACGCCAGCTACATCAGGTGAATCCGGGTCATAGCGGACAACTCTTTTGCTGTCAGTAGTGCTTCGACTGTTTCCATAGAAGTTAGCAAGTCCGTTAAGTTTCAAAGTCACAGGTCCGAATGAGCCTTTATAGCCTGCAATCAAGTCAGTCTCAACGATGTCGTCAAAAGCCCGTTCATTTGTATTTCCATAAGCACCGTTGTACTGGAAGTCAAGGTAATGATTGTTGAACAATGTCGCACTGAGCCATGAATACAAGCCGTACCGGTGGCCTTTTCGGTCAGCAGTTCTGTTCGGTGCGAGTGCGGCATTAAGCCTTACATTTCCGCCAGTCAAATCACTGATATAAGAAGTAACGCGGTCTCCTGTTTCGAGGTGAGCAAAACCGCCGGCAGCTTCATACCCTGCTTCCCATTCCTGATCTACTGTAGTCCAGTTAACATTCGTGTGACCAGGCAAGCCAGCATATTTCCAGCCCATCGTGTATTTTACCCACGGGAAAGAAAAACCGAATTTAAAATGACCGAGATAAGAAAGCTCCTTGCTGTCATCACTCTGGTCTGCAGAAGTCGCATCATTTGCATAGGCAATCGGATCGAAGAAACCGAGCCACAAATCACGGAATCCGTCATGCCATGAAAGCACATCCTTCTGATAAAGATTTGTGAAAGTCTCGTTCTCAGCAGTCGCAAGTTCAAGGAAAATCGGAACATTCGGAGTAACATTGCCAGAGAATTTCCAGTAAGATTTGAAGCCAAGACCAGCTGATTCTTCACTTACTTTATTTTTATATCCGTCAGAGTCACTTTCAACAGTAGACCACTGATTCTGGAAACCGATATTCGTCCAGGTATGGAATTCAACATTCTGCACGCGAGGCTTAACCTTCGGGAGCGGCTTACCGATTTTTCCATCACCAGTCACAGAAACAACACCGTTCAAGCCACCAAAGCCGTCATCGCTTGTGTCAGGCGCATTTTTGTCACTAATCCAGTTTCCGTCAGCAACAAATTTATAAGTTACAGATGATTCAGCAGGAACTTTGAGAACATAAGTCCATTTGTCGTCTTCCTTTACGCAAGGATCGGACTCCATGTTCCATCCGTTAAAATCACCAACCAGATACACTGAAGTCGCAGCAGAATCAGCGTAAGAGAAAGTTAGTTCCACCTGTCCGTCATCAGCCATTCTTGCACTTACATCCGCAAAAGCAAGAGAAGATGCAGCCAGAAGAGCCGAAAAAACAGTGATAAACTTTTTCATATTTCCTCCTTTAGTTTATCGTTAAACTAAACAAAGTATATGTATGCTGCTTCTATTTGTCAACAAAAAGTTTTGAAAATTCCCGAATTTTAGCTAAATTCCCCGAAATTTCATAAAATTTGACGCTTTTTTTTTATTTTATGATCAAAAAAACGACCTTTCCTTCAACACAATCAACAATTTCAGAAGAAAGTCTTAAAAATCTCTTTACATATTGCGGGTATCATGGTTTAATAAACCTATGGCAACCTTAAAGGAAATAGCGCAGAAAGCCGGTGTCAGCGTGATGACCGTCTCAAATGTGGTAAATGGAAAAACAGAAAAAGTTTCAAAGGAAACGCTCGAACGCATTCAAAGTCTCATCAAAGAGTATAATTATGTGCCGAATCTGAATGCCCGCTCACTAGTAAAAAATAACTCTCAGACAATCGTTGTTTTTGTAAGTACATTTGTATCGCACGAAAATGTTTTCAAAGACCCGTACTTATCAGAATTCTTTGGAGAAATTGAAAATCTCATACGCCAGAACGGATATTATGTCCTGATTCAAACAATCGATGCGATTGAAAATGCCGCTACTCTCATGAAAAAATGGAAGGCTGACGGTGCAGTTTTCATTTCGCCGGTTTCGCCAGAGAAAATCCATCAGTTAAAACAAGAATGTGACTGTCCGATTGTTTTCATAGACAGCTGTGATTCCGAAGAAACTTCCCTTACGGTCGGAATCAACGAGTTTAAGGGCGGTTTTATCGCCACAAAGCATCTTCTCACGCTCGGACACAGAAAAATCGGAATTGCAGGATATTATGACAAGAAAAGCGCAATCGTTCAGGCCCGCTATCAAGGATATATTGCGGCTCTCAAAGAATTCGGGCTTGATGAAAAAGATGCAGTGATTTTGCACACGGTTACGACTTATGAGGCAGGGCTTTATTTTGGCGGCGCGATTGCGAATCATGAGTACGATATTACCGCAGTTTTTGCCACGGCAGATTTACTTGCAATCGGAATCATGGAAGGTGCAAGAAGGAACGGGTGCATTGTTCCGCGGGATTTGTCTGTAGTCGGTTTTGATAACCTTTCTGTTTCGCAGATTGTAACCCCAAAACTCACCTCTGTCTCGCAGGACCTGAAAAACAAGGCCGCCGAGGCAGTGGAGCTTTTGTTCAAAGCAATCAGAAAAGAGGAAATAGCTCAGCCGCACATCATCTGTGATGTACAGCTTGAACTACGCCAGTCTGTGCTCGAAAGAGTGCTGTAGGTTTGCTTACATTACCATGCGGATTTCTGTTGTGGCGGTGAGTTTTGATTCTGGGACATAGTTGTCGGAGAATTTCACGCCGTTAACATAGAATTCGGTGAATCCGCTTTCTTTTCCGTTCGGATTTTCTACCTTGATTTTGAGTTTTTTACCACGGAAAGTCTTTTCGATTGAGAATTCTTTCCAGTCAGAAGGCACAGACGGAGCGATTCTTAATCCACCGAAATCAGGGCGCATACCCAAAATTCCTTCGACACAACCGACCATTACAGTTGAGGCAGTTCCTGTGAGCCAGTGAACATGACTTCGGCCAAAGTGAGGGCTTGATTTGCCTTCCGTGAACTGACCGTAGCAGTATGGCTCAAGTTTTCGGATTTCAGCCTTTTCATTCTGTGCAGAAGGAGCATTTTCCATGAAGTACTGGAATGCACGGTTTCCGTGTCCAGTCAAACTTTCAGCAAGAATAATCCATCCCTGACTCTGAGAGAAAATTCCGGAATTTTCTTTTACACCGGCATTGTAAATTACAGCAAGTGCACCTTCAAAAGCATGTGCGTGATACGGCGGATCCATGAGAACCGCACCATATTCAGTGTTCAGCTGTTTGTTTACTGAATCGAGAGCCTTTTCTGCCTGTTCTTCAGATGCAAGTCCAGAAATGACAGACCAGCTCTGAGGATTGAGCCACATATTTGCTTCAGGATCGCCCTTCTTGCCGATTGTCTCACCGGCTTCCGTAAATCCACGGATAAAGCGGTCTTCATTCCAGCAAAGTTTATTCAAAAGCTTTTTAAAAGCGGCCTGAGTTCTGTCAATGAAGGCAATGTAATCTGTATCTTTTTTATATTCAGCAAAGTGCTTGATTACGCTCATCGCATAATAGTACTGGAATGCGACGAATGAAGATTCACCGTTTTTGCCGAGGCGAAGACAGTCGTTCCAGTCAGCATAAAGACCAGCAGGAAGACCGTGTGGGCCAAGTCGTTCCATAGAGAAATTGATTGCCCGCTTCAAGTGCTCGTATACCGTGCCTGAATCCTTGTTTGCAAAAGGAATAACTTCATCGATGAAAGCAAGATTTCCAGTCTCTGCGATGTATTTGAAAACAGTCGGGAAGAGCCAGAGCGCATCATCTGCACGGTAAGCAGGATGACCAGTTTCTTTTACATAGCTTGCATCATCCGGAGTGTCCTCATGGCCTGCGTTGTGAGTGAATTTTACGAGTGGAAGACCGCCACCGTTATCGACCTGCGCAGAAAGCATGAATCGGATTTTTTCAACGGCCATCTCAGGAGCAAGATGAATTACGCCCTGAATGTCCTGAACTGTGTCGCGGTAACCGTAGCCGTTGCGGAGACCACAATAGATGAATGAGGCAGCGCGAGACCAAATGAAGGTCATGAAACAGTTGTAAGCGTTCCATGTGTTAATCATCGTGTTGAATTCTTTGCTCGGTGTGTTGACCTGGAAATTCTCAAATTTGCCGTGCCACCACTTCTTGAGGTCAGCGAGTTCTTTTTCACAAGTTTTTTCAACATCTGCATAAGCGGCGATGATTTTCTCTGCCTCTTCAGTGTATTTCATTCCGACGATGAAAGCGATTGATTTTTCTTCACCAGGAGCAAGCTCTACAATAGAAGAAATTGCACCGCATGAGTTTTCGTTATAAGACAATTTGTTTCCCAAATCACCGTTTTCAATTCCAGCTGGATTTGCGTAAGTGTGATAAAGGCCAAGGAATTCTTCTTTGTCACCACAGTATGAAGCAACAGGATTTCCGGCCAGTGCAAAGAATCTTTCAGTTACGATTTTATTATCAACTGGCTTAGATTTTTCGACATCTGCAAGATTTCCGTGAACCTGCTGAATCACGCGGTTTTTATCAAAGTAAGTGCGTCCGATAAAAAGCGAGTACTGAAGGTTAACCTGATCCTGCTCGTAATTTGAGTTGTTAGTGAATTCTGCATAGCCCGTAACGGTCAGTTTTCGCGCTTTGTCAGAAGTATTTTTAAGTTTAAGATTCCATACTTCATAAGACTGATTGAGAGGAACATAGTAAAGTGCCTCAGAATGAATTCCAGCATAATCAGCAAGCATTTTTGTATATGCGGTTCCGTGACGGCACTCGCTCTTATAGCTGTTCAAGTCCTTGCCAACAGGCTGCCATGAAGCAGACCAAAAATCTTTTGATTCATTGTCGCGGATATAGATATAGCGGCCAGGCTGGTCAAAATTATTGAACACATATCGCAGAAGACGGCCGTTTGCACCAGATTTTGCAAAACTGTAACCGCCGGCATTATTTGAAATCAATGCACCATACTCAGGCGAGCCGAGATAATTTGCCCATGGAGCAGGTGTGTCAGGCCGGGTAATAACATACTCCCTTTTCTCATCATCAAAAAAACCGTACTTCATATTTCACCCCTTTTGCAGCAAGTCTTTTAAAGACCCCTCTTTTTTAATCTTGTGGAAATTATACTTGCAGAAAAAGTGAAAAGCCTAACAATTTTTTGTTAAAAATAGTAGAAAACAGTATTTATTTGATATTTTTGAATGTCCGCGCGCTAAAAAGTTGATGTTTTATTAATTAAGAGTTAAAATCGTATTATGAATATAAAAAAGTTTTTACTTTCCCTTTTCATTTTGCCGGCGTTTTTAACAAACGGATTTTCACAGTCAGCTGCTAACGGAAATGTTGATCAGACCTTCCTTAACGATTTTGTTCACAGAAAATGGACTACGGCGGACGGTCTTCCAGGCATGACCATAACGGCAATCATGCAGGATCAAAAAGGCTATATCTACATCGGAACCTACGACGGTCTTGTTCGTTTCGATGGCGTTGAATTCATAAATTTTACCCGAACAATTGACCCGAAATACGATTTTTCATCAGTCCGCTCGATTTTTCAGGATTCGGACGACAATCTTTGGGTCGGACACAACGATGAAGGCGTTTCGTGCATCATGCCGGACGGGCGAATCATCAAATACACCACGCACCAGGGATTGCCGCACAATTCAATCCGTGCAATCTGCGAAGACTTCGACCACAATATCTGGCTCGGTACGGCTTCGGGGCTCTGCTATCTCACACCCACAAGAGAAATTCTCTACCCCAACGGCTTAAAGGAACTCGGTCAGGACACAATTCAGGTATCAAAAATGTACTGCGATACCGCCGGAAGAATTTGGATTACCACGGCTATTCCGAACGAACTTTTCGTCTATTCAAACCGCAAGCTGGAACAGTTCAAAGGAATCACAAAAATCAAAGATCCTTCCGTAAACGAAGTCAGTCAGGATAAAAGCGGTGCGTTTTGGTTCGGAGTTGCCCCTCACTACGCGGTAAGAATCAAGGATACAGAAGAAACAGTCTTTGACATCGGGCATGACCATCTTGAAGGAACAGTCGTAAATTCAATTCTTCAGGATTCAGCAGGTGATTACTGGTTCGCATCTGATTCAGGGGCTACCGTAATCCACAACGGACTTTACACCTACTACGACAAAAGGAACGGCATCCCAGACGATTACATCAACAGCATCTTTGAGGACAGGGAAGGCAACATCTGGATTGCATACAACCGAGGCGGAATCGAAAAGCTCAGCCACGGAAAATTCCGGACTATCACAATGCCAACTGCTGTAAACGCCATCTGTGAGGACAATATTCGGTCAGTGACCTGGCTTGGTGCAGATGACGGCCTTTACTGCTTCAAGGACAATTCTTTCGTAGAAAATGAAATCACAGAACTGTGCAAGGGTTCACGAATCCGCCATGTCGGAATGACGGCCGACAATGAGCTTTTAATCTCAGCATACGCAAACTTCACTCAAATCAGAGTTCTTCCAAACAATGAAATCAATGTCTGGACTACAGAAAACGGGCTTGTCGGCGGCAAGGCCAGGGTCGCAATCAAATCAAGCAAAGGCGACTATTACATCGGAACCACACAGGGCTTGAGCATAATCAGCAATGGCGGAACTTCATTTACCTCAATCACGCGTGAAAACGGACTTGAAAATGAATTCATCATGTGCCTCTTTGAAGACAAAAAAGGCCAAATCTGGGTCGGAACTGACGGCGGCGGTGTCTACCTCATTCAGGACATGAGCCTTGCAAAGCACTACACTTCACAGCAAGGGCTTGCGGGCAACATCATCTTCAAGATTTCAGAGATTGAAAACAGCGGAATATGGATTACAACAGGAACAGGAATTTCTAAATTTATAGAAGAAAATGATTCATTCTACAATTTCAGCTCATCAAACGGCCTAGGCACGGACGGCGTTTTCCAGATGCTATGCGATTATACGCAGACAGTCTGGATGACAAGCAATAAGGGTATCCTTTCAACTAACCTTTCAAACTTTGAAGATGTAATCAGCGGCAAAAAAAGCAAAGTCACCGCAAAATATTACGGAAATTCGGACGGTCTTGTAACAGGCGGAGTCACATCAACTTCAGTATCAACCAAAGATTCTCTCGGCCGAATTTGGTTCACTCTTATCGACGGATTTGCAATCTACAATCCGGTAAAATCCGGCAAAAATCAGAAAGCACCTCAAATCGAAATTCAGGAATATTCTATAGACAGCGTTCGAAAAGACTACCACGGCGAAACAATTGTTCTTGAACCGTCAGCAAAACGACTCAGCATCAAATTCACTGGTCTAAGCTTCATTTCTTCTGATCAGATGCGTTTCTGCTACCGGCTCGCAGACTTTGAACAAGAATACTCTGAATGGTCTCAGAACAGAACGGTCTCATACACAAACCTTCGTCCGGGAACCTACGAGTTCACAGTAATTTCTCAGAACAGCGATGATATCACAAGTGAACCGAGCATGCCAATCACAATCATCAAAAAACCTTACATCTGGCAGCTAACCTGGTTCTGGGTTTTAATCGCACTCTTCATAATCGGAGTTGCCGGATTAAGCGTCCGTCATAAAATCCGAAAAATGCGCCGTTATCAGATTGAACTGGAACAGAAAGTTGAAGAGCGGACTCATGACCTCAAGCTCGAAAAAGAAAAATCAGAGAGCCTTCTTCTAAACATTCTTCCGGCAGAAGTTGCAAAAGAGCTTACGGAGCACCCGAATCAGACAATCGCTAAAAAATTCCCGAATGTCACGGTTCTTTTCACGGACATCGTAGGCTTCACAAAAATGAGCGATGGAATGAGTGCAGAAGCAGTAGTCACCATGCTCAACAAGATGATTTCAAAATTCGATGAGCGGGCAAAGCGTGAAGGAATCGAAAAAATCAAGACCATCGGTGACGCTTACATGGCAGCAACAGGCCTTACGGAAGAAAAAAACAATGACGGCGCAAAGAAAATGATAAAATACGCACGGGGCCTTCTTGAAGATGTCAAGGCTTTCAACGAATCATCCCCTGTAAAAATCCAGATTCGTCTCGGAATCAACAGCGGAAATCTTGTTGCCGGCGTAATCGGAAAATCAAAGTTCATCTACGATATCTGGGGAGACACGGTAAATGTCGCAAGCCGAATGGAAAGCACAGGCGAACCGATGAAAATCCATGTCACCGAATCAACCTATGCTCAGACTAAAGACACATTCACCTACAGTGAAGGCGTTGAAGTCGAAGTCAAAGGCAAGGGCGAGATGAAGACTTATTTCTTATAATAACGATTAGATGAGTTTCACCCGCTGTATAATAAAAAATGATTCTGTGATATAATCTTTTCTCATGGAAAACAGAGAAAATTTCAAATCACGCTTAGGATTCATTATGACTTCAGCCGGTTGTGCAATCGGTCTCGGCAATGTCTGGAGATTTCCTTTCATCACAGGTCAGTACGGCGGGGCAGCATTCGTCCTCTTTTACTTAATATTTCTTGTTTTGCTGGGTTCCCCAATCATGGTCATGGAATTTGCCGTTGGGCGGGCAAGCGGTAAGAGCGCTGTCCGTTCGTTTCACGCACTGGAACCACAAGGCAGCAAGTGGCATATATTCGGTTATTTTGCAGCTGCAGGCAACTACATCCTCATGATGTTTTATACCACGGTTGCAGGCTGGATGTTCTCGTACATTTTCAAAAGTGCGTCAGGCACATTTTCGGCTTTAAGCGCAGATGAAATCGGCACAGTCTTCACGAACATGCTTTCAAATCCGGTGGAACAGCTTGCATGGATGGCAGCGGCTGTCATAATCGGTTTTCTAATCTGTCTTGGCGGTCTAAAAAATGGCGTAGAAAAAGCCTCAACAATCATCATGACAAGCCTTCTTGTCCTCATGCTCGTGCTTGTGTTCCGCTCGCTAACACTTCCCGGTGCCGAAAAGGGCCTTGCTTTCTATCTTAAACCAGATTTTTCAAAAATGACGGAAAACGGTCTCGGCGAAGTAATTTTTGCAGCCATGGGGCAGGCATTTTTCACTCTGTCACTCGGAATCGGAGCACTGGCAATTTTTGGAAGCTATATCGGAAAAGAAAAATCACTCACTGGTGAAGCAATCAACATAATCGCTCTGGACACTTTTGTTGCCCTCATGGCAGGATTCATCATTTTTCCGGCTTGTTTTGCTTTTGGCGTAAATCCTGGGCAGGGACCGGGCCTCATCTTCATTACCCTTCCGAACATTTTCAATTCAATGTTCTGGGGAAGGCTTTGGGGCACGCTTTTCTTCGTATTCATGTCATTTGCGGCACTTTCAACAGTTATTGCCGTCTTTGAAAACATAATCGCATTTGCAATGGACATGCTCGGATGGAGCCGCAAAAAGTCTGTCATCGTCAACATGATACTGATTTTCATTCTTTCGATTCCATGTGCACTTGGCTTCAATCTCTGGAGCGGCTTTCAGATTCCTGGAATCGGAAACATTCAGGACCTCGAAGATTTCTTCGTATCAAACAATCTTCTTCCGCTTGGCTCACTCGTTTACCTTGTTTTCTGTACCTCACGCTACGGCTGGGGATTCAAAAACTTCATCGAAGAAGCAGACACTGGAAGCGGCTTGAAATTCCCAAAAATCTTCCGTCCGTATGTTAAATGGATCCTTCCTTTAATCGTAATTGTGATTTGGGCTGTCGGATATATTCAGAAATTCATACTAAAATAGGACACACATGACTTCAGAAAAACTTGATGTTAAGCTGATTGCACTCGATTTGGACGATACCCTCTTAAACGATGAGCGGCAGATTTCAGACGGAAATGTCGCCGCACTTCGGGAATGTGCACAAAAAGGGATTTACATCGTCCTCTGCTCAGGCCGTGCCGAAAATGCAATCCTTCCTTTTGTTCGCCGACTTGAAATTGCGGGCATGGAAGCCGGAAAATTCATAATTGCAATTAACGGATGCTCAATTTTCGACATGCATAAACGGCAACAGATTTTTTGCCGCAAAGTTGAAAGCGAAATTCTGCTCAGAACAAACCAGATTGCTGAAGAACGCGGTCTCAGGAGCGAAGTCTACACACCAGACACAATCTATTATCGCGAAGAAACAAAATGGACACGGCTTGATGTCGAAATGTGCGGATTAAAAGGCGAAGTTGTAAACGATTACGAAGATTTTCTGAAACAGGGATTCACAAAAATGCTCGTCCCAGGCGACCCGGCTGAACTTCAGGAATTGCAGAAAGCCTTAAAAGCCGAATTCGGAGAACGGGCTGTAATCTTTACAAGTAAGCCGTACTTCCTCGAAATTCTTCCGCCAAACTGCGGCAAAGGCGAAGCCGTTGAATGGCTTTCAAAACAGCTCGGTTTTGGGCTAGAACGGTGCATGGGCTTTGGTGACAGCATGAACGATGAAAGCCTTATCAGAATGGCGGGCTATGGAGTCGCGCTCTGCAACGGCCTTGATGAAATCAAAAAAATCGCCGATTTCGTGACTGATTTTGACAACAATCATGACGGTGTCGGCGATTTTTTAAGGAAACATGTTCTTTAAGCAGTTTTGACTTTATTTTTTCTGCAGGACGATGACTGTAAGGTCGTCGTTTGCAGGAACGCCATCCGTAAAGGCCTTAAAGTCTTCAAGCAAGGAATCAAGTTTTTGATGTGCGTTTCCATCGGCTTTTGCGAAGGCTTTAGTAATTCCCTCGTAACCGTATTCTTCTCCGTTCTTATTCCTTGACTCAGAAAGGCAGTCTGTGTAAAGCAAAATACTGTCTCCACTTTTGACAGAAAAGCCGATTGCCGAATATTCAGGCTCAAGCATAGGAATTCCAATCAGGCCGCCACTTCCGCTCTTTCCATCAACTTCGATTGGAACGGTTTTTCCGCTGCTTCCAGAACGGAAGAATGCCTTTGGATGACCAGCGCTCAAATATTCAACTTTATTGCCTTTGAGGCGAAGCATAACACCTGTCAGATAGTTTTCGATATCGCCCTTCTCTTCACCAATCTGCTTGTTGATTTCACTCATAACATTTGCAAGAGGTTCATTCAGGCCGTCATGGAATTTGCGGTCAATTACGGTTTTTGCAAGCATCGTTACAAGACCAGATGCGATTCCATGACCGGAAACATCAAACAAACCGACTCCGTTCAAAACATTCTTGTGAACAAAGAAATCGTACAAATCCCCGGAAACCCCCGCCATCGGTGTAAAATGCCATGCAATATCCCAATCCTCAAATTCAGGAAGAGAACTCTGATAAAAACTTCGCTGTACATAAACCGCAAGCTGCATGTCACGGTCAGCTCGTCTTTTTGCGGTAAAGAGCTCTTCATTCGTGAGCGAAAGCTGCTCGTTCGATTCAGAAAGTTCTTTTGTACGGTCAGCGACTTCTTTTTCGAGGTTTTTATTAAGATACTCGACTTCAAGCTTTGAATTTGCAAAACGGTTCGCCATTATGAACAAAAGGGTCAGGATTACAAGCTGCCATCCGATTGAAGAAATATACGGAAAATCATAAAGATTTAGCACAGAGTGAATCAAAAAGTCAAGCACAACAGCAAGAACAAGCGGAGAAAATCCAATCAAAAGAGTAAGCGAATCCCGCTGTTTTTGAACGACTTTTCCAACAAGAATTATGATTATGTAGAGCATCGGCGGAATAAGCATCGCCTGCAAAAGTGGCTGCATCTGCCTGAGAACACGATATGAAGGACAGCACAAAACGATAAAGACCGGCACAACTGCAAAAACAACGCGCGCAATGAAAATCGGTTTTCTGTCGTTTCGTTTCAGGAAGCTGTTGATATACATTGTGACGAGGAAAGGCAAAAGATACGGCAGTCCGCTTGAAAAAATCTTCTGGAACCACAGGAAGGAAATGTTCTCACCGGTAAAGCTCGGAATCTCTACATTATAGAAAACAAAGAGATAAATTGACGAAATCACATTTATAAGACCGAATGCGAAATTGTCTTTTTCAGTTCTTGATTTTGCGTAGAGAATGAGATGATAGATACCGATTCCCAGCATGAAGAAAGCGAATACCAGCTGAATTCGGCTAGCCCAGAAAGCGACCCTTTTTGAAGCCATAGTCGCATCGTTGATTTCACCGATAAATGGATTTGAAACGATTGAGCCTTCACCGTCCACCCATATTTTTACAAGAAGAGTGTTTTCTCCGTCCGAAATAAGTTTTTCAGGAATCGAATAAAGACGACTTCGGTTCCATGCACTGAATTCATGCGGAGGAAAGAGACCTTCTCCACCAATCATCGTTCCGTTCAAGAAAGTTTCATCGGCAATCGTAATTCGACCGAGATAACAGCCAAGAAGTTTTCCTTTGAGAGACTGCGGAAGCTCGAATGTTTTTTTGAGCCAGATATAGCCCTGAGATTCAGGAAGGAGCCGTTCAAGCTGGCTGAGCATTTCATCATCAAGTTCTTTAAAACCACTGTTATCGAATTCAGGATCATACAAAGAATAAGTCCATCCCGTATCGAGCCTGATTCGTTCAGAACCGACAGATGAACAAGCAGAAAAAAGAAACAAAGCAAAAGCCAAAAATGCCAACACGGAAAAAAACTTCTTTTTCATATCAATCCTCTTTTTAAACTGATTACCAGAATTTCAGGTCAATTTCTGATAGTACCACTATCAGAAATTGTACAGTAATCGCAAAAAAAAGGCAAACAATTTTGAAACTTTTTTTGATTTTTTTCGAACGATTAAGAGATTATTGCGTCAAATTCTTACCTTTACTGTTTTTGCCACAACATGCGGTTATTTTCAATGAAATATTTGATTTTTCCTTCTTCGTAAAGCCCTGAAAGATATGAACGAATCGTGCTTCCGATAAGGCAGAACTGACTTGTTTTAAGCGTAATACCGCTTCTGTCCGCGACCGCCTTCAAGAGTTCTTCCATTGTTTTTGGCGATTTCAGTTCGTCGAGAATCATGTCTTCAGTTTCAAGAATTGCAAGCATATTCAGCTCGGAAATTCCTTCGACATCCGTAACAATGTCTCCATGACCGGGAATAAAAAAATCAGCATCAAAAGTTGAAATTTTTCGCAGAGATTCCTTTGTTTTTGTCTCATCAAGAAGATACTGAATCCAGTGTTTTCCGATTGAATTTCGCCCAGAAAGGACATCACCGGCAAACATTACTTTTTTTCCATCAGTATCGCCTATCAAAAATCCGACCTGATCAACATAATGCCCCGGAAGCGAAATGACTTTTATAGAGATATTTTCGCTTGAATCAGCACACGGAACAAAAATTTCACACTCACCTTCAAGAACACGGGTAACGCGACAAGGAAGTGCAAGCAGATATTTAGAGCGCAAATCATGAATCGGAGTACCGCCCCAAACAAGCTGAGTCTCAATCTCAGGAAATTCCATAAGATACGCTTCACCTTTTGAAGTCCATACCTCGCAGCCAGTTTCACGCACAAGATACGAATTTCCGCCGCAATGGTCAGCGTGCGAATGAGTATTCAGAATCGCACGGAGATTTGAGCCGGGAAAGCGTTCCTTTATGAAATCAAGAAGCCTTGCACCATTCGTTTCATCATTGCCTGAATCTACAAGATAGATGTCAAATTTTCCGTCTTGCTGAGGAATCGTGATAAGCCCCGTGTTAGTGGGCATTTTGAGGTAAAAAATATGAGTACTCAGGCGTACAAGCTGATCATTCGTTACGGACATCGGCAATACGCTTAGAGCTGTTTAAGTTCAGCTTTTGTGACAGACCATTTTCCGTCAGAATCCTTTTCGGCTTCGACCCAGCCATATTTGCCTTCTGCAAGAGAGCCAGGATTGATTGCCGTGCAGTCACCGATTTTTTCAATGCCCGCACTTTCGTGAATATGACCTGTCACAACAAGGAATGGAGAGCGTTTTTCGATATAAGAACGAAGTTTTTCACTTCCGACATGAATACCGTTCGGAAGAGCGTCACAAGCAGTATCTTTTGGAGGATTATGCATAATCAAAATCAGATTTGACCATTTTCCGTTCTCATCAGCACATTCTTCACTTGAATTTTCGACTACATTGTAATCAGAAAGGATTTCATCTTCATCACGCTCAAAAGGAGTTGTTCCTGTAAATTTTGTGCCGCCACCAGAGCCGCAGATTGCAATTCCGTCAAAGAAAGCGAGTGAGCCTTGGACACTAACATCAGCATCTTCAATTTCAGAGAGGAAATCAGGATTATCGCAGTTTCCGATTACAGAAAAAATAGACTCGTGCTTTTTGAGAAGTTTTTCAAGTACAGGCTTGCCTGTTTCTTCATGCTCAAATTTTGCGAAATCACCGCCGAAAAGAACAGCATCAGCCTCTTTAAAACAAGAATCAAGTTTATCGAGATTATCCAAATCTCCGTGAATGTCGGATAGAACTAAAAATTTCATAAATTACTCCTTACGAATAAGGAGCATTATAGCATAAATCGAGCTAAAAAACTACTGAACGCATAAAACTGGGATGCCCCAAAAGTATGAAAAGCGGTGGTTGAGCTTGTCGAAACCACCTCATATAGCGCAAATGGTCATTTCGACAGGCTCAATGACCGTATGCAACGAACTTATTGGTCATCCCCAAATTCAGAATGAATATTCAGTTTTTCTTAGAATTCGATCGTATTCTTTTTTAAATCGATGTCTGTTGTATATCCGTCATCGCGGTAAAGAAGATACGGAACATCATCACCGAGTTTTACAAGGCTGTCATAATCAAGCTCGCTTGAAGACATGGCGATTTTTGAACAGAAAGGAATTGACTTGCCTTTTTTAATGAAGAACACGACTGTATCTTCAGGAACATCGATATAATGAGTTCCTTTTGAAACAGGTTTCTGCTCTGCCTTGCAGTCTTTCCATGTAACCTGAGTCATATCTTCAGGAAGATAAACAAGACGGCCCTTTGCATTCTGGCGATAAACCGGTGCAATCAAGACTTCGTTTCCAAGCAGGAGTTCGTCTTCAATATCACAAGCCGCAGAATCTTCAGGATAATCAAATGAAAGCGGACGGAACATCATGTCATTAAGAACGCTTGCCTTTACGAATTCACTGTACAAATATGGAAGAAGAGCATAACGCAAAGAAAGCACGCTCTTAAAATCAGAACACTCGCCGAACGCATAACACTCCTGATTTCGGGTATTCCATGCAGAGTGATTTCGCATGAGCGGAGTAAAGGCACCAAGTGCAAGCCAGCGCAAAACAAGGTCACGAGAACTTGAATCACCAAAACCGCCAATATCAGCACCTGTATACAAGAATCCGCACATATTCAAAGACGGAAGCATTCTGAGCTCTAGCTCAATGTTATTCCACCATGAGCAGTTATCGCCCATCCAGATTCCGCCGTCACGGTGTGCGCCAATGCAGGAAGCCCTTGAATACAAAAGCGTGCGCTTGTTCTTTTTGAGAGAATCAAGGCCTTCACGGGCAGCACGAGTCATGAGCGCTCCATACATGTTATGCAGACGGTCATGACTGACAGAAACTTCATTTCCATCGAGATTTTTTACCTGATGATAGAAGCTCTTGTAATCATCCATCTGATTGTTTGTAGAGCCTGAAATCGGCGTGAATTCAAAGAAAGTGTCAATGTCGAGATTTTTACCTTTGAATGATTCAAATTTATCGAAAACTTTCTGCAAGCCTTCATCTGTATAAAAAAGAGCAGGCTCATTCATATCGTTCCAGAAACCTTCAACTCCGCAGTCCGTAAGCGCCTTATATTTGCTTCCGAACCATGCACGGGAATCTTTTTTGAAGAAATCAGTGAAGGCACTCTTTCCAGGCCATACACCAGCCTTGAAGATAGAGCCATCGGCCTTTTTGCAGAAATGACCGCCCCTTACGCCCTCTTCATAGATTGAATAGCCTTCTTTTTCTTTAACACCGGCATCGATAATTGGAACAAGGTGAATTCCCTGCTCAAAAAGCTCTTTATTAAGTGCTGCGAAATCAGAGAATTTTGCTTTATCAACAGTGAAGTCCATGAACTGTTCCATATAGTCAATATCAAGACATACACTGTCCAAAGGAAGTCCAAGTTCCTTGTGCTTTTTAACTACTTCGCGGACATCACTTTCTGTTCTGTACCCCCATCGGCTCTGCTGATATCCAAACGCCCACAAAGGCGGAATATAGCTCTGACCAATCATAAAGCGGAACTGGCGAACAATGTCCCTGAGAGCATTTTTTTTGCTTGATTCATTAGAAGTGATTACATAAACGAAAACCCCGTCAACATCACTTGAAACTGAAAGAGTGTCATAGTCCGTCCAGCCGATGTCGAAAGTGATTTTTGCAGGCGTGTCAAAATACAAACCGACAGTCTTTTTTCCTGACACGATGATGAAATTGTGCGCGCCATAAAGAGAAGAATCAGATTCATTTCCGCACGGTTTGTCAGAACACCAGCTTACATACTTGAAGCCTCTTTTATTGATTCCACGGACATTCTCGCCGAGACCAAAAACCATGTCATTTTTATCCATGGTGTATTCCAAAACAAAAGGCCATTCGCTTTTGACCGACCCGAAATCAATAGGATTCTGGCACAAAGCCACATCGTTTACGACAGCGTGAGTCTGAATCACTGGCTGCCCGAATTTGTATTTCTCAATCATAATATGATTATATTCACTAAATTTCGATAAAACAAGTGCTAATTTCTGTAATTATTATAATATTTTTCACTTTATTTCAAAAACATCACATTCTCAAAAGTAAAAAATTTCAAAAAAAGTTCCAAAAAA
Source organism: uncultured Treponema sp. (assembly GCF_946187725.1). Lineage (GTDB taxonomy): Bacteria > Spirochaetota > Spirochaetia > Treponematales > Treponemataceae > Treponema_D. Next base: position 151,248 of record NZ_CAMHSK010000002.1, read on the forward strand.
AAATCATTTCTATGCTATAATAGAAATGTCAGGAGCAAGTAATGACAAGGCAGCAAGTTTTCAGAATGAGCGTGGACTGCAGCATGACAATTCTTTCAATAGTTTTAATGGGCGGGAATTTCATATTCCAGGCGACATCCGTCCATGAAATCCTTGGCACGCTTCTTTTTCCTATATGGGCAATCCACATCTTTTTGAATCGTCTCTGGTATGCATCGTTATTCAAAGGAAAATACAATTCTTATCGAATCATGCAGAGTATCATCAACTGCGGCATCCTGATTTGCGTAATTTTTCTTGTGATAAGCGGCATCATGCTGTCACACCATGTTTTTGCCTTTCTTGGAATCAATTTCGGCATTGGATTTGCGCGACTTTCTCACCTTATGAGTTCCCACTGGTATTTGCTTTTTATGTCGCTTCATATTGGGCTGCACATAAACCTGATTGCAAACCGAATCCTTTCAAAACGAAATGTGCGTATCGAAAATCAAAAGAAGTTTTCACCTTCAAAAGTCATACTCGCCATCGTCTGTATTTATGGAACTTATGCCTTTATTTCGAGAGGAATCTGGAAGTATCTTATTTTAAAACAGCATTTTTTCTTTATGAACATTGAAAAAGGCCTGATTCTGTTCTTTGTTGATTATGTGGCAATTATCGTCCTGTTTGCAACACTTGCCCACTTTACCGCAAAAGCCTTAAAATGGCAGAAAAAAACAGATTAAAACCAGGCATTCGATTTAACCGCTATTCCTCGCGCATAGCCTTCATTGCCTTTTTACATTCATACATCTTCTGGTCAGCACGGCGGAACACATTCGCTACATTCGCGTCAATTTCCTTATCATAGAAAGCAGCACCGATTGCAGCAGAAACCTTTTCCCAAGGCTCAAGATTTTCATCATCGGAGATTTCCTTCAGCCTTTTGTTGAATTCGCCCTGAAGCTCATCATAATGCAGATAATCATGCCCGCGAAGAATAATGACAAATTCATCGCCACCAATTCTGAATACAGGAGAATGTTCAAAAATCGTACATACGATATAGCACAGCTTTTTGATTGCCATATTGCCATGCTCGTGACCGTAAGTGTCATTTATCTTTTTAAGGAAGTTCAGGTCAATCATGCCGATTCCGAAAGCATTTTGCCGACCGATGCTCAAATTATATTCCATCTTTTTGACTTCTTTGTCGTAGGCAGCTTTGTTGCGGATTCCTGTGAGCGCATCCTTGTTGGCAAGTTCCGTCATCTGTTTTGCCTGCAACTGCATTTCATCAGCTTTTCGCTCTGCATTTATGATTCCGGTGACATAATCACGCATATCTTCAGTCATTAATGTGACTGCTGAAGCCAAACTTTCAACTTCATTGCCTGTTTTTATGTCTGGCGCAGAAAATTTGAGCGCATCAATGCTCCTCTGACCGTGACTTGTTCTGGCAAAGGCAACAACCGCTTTTTCAAGAAGACGGATTGGAGCAGTGATGTTTTTTTGTGCCCAGAAAAGGAATACAAATGTGAAAAAAGCACCGACCAGAAAAATCAAAACAGAAAATTCAATCATACGGGTTCGGATGATTTTAGCAATGTCGGTAACATCGACATCAACTGCCAGAAGCGCATAAGGCATTTTACCAGAATCGAAGAGAGTAAGCGCACCAGTGTAATCGGTACCCCATTCGGTCTTTTCTTCAAAGAAAGTTATTTCCCACGACTCCATGATTTTGAAATAATACTTTACGGTCTCGATATCGAATTCATCATCAGAAATCCAGCCCAAATAGAGGTTTCCGTCAGTGTCTACATAGCGGTCATAGTAATTTTCAGCAGAAAGCACGCTCATGACATTCTGGGTTTCACGCACTGCAAGAGGCTTTAATATATAAAGATAGTGAATGTCGAAATCTTCCTTGATGCCGTCCATAAAACGCTCAAGTTCGTCAAACTTTTCACTGCGCTTGCAGGTTTTTATACATTCGATGAGGTCCTCATCATCGATATGCCTGTCAACATAGTGAAGGATGTCCGTTATGTAAGAACGATAACGCTGATATAGTGAATTTTTGAAAGCGATATGTGTAGCAATACCAAGAAACAAGCACAAGAATAAGATAAAAATTACACAGCCAACAGTAATGCTTTTACCAAGCGGTTTTCTAATCTTTGCGAACCGGGTTTTTTCATTACTCATACGCACTCCGTATAAATCTTTTACTCTACCTTTTAATTTTAACACAGAAACCTAAAAAAGCAAATTTAAATGATTTATCCGGATTTTTATTGCTTACTGAACTTTTTTACCGTCGAATACCCAGTCTGTGAATTCAACTTTGAGCGGCTTGTCTTCAGGCCAGTATTTCTGCAAAACGGCACCTGGCATTGTATCTTTGTCCGTATGGATGAAGTAGTTGTTTTCTGCAGGGCTGTGGATTATGAGACGCAGAGTGTATGTGCCGGCTTTAGAAAGATTTATGTTCGCCCCGTAATGCGGTCCGTCAGAAGCGTTCATCGGCATAAGCCTTCCTTTTGAAAGCACTGAACCAGACGACTGTTCAAGAATTTCATAGCCAATGGTAAGAAATGGCACGAACTGATCAACGATATAGCCTAAATCATTTTCAAGGGCAATGATGTCAGCCTCAATGTGCATGGTGAAGTCCGAGCCTTTCTGAGTGTTTCCCTCGCCCGATTTCATGTCAACCGCGTGGAAGTAAAACGCACTTACCGAGAGGAAGGCAACCTGCTGCTCTTCGCCGATGCTGTTTTCAATAAAATCGCCTTCCTCGGCTTCAACACCATCCTCAACGACTTCCTCATTTTCCTGTTGAGAAGAAGTTTCTTCTATTTTCTTTTCTTTGCAAGCCATAACAGAAAGAAATGCCGCCACAAAAACCAAAAACGCTGTCTTTTTCATTTTTACCACCCAAATCATAACATTAGAGGTCTATTATACAAAAACTTGCACTTTTTAATCAAATGAGAATGATTTACAAGTTTTTGCAGAAATCAGAAAGGCGGCTCAAAAATCTCACAACATTCCTTCAAGAGTCTCAAAAAGAACATCCGGCTGAATCGGTTTGCTGAGGTGAGCGTTCAATCCCGCCTGCAAGCTTCTCTGAACATCCTCATCAAAGGCATTTGCCGTCAGAGCGATGATTGGAATTGTCTTTGAGTCGCTGCGGTCGAGTTTCCGGATTGCCTCAGTCGCTTCAAGACCGTCCATTTCCGGCATCCTCATGTCCATCAAAATTGCGTCATAGTAGCCAGGTTCATGCGAAGAGAACATTTCCACGGCGATTTTTCCGTTCGCGGCGTGCTCAGCCTGCATTTCCCTAAGAGAAAGTACTTCAATCATAATCTGTGCATTCACTTCCATGTCCTCGGCAAGCAGGATTCTTTTTCCTTTTAAATCCGCCGTTTTCTTTTCGGACAAAGCCTCTTTTTGCTTCTTTTTGAGTGCTTCTTTAAACGCTTCAATCAGATTGCTCGTAAAAATCGGCTTGGCGATAAAACTGTCAACGCCCGCTTTCAACGCTTCCTCAAATATGTCGTCCCAGTTGTATGCCGTGAGGATTATGATTGCGCTCTCATCACCAGTTGCCTCGCGAATCAGCCTTGCGGTCTCAACTCCGTCTATTTCAGGCATCTGCCAGTCCACGATAATAAGATTGTACGGCTCGCGTCGGGCATGGCGAAGTTTTACCATTTCAACAGCATCTTTACCTGAAAGCGCGGTGTCGGCTTTAAAACCGGCGTTTTCGAGAACGAGCTTTGCGTGCTCCACGGCAATTTTGTCATCATCAACGATAAGCACGCTCATGTCCTCGGTCTTGATTTCGATTTCTTCACCATTTTCTTCTGTTTTTCGCTCGCTGTTCTGCAATGTGATTGTCACCGTGAAAGTTGAGCCTTTGCCCTTTTCGCTTTCGACAACGATGTTTCCGTTCATCATCTCGACTATGCTTTTTGTGATTGCAAGGCCAAGACCAGAACTTCCATATTTGTTCGCAGCCCCTGAATTTTCCTGACTGAATGTTTCAAAAATCTTTGGCAGGTATTCTTTGCTCATGCCGATTCCAGTGTCACTAATCTTAAAGCGGATAGTAGATTTTTTGTCAAATTCGGCAGTTTTTTCGATGTCAAGGCTGACCGAGCCACCCTGCGGGGTAAATTTTACGGCATTTCCCAAAATATTGATTAAGATTTGACGGATTTTCATGTCGTCGCCGAGATAGTAATCGGAAAGAGTTCCGTTCACGCGGCAGGTGTATTCGAGTCCTTTTTCTTCGCACTGACCGCTGAAAATCGTGTTGACCTGGGCGAGAAGTTTTGAGAAGGCAAATTCCTCGTTTTTTATGACCATGCGGCCAGATTCAATTCGGCTCATGTCAAGGATGTCGTTTATGAGGCTCAAAAGATGCTCCGCAGAGCTTCCGATTTTTTGAAGATAATCACGCGTCTTGTCTGAAATTTCCGGGTCGTGCAGTGCAAGGCTGTCCAGACCGATGATTGCGTTCATCGGCGTGCGGATTTCGTGGCTCATGTTTGAAAGGAACACAGTCTTTGCCTTGCTCGCTTCTTCCGCGGCTTTGAGTGCGTCGGAAAGTGCCTGACTTTTTGCGAGCGAATCACGCATTTCACTATCGATGTCGCTGATTCCCATGCCGATAAAGTGAATTTTTCCGTCAACGCGTTCTTCTTGCTTTCTGACCCCGGCCATTTTCATCATCTCGTAGCGTTCTGTTCCGTTGACTTTTACAAGATAACGGAACGAAATCAGCGGGCTTTTATTCAGAGCCTCACGGATATTTTCAGGTGAGATGAAAGCAAGGAATTTCTCACGATATTCTTCTGAAACATAGTTCAGGGCATAATCGCTGAAAACCTTGCTGAATGAAAGATGCTCGCCTTCTTTGAAAGGAACGACAACCGCACTGCCCTTTCTGTAACAAATTCCGTCGTCAGAATCAAGGTCGATGTAATAAACGCTCCTGTAATCAGAGGCAAGGGCTGTAATCATGTTGTCCTGCTCGCTTCGTTTTCGCTCCTGACGGGTAATCTGCTGCTGCAAGGCAAGCTGTTCCTCAAGTTCTTCCTGCTTGATTCTGTTTTCTGCCTCAGAAACTTCCCGTTCCAGCGTGAGTTTTGCGTTTTTACGGTTCTGGACTACGACATAGGCAAAAAGTGTCGCAAGAACAAGCGCAATAATCAGAGAAAGAAGCACGCTTTTCAATATGATTCCATCGGAAATCGAGCCGATTTGGTCAGAAATTATGCTCTCGCGGATAAGATATGTAATCATCCAGTCGGTGTTGTGAACAGGGATATAGTACATTGTCCCGCGGATATTGTTGTATGTAAACGAAGCCGCCCCCTCGTCACGATTAGAAAAGTCGGCCTTCATTTTTTCGAGCGAATAGCCTTTCTCAAAGCTGGCGTTTTCAAGAGCCTTCAAAAGATTGTTCTCACTCGCCAATCCGCCCAAAACCATGTCTGAGAGTGCGATTCCGTTTTTGGTGTAAATGTTGCAGAATGTGGTGCTGTTGTTGTCCGCCTGAAGAGAAACGCCTTCAAGCATTTTGTTCATGTCGATTTCCATGAAGCAGACTACGAGAGTCTGACCGTTGAAAGGGATTCTATCAACAGGAACCGCGACAATCACCTTTTTATGGTCTCCGTCCTGATTTTTGATGGAAATTTCCGGGGAAGCAAGCGTGTTGTAGTCAAACTGATACAAATCAATGTCAGTTCTTGTGCCCCTTGAAGTGTAGATTAGACCGTGCGTGTCCACAAAGGCGAATTTTTCAAGTCCGTAAAGCTGTTTCATTCTCGCCTGATAAGCCTGCAATTTCTCTACGCTTGAAATGTCATCTTTTTCCATGAGACCAAGTGCAATGTCCATGTCAGTGATGTAGTCTGAGAGCGTTTTTGCGACAACCTGTTCACGGCGGCTGGTAAGCTCGGTCATAAAAAGCAGGCTGACAGTGCGAACGGCTTGTCCTGTATCAGAACTGGAACTTCGCCCTGTCAAAAAAGTTCCGCCAACAAGGATTATGACGACGGCAATTCCGCCCAGCAAAGAAATTTTAAGGTTACGCTTTTTGCTTTCCATAAACGACAGTCTCCAGATTTTATGAATCTCTCTTCTATCGTATATTCTACACCAATAATTTCAGTTTCGCACTAAAAAAACGACACGGAAAACAAATGAGAAAGAAAAACTGTAAATGAAAAAACAGATTGCTCTTAGTCCAGACTTTCAGGTTTGTTTGCCATTTTTCGCTGAATTGTAGCGGCACGCTCGGCAGGCATATACATGAGCCAGGTAGATGACATTGAAACAGTCTTGCTTGCAGCAGCCATTTCGTCAGCCTTTCGAAGAATATCGATTATATCCTGATCATCGTGAGAAAGAAGTTCCTCAACAGCGGTCTTCGGTGGCATACTGTTTAAATATGAAGCAATTGTTTCTATATTAGTGGCCCGGTCGTCATACTTTTTGACCTGATTGTTAAAGGTCTTTTCGCGTTCATCCTGAGACTTTTTGCGGTCTTCAAGCTCCTTTGCGATTGCCTCATTCTGTTCTTCGATTTTAGCAATGTCGCTTTCACGCTTATCAAGTTCCTGAGTGCGGATGTCCAGGGCCTCGATTCGTTTTGCAAGCCTGTCTTCATCCAAATCTGCACTAAAAGGCTTTGTAGTTGTGGCTGTTACGGAAGTCTGCGGCTCAAGACCGAAAAGTTTATACACCGGCGCGAAAACCTTTTTTGCATGAATTACGCCAAGATAATCGAACCACAAAAGGCCGCCCAAAGAAAGAATAATAATCAAAATAAGAAGAAAAATTGATTTTCCGATTCCACCGTTTCCACGAGCCATAAAATCCCACCTAAAAAGAACTTTGTTTTATTATCGACATTCTATCACAAAAGTTAAGAAATGTGCTATAATACTCTGCAATGATTAACTACTGGATTCAGGAAGACAATCAGTTTGTCCGTATCGAAAAAGACGAAATTTCTCTGCATGAATCAAAGCGTCTGTGGATTGACGCACGCCGTGTCTCTCAGTCAGAACTTGAGTCTCTTCAGAACGAATACAGTCTCGACCCAGAACTTTTAATGGATGTCATGGATCAGGACGAGCTTTCCCGAATCGAACAGTGGGATGATTATGTGCTTTCAATCATGCGTCTTCCGGTTTTCACGCCAAATTCCGAAGTCGCTTACTCAACCGCACCTGTCGGCGCCGTAATCTTCTCGGACAAAATCATCACAATCTGCTGGACAGACTGTGAAGTTCTCAAAGATTTGAGCAACAACCGCATCAAAGGCCTTTCACTCAACGACTTTCCGGCCTTCTTAATCAGAATCCTTGCACGAAGCGACATCATGTTCCTTCGATACCTCAAAGAAATCAGCCGCCGCGTCACTTCAATTCAGAACGAACTGCACGAGCAAATCGAAAATGCCGAACTCATTCAGCTTTTGAACCTTGAAAAGTCCCTCACCTACTTCACTACATCGCTCAAGGCCAATCAGCTTCTTCTCGAAAAAATCCGCCGTACGCGAATCTTAAAGCTCGACTCAGACGATCAGGAATGGCTCGATGATGTTGAAATCGATAACCGGCAGGCTATGGAAATGGCCGACACCTACAGCTCAATCACCACAGGCGTCATGGACGCGTTCGCAAATGTCATTTCCAACAACATGAATGTCATAATGAAGAAACTTACCGTAATTTCGCTTGTTCTTATGATTATGAGCTTTATCACAAGTTTCTGGGGCATGAACATCCGTCTTCCATGGAGCACCTCAACCACATGGACGGGTTTCTTCTGCATAAGCGGCCTTTGTATTCTGTCAGCAGGCGTCGCCTATGTAATCATGAACCTCAAACCTGTCAAAAAAGCCAAAAAAACAAAAAAACGAAAGAAGAATTAGGAATGAGGAATGTAGGGGGAAGGATCCCCCTTAGGGAGCCGGTCGCCGAAGGCGAAGAAACTCACGAGGTGAGTTTCTAGGCGAGTCTCGGTGAAGGCTATGCCTGAACCGCGCGACGCTACCCTCTCTGCGGGGACACCCCGCAACGCCCCGAAGGAGTTTTTCCATGCGAAAGATTTTAGTTGTTGCAGTCAGTTTGCTTTCTTTGAGTAAGCAAATTCTTTTCTCTCAGGAATTCAATTCTCTTTCACCAGTCCGGCTCGGCCCGGAATCTCCTTCAATTTATGATGTCTATGTAATCGGTGACGGCAGTCAGTCTTACACTGCAACCCGTTGGATTACTCCTTTTGAAATCAACCGCTATGAAACGACTTACGAACTCTGGTATGAAACCCGCGTAATCGCCGAAGAATTAGGCTACAAGTTCATAAATCCCGGTCAGGAAGGCTCCAGAGGAAAAAGAGGTGCAGAACCTGCCTCAGAAAGAGAGCAACCGGTCACAATGATTTGCTGGTATGATGCGATTATCTGGTGCAATGCTTTCTCAGAAATTCACGGTCTTACTCCATGTTACACCCTTAACGGCAAAGTCCTCAAAGATGCAACCGACACCATTTCCTGCGACCTTTGCAGCTGCGATTTCAATGCTTCAGGTTATAGGCTTCCCACTGAATCAGAATGGGAATATGCAGCCAGAAAAACAATCTCAGGAATGCAGAGCGGCGGCTCAGCATCAGGTCAGGTAGATAAATACGGAAAAGAAGATTTTTCGATTCCAGAAGAAGAAGTTTCATGGTCAGCATCAAATGCTTACAGAACGCATATTGTTGGCACAGCAGGCACACCTTTTTCAGAAGATGCACCGCCAGTTCCAGGAAGCGGAAATCCAAATGGAGCTGGTCTTTTTGACATGAGCGGAAATGTATGTGAATTTGTATGGGATTGGAACGGGCGATACCTTGAATCAGAAGCAGGTGAACGCGCAACAGGAATCGAAGCAGGAAGCGAACGCGTAAGCCGTGGCGGAAGCTGGTCAGAATACACGCCGTTTATTTACGCCGGAGACCGCTACAGCTACGACCCGAACGAATGCTACGACTACCTTGGATTCCGATTTTGCCGGACAGTAAAATAGAATTAACTCAAAAAAAATTGGCGGAAAGCACAGTCATAATCAACTGTGTTTTCCGCCCTTAATTTTATCTGGCTGTGCTGATTAACCTCAATAAATGCTAATCAGCAGTTAAACAGTTTACTGTTCGAATACAATTCGGCCCTGACCGTTTTCATTTCGATAGCTTTCAGGGATTTTACCAGAGAAAGATTCAAAATAAGCTGCAACAGCATCACGGTCATACATATATTCATCGCGAGGAAGAGCTTTGAGACCTTCAAACTTATGACCATCGCCATTTTCACGAAGAACATAAGCTGTTCCGGCAACAGTGTATGTTTTGTTCAAATCAAGTGGCTCACCGTTAACCATTACATCTCGAACACGATATTCGCCTTCTACAACACCTGTGAAGAAGCTGTTCTCGTCAGTTTTTACTGAAGAAGGAATGTTTGCGTTTACTTTGTAAGTAACGCCTGAAACCTGAAGCATACCACCGCACATCTGAGGATAGAGTCTAATTCCAAATTCAAGTTCGTCAAGCAAAGCCTGACCGCTGATTTCACATACGCAAAGCCTGTTTCCAAATGGCTGAAGAGAGAATACATCACCGTAAGTAATATCACCTGCCTTAACAGTCTTTCGGATTCCACCGCCGTTTACGAGAGAAATATCAGTCTTGTAAGCACTGCGGAAAGCATCTGCAACGAAATCGCTCAAGTTTGTCTCGCGGTTACGAACAAGCCATTTTCCGTTTTCGTCTGTAGCGACAAGAGAGAAGTCAGACTCACCGACTTTCTTTCCAAGATAAGCTGCGAATTTTTCATTGATAGAATCAATCATGTTTTTGATTTCCATATCAACAGAAACGCCATCTTTCTGAGGAACAGAATTGATTAATTCGACGCTTATAGCACCGTCTTTTGCAATTGTGAGCTTACCGATGTTATTAAGTTTTGTGCCTGTCTGTGTAATAGTAACAGGTTTTCCTTCCTTGTTGTTTACGACAAGTCCCGGTGTGATTTCATGAGAGTGACCGTCAATGAGGACATCTGCACCAGTTGTGTTTGCAACAACACTCTCTGCACTCCATTCAGGAGTAACATTTTTTTCACCAAGGTGAGCCAAAAGAATTACATAGTCAGCCCCCTTTTTGCGTGCCTCATTGATTGCGTTCTGAACATCAGCAAACATAGCCTCGCCTTTGTTCTCGCCACCGAAACTGTAAATGAATTTTCCGTCTGTATTTTTGAAAATTCCTGGTGTTGATTTTGTGATATTCTCTGGAGTGCTTACACCAACGAAAGCAACCTTTGTTTTTCCGTAAGAAAGAATCTTATATGCCGGGAAAATGAGCTTGCCTTTTTCGTCGCGTGCATTGCATGAAATGTATCCGCAAGAAAGTGCCTTTGCGATTTCATTGAAACGCTTCATTCCATAGTCATATTCATGGTTTCCAGGAACTGCAACTTCATAGCCGAGTGCATTCATGATTTCGATGATGTAACCGCCTTCAGAAATGCTTCCGACTGGAGAGCCCTGAATTGCATCGCCTGCATCAACAAGGGAAACATACGGAGTTACTTCCTTCATTTCCTTTTTGTAGAGCGAAAGACCTGCATAACCGATATTATCGTCAAGTCCACAGTGAACATCGTTTGTGTAAAGAATTACGATGTCATTGTCCGGAAGAGTGGGAGCAGCCTTTGTGCTCGCACAAGAAACGGCAATTGCTGCAAAAATGCCGGCAATCGCTGCCATAAAGACGAATCTTTTTTTCATAAATGAAAATCCTCCTTTTTTGATTTCATTTTAATTACGGTGTGGATTATATCACAAAAGCCTTAAAAGAAAAATTAAATTTTTCGCAAAGTTTCAATTGGTTTTTCTTTGCCGGCTTTTAAGGCGGGGAACAGGCTCACCAGAAGAGAAAGAATCAGTGTTCCAAGCACAATCAGCGAAATCTGACCTGCAGGAATCACAAGCGGAATATTTTGAAGATAAAAGGCCTCGTCAAGAAGATGAACCGTCACATAGTTTGAAAGATTGCCATCGCTGATAAAATAGAAAATTCTTGCAAAAACATTGACGACAGCTTCGATTCCACCCATAATCGCGTTGAATTTTACTGAACAGAAAAGGCCAAGCGGAAGACCAAAAAGCACTCCAAAAAATCCTGTGACAAGCCCTGTAACAAGGAAAGAAATGGAAATTCCGGCCGAAGTTCCGCCCAGGCTTTTTAAGATTGCGATTTCCTTTTTTCGTTCCATAACGAGCATAATAAGCGCACTTGAAATATTTACGGAAGCGACAAGCACAATCAGCATCATAATAAAAAGAAGCATAATCTGAGTGGAAGCAAAATTTTCGTATTGAGAGGAGTTCAAATCATTCCAACGATAAAGACGGCCGGCCGAAGAAAGAAAGGCAGCAAGTGAATTGTATGTTTTCTGAAGGTCGAGCGAAAAAGCATCGTAGGTTTCAATTCCAAAAACCGCTGAAAATGAATTTGCCGAAATCAAGTTAAATCCGGACTCAAGCGACACAAAAAGCCAGAGAGCGTCAAGTTCCTGATACCCAGAAGAAACAATTCCGCTCACTTTAAGCGGCGTGATTTTAGGCATGGTCTTTCCAGAAGCATTTTCTTTAGTGGTAATAAGGCGAATCGTTCCACCAGCCTTAACGCCCAAATCTTCAGCAAGTTTTTTTCCAAGAACACAGGAATTCCGTGAAGTTAAGTCGATTTTTCCATCAAGAATCTCAAAAAGTGATGCAAAAGACGGATTTTTTTCAAAAATATCACTTTCAACTGCACGAATTTGCGCGCCGAAACGGCCTTTTACAGAAGAAGCGAGCGCAATTCCCTGAAGCTCAGGATAAACATTTTTTACGCCAGAATCATAAAGCTTTATAGAATCAGCAAAAATCTTCATTGATTCGGCATTCTTTGAATAATCAGAATGCGGATACAGGATAAGCTGAAGATGAGATGAAGACAGACCAATCATCCGTTCAGTGATGCCCTTAATCATTCCATTGGAAACCGTGAGCACCATAATCAATGGAACGAGACTGATTCCGATGCACAAAAGCGCACCAAAAAGGCTTCTTCGCGCATTTGATTTTTTGCCTGTCCTCGGAAAAAGCAGTCGGTATGCAAAAGAAATAGAAGAAGAAAGCGTCATCAGTTCACCTTCCCGTTCAAATCATAAGGCTCTAGACGGCCATTTTTGATTGAATAGCACAAGTCGCCCTTCTTCGCAAGATTTATATCATGAGTAACGAGCAAGAGCGTCTTCTGGTACTTGTCCGCCATAGAAAAAAGCAGTTCGCCAATCATTTTAGAATTCTGCGGATCAAGATTTCCTGTCGGTTCATCTGCAAGAATCAGTTCCGGGTCATTTATGAGCGAGCGGGCAACAGCAACCCTCTGTCGTTCACCGCCGGAAAGCTGACTCGGCAGATGGTCAAGGCGGCTTTCAAGTCCGACATCACAAAGAAGCTGCCGTGCCTTTTCCATTGCAGTTTTTTTTGAGCATCCGGCCATAAGGGAAGGCAGGAATACATTTTCGAGGGCAGTAAAATCTTTCAAAAGATAATGAAACTGGAAAATGAGGCCGAGAAAATGAGTTCTATATGCAGAAAGCTCTTTTTCACCAAGCCGTGAAAGATTATATGAGCCACACAGGACTTCACCACCGCTTGCACTGTCTAATCCGCCAATTATATTGAGGAAAGTGCTTTTTCCGCTTCCGCTGGCACCAACAATCGTGATTTTTCGCCCCTTCTCGATTTCAAGGCTCAAATCTTTAAGAATGGTTAAAGTTTCACCTTCAGTTCTGTATGTTTTTTCAAGCGCTTTTACGCTCACAACGATATCACTCATCTCTCATCACCTCAACAACAGTCAGTTTTAAGATATTTCTGCTCGCAATGAAACTCGCCAGCAAAGAAGAAAAGATTCCAAACAGGGAAATCAGCACGACTTCATTTACAAAAATTTTGGGCGGAATGCTTGCATAAAGCATGAACATGGGATTCTCCCGCACAAAATCTCCGTTTTCAGGATTCAAAATCATAACGCCAATCAAGGTCGCATAATAGGAAAGCTTAGAGAGAAGCAGGAATACGCTGCCCATATTGACTGAAAGGAAAAGCCCCAGAACAGTTCCCGGAACCGAACCGAAAACACCGGTCAAAAATCCCTGCATAACGAAAATCGACTGAATCGAGCGTTTTTTGCCGCCAAAAGCACTGAGCACAGAAATTTCTTCACGACGCTCGTAAACCATTCGCCTCATGCCGTTAAAGATGTTGATTGCAACGACCACGAAAATCAGGAAAACCAGAACCATGAGCATATTCTTTTCGACCTGCAATGCACCAAAAAAAGAACGATTGTAGTTCTTCCATGACTCAGCCTTCAAATTCGGAAATTCAGAAGAAATTCGCGAGATTTCCCTTGCATCGGCATTTTCATCAAGCAATTTGACACCATAAATCAGTTTTGCACCGTTACCAAAATATTTTTTTCCATCTTCAAAGCTGATGAAAGCAAAACCTGCATTGATGTCCGCATATCCTGTGTGAAAAATTCCGGTTACAGTGAAAATTCTGTCGCCTGAAAAAAGTTCAACATCACTGCCGCCGGAAAGCGCATAAAGATTGATTTCACTGCCAAGTCTTGCCCCGATTCTGCGTGCAAGTTCTGAGCCGATTACGATTTTGTTTTCCCCGGAAATGTCAAATTTTCCGGAAATGATATGAACCTGTTTTTTAAATCCGGCATCACTCTCAAAAATTGAAGCAGGAACGGCCTTAATCATCGCAGCTGATTCCTTGCCATAAGAACCGAGAACAAGACTCTGGGCCTCATAAAACGGCGTGAATGACCGTACGGAAGATTCAGAAAGACAGAATGACTCAAAAGAAGCCCTTCGCTCTGAAAAATCCGCACCGGCAAGCTCATCATCAGATTCAAAATTTTCTACGCGAATATGATATGAACTGATTTCCATTATGACATCAATAAAGCTGTGCTGAAAACCGTTCATCACGCAGATTACAGTAATCAAAGTCATGACGCCAAAGCAGATTCCGAGAGTAGCAAGAGTCGTCGTAAGTGCAGAAGAACCAGTTCTGTCAACCTTTGCAAAACGCCTCGACACGAAAAAAATCCATGAAAGCGATGATTTAATAGAAGAAAACAAATCTTTTAACGAAAGCCTAGTATTCAAATTCTCGTCTCCTCTGCTCCTGACCGTCCAGATATATGATTTCAGAAGTTTTCACTCCGCCCTTATACAAAAGCTCAACAGAAAATCCGCCTTCAAAATAAAGTTTTTCTGAATAATCGGTGGCAGAACTGTATTTCCGCTCAAGATGAAGTTCCCCATCCTCATAAAAAGAAAGATTTGCAGGCTGGGAGTTTTTTTCAGTCACACTGGAATAATCGTAGACATTTTTGGTTTCATGTTCTTCAACGAGGTTTCGTCCGAAAGAATTTGTCCTGTAAGACCAGCGCGTGATTTTTTCTTCGGAAATTCGTCCTTCCTCGTCATAAGTAAGGGAAGTTTTTTTATCATTCAGGAGCACAGTTTCTTTTTCAGGAGCGGCATCCTTATTCTTTTTCTTGGATTTTTTTTCACGCTCCTCATAATGACTTTCAAGCAGTTCAACAATCCGCCCGTTTTCATCAAAATGATTTTCAACACGCTTTTTTTCTGCAATCTTATCTTCAATCAGCGATACAGGCTTATTTGATTCACCTTCGTACTGATAATCCATTTCAGTTTCGAGCTTTATGTTTTTTGCAACAGAAGCAGTTTTGAATTGCTCGGTTTTCACAAGACGATAAAGCACATCAAAATGTTTACGAATGAGTTTTTCGCCGTAGAAATTAACAAGAACCGTATTTTCACCGTCTTTCCAGACAGTAAACTGCTCGCCGTCATACGAAAATCGCCTCAAAGCACCGTCTTTTTTTGTATAGAAATGCTCTTCTGGAACCTCATCCTCTGTTTTTTCTGAACCTTGCGAATCGATTCCACGGCTGTCATTGTCTTCAAGCATTTCAAGGATTTTTGAGCCGTCAAGGATTCCGATTGCATCAGGATTTTCGGTTTTTACCCCTTGAGAATTAAGAGTCTGCAAAATCTGGTCAATCCAGTCGAATTCTTCGATAATTTCACCGTCAGATTCTTCCTCTTCTTCGCCACCTTCAATATTTTCTATCCCTGCGAAAAAATCATTTGTTACATATAAATCTTCAGGGCAGAAAGTCGCATCGATTATTCCGATTTTTTCTGGAAAATAGAATTCGCAGAGGTACACAGGATTTCTCACTGAATCAACGATTTTTCTTTTAGTCAGAATATTTGAGGCAGTTTTTGAGATTTGCGCAAGGGGAATTGCCTCAGGCATAGAAGTGAGGCTTTTGGCATTATAGCGGGTGATTTCAAAGACAAGGTTCTGAACATAAGAAAGTGCCTTTTCCTCGTTCAAAGAAAGTTCCCGTGAAAAAGCAGGGAGCAACCCACACCCAAAAAAGAGAATTCCAAAAAAAGTCCTAAGAAAAACAGGCTTCAACTCACTTTCCAAAAAATTGCTTGCCTTCAAAAAGCACCGCAATGACAATTTTTAATCAGCACTTCCCTAATTTCCGAGAAATTCATCGACATATTTTTCAGGATTGAAAGGCTCTATGTTTTCGTATTTTTCGCCGGTACAAACAAACAGAACCGGGATAGAAAGCTGCTTTCCGATTGAGAAAAGGCAGCCGCCGCGGGCAGTTGAATCGTACTTTGTGATTACAAGTGCATCCACTCCAACGCTCTCAGAGAAAACCTCTGCCTGCCGAAGCGCATTTTGCCCTGTCGTACCGTCAATCACGAGGATTTTCTTAAAACAGCCGGCATCGGCCTTTTGTGCTGCGATTCTGTCAATTTTCTGAAGCTCGCGAACAAGATTTTCTTTATTGTGAAGACGGCCAGCGGTATCTGCAATAATCACACCGCCACCGTTTGCCCTGCAAGACTCTGCCGCATCAAAAACAACAGAACTTGGATCGCTTCCATGCTGATGAGCAATGACACGAATTCCAAGACGCTCACCGTGCATTTCAAGCTGTTCTTCCGCTGCCGCCCTGAAAGTGTCGCTCGCCGCCATAATTACATTTTCACCGGCTTCTTTATAGAGCTTTGAAACTTTTGCAGCAGTCGTGGTCTTTCCGACGCCGTTTACGCCAAGCATCATATAGATGTTGACTTTGCCCTTTTCAGGAACGAATTCGCACTTTTTTATATATGGAAGAAGCATCTGTTTAAGTTCGGCCTTAATCAATGCTTCGTCAGTGATTTTTTTGGCACGACAAGTTTTTTCAAGTTCTTCGCTGATTTCATAAGCCATTTTTGCACCCATATCACCTTCAACGAGCGCATCTATCAAATCTTCAAAAAATTCTTCATCAATCTTTCTGGAACTGAAAAGATTTTTAAACTTCTGTGCAAATGAAAGTTTTGCCATAATTTCCCCACTTTTTTTCTAGTTCACATTTATCTCATTGTTTTCTATTATTGTAGCAGATTTTTCACTTTCTGTCTCAGACTCAGCGTTCACTTCAATTTCAGGAGCCGGAAGCTTCACGCTGGCATTTGCCTTCATCGCTTTTTTGTCGATTTTTGCCTTAGCAGGAAGAACACGATCGGCCGCCCACAAATAGCGCACAAGCTCCACCGCAGTCCATGCTCCCAAAATTGTAGAAATTCCAACACAGATATTCGACTGATTCTGAAGGTCACGCAGACGGTCATAATCCCCATAGCCCTGAGAATATGCCGTGTTTTCCGAAGTGAATTCGCCCATCGTATAAAAAGTAAGCGGAAGCGAACAAATCAATGCCGTATAAGCCGTATACATCCAGCGTCTTCGTTTGTCGATGTTTGCCTCACGGTCAAAGGTTTTTGCATTTACGACAAGACTCGCACCGTCAAAGGCAGACACTTCTGGAATTCTGAAAAAAGCGATATTGCTGGAATCAGAATCATCCTCACTCTCTTTTGGAACCGTAAACACACCCAAAACAGATTTGCTGTTCACTTCAAGGTTTGCCCATGGTTCTTCTTTGGTAACAGGTGACTGCAAGAGTCCGTATGTATGAAAAACACCGTCACGATATTTTTTGAGCCTGATTCTTGCCAGTCCATGCACTTCAGGAACAAGATTTGCATGAATCAAAAAGCGCTGTTCATCAGAAAAAGCATAGGTAAAAGAAAGCTCTTCATAACCGTCAGCCGAAATATTAATTCTGTGAATTCCCGCATCCTTTATGATTTTGTTGTCAAAAGTGCCGTCACTCTTTTTAAGTGAAAAAACAACGCCGTCAATCATGATTTTCGCATTTGCGGCAATTTCTTTAGGTTCGATTTCGAATTCAAGCACTACAGGTAATGCATTCGCAATTTTTGAATCGAGATTACGGGCAATTGAAGTTGCAAGCGGCATCAAATCACTTAAAAGCCCGACTTCGCGAACTGTGCCCAAAATCTGGCCGCCCGGATAAATACGGAGATTCGTCGTAACCGAGCAGTAATCACCGTAAGTCGTAATTTCACCGGTAATCAGACCGTTGATTTTCGCAGAAGTGACTTCCTGCTCAAAATCCCATGAAGTGAATCCGGCTTCAAGAGATTTTTCGGCTGGCTTAAAAAGTGCCGTAGAATCGCCTTTGTAAAGAACTACATTTTCTGAAACAATCTGGTCTTTTTCATCACGCTGAAAGAACGGAAATGGAAGCTGAAAAGGGAACATTCCCGCGTTTTTTTTGGCTTCATCCCGTTTTTTTCCTTCAGCAATTTCTTCATCGCGGGCAATTTTTGGAGCCGCCTCATCGACCGCTTTTTTCACTTCCGCCAGGTTCTCGTCAATTTTGACTTCGATATCACGGATTTTCTCCATTTCATCTTCAAGCAGCTTTTTGAGTTTTCTTGAATTTGTAGTCGTAAGGACAAGTGAATCACGAGTCTTGTATTCTTTGGAAAGCTGCAAAAAGAGAGAAAGGCGTGCCGTCTGAAGTTCCTTTAACTTACGGTCGAGTTGTTCTTTTTGGGGAACAGTGCGCATATTTTCGTTAGAAAACTGCTCGATTATCAGCTGAGGAAGAACCGAAGCCGCCTTGGAAGTGCTTTCTGCCCGTTTTTGCTTCTGTTTAAAAGAAAATTCCATCACGCCGAGCGTCCAGTTGTCACAGAACACCGGCAAAGAGAGAAAAATCAAAATAAAAGCAAAAAGAACTTTTTTCATTACAAATCATCATCGTCGCTGTCATCGCCACCAACCGGCAGGCCCTTCCACTGAGCCTGAAGGAAGGAATCGATGAACTGATCGATGTCACCGTCCATTACAGCCTGAATGTCGCCAACTGAGAATTTTGTGCGGTGATCCTTGACCATCGTGTACGGCTGGAAGACATAGCTTCGGATTTGATTTCCCCATGAAATATCTTTTTTTTCAGCACCGAATTTCGCAGTTTCTTTGGCACGCTCTTCTTCATAATGAGCATAAAGTTTTGCACGCAAAAGATTCATACAAGTCGCACGGTTCATAATCTGACTTCGTTCGCTATCACACTGAACGACAATTCCTGTTGGGATATGAGTAAATCGAACAGCGGAGTCAGTTTTGTTTACATGCTGACCTCCCTTTCCACCAGAGCGGTAAGTGTCAACTCGCAAATCTTCAGGACGGATATCAACTTTGATTGTGTCATCAAGAATCGGAAAAATGAAAACAGAACTGAATGATGTATGGCGGCGCGCATTTGCATCAAAAGGACTGATTCGAACCAGACGGTGAACACCCGCCTCGCCCTTCAAATGACCGTAAACATAATCGCCCGTAATCTGAATGGTGGTTGATTTGATTCCGCCCTCGTCTTCCTGTAAATCGACCGTCTCAAGTTTGTAGCCGTGTC
Source organism: uncultured Treponema sp. (assembly GCF_946187725.1). Classification (GTDB taxonomy): domain Bacteria; phylum Spirochaetota; class Spirochaetia; order Treponematales; family Treponemataceae; genus Treponema_D. The sequence continues at coordinate 170,280 of NZ_CAMHSK010000002.1, forward strand.
GTTCTGCCCAACGGATATACATTCGCGAAAGCATATAAGCCCAATCGCAGGCTTCTGTTCCGCCCGCACCGGCATGAATCGTAAGGAAGCAGCCGTTCTTGTCAACTTCACCAGAAAGAAGATTCAAAATGCTCTGTTCCTCAAACTTTTTCTCACAGGCAGAAAGTTCTGCGCGCACTTCTTCTTCTATAGAATCATCACCGCCGTCAGTTCCAAGCTCATAAAGGGTCTTGATATCGTCAATCTGCTGCATCAATTCACGCCACGGCTCTACACGGCCTTTGAGCAATTTGATATCGTTCATGACTTTCTGCGCCTTTTCGGCATCGTTCCAAAAATCAGGAGATGAAGTAAGTGCTTCGGTTTCTTTTATTTTTTTGTCAATTGAAGCTGCGTCAAAGACGCCCCCAAACATTTTTAATATCTTCTTCAAGTCTTAAAATCGGTTCTTTAAGTTCTTCTAACATTATTCGCTCCTAACCATAGCATAATATAGTATTTATCTTGTCAAATCAACTTTTTTGCTGCAAAATATGAATATGTTCATTTTGCGAAAGACTGTCCACAGAACATTTTTTCTCGCTCTTTTTATGAGTAACGCACTGTTCTTAAATGCACAAAAAGTCACATCACGGCCAGTCTGCACAGCAATCACCGCGCAAAAAACCGGCATAAACAAAATCCAGCTCACATGGAACATTCCTGAAAATTTCACTGCCGCTAGCATCGCAATTTTCCGTTCAACAAGCCAGATTGAGCAAAAATCAACAGTTTCCGCAGAAAAGCCAATCGCAGAAGTTCCGGCACACACGACCAGCTACACAGACACGCTCAAACATTTCGGCGATTATTATTACGCACTTATCGCACGCGACAAGGAAGGCAATCTCTTCAACATGCTTTTTCCGACGGTCAATGCTACGGTAAAACCGGTTTCACTCATTCCGCCAGATGACTACCTCGAAACCGAACCAGAAAATGAAGCGCAGTACATTCCGGGTTTCCTTCGTGAGCTTCCGCTGCCCTATCTTGATTTGATTTCAGACCTCGATATTCAGCCGGCAAAACTCAGTCAAAAGGCAAAAGATGAAGGCAAAAAACTTGCCGGAAAATACGCTGTCAAAAAGCCCAAGCTTCTCTCCCCATACATTTTTGAGGAAGACATGATTGCTTCTCCACAGGGAGATGATTTTTTTCTTTTTGAATCGCTCAAAACCTACTTCATCAAAAAAGACTACAAGGGCTCCGTTAAAGATTTGCGCAATTTTCTCTCCATAACAAGAGAGCCTTTTGTAACTACGAGAGCTGTTTTTTATCTTGCTCAGTCGCAGTATTATTGCAAAAATTACAGAAAAGCCCTGGAACTCTTCCTTTTTGTTGAGGATGAGCTGCCAGAGCTTTCAAAGAAGTGGATTGATTCCACGCTGGATTTTTACAAGATTAAGGCTTAAGCAATTTCTTCTATAGAATATATCTGCTCAAATCCTGATCTTTCACAACACCGGTAAGTTTTTCATCAACATAAGTAGAATCTACATTGATTGTCTCGCCAGCGTGCTCATCGGCATCGAAACTGATTTCTTCAAGCACTTTCTCCATGATTGTATGCAGACGACGCGCACCGATATTTTCACTGCGGCTGTTGAGTTCTTCTGCAAGTTCGCTCATTCGATCAATTGAATTTTCTGTAAAGACGATGTTTACGCCTTCGGTTGACAGAAGTGCCGAATACTGCTTTGTAAGGGCATTTTTTGGCTCGGTAAGGATTCGCTTGAAATCTTCTTTTGAAAGTGACTCAAGTTCTACACGAAGCGGGAAACGGCCCTGCAATTCAGGAATCAAATCACTTGGAGCGGCAAGAGAAAAAGCACCAGCTGCAATAAAGAGAATGTGTGTAGTGTCTACAACTCCGAATTTTGTATTGACTTTAGAACCTTCGACAATCGGAAGAATGTCCCGCTGAACCCCCTCACGGCTAACCTGCCCGCTTGAATTTGCATTCTTTGTGGCGATTTTATCGATTTCATCAATAAAGATGATTCCGCTCTGCTCGACCCGCTCTTTTGCCTTATCTGCAACCTTGTCAGCATCAATCATAGAGTCCAGAACTTCTTCTGTGAGGATTTTTCGTGCCTCACGGATTGAAACGGTCTTCTTTTTATGATTGCGGCCAGACAAAAGATTCTGGATTTCCATCATTCCGCTCTGCAAATCATCCATTGAACCGCCGGCAATTATTTCCATGCTCGGCATGTGATTCTGCCTTTTTACAGTAAGCTCGACTTCACGGTCTTCAAGTTTGCCTTCACGGAGCATTACACGGAATTTTTCGCGCGTTGAGTTGTCCTCAATTTTGGGAACAGCAGGAGAAAATGGTGTATCAGATGGATTTTCTGAATTTTCGGCATCAGATTCTTTTTTTTCAGTTCCTGGCAAAAGCAAATCAAGAAGCTTTTCTTCGACTTTTGGAGCACAGGCTTCACGCATTGAGTCTTCAACTTCCTTTTTGACATTGTTGAATCCGACAGCCATCAAATCGCGAACCATTGACTCAACATCACGACCAACATAGCCGACTTCAGTGTACTTTGTAGCCTCGACCTTGATGAAAGGTGCGTTCACGAGTTTTGCAAGACGGCGTGCGATTTCTGTCTTACCAACGCCGGTAGGTCCAATCATGAGGATGTTTTTTGGTGCAACCTCATCACGAATGTCATCAGCAAGATGAAGACGACGGATTCGATTTCGCAAGGCAACGGCCACCGCCTTCTTTGCCTTTTCCTGCCCGATAATGTAGGCATCAAGTTTTTCTACAATCTGCTTAGGTGTAAGCCCTTCAATAGACATAAATTCCCCTGTTTTAAATCTCTTCTACTGTTATATTGTGATTTGTGTAAATACAGATATTTCCGGCGATGTTCAGGCTTCGCTCGGCGATTTCGCGGGCACTCAAATCACTTGAATCAAGATATGCGAGTGCAGCTGAATAGGCGTAGTTTCCGCCCGAACCGATTGCAAGCACATCATTTTCCGGCTCGATTACATTTCCGTCGCCGCTAATCAAAAGAATCTTGTTTGAATCGGCAACAATCAGCATTGCCTCAAGCTTCTGGTACATTTTTTCAGTACGCCACATTTTTGCAAGTTCAACGGCACTTCTGGTCAAATCACCGTTAAATTCCTTGACCTTTTCTTCAAATTTATCAAGCAGAGTGAACGCATCGGCAACGCTTCCAGCAAAGCCTGTGAGAATCTTTCCGTTGTAGATTTTTCGGACTTTGCGTGCGTTGCCCTTGCAGACAGTATTTCCAAGAGTGACCTGACCGTCACCTGCCATAGCGACCTTACCGTTTCTTTTGACAGCAATAACGGTGGTGCTTCTGATTTCAACCTTTTCCATACTATAAAGATAAAGAAAAAGCGGCAGGTCGGCAAGAGAATTCTCAGACACGGAACAAATCTATTTCGTTACCGATTTTTGAAATAGAATCGTTCATTATGCCGGAAATTTCAGACAAGGCAGCACCTGTCTCATGGATTTTCCGTGCACCGATGCCCATTTCGCCAAGGCTGTCCTTAATCTTGAGCGTTGCGTTCTGGAGTTTCTGCACCTCATGAAGAATCTGCTTGTTTCCCTCTGACATTTCAGCGGAAGCTGTTCGAACTTCTGAAGTGCTGTCATTCATCGCATGGAGAGCTTCACCAATCTGCTGACTTCCTTCCTGCTGTTCCTGCATTGCAGAACGAATCTGACGGACCAGCTGGTCGGTATCTTTGATTTTGTCAGTAACCGACTGGAAAGCAGCACTTGAATCAATGGAAGCCGAAACAACATCAGCAATTGAAGAGCGGATTTTTCCAAGCTGAACACCAATCGTTTTTGACTGCTCGCTGGAATTTTCTGAAAGCTTACGGATTTCATCTGCGACGACCGAGAAACCTTTGCCAGCCTCGCCCGCATGAGCCGCTTCAATTGCCGCATTCATTGCAAGAAGGTTCGTCTGTTCAGCGATTGCCGAAATGACAGTGTTTGCGTCCTGAAGCATTTCGCTCTGAGTCTTAATTTGCTCGATTTTATTGTTTACATCGGCCTGTTTTGCTGAACCCGTCTGAGCATTCATTTCAAGCTGCTCGAATGAGCCGGCCATTTTTTCGACAGTCTGATTTACGCTTGAAATGTTTCCAATCATCTCTTCAACGGCAGCTGAAGCCTGTGAAACCTGCGAAACCTGATTTTCAATCATCCGTTCAAGAGAAGCAATGTTTGAGGCGATTTCATTAATTGCACCCGCAGTTTCATCCACGCTTCCAGACTGATTCACAATCTGACGGTTGACACCCTCAATATTCGCAAGGATTTCTGTGATTGACGCAGCGGTATCCTGAGTTGCATCCGACATCTGACCGCCCGCAGAATGCAGGTTTTCCTTAGAATTCTTTATCTGAGAGATTATTGAATGAAGTTTTTCAACGAATACATTGAAGCCAGAAACGACATCCCCGACCTCATCTTTCGATTTTACGACAAGTCGCTGTGTTAAATCGGCATTTCCGCTTGAAATTTCCGTAATTGCCCTCTTCAAACGACGAAGAGGCCTGATAGAAAGACGGATTACGATGCCAACAACAATAAGCGAAAGAACAGTCAAAACGATAAATGAGACAATAATCAAGCCCATAAGACTGTTGAGCCGTTCCTGAAAATCAGAGAACGGAACTGAACAGGCGGCAATCCAGTTTGTATCAGGAATTCGCTCAAAAACCGACATCCATTTCTTGCCGTTGTCAACATAGACATCGCTTCCAGTCTTGCCGGAAAGCATGAGCGTAAGATGGTCGCCCAAAGAAGTGCCCTGACTGCTTTTTTCGATTGCACCGACATCTTCAACACCGACCTTCCAGTGGTCTTCGTTTGCAAGGGTGATTTTTGTAGCCGCACTGATTACATAGGGCTTTCGGTTCTTTGACATTGGGTGATCCATACAAAGATTGCTGAGCTTAAAGCCGTCCACTACACAATACAGTACATTTATGACCCGCCCTGCCGAATCTTTTACAGGATAGGAATAGGTCATCGTGACCGCATTAGTCTTTGAGTTGGCCGACGGATCAGTGATTACAAGGCTGCCCTTTTTGGCACCAGTAAAATATTCTTCGGATGAAGCGGAAAACAATAGCCCAGAAGACTTGTCATACCCATGACCGTCGATATCGAGGACAGAAACATCAATGTAATCTTTGTCGGAAGAAGTTACGGCACGGGCAATTTTAGTTTTTTCCAAAAGACTTACATCCGGATCTGTCATACGGGAGTCAACAGCAAGCGTCTGAAGCATACGGATTTCACGCTCATTATTGAGGTGCATTTCCTTTGCAACAGCATTGACCGAATGCAGCAAATCTTCATACATCATCTGTTGAAGTGATTTTGATGAATTGAGACTGACAATGATTCCGATGATGAAGTTTGAAAGACAAGTACCAATCAGTACGGTAAGAATAATTTTGAAACTAAGGCTTTTACGCGGATTCTTCACAGGAACCTCCTTAGCATCAATTATAACACGATTTCTTCAAAAACTAAAAACAAAAGATTTAAGATTTTCCACCGTGCGGATGCGCCTTATTGTACATTTCAATCATTTTCTCGGTACTGATGTGAGTATAGCGCTGAGTAGTAGAAATACTTGAGTGACCAAGCAATTCCTGAACGAGCCTTACATCCGCGCCGTTTGTAATCATTGCAGTAGCGAAAGTGTGCCGGAAAGCGTGCGGCGAAACATGACGCTTCGTTCCTTCGCTTCCCGAATAGCGTGTGATAATCAGACGAAGCCCGCCAGTTGAAAGAGCGCCGCCCCTCTGATTCACAAAAATATGCCTTTCCTTATCAGATTCCCCGAAGCGTTTTTTTCGGTCTTCAAGATAGGCCTTCAGAGCGTTCTGAGCATCTTCCTCAAAATAAACACGCCTGTCCTTACTGCCCTTACCAGTCACGATTGCCGAAGAATAATCACCGCTAAAATCATCAAAAGTAAGCGACACAATTTCACTTGCACGACATCCCGAAGAGTAAAGCATTTCAAAAATCGCCTTATCGCGTTTTTCCCACAAAAGCTCATTGACTTCAGGCTCATGGCAAAGTTTATCGATTTCAGCACCAGTCATAAACCGGGGAAGTTTTCTTGGATTTTTAACAGTTTTAAGCTCAAATGCGACATTAACATTAAGATGACCAAATTTCCGGCAATACCCGAACAAACTTCGCACAGATGAAATAAAACGATTGATTGAGGCAGCAGAACGCTTTTTTTTGGAAAGAACACCCACGCACTGTTTTAGGTCCTCAAGTTCAATCGCAGCCATTTCCTTTTCAGGCCCGATAAAACTCATTTCCTTAAACTGAAGCAAATCGCTCCTGCACGCCGTAACTGTATTTGCCGAAAGCGTGCGCACGGATTCAATGTACGAGAGATATTCCTCAATTGCGTCTGAGACAGTCATGTTTTTATTATCGGCAGGAAATTAGCTACTCTTCTCCCATATCCACCGGCATCTCAAGCGGCTCTTCGTCTGCGGTGTGCAGATAGTCGCAGTCTGGGTTGATGCATGATTTGTAAGTGCCGTTCTTTTTGTCGAATTTTTCGACCAGGAACCAACCGCATTTTGGGCAATACTGATTTTCGAGAGGCTTGAAGTGTGAAATGAAGTCGCACTTTGGGTAGTTTGTACAGCCGTAGAATTCCTTGCCCCTGCCCTTTGTCTTTCGTGCAACGATTTCACCGTCACAGCCGTCTTTCGGGCATTTTGCGAGCGGAATTGACTTTGTGTTGTGGCACTCCGGGAAACCTGAACAAGCAAGGAAGTAACCAAAACGACCGAGCTTTTTCATCATCGGTTTGCCGCATTTTTCGCAAACTTTGTCAGTCGGCTCGTCAAGGAAGCCCTTGATGCTTTCTACTGATGTTTCAACTTCATCACAGCGCTTTTTGAACGGACCGTAGAAGTCACGAATCATGTTGTTCCAGACGATATTTCCCTGTTCAACGCCGTCGAGCGTATTTTCGACATCGGCGGTAAAATGCTCGTTAATTACATCCGGGAATGCTTCAACGAGGATTTTGCAAATCATCTTACCTAAAATTGTAGGCATGAGCTGCTTGTTGTTTCTCGTTACATAATAGCGGTCGAGAAGAACCGATATGATTGGCGCGTATGTTGAAGGACGGCCGATTCCCTTTTCTTCAAGAGTGCGGACAATTGAAGCGTCTGAATAGCGGGCTGGTCCCTGAGTAAAGTGCTGCTCCGGATAGAACGAGTGGCCTGATTCCAAAACCTCATCTTTTTTGAGAGAAGGAAGATTGCCAGTAACTTCTTCTTTTGCAGAAAGAAGCTTGATTACAGAATAGAAGCCCTTTTCAACCAGTTTTGATGCAGAAACGCGGAAAAGTGCGTCACCTGCAAGGATTTCAACGGAAGTTGTAGCCGTCTTTGCGTTCGACATCTGGCTTGAAACAAATCGTTCCCAAATAATCGTGTACAATCTGAGCTGATCGCGTGAAAGATAATCTTTTACATAGTCAGGAGTGTATTTTGAGTAAGTCGGACGAATACATTCATGCGCGTCCTGTGCGCTTTTACCGACCGCATAATGAATCGGCTCTTCAGGCAAATTCTGCGGGTATTCCTTGCCAATCCATTCACGCACTTCATCAAGGGCAGTCTGAGAGATTCGCACGGAGTCGGTTCGCATGTAAGTGATAAGACCGATTCTGTTCTGCCCCATCTGAATACCTTCATAAAGTTGCTGGGCAATCTGCATGGTCTTGCGGGAAGTGAATCCAAGTCTGTTAGCCGCTGCCTGCTGCATTTTTGAAGTAGTAAACGGAGCCTTTGGACGAACAGTTTTTTCGGTTACTTTTACATCAGAAACCTTGCATTCAGAATGTTGAATTTCTTCGATAATTTCATTTACGGCTTTTTCTGATTTTAACTCAGGATTTTCGCCCTTGTATTTTGCAAGCTGAGCCGTGAATTTGGTTTTGCCTTTCTGGAAATCAGCTTCCAAAGTCCAGTATTCTTCTGGGATGAAATCTTCGACTTCTTTTTCACGCTCACAAATGAGACGGAGCGCAACAGACTGAACGCGGCCTGCACTCAATCCGTTCTTTACCTTTTCCCACAAAAGCGGGCTTAAATTGTAGCCTACAAGACGGTCAAGAACACGGCGTGCTTTCTGTGCATTTACCTTGCTTTCAACGATTTCGCCAGGATTTTTGACAGCCTCTTTGATTGCCGTAGGCGTGATTTCGTTAAACACGATTCGTTTGATATCGGCATTTGTTTTATCTTTTAAGGCATTATTCAAATGCCATGCGATTGCCTCTCCCTCGCGGTCATTATCGGATGCGAGAAGCACATGGTCAGATTTTTTTGCGTCTTTCTGAAGTTCTTTTAAAAGCTTTGCCCTTCCCCGCACCGTGATATATTCGGGCTGGAAATCATTTTCGATGTTGACAGCCATGCGCGACTTGGGAAGATCAATCAAATGCCCCATAGAAGCCTTTACGGTGTAGCCTGGTCCTAAATATTTTTCGATAGTGGTTGCCTTTGCAGGAGACTCCACGATAACCAGTGTAGATTCTTTTGGTGCTTTTACAGTCTTTTCATTAGCCTTAGCCATAATTCAAAACATCCTTTCAGAACTTTAACAAATTTCTTCTATTATAAATATGAAGTTTGATTTATTGCAATAGGTTCAATTTATTTTTAGATGTAAAAAACAAGTTGACCACAAAGCAAAAATTCCCGTTTTATCCGGACTTTTCTCAAATCAGCTTTTTAAATTCCTCGTAATTTGAAATGACCTTCGCGCCATCCTCTACAAAACTTTTGGGTGACGAAGAATCAGCTTTTCCTTCTTTTGCAGGAATTGACCTTGAAAAGCATTCACTGTGAAAGAAAACCTCGCGGTTATAGCCCAATGCCAAATCAGCCGTAATCATTGCACCGCTCCCCGCAGGAGCCTGGACAACAAGAGTCACAGGAGAAAGGGCGGCGACAATCCGGTTTCGCTGAACATAACGGAACTGAACGGAAGGAGTGCCCGGAAGATATTCAGAAAGAATCAGGCCCCCGCTCTCAAGGATTTTTACTGCAAGACGAGTGTGTGTCTGCGGCGTAATCATGTCGATTCCGCTTGGTAAAACAGCACAAGTCGCAGGATTTGAAGAAAGCAATGCCCCTTTATGAGAAGCGGCATCAATTCCAAAGGCAAGACCGCTTACAACGCAAAGTCCGTCATCACAGGCATTTTTCGAAAAATCAGAAGCGGCTTTAAGGGCAGAAAATGCAGCACGGCGGGTTCCGACCACGGAAACACATCTTCTCTTTAAAATCTCAAGATTTCCTCGATAAAAAAGCATGAAAGGCGGGTCTGGAATGAGACGAAGCATGGCCGGAAAATCAGTGGAATCATAGCAGGTCCAGGAAATTTCAAAATTATGCAGAATTCTTGCAGCGACAGTTACCTTTTTGAGTGCATCCGTTCCGTTCCATTTCACACGCTTAAAAACCCGCTTCACGCAAAAAGAAATTGAATCAACAGTGAGGGAATTTATAAAATCAACAAACTCGGAATCAGATTCAAAAGAATCTATAGAATCAAGAAGATATTTAAAGAAGAGAAGTTTCTCACGCAAAGTAAGAAAAGAAGAATCCGCAACAATCAGGCGGACAAGAAGATTTTTATCCAATCAGCTCTCCTATGATGCAGAAACACATCATAGGATAAAAATAGTTATTTTGAATATGAAGCGTCAAGGACAATTTTTTTATTTGAAAGAGCTTCCTGCTTTTTCTGCTCGGATTTCGTCTGGGAAGCGATTTTGTCGTAAAGACTTGCAGCCTTGTCAAATTCTGCATTTTCGTAATAAGCACGGGCAAGAATGAACATCGCGTCAAAGTTTCTCGTGTCGAACGAAAGCAGTTTTTCAAGGTGCGGAATTGCCTTTTCACTCTGTCCAAGCTCGAAAATATAGAGTATTCCAAGCCCGTACAACGCACGGCCATACTTAGGTTCAATTTCAACCGCACGAAGATAGGCACTTTCAGCAAGCTTTAGGTAATTGTATTTTTCTGTGGTAGAGCTTACACCTGTTGCCCCATAATCAAGGCTCGCTTTTGCCATGTAACCGGCACACAAGCCCACATAATAGAAAAGATTTTGATTTTCAGGGTAGATTTGAATTGCTTTCTGGAAATACTTGAGGGCTTCACCGTACATTTTGGAATCAAGATAACGGACGGCAAGCATTTTGTACCAGACACCAACCTGACTTGAAGCCAGCTGCATGTCAGCAATTCGGTTTTCATATTTTGCGATTGCTTCTTTTAATTCAGCTTCGGTTGTAGGGGATTTTTCAATTCCCTCTTCCAGTTTTTGCATTCGGATGATTGTTTTATTTGTTTTTGTACAACCACAAAGCGTGAACATAGTGAATGCAATGGCAGCGAATGTTTTATACTTTTTTTTCATTTTTATCCTCTGACTTTTATTTAACTGCGATGACCTGGGAAAAACTCCCTGTGCCCTTCCCGAAGCTGTCTGTCGTCAACATGAGTGTAAATCGTAGTTGTCGCCAAATCAGAATGTCCGAGAAGTTCCTGCACACTCCGTAAATCCATTCCTCCGGCCAGAAGATGCGTGGCAAAAGAATGTCTGAGCGTATGGACTTTCGCATGAAGGCCAGCCTTTACCTCAAGGGCCTTGAAATTCTTCCAGATACCCTTACGGCTCATCGGTTCGCCCTTGTAATTCACAAAGACTTCACCAACGACTTTTTCGCCGACAAGAAGCGGCCTTACATCATTAAGATATTCAACAAGTCTCGCTTTTGCAGCTTCTCCAAAAGGAACCATTCTTTCTTTGTCACCCTTTCCGTGAACAATCAGAATTCGTTCTTTTAGATGCAAATTTGAAACCTGAAGGGAAGCGGCTTCTGTAATCCGAAGACCGCATGAATAAATCAGTTCATAAAGGGCACGGTCCCTAATCCCAAGCGGCTGGGAAACATCAATAGAATCAAGAAGGCGGTCAACCTGCTCAACAGAAAGCACTTTCGGCAAAGCCCTGGAAGCTTTCGGTCTTTCAAGCAGCATTGCGTGATTTTCTTTCCAGTAGCCCTGCCTGACAAGATAAGAGCCAAGAGAGCGCAGACCTGATATATCCTTCGCAATTGTAAGTTCATCACACTTCTGTTCCGTTCGTCTCCAGATAAGATAGGATAGAAGAACCTGTGGATTTACTGACGCAAGTTTAATCTGCTCGCCTTGAAGCCAGTTCAGAAAAATCTTCGCGCACTCTTCATAAGTCGCAGCAGAATTTTCTGACAGGCGCTCAACAGAGACCATATCGCTATGAAATCTCAAAAGCAGAAGCTCAATTGTCATGCGTCACACCGCTTTATTTTTTGCCCAAATTGATTGTTCTTGAAAGACCTTCGAGATTTCGTCTCCAGACAGCCGGCTGTTCCATATCACCCACGCCTGAGAAACCAAGCGGAGGATTAAGAGGATTGCCTGCAGCACTAGAATTTAACGGTCTTGACTGAGAAACCCGTGCAAAATCAGAAATGATGTCTTTTTTCTCTTCCTGCATTTCAACTGACTGCGGATCGCGCATAAATGATTCGCGGCGCACTGAAGCCGAAGCGGCAGGAGCTTTTGCCTTGTCATCCTCGTAAATCGTGTCATTTCCGAAGATTCCAGTCATAAAATCATTCTTTTTTACTTCAGAAGAAGCAGTCTGTACAGCAGGTCTTCTTTTGCCGATTTTTTCAAATTCGCCGGCAGAAATCGTGTCAGAGTTAATCTGAGCCTCGACCTTCTGAATTTCGACCTTTTTTCCAGCAATATCGTCCTTATTGAAGCCAGTCGCAATTACAGTTACGCTGATTTTGTCATCCATTGTTTCATCGAGAACCTGTCCCCAAAGAACAACGGCATCTGGATTTGCGTGCTCTGTGATGATTGATGCGATTTCGTCACATTCTGAGATTCCGACATCGTGATTTCCACAGATGTTGATGAGGACATTTTTTGCACCGTCGATGTTCGTGTCAACGAGAAGACGGTTGTTGATTGCGTTGCGGGCAGCATCGCTTGCACGGTTGTCACCTTCACCAACACCGATTCCAAGGATTGCGTCTCCCTGATCCTTCATGACAGACTCAACATCACGGAAGTCGCGGTTTACAAGACCAGGCTTTGTGATGATGTCAGAAATACCCTGAACACCCTGACGCAAAATATCATTGATGATAATGAATGCGTTTTCAACAGAAAGGCGTTTTTCGGCATCTTTTAGAATAAGTTCGTTTGGAATTGCAATAAGTGAATCAACTTCAGCACGGAGCTTTTTAACGCCCTCTTCAGCATGAGCCATTCGTATCTTGCCTTCAAATTTGAAAGGAGTTGTTACGACAGCAACAGTGAGTGCGCCAAGGTCATGAGCAATTTTTGCAACTACAGGAGCCGAACCTGTTCCAGTTCCACCGCCCATGCCAGCAGTAATAAAAACCATGTCAGAATCTTTGAGAAGTTCCTTAATCTGTTCCTGCTGTTCTTTTGCTGATTCCTCGCCGACCTCAGGCTTTCCGCCTGCACCAAGACCGCCAGCGAGTTTCTGACCAATCTGGATTTTATACTCTGCTTTATTCTGACTGAGAGCCTGCAAGTCAGTGTTCATTGCGATAAATTCAACGCCACCGACTCCACTTTCAATCATCGTATTGACGGCATTTCCACCACAACCGCCGCATCCGACAACCTTTATTTTTGTCGGGCTTGCCGTGTTCATGACCGGAGAATCCGATCCCGCCGCCTTAATTACTTCATATTCAAAACCCATGTTGTCCTCCCACCTACAACTGATTTGACTTATGTTATGTTAGATTGCCGCGTTCATTCCGGCAGTCTTTGAAATGACCCGAAAATCAGAAATTCCCGGGCACCTCTATTAGAAGAACTTTTTCAAGAACTTCTGGAATGTACTGTCTCCCTGCCGTTTTTGCTCAGAAGATTCACGCTTTTTACCGTGTTTTTTCTCAAGATTTGCGTGCTCTTTGTGAGCAAGAATAAGACCGACCGCAGTCGCATATTCAGGCATACGATATTTTTCTTCCATTCCACCCAATGACTGAGGGAAACCGAGGCGCACAGAAGATGTTCCGAAAACACTCTGAGCCATTTCAACCGCACCGCTGATCTGGGCACCACCGCCTGTCAGGATAATGCTTCCTGAAAGCTGCATTGCCGAAAGTCTGCGTGCGATTTCATCTCTTACCATTGTAAAGATTTCTTCCATTCTTGGATATATGATTTCGCATAATTCTACTTTTGTTGTAAGTTCTGTATTGCGGCTTCCAAATCCAGGAATCAGAACCTCTGCATTCTCGCTTTCTACCAAAGGAGGCCAGCAGCATCCGTTCTCAACCTTGATTTTTTCTGCCGTAGCGTTCGGAATTCCCTTGACGATTGCAATGTCATTTGTTACGAGATTACCGCCGATTGGAATCGAACAAGTACAGATTGGCGCATCATTCAAAACAACGACAACATCTGTAGTGCCGCCACCGATATCAATAAGGATTGAGCCAAGTTTCTTTTCATCATCAATCATTACGGCTTCGGTACAAGCAAGCGTTTTGAGCATGACTTCATCGAGCTGATAATTCGCCTGCTCTACGCAAGTCGTAATGTTCTGAACAGCAGTTCTGCTTGCCGTGATGATATGCACATCAGCTTCAAGACGGATTGCAATATTGTTAACAGGATTTTTAAAACCGTCCGTACCGTCGATAATATACTGCTGAGGAATGACATGAAGCAATTTTCGGTCAAGCGGCACTTTTATTGAATTAGCACAATCGATTACCCGTTTAACATCATCCTCGGTAATCGCGCGCTCACTCTTTCCATAAGAAGAAATTGCGACAGCACCCTTTGAGTTAATGCTTTCAATCTGCACGCCACCGATTCCTGTTACGCAGGACTGAACTTCGAGCCCCGTATTCTGCTCTACTTCGTCAATGACTTCATGAATGCATTGCTTGGTTGCCTCGATGTTTACGATTGTACCGTTTCTCAGGCATCCTGTAGAAGGCTTTTTTGCCACATCAACGATTTCGACGCTTTTATCATCATTAACGACACCAATAACTGCACGAACAAAGCAGGTTCCGATGTCAAGGCCAACAACTATGTTACTCACGGAATTCTCCTGTTTCCTGATGAAGCGAAGTTGCTTTTGTCCTATAAGTGACAGAACCGTATCGAAGATCAATTTCCTCAACATCCGGTTCGAGTGCATTCACAACATCGAGAGCGACCATCATATACTGCAAGTCTTCTTCTTTCAACTGTCTGCCCGTAAGAATTCTGGTTCTTGAATGAATCGGATAAAGTACCAGCTCATAGTTACCATATTCTTTTGGTATGACATGAATTTCAGAAATCGCAGCAAAATAGTTCTGCGACAGTGAACGGATAGAATCAATCTGCTCCATCAGGGCACGATACTTTTGGGGAATTCTCATCCCCTCTGGTATATTTTCGACAGGAATTCCAGAAATTAAAGGAAGAGATGTGTCAGAATTAGCGATTTTTGAAGAATTTGCGGTTCCGCTGAAAAGAACACCGTTTCTGTCGATTTCAACGCTTACGGTGCGGTCATTGCTTGAAACGAAAGTCATTGCGACAGGCTTTCGCTCGGTGACATTGATGTAAACCTTGTTCGGAAAGCGCTTTGAAATCTGAACGCTCTCAACGCCAGGCACAGATAATAGAAGAGATTTTGCTTCAGATGAGCTGAAATTCATGAACTTTTTGTTCGCACATGGAGCAATTACGCTTGTCATGCTTTCTTTTGTATATGAAGACAGACCGTTCCATGTAATATCGACTTTATCAAGGCAAGGAACGACGAAAAAATAAACGCAGAGTTCGCATATGAGAAGAATTCCAAAAATCGCCGCAAAGATTTTTACGGCATTCATTTTTGATTCTGAGACAACCTTTCTTTTCCTGGTTCCGTGGACTTCAAAATTCTCAAATCCCTGAATAACAAAATCACTCATAAATCACCTCTTCCATTTCAATATCGTCATTCGGCCCGATTTCATTACGGGAAGCATTCACCAGAAACCCGCAGGTCGCCAAAGTGAATAAAATCGAAGAACCACCCGAAGAAAAAAACGGAAGCGGAATTCCGGTCGTAGGAATAACGCCGCCGACAACTGCAACATTAAGAACCGACTGAGCAACCAGCGATACGATGAAGCCAAAAGCCGCAATCGAAGCAAAACGAGACTTTGCCGTAAGAGCGCAATGCAAGCCTCGCCATGCGAACAAAGCCAGGAGCGCAAAATAAACAAGAACTCCAAAATAGCCCATTGATTCAGCCCAGCCTGCAAAAATATAGTCAGACTGGATTTCAGGAATTGAATTGATTCTTGAAAGATTTGAGCCTAAGCCCTGTCCCCAGAATCCGCCGGCAGAAATTGCCTTACGGGCCGCATAAGTCTGATAATTCAAAGTCTGAAGATAGCTGTCCTGATCAAGGAAGCCTATGATTCGGTTAAGACGATACGGCTCCAAAAACACAAAAAGAGCCGAAAGAGGAATCACAATCGACATGACAGGAACAAGCCAGAAAATCTTTGAACCAGACACGATGAATAGCAGGATGGCAAGGGCAGCCACAAAGACAGAAGTTGACAAATCTGACTGCATGACGATTGAGCCGACCATAATAAAGCTGATAAGAACAGCCGGGAAGACAGTTTTATCAAAGGAATCCACGATTCTTGCCTGTTTTTCAAAATAATTGGCAAGATACAGGACAATCACGAATTTCACCATTTCAGAAGGCTGGAAAGTCGTAAAGCCGAGACGAATCCATCTTCTAGCTCCGTTTCGCTCAACTCCAATTCCAGGAATAAAAGTCATTATTGAAAGAATAAGCGAAATCACCACGAGAAGAGGCAAAAAGCGTTTGATTGTGTCCATGTTGAAGGTCGCAAAGACAATAAAAAGCATGAACCCAAGGCAAGAACTGATGAGCTGTCGTTTTACAAAATAAAGTGAATCATTAAAAGCACGGAAGCCGTAATTTCCTGAGCAGACATAAAGCGTAAACATGCCGATTCCCCACAGCAAAACGGAAATGAGAATCAATGAAATGTCACACTTTTTGTACTGTTCCAACGGACGGTCGGCAAAGATGCTGAAATTCACTTTCTACAGGCTCCCATCCATTCCAATCAAAGGAAGAATTCGCTCCAGCCCCATTCCGCGAGAACCTTTCAGCAGAATAAGATCGCCGTTTTCAGCGAAGTCCAAAATTTCTCTGGCGGTGTCAGAAATTGCCGCCTCATCTTTATTTCCGATGTAAAGAATCCGTACCGAGGAAATCTTTTCGTCAACCAGAGATGATTTTTTCTCAGCGATTTTAATCGCACTTTCAAACGCAGAATTCATCTCAAATCCGAAGAAAATAATCATATCCGCATCAGCAAAAACTGCCTTTTCACCGATTCTTGAATGTTCTTCTTCTGATTTTTCACCGAGTTCCAGCATATCGCCGAGAACATAGATTTTTTTGCCCTCGATTTTAGTGTCAGCGCACAAATCAAGTGCCTTTTCCATTGAGTCAGGATTTGCATTGTAGCAGTCTTCAAGAACAGTGAATCTGCCCTTTCTGATTGTAGAACGGCCACCGAGAGGCTTCAAGCTTTCAATTCCGGCCTTAATCTGTTCAGCCGTACAGCCGAGTTCTTTTGCAAGTGCGATGGCTCCCAACGCGTTCAAAAAATTATATTTACCAGGAAGAGAAAGTCTCATAAGAAGACCGTCAACAGAGAAGACAGTTCCCGCAAGTCCTTCATCGACAACAAGTTTTACGCTCTCATCACAATCGATTCCGTATTTGACAACCTTGCCCTTTACGCCTTTTTCAAGGAAAGAAGCAAAATCATCTGTCTTAGGAATGAATGCTGAGCCAAATGAGTCTATATAATTAAAGATTTTTTTCTTTTCGTTTGCGATGTTCTGCCTGCTTCCAAGGATTCCAATGTGAGCAGTTCCGATATTAGTGATAATCGCGTAATTCGGCTTGAAAACTTCCGCAATCTCGCCGATTTCATTCACGCGGTTCATTCCCATTTCAAAAAGCCCAAGCTCATGCTCAGAACGGATATTGAAGACAGAAAGAGGAAGGCCGGTTTCAGAATTGAAGTTGCCTTTTGTAGCAATCACAGAAAATTTCTGGCGAAGAATAGATGAGGCAATTTCCTTCGTCGTGGTTTTGCCGCTTGATCCAGTCACAGCACAGCGAATCAGACGGGGAAACTTGCGCACATAACATTCAGCTGCCTTCTGCAAGGCACGCATCGTATTCTCCACCAGAATAAAGGCTACATTTTTGTTATTTTCGGCCTGTTTCTTCAGGTCTTCAAGGAGATTTTTTGAAGTTTTTTTGGAAACAAAAACGGCAGACGCGCCTTTTTCAAGTGCCTGTGGAACATAGAGATGCCCATCCTGATTTTCACCGATAAGGGGAACAAAGAGAGATTTTTCCACGACCAACCGGCTGTCAGTTTGCACGCTCGTGAAGCAAAAGTTCTCAGAAGGGAAATCCCCGTTCAAAAGAACTCCTCCCACCGCTTCAAGAGTTTCTGACAATTTCAAGAGACTTTCTATATTTTCGACACTTTTTGCGTCTGTCATTTTTCTTTCCTTTTATTTAATTTCAACTCGGACTATATCCTCGCTTTTCGCCTTGTGCATGCCAAGTTCCTCTTCAGCGATTTTTTCGATGCGGTCGGAACTGGACAAAAGGCTTATATCAGAAATCAACTTTCGGTTCTGTTCAACTACTTCGACCTGCTTTGCCTCAAGCTTCGCAAGTTCGTTTTTCAGTCTGGCATATCGGTGAGCCTGAAAAGCATCAAAAGCAAGCAAAAGCGGAATCAAAACAACCGATGAATATGCCACGAACCTCAGTTTTGTTTCATGTTTTATTTTCATAATAAAATCTCCTCCATCATGCGTATGCTTTACATCGCCGACTCTTCTACCAAAAGGCGATGTCGTTCCGTTGCATCATGCAGTTTTCGCACGACACGGAGTTTTGCACTACGACTCGGTGAATTTGACTTCACCTCTTCTCCGCTTGGTTCAACAGGCTTCCTTGTCAAAATTTCAGCACAAGGCGTTCCGCCGCAAGTACATTTAGCCTGCTCAGGCGGACACACGCACTGTTTTCCAAGATTTCGGAAATAATTCTTCACGATACGGTCTTCCAGAGAATGGAAGGTTATGACCCCCATTTTTCCACCGACAGCAAGAACATTAAACGCATCATGCAAAGCCTCTGGGAGCCGTCTCAATTCAGAATTCACTGCAATACGCAAAGCCTGAAAAGTTCTGGTCGCAGGATGAATGTTCCCGTGCTTATAATTTGACGGAACAGCATTAAAAATAATGTCCGCAAGCTGCCTTGACGATTCGATTTTACCGCCATTTCGAGCCTCAACAATTGCGCGGGCAATACGGCGGCTCATCTTTTCATCACTGTAAAGGTAAATCATGTTGGCAAGCTCTTCTTCCCGCCAGGTATTTACGATATCAGCGGCACTCTCTCCTTCCTCAAAATTCAACCTCATATCAAGAGGCTCATCATAACGAAAAGAAAATCCACGGCCGCTCTTTTCATAGTGATAAACACTGATTCCAAGATCAAAAAGGATAAGATTCGGCCTTTCTTTATCTGCCGGATAGTTTGCGTAAAAATCATTGAACCATCCGTTGTAAAAATCCATGCGGTCGCCATAAACAGAAAGTCGTTCACGAGCACGCGCCTGAATCGTTTTATCGCGGTCAAGACCAAGAATATGAAGGGATGGAAATTTAGACAAAAATGCGTTTGAATGGCCGCCTTCACCGAGAGTTGAGTCAATCATAAAAGCATTTTTTTCAAAAGGTTCTGCGACAGGGCTAAGATAAGACAAGCACTCTTCAAGCAAAACCGGAGTATGAACGATTTCCACCTTTTTGTATCCCGTTTTTTTTATTTTTTTTGACGCTGATGAACACAGATGCGCGCAGATTATGAAATCAAATCAGCGTTTATCCGCGAAAATCCGCGTCTTATTTTTATTAGAAACTTATGCTGCTCAAAGCCTCAGCTGCTTCCTCAAGTGAATCTGCGTTTGCTCCGAGGTAATCGCTATAGGCCTGTGAGTCCCAAAGCTCCATGTATTTGTTGATTCCGAGGATTACACAATCCTTAGAAAGATGAGCGTACTCGCGTAAGCTCTGCGGGATAGAAAGGCGTCCGGACTTATCAAGCTCTACTTCCTGAGCAGGAGCTATAAAGTGACGGAGAACAATGCGGTCTTTTTGATTGAAAGGAGAGGCTGTCTCCATAATCTTTGACGAAATGTTTTTCCATTCATCGAGAGTATAAAGCCATAAACAGTGGTCGAAAGCCTGTGTAACGATGAGAACGCACTTGTCTGAATCAGCAAACAATTCGTTTCGCAACCGTGTCGGAAAAAGGATTCTGCCCTTTTCATCCAGCGTGTTGCGGTACTCACCAGTTAACAGCTCCATACCACTATTTACCACTTTACCCCACAATTTCCCACTTGAATACCATTTTATCCGTCAAAAACCCTAAAGTCAACCGAAAAAGTGCCGATAACAAGGGATTTTTAAAAAAATTTTTTCGCTGAATTCAGACTGATTTCTGCACTTTATAATCCGTGAAATCTGTGTTAATCTATTTCAGCACATGGAGAAGTCATGAAAATCATAGCGGAAATAGGAACATCGCATGGCGGTGATTTGGAAAAGGCAAAAAAACTGATTGATTGCGCAATCGAAAGCGGCGCCGATTATGTAAAATTTCAGTGGGTTTATGCAGATGAAATCCTTCATCCAGAGACAGGCTTCGTAAATCTTCCCACAGGAAAAATCCCGCTTTATGAAAGATTCAAGGAACTTGAAGTCGAGCCAAGCTTTTTTGAGGAATGTTTGCGCTACACTCACGAAAAAGGCGCGAAATTCACCTGCTCACCGTTCGGGCTTCGCTCTCTGGAAGAACTGCTTGCAATCAAGCCGGATGCGATAAAGATTGCCTCTCCAGAGCTGAATCACATTCCTTTGCTGAAAAAACTTGCCGAGTACCGAAAAACACACGACATCCCCGTAATCCTTTCATCGGGAGTCTCAAAGCTTTCAGACATTGAAGAAGCTCTTTCGATTCTTGGGCGGGAGAATATCACCCTGCTTCACTGCATCACAAGCTACCCTGCCCCGGAAGAAGAATACAACTTAAACCTGATTCCAAACCTTGCGGCGATTTTCGGAGTTCCGTGCGGTGTAAGCGACCACTCGCTTGACCCGGTTCTTGTTCCTTCAATTGCGGCAGCAGTCGGCGGAACAATGATTGAAAAGCACATCACCCTCTCAAAAGAAACAGACGGCCTTGACGACCCGGTAGCCCTAACAGGCGAGCAATTTGCCCTAATGAGCCATTGCGTCCACCAGTGCGAGGCAGCATTCCGTCAGTACGGCGAGAATGCAAAGCCTTACATTTTGAATCAGCTTACCGAAGAATACGGCGAGCGGGTCCAGAAAATTTTAGGCAGCGGAATCAAAAAACTAGCCCCAGCCGAAGAAGCAAATTACGGCAGGACAAACCGAAGCCTGCATTTTATGCGCACGATGAAAGCCGGAGAGCGCATTAATATAGAAGATATTGGTGTTCTCCGTACAGAAAAAGTGCTTTCAGTGGGCATACATCCGCGGTATCTGGAGGATGTCGTGGGGGCGGTGCTCACACGGGATGTGAGGAATGGGGAGGGGGTGTGCTGGGAATGCTTGATGCAGAAGGCATAATTGCCTAACTAAACTACTAGATTTTACGCTTCTTTTTTTTTGTTATCATTAAGTCATAAGCGCTTATAAAAAACTACAAAAAAAGGAAGGTAAATTATGGCAGTACCATTTGTTTCAAGAAAGCGATTTTATCCCGAATTTGCAGGATTTTAAGCCGAAATTTCACGATTTTTTGAGATTTCATCTTGATGAAACTGAAGGAGCGATTTGATAGAGTTGTGGAAATTTTCTGAAAACTGAAAAACATTGATTCTGATTTTTTCAAATCTCCCCGGCATCTTTTAATCGTTTTACGGCGCGAAGAATGGCTTCTTGTGCGGCTTCTCGTCTTTTTTCAGAAAGGCCTTCCATGGCATCGATTTCTCGTCTCAGGTGCCGAAAGGAAAAATACAAGCTGTGTACTGTTAACGTATTCGACAATGCAGGAACAGCCAACAGCAAGAATCTCGTGACAAAGTTTCGTCACCTTGCTTCCGCCTGAGCTTGCCACAAGATGCTTCATGTACGCGTACTGTTCATCGTAATCTCCATCAACGACCGCACGAAGAAAATCGAGGGCTAAATAAGTGTCACGCTTGTCAAAACGAAAAACGAAATCATCCAAATCTTCTTCGAGCGCGCTGAAGATTTTTTCTTTCAGCTCATCGCTGGCGATTTTGAGTGCGATTGCCATATCTTCCTGATGAACTTCACGCAGGATTTTCTGTACGCTACGATCATCAAAAAGAAGGGTATCCTCAAAACTCAGGAATGCATTATGGAATTCAAGGTTCAGCTTGGTGTGATTTCCGAGTTCAGAAAGTTTCTGCTCGATTTTATCACGGCCTTCCGTTTCGCTCGTCAAATTTCACCATAATCTGCCCCCTTGCTTTGGTATGATTTGATTATGGCACGGGGGTGTATCATTTAGTGAGATTTACGAATAATTTTGTTACAAAAACATTGCCATGTAGTACGGAATTGTTATTCTGTTTTCTGCGATGCCGACATTGTTTTCAGAGAGTTTATAGCAAAGATTTACTTCGTACTGCGGATTTTTCAGCACGGTGTTTGCGGATTTCGTGTTTCCAGTCGTTGCTTTTACTTCAATCAGCGAAATCTTCCCCTGAACTTTTGAGACGAAATCAATTTCAAGTCCTGTGTCCTTGTGGAAATAATACAGTTTTCGGTCTTGCTTTGAAAAACAGTCGGCTATGATGTTCTCAAAAATCGCGCCCTTGTAGAATCCCAAGTCACCGGAAAGTATTTTTGCTGCACTGTCACGGTCAAGCATAGAAACAAAAAGACCTGAATCCTGCATATAAATCTTGAACACATTGTCTATCTTATTTCCTTCAAGCGGGTCAGAAATGGCACTGAGGTTGTGGCAGAGATTGATTACACCGAAATCACAAAGCCACTGGATTGCAGGAAGATATTTTTCGGCACGGCCTTTCTTTTCTAGCGCAGAGAATACGAATTTTTTGTTCTCTTTCGCAAGCTGGGCTGGAATTGAATCAAAGACACGGTTTATCCTGCCGAGCAGAGAAAGGTCAACTTCTTCCTCCTCGTTTTCATCAAGATGCTTTCCGAAATCATCTTTGTATTCTTCAAGAATATCATGCTGTTCCTGCCAGACAACATTCATATCATTCGTGGAAATAAAACGGTCAACAATATACGGAAGTCCGCCCACACAGATATATTCCTTGAAATAACGGAGCATCGCTTTATGGGTCGCCTCACTCACAGGGATTTTTTTCTCAAAGCATTCCCGAAGATACGCAATCACTTCTTCACTGATTCCCTTTGCCCACAAGAATTCCTCAAAATCCATCGGCTTCATATACACAATACGCTCAAAACCAGTGGGAACGCCCTTGCTTTTTTTCTTGTTGTAGCCTTTTATGCCCAGAAGAGAGCCTGTAGCAATCACATCAAACCGACCGTCCTCACAAAAAGGCTTGATGCTTGAGCGAGCATTCGCACATTCCTGAACTTCATCAAAAATTATGACAGTTTTGTTCGGTACAAAATGAGAGCCGGGAAGAACTGCGGATAAATCGACTATGATTCTGTCTACATTCAAGTCAGAATCAAAGATTTTCTTTGCGCCTTCATTTTCTTTAAAGTTCACATAGACAACATTTTCATAGTTCTCTTTGGCAAATTCTCGCACGCTGTAAGTCTTGCCAATCTGCCGAAGCCCTTTTACAACAAGTGCCTTTTTCTTTCCGCTGGAATTTTTCCATGCTTCAAATTCGCTGACAATTTTTCTCTTGTACATAAAAATCCCCCATAGAACGATGGCATACACTTTTTCGACCGAGTTTTAGTGAATCAGATACACTTTTCCAAGTGAGTTTCTGTAAAAAGAGTACACTTTTTCCAGCGAGTTTTCAAGAATATTGTACACTTTTCCAAGGGAGTTTTTATATTATTTCCACCAATGCCAGAAATCCGGAGGGATTGGATTGATAGGAAAATAATATCCGAGGACTATATCATTTAATGCGAGGGTGTTAAATTTTTCCCGCATACGCCTCGCAATACATCTGCAAACACTCTATCGAACTATTTGTTCCGCGGATTAACTCAGAAGCAATTTGGAGCGCATGTTTGTACGGATTGTCCTTTATCGTTTGGGTTTCTTTATCGGAATCATCTGGCAACTGAGCAAATTCAAGATTGTATGCACAGGGATGCTGGTGGCTAAACTTGCCGTCGCTTTCCAAAAATTCAACTCTTGTGCTTCCGGCATCTATCCAGTCCGAAAAATCCTTTGTTCGTTTATCAATTTCAAAAAAATCCTCATCATCCTTGCAGCTACAGAAAACGCAAATATGTTTTTCGTTTCCAATTTCATAAACAAGGTCGCCGCTTCTGAACGGAAAAGGAATCGTGACATAATCATTTTTGTACGATGGTTCTTCTTTCAATGAAAGATAGCGGTAGATTATTTGCCGATCGCGTTCACAGAACTGCCAGTTGATTTTTGTAAGATATTCACGGACTGCTTTTGAAGGAAATAGTCCGATAATCTGTTCGTTTGTAAGCTCCATGATTTTCCTCCCTTTATACTATACCAAATTCCTCGATTTTTTCTATTATCTTCCTTTCACAGCAGCAATTTCTCCCGCCCCATGTTGTTCAGCTCCGTGCCTCAGCCGAGGGTGTCTTTTCTATTTTCCTACAAGTCAATTCTAATTTCGAAATAAAGATTCTCTTCCGAATAAAAAGGGTGGTCTTTGCTGCACGGAAAACTCAGAATGTCACACGAAAAATCTTCGTCTTCGGGAAGCGGGAGAATGCAATACAATTTTCCAACGATGAAATAATCAGGCTCACTTCTCCTCTTCTTTTCCGTCGCACGCATTTTTTCAATCAGCTCAAGCATTTTTCCGTGAAGAAGATCGCTTATCGCAAATAGTTTTGAGATATTCTCATCATTCAAATCAAACGCATGGTTCGCCTCAATTATTCTTCGAACTCCGTTTCTGTACAGCCCTAATGAAATCAATGCTGTCAAGTTTCTCTCTATAATGTCGTCTGATAAGGTCACGATTTTTGCGGACAAAGGCTTTCAGCCCTTCAATCTGCTCGTCTGTCAGCCTGCACTTTTCCCGACCTTCAAGAATCTCAGGATTTTTGCTTATCGTCATGCAGAGCGGGCGGATTCTATCCTTATTGTAAAAACGGATTACCCTTTTGTAAATCACATGCCCGAAGGAATCCACCATAGGTTCAAGTGGCCAGGACGGAAGGCAACCACACTGACAAATTACAGGAAGTCCCGGATTTTCTTTCGGATTCATCCTCGTAGAAAAGAAACCGTAATTCTCATAAAAATAAATGCCCTCAATTACGACAAAAAAATGAATCAGAAGATTTTTGAAATCTCTGGCATAAGGCAGATTTTTGTCCAAGAAGAAGGCATATTTCTGGAGCGCAATTTTTGTTTCCAAATAACATTTCAGCGGAGTATAAAACTCCTCAATGATTGCAAAAGAATCGAAGAGTTTTCTCAGAGATTTTGCGGATGAATAATATTCTTCCGCCCCCATGCCTTTTATAGCACCCGCCGTAAGTTTCTTAAGCCCGTAAATGAACCGCCTTGAGCGTTTTTCGTATTATTCTCTTTTGTTTGACATGATGTTCTCCCTTTAAGATGAGAAACAGTATATACGGCGGGAGTATCTTTTAGTGAGAGTACCCGACTTATCTACAAATACTTCATCATACCACGGATTTTCTTCTTCCATATCCCGGTTCAAAGTCGCCACCGAAACCTCAAGCCTGTCGCACACTTCTTCCTTTGAGTAAAACTTCTCTTCCTGAAAAAGCGCATCCAGCAAAAAAAGCCTGAACTGCTCCTTCCCCGACTGCCGTGTGTCATCCTTCTGCGAAACTGATTTAGCCATAAGGACAGTATAGCATGGAAAATGAGAGTGGAAAACGGAAAGATGAAAACGGAAAGATTCTATTATTAAATTGCATAAAAAATTAAACATTTGATAGACAGTTCTTTTTGATTTATAATTGATTAATGGAATTTAAAAGCCCCTGCAAATCATGTTTTTTTGTCGCAACGATTCTCTTTCTATCTCTTCTTTCTTCCTGCGGCACAACAAAAGACCTCTCTGCAGCAAAAGGCTCTCACAAAAACGCCGTTCCTGAAGCAGAGCTTTCTCTGGTCTTTGCGGGCGATATCATGGCTCACAAGCCGAATTATACATTCACTGACTTTGACCGAATCTGGCGCGACATCACGCCGCTTGTTTCTTCGGCGGACCTTTCATTTGCGAATGTTGAGGCTCCTGTTGCAGATTCTCTTCCATGGAGCACTTACCCACAGTTCAACATGCACTCAGAATATGTGGAGGCGGCAATCAAAGCGGGATTCAATGTGTTCTCGCTCACGAACAATCACACGAATGACCAGTACCTTGACGGAATCAAGCAGACAAAAAAATATTTCGACTCGCGAAAAGGAATCTGGGCTTGCGGTCTCAAAGAAAAATCAGGCGACCCGCTCACTTACAAAATCATCGAAAAAAATGGTTTTAAAGTGCTTTTTGTTGCAATCACGGAGATTTTGAACCGAAACGATTATGCATCCTACATCGACTACTACCCTTCAACAGAGAAAAAACGCAACCAATTAATAGAAGAATTAAAAAACTTGCAGGAAGCTTCCAAAGCTGACCTTTTCGTGCTTTCGGTTCACACGGACGAACCTGAATACATAATCAAAGTCACCGAGAGCCACAAAAAATTCTTCCGAAAACTTATCGAAGAATGCAGGGCCGACATAATCTGGGCAAATCACCCTCATGTCGTAAAGATTTTCGAGGAAACAGCGGCATCCACTCACTACACGGAAGCGCTGAATCAAAAAGACCGCAAGGCCTTCATCATGTACGCGAACGGAAACACGATTTCGGCACAAAGAACGAATCCGCAGTTCACCGCCCCCGAAACTCCCAGAGATTACACTGGCGAAGGACTTCTCCTCAAACTGAAGGCAAGAAAAATGAGTGACGGAAGCGTGATTCTAAGCGATTACGAGCCGCATTTGATTACGACATACATCACCCCCGGCTGGCAGTTCGTAATCAAGCTGCTGGATGATGATTTTATCGCGACCCTCGACCGTGCAGAGCTGGTGACCTGGGCAAAATATCTTACGGAAAGAAAGAAGCTGATGGAGAAGGTGCTGGAGGGGAAATAGAGGATTACCCCATTGCCAATGAAGTTTTAGGTGTAAATTCTATTCTTAAATTCATACCTAAACCATCCGCAATCCTTTTCAATAATTTTATTGTAGGATTGCCTGAGCCATTTTCAATCTTACTGATGTCGGATTGCGCAATACCTGTAGTTTCTGCAAGCTGTTTCTGAGTTATATTGCATGATTTTCTTGCATCGATCAAAGAGGAAATAATTTCATAGTCTGGGGCAAGAGCCTCATATTCTTTCTTGAAAGATTCATCCTTCATCTGCTCGTTTAATGCTTCTTTTAGTGTCATTTTCTTTCCTCCTTTTGCGGATTTCTTGCTAAATAATCTTTTCTATACTTTTTTGCACGCTCAATTTCTTCTAGAAGAGCCATGTCACGAAATGCCTTAGCCCGAAGCTTTACTTCAAGCGTATTAAGGAACTCAAGACAAGGAGTCTCTCCTTTTTCTGTCTGATAAAATTCTACAGTGAACTTCGTTTCCATACATTTAAACTATAGGATAAAACCTATATTTGTCAAGTTGAAAAAAGGAGGTTTGGCCAATTTATCATTCTATTAGACTTCATTTTTTAATCACATCATCCAGAACTGACTCGACATAGGAAATGACATTTTCTGCGATTGCTTCTTTGATTTTGCGTGATTCATCGGAATTTTTGTTGAATGACGAGCCGACAGGAAGAAAAAGATGGCAGACATCTATGTTAAGGGCTTTTGTTATGTTTGATAAAGTTTTTTCTTCCGGCCAAACACGCCCCTGTTCAACACTTTTTATAGTATCTTCGGAGACTTCAGCCATTTCAGAAAGTTGAGCCTGCGTCAGATGTCGTGATTTTCGTATTGTTTTTATGTTTTCTCCCAACCGTGTTTGGATTTCCTTTATTTCCATGAGTTTATTTTCATTCAATATTGTGAATAATGGAATTAAGCAGAATTACTCATTTTCTAAAAAGATTATTTGATTTACTATAAAAAGAGGGTTATAATTACTCTTAAAGGAAATTGAGTAGAGAAATTAAATAGATTTACTCTATCAATTTTCTATGTACTTGAGGTGCATAGTTTTAATACGAATTATAAGAGGTTGATTGTATTATGGAACACTTTGAGAAAATATTGCTTGTTTTTATATTTATTTTGATTTTATCAGTATTCAGTTTTTCATTTTCAAATTATCGAAAAACTGAAACTATCAATCAAAATCTAGAAAAGATGTCTTCATCATTCTCTGATGAGATAAAGAATCAGACATCCATTTTTTATCGTGTCATTGGTGAACAAATTCCTGTCGTTATACCTGAAGACAAAAAAGCTCAATTACAAGCTCTTATTAACAAATTGCCAACTATAAGTCTAAAAATAGCTGTTGACCAATATGAAGAAGCGTATAAATTATATTCATCATATTTGAAATCAACCGCTCCTTGGATTCAAGAAGAACAATCAAATGAATTATTTGAAATAAAACTTATATTAGACTTTTGCGCTATAATATCTAGTTATTCAACAAATCAGGTGTCTCTTAACTATACAATTCAAGAAATTGATTCTCTTATTTATACTTATAATGATTTCCCTAAAATAAACGAAGTTGAACAAATTAGAGATGAATTAGTCCAATTAAGGAACAAGCCTTTGCAGGATGTAAATGAGCAATTAAAGAAACGAATTGTAACTCAAACAGAAATAAAGGCTCATAAAAAATCTGAAGTACAGACTTTAATCTCAGATATAGACAAACAGTTGTTAAAATTAAATGACAGCATGTTATATGATGATATCGCTTTTTTTGAAAACTCTATGGTGCAATTAAATCAAATTTTTGAAAATGCAACTAACAATGAACTTTATGAACAGTATACTGCGGATTACAAAAATTTCGTAGATAAAATAAAGAAAAATGTTTATGACGAAAATTTGTATGTCTCATTGCAAGGGAAAATTCCTTTGGTACAAAAAATACAACCAGGATTGCATGATGAAGATGATTTAATCTTGTATGAGTGGAAAACTTTCTATGAACTTAAGACTACTTGCATAAATACAAAAAACTCTTTTGACAGTTTAAAACAAGATATTTCCAAATTTAATCAGGTTGATTTTAATTTGCTGCTTAATGAAATTTATGGTTTATCAAATAGGATTTCAATTATTGCTCATACCAAAGAGATTGATACGAAAGATTTGGTTTCACAAGTTCAAACTTTGTCAAAATGTGCTGACGAAGTGGAACAATTGCATACAGAATTCGAAAACAGACAGTTTGCCAAGGGATTCGACTTAAGGTATGACGACTTGAAAAAGAAAACTTTAGCAGGGAATTTTTCACTCGCAATATATAATCAATTACAAAAAGAAATTGTTTCAATACAAGCAATATATCCAGACGAATACAAGAGTAAATCAATCGAATTAGAAGAATTGAAATTATATTCCGACATTTTGGAAAGTATAAATGCTTGTAAAAATCAAGTTACAAGCATGTCAAATGGCGAAAACAAACTAAATGAAATAAAGACCTCTTCTGTAAATGAACAGATGAGTTATATTTCATACAATTTAACTTTATTCAAATACTTGGATATAAAAAATTTGAATAATCAGCTTGTTGAATTAACAAGTTCGTTAAAAAACAAAATTGCGTCCCTTGAAAAGAGTAATGTTACTGACGAACAAAAATTAATAAAAACATATAACTCTCAAGTTATTGCATTACTGCAAAAAACGAATTACGAGAACAATCGTTTGAATAGCAAGGAAACCTTCAAAGGCTACAAATCTGCTGATAAGAGAAAGGCTATTATTGATGGACGCGTTGATTTATTGATTACTCTTGAAAAGGTTGAGAGTTCTTATTTATATCCATCAGTATATACTTTGTACAATCAAATTTACGCATCAATCTGGTCAACGAATGAAGGTGATACCGCTCTTGATACAGAAGACCAATTTAAGGTTGTAAATAAAGCATTAACAACGCAGAAATGGGGGCTTTATGATACATTTTAAAAGGATTTTATTATTGATTTTACTCAGCATAGAATTTTTGAATGTTGGTTTTTCACAAGTTCAATTTGCACCAACTCCAGCAATTAGAAATATAAGATTCTTAAAACCTGAAATTAAAGCTTCGCTAACCTCAATTGCTTCTGCTAATGTATTATCTGCAGAAGATATTATAAATGCACAAAAAAATTTACGACATAGGCTTTTTGAACAACGAAAATCAAAATGGCTCTATTATGCATCAAGAGTAAAAGGTAATGCAATTGAAAACACGATAGTTTCAAATTATTTAAGATTAGAGAAACTATATGGTTATAGTAATTATTCATCGTATCTCAAATACAGAGGCAACAATGGTATTGATGGCTTTTTTGTACGAAAAAATCAGTTTGGCAATTATGAAGTAAAAATTTTAGAAGTAAAGTCAGGTCGAGCAAACTTGAAAGAATCAAGTGGCATGATAGAAATGTCTCAAGAGTGGATTTTAGACCGTATAGAGAGATCTATAGCAAACCTTGATGTAATGAAAGAATCATCTACTATTATAGAACTAAAAAATATAAAACAAGCAATTGAAAAAGGTACAGCTAACATTGAAAGAACATTAATTAGGGGGAATATTCAGAGCGGGAATTTCGTGATTTCAAACAGAACAATTCCTGTTGAATTAAAACAATCTTCACAATTGGCAGAAAAAACAGATGTTGATTTTACATTAAAAAGCGAACATGAAATTTCATTGGCGAAAAAAAGTACATTGACACATGGTAAACAAAAAGTCCAAAAAGATTTGTATCAAAATTTATACAAAGAATTGACAGAAGGTCCTCAAAAAGTTTCTAAAAAACAAGCCAGAAAACTTATAAAACAAATAGAGCATAACAAGAATATAGCATCAAATATAGCCCTGGCTGAAAGAAATTCTTTTGAGCGAATGGCAGAAAAGTCAACTCGATCTATCAGAACACGATTGGAATTGGGGGTAATGAAAATCCCAACTAGAACAATAAGAGTTTTTTATGGAATAATGAGGACGCTCCCATTTGTTATGATAGGTGTTGAAGTTTTAGTTGATATAAAAGACATTTATGATGTTGCAAGTACTTATTACAATGGAAGTATAAATACCCAAGCATTGTTAATTAGAACCGCTGGTGTTTTAGGTGGTATTGCAGGTAGTCTTGCTGGTGGTTGGGCAGGAGCTAAGTTAGGAGCATTAACAGGGGCCGCTATCGGGACTGCAATTTGTCCTGGCGTAGGAAGTGGTGTAGGAGCAACTATAGGCACTGTTATAGGCTCACTTATAGGCGCATTTAGTGGTTACAATCTGGGACGTTATTTATCAATGCATGCAACTGCAATAATGACTTTAAAATATTTTCCTTCAATGAAATCTGATACATATTTCGGTCTACTATGTAGAAATACAGATGAGTATTGTCGATTGCATTTATAAGTAAAACAAACACTATTTTTAAAAATTCAAATCTAAAATTGTTTTCTATTTTCCCCTGCGCAAGGGATAGTAGCACCGCCGTCAGGCGTTCCGAAGCGAACGAAGGGAGCGTAGGAATGGAGCGGAAGCGGAAGTGAAACGAGCACGACAACGAAAGTGCTCGCGGATAGCCCGACCGCCATGGTTGGTGAGCGTAGCCGAACCGACCATGGCGGGGTGCGCCCGACTTGACACACCCCTTTTGATTGTAACACCGGCGTTTTTCTTCTATAATCATCTTATGTCTATTGACTACAAAAAATTACCAGTTTACGAACAGAAAGAAAAGATACTCGAATGTTTACGGCAGAATCAGGTCATTGTCGTTCAGTCGCCTACAGGAAGCGGAAAGACCACGCAGATTCCTGTCATTTTACATGAGGCGGGATATAGCGAAAACGGTGTGATTGCCGTTACACAGCCTCGAAGGATTGCTGCCCTCAGTGTTTCAGAATTCATTGCAAAGCAGCTCAACACTTCTTATCCGGGGCTTGTCGGCTATAAAATGCGTTTTGAGGATAAGACTGACCAGAGCACTAAAATCAAAATCATGACGGACGGCATTCTCCTTCAGGAAATGAAGCTTGACCCGTGGATGACAAAATATTCGGTCATAATGGTTGATGAGGCTCACGAACGAAGCCTTAACATCGATTTCGTCCTAGGCCTTTTAAAGCGGGTTCTTGCTGCCCGCCCGGATTTTAAAGTAATCGTTTCAAGTGCAACCATGAACGCAGAGGCTTTTTCTGAATATTTTGGCGGATGTCCGATTGTCACGATTGAGACTCAGACATTCCCGGTCACGATGGTTTATGATCCGCCGCTCAAAGGTCAGAGCACAACCACGGCAACCGCAACAGGTTGTGAATACCTTCTCTCAAAAATCGAAAAGACTATTGACCGCGTTCTCGACAATCATGAAGATGGTGACATCCTTGTTTTCTTGCCGGGCGAAAAAATCATCAAGGACTGCGCAAAACGCCTTCAATACTCTGATTTCCATTCAAAAATCCACATTGTGCCGCTTTACGGTCGCCTTCCAAAAGAAGAACAGGAGCGGGTTTTTGACTCTGCCCCATTCGGCAAAAAGAAGGTTGTTCTCTCGACCAACATTGCAGAAACGAGCGTCACAATCAACGGAATCACGACCGTAATCGATTCTGGCTTGGCAAAGCTCAATTTTTACAGTCCGAAGACTTTCACTTCAAGCCTCAACGAGACGCCTGTTTCAAAGGCAAGCTCAAACCAGAGGCGGGGCCGTGCAGGAAGAACTCAGCCGGGCACCTGTTATCGTCTTTACAGCCGCAAGGATTTTGACACCCGACCGGAATACACAACCGAAGAAATTTACCGCACAGATTTGAGTGAGGTCGTTCTCCGCATGAGCGAGCTTGGAATCACGGATTTTGATACCTTCGACTTTATCTCTGCGCCTCAAAAAGAAGACATTCGTGGAGCCGTTGCAACACTGAATCAGATGGGTGCTTTGAATGAAGACAATACGCTTTCTTCAATCGGAAAGCTCATGGTCGAATTCCCGCTGGAACCGCGCGTAAGCCGAATCCTTGTCGAAAGCATCATGCGCTATCCTGAAGTTCTTGAAGAGACCGTAATCGCGGCCGCTTTCATGAGCACGCACTCGCCTTTCATTCTTCCTCCTGGTGAAGAAAGTGATGCACGCAAGGCTCACCACGCTTTCCGTGACATTCAGGGCGATTTTGTCTCTTATGTAAAGCTTTTCCGCACATATCAGTCAATGAAAAATTCCGTGCGTTTCTGCCAGAACAATTACCTCGATGAGCGCGTTATGGCTGAAATCGCAAACATCAAGCAGCAGCTTGAAGAAGAAATCGGGCAGCTCGGAATCCCTATCGGAAGCGGCGGAAGCATGGACGACTATCTTTGCTGTATCGCAAGCGGCATGATTCAGTTTGTGTGCGTGCGTGAAGGCCGCGAAAATTACCGTTCACTTACCGCAGACCACATTTCGATTCATCCGGGTTCCTCAATGTTCAGGACTGACCCGCTTTTTATCGTGGCAGGAGAAATCGTTCGCACGAGCCGCACATTCGCGATGAGCGTCTCCCCTCTCACGAAATCGCTTCTTTCAAAAATCTCACCGGATTTGGAAGCGAAACTTGCCGCAATCCGTGGTAAAAGGGGCCGAAGTCTCACAGGAAACTTGGAATTCAAAGGCTCGACTTTCGCAGCTGTCAAAGGAAAATTGCTCGGCCGTGATGATGGTCACTTTGGTGGCAAAAAGGCAAAATCCGCAAAGAACGAAAATGAAATCAATATCGGTGGCGAAATTTTTGAAATCGAAAAGCAGAAAGGTAAAAAGCTACTTATTCTTCCATATAATAAGTTCAAATCGGCGCTTGCAAAAGAGAATGACGAAAACAAGATGGCAATCTTCGCTCAAATCCGCTCTAAAGTTCTCATAAATGCCACCCCGCTGCTTACGGGTGAAAAACTGGAACTTGTTTGCAAAGTCGTTAAAATGCTGAATCTCAATCCAATCGATGAAAAATCCCTCATAAAGCGTAATTTTGACATTCATGAGGAAGGTGCGGCAGACAGGCTTGTGGGTGAACTCAGCAAAATCTTAAGAATCACGCTTTCAAAAAAGAATAAAGAATACGCCTTCGTTGCCCTGTTCACGGACGGAAGGGGAACCTACTGGTTTAAGATGAGCCGTGGATTTGCAACTGCCCTCAACGAGAGTCTTTCGAGCCTGGAAACTCTTGTTGATGAGAATGTAGATTTTTCTGTAGACGGCAAAGAGAGAATCAATGCGGTTTACAGAATGTTGAACGGATTGTATGAATAGCGCGTCTATAAGGATTTTTCTTGTTAAATTAATAATAAGGTGGTAATCTTATAATAGAATGAAAAAATACTGCATCGGCAAATTACATTTTAACAGCCGTTTTTCACTCATCACCTGCATAATAACGCTTACCTCAACTTTTGCTATCTTGAGCGTATTTCTTCGTCTTTATGAAGCCTCAAAAAGGAATATCATAAATCAATGGCAGATTGAAACAGTTCAGGCGGCAAATCAAATCAACAAATACATGAAAATGCCTGTGGACGCAATTTCATTTTCAGCAGTAACGCTCAATGAGATGCTTGAAAAAAACACTCCGCATACAGAAGTTCATGATTATATCAAAGATGTGACCGAAATTTACGCGGCAACAATCAGCGAAAACTCAACAGGAATCTACTGCTACTATCAAGGGGATTTATTAAACGGAACAGAATGGACTCCTCCAGAAGGTTACAATCCAAAAATCAGACCGTGGTACACCGATGCCTTTGAAATGGGCGGAAAACCTGCCCTGGTAAAGCCTTATCTTGACCTCAGAACAAACACCGTCATGCTTTCAGTCAGCCAGCTTCTTGATGACCTTGACAGTGTTGTTTCCATGGATATTTTTCTTGACAACATTCAGAAAACTGTCGAGGACAAGCAGTATTCCAAAAAGCAGATACTCAAAAATGCTTTCGTAATGGATCGAAAGGGCTTCGTAATTGCTCATTCGGATTCGCAGTACATCGGCAAAAATTTAGGCAAAACCGGCAATGACTTTGAAAAATTCCTTGTAAAAGAGTTTTCTGCTTCTGTCAGTGAGCACATTGAAAAAAAGGTTCAAGGTAAGAATCTTACAGTTTTCGTAGAGGCAATCAATTCTGAATGGCTGATGGTTTTCGTTCTTGGAACACGGGATCTTTATTCATCGCTCCGAACGATTTACATTTCTTCAGCATTTGTCCTTTTTTTCATCCTTCTTGTTTTTCTTGCATTCTTCCTTTACATGAGCTACAAATATGCTGAAACAGAACAGCTCAACCGTGAAATCAAAGCCGTTGCAGACATTTATGTTACGGCTACCAAAATCAACCTGAAGACAGACACAATAACCTGTATCCGCAGCAATCCTGATTTTGATCGCCTTCTGGACGGTGATTTCACTAACTACAGCAAGAGAATTCCTGATTTTGCAAAGAAAATGGCAATTGAAGGGGCCGCCCCGCTAGTTAAGGATTTCATGGAACTTTCAACACTTGAAAGTCGCCTCAACGGTTCTAATTCAATCTCTTTTGAATTTATTGATGATAAGGAACGATGGATTCGCCTCAGATATATCGTGCTTGGAAGAGATGAAAACGGTGTTTTGCAACAAGTCCTTCTTGTGGTTGAGTCAATCGATGAGGATAAAAAGCAGCAGGAAGCATTGCGAAAACTTTCCGAAACCGACATGATGACTGGTGTAAAAAACCGGGGCTGTGGCGAAATGCAAATCCGGGAAGCAATTTCAAAACGAAAGCAGGGAATGTTCTGTCTTCTTGATATAGATAAGTTCAAATCAATCAACGACAATTACGGTCATCAAATCGGCGATGCGGTAATCATCGCAATCGCTGACTGTCTCAAAAAAAGCTTCCGTGATTCAGATATTGTTTTCAGGCTTGGGGGAGATGAATTTGCAGTTTTTGCAGACGGTGTCACACGGGAAGAATCAGGCTTAAAAATCTTAAAACGATTCTTTGACTATGTTGAAGCCATCGCAATTCCAGAACTCAAAGACCGAAAGATTACTGTAAGCGTTGGCGCAACTTTCTTCCCAATCTCGCAGTTTGATACTTTTGAAGCAATGTATCAGCGAAGTGATGTTGGAACCTACAAAAGCAAAGAACGAGACGGCAATATGCTGACTTTCAATATTTAGTTTTTACAATCACAGATAAAAAAAGCATCCTTGAATTGAGTTTGAATCAAAAACAAGGATGCTTTTTTTTACAAAATTCGGCTTTTAACCTTTTATTTTGACAAAGTTCCGCTTGTTATGCAGCGGCCGGTCTTTCGGTCAAAAAGCAGGATATTGCTTCCGGTGAAGTTGACTGAATGTGTTGAGCCAATTTCGAAAGTTACACCACCAAAGACAACACTCGTAAGCAGGAAATCCTTGATTTTGAGTTTTACTGTTGATTCAAGACCTGTTGGCATTGCACCGCAAATCTCAGCATCAAACATTCCGCTGTTCGTAATCTGCAAATACTCAGGTCTTACGCCAAGCACGAAATCACCGTTCTGAGGAGCAGATTCCTCCTTTTCGGCAAAGCCCTGCTCATCAGAAACCTTCGCAATCGGATATTTAAAAACCTCGTCCTTGTTCATTTTTTCGACATAGCCTTTTTCAAGGGCAAGTTTTTTCTCATCCTCTTTTTTCTGCTCTAAGCTGTCATCGCGGTTTTTGTACCATTGTGCAAGATTAAAATCACCATCAGGAGTGAATGTGATATCCTCGCCGTCAAAAACCTTCAACTGCAATTTGCCGCTTGAATCCTGCTCACCTTTTGCATTAATAAAGTTGATTGAAGGATTGCCGACAAAGTCTGCGACAAAAAGATTATTCGGTCTGTTGTAGACCGTGAGCGGAGGCTCATACTGCTGCAAAACGCCATTGTTAATCAGACAGATTTTTGTAGCAAGAGTCATAGCTTCCATCTGGTCGTGGGTGACATAGACGAAAGTGCTTCCCGTTTCAATGTGAAGACGCTGAAGTTCGTAACGCATTTCAAGACGAAGCTTTGCATCAAGATTTGAAAGAGGCTCGTCCATAAAAAGAACGCTTGGCTCCGGTGCAAGTGTTCGGGCAATGGCAACACGCTGCTGCTGACCGCCGGAAAGTTCAGCAGGATATCTGTCCATGAACATTCCGATTTTGACAACCCGTGAGACTTTGCGTACGGCGAGATCAATTTCTTCATCCGTAAGTTTTCGCTCTTTCACCAAAGGGTTTCCGTTCTGAACAAGTTGCCATTCATCAGTAAAAGTGATGCCTTTTGACTTTTCGCTCTCAACGATTGAATCAACTCGTGCCTTAATTTTTTTTGCGGCCTCTTTTGCAATTGACTCATGATTCGAAGCCTTGTGCAATCCAAATGCCATCACCTTTTTTGCAGAGAACATAGAAATCTCAAAGGTATCGATTAACTTCATCAAAGCCTTTTCTTCATCGATTTTACCGTTCTTATCCTTACATTCATCGATAGCGGCAACAACCTTCGCAGAATTTGCAAGAATCTCAAAAATCCGTGAAGAGACTTTAAGTTCCCAGTTGTAAACAGGAAGTTTCTCGCAAATATTTCCCAAACCGAATGCAATGTTTTTGTAGACCGTCATGTTCGGCCACAACGCATAATTCTGAAAAAGAAATCCGACTTTTCGCTTATTTGCAGGAATATTGATTCCAAGCTCGCTGTCATAAACAACCTTGTCACCTATTTCGATTCTTCCAGAAGACGGAGTTTCAAGGCCCGCTATCATTCGGAGTGTAGTTGTCTTTCCACATCCAGAAGGACCAAGAAGGGTAACAAAAGCATTGTCATCAATCAAAAGATTTAATCTATCTACGCCGTAAAATTTTCCCCAGCGTTTCGTAACATTAGTAAGTTTTATCTGTGGCATTATTTTCCTCCTACACCCTTATCAATGCTTGCGCCGGTGAGTTTATTAATCATCGCGTTAAAAATAAGGATAGTGACAATCAAAATTAAGTTCATTCCGCTAGAGAAAGCGTACAAGCCCATCTCGTCAAAATAGTCCATTGCGGTAGTCATAATCTTAAACTGGTCGCAAAGGAGCATGAAAAGCGTAAGTTCCCTCAAACAAGTCATAAACGGCAAGAGGAAACTTGAAATAATCGTACTTTTCTGAATCGGGATGATGATTCCAAACATTCGCTTTACCCAAGGAATATCCTGAATGATTGCAGCTTCTTCAATTTCACCTGAGATTTGAAGCATTGAATTGAGAGAAGCACGGCTTGCAAACGGGATGTATTTTACAGTACCCGTAAGCATGAGAATCAGGAATGTGCCGCCAATCGACAAAGTTTTTCCAAAAATAAGGAATGCAACACCGACAGAGAGCGATGGCATGAGATAAGGCAGAAAAGCTACAGAGTTAACATAAGCTGCAGCCTTGCTCCTTCGATGCTTGCTTACTGCATAGCCGACCAAAGTTCCGATAGTTCCGGCACAAAGGGCACAAACCACTGCAACATAAAGCTGACCGGCAAATGCCTTCCAAATCTGAGCATTGTGAAGCATACCAAGCTGACCGAAAAGTCCGTATTCGCCCAGAGTATCCGATGTAGTCCACCATTTTGTAGTAAGATGTGAAAAATCACCGGTCTTCAGGAAACTGTAGTCGCCAGGATTCGGAAGGAAGGTTTCTACACCGAATGAAATAATCGGATAAATGCTCGTGAGAAGCGTAAGGATAATGAACACGCCCGCGACCGCATACTTTCCGACTTTACCGAGATTTGCCTTTGAAATCTGACCAGACTTTCCAGTAACAGTGGTGTAATTTTTGCGGCTTGAAGTGCTTGACTGATTGAGCATGAGGATTGCCACACCAAAAATCATCATGATTACGGCGATAATACTTGCCTCACCCGCACGAGCAGAACTCAAAGCAACATACTTTGTTGAAAGCGTCGTAAGTCCCAGATAATGCGGAACAGGATAACTTCCCATTGCACTTCCAAAAACAAGCAGAATTGTTGAAAGAATTGCTGGTTTTACAAGAGGAAGCGTGATACAAAGGAAGCTTTTCCACTTCGGAGTATCGAGAATGGTAGCAGCTTCTTCAAGGTTTGCGTCCATGTTGCGGAAAATTCCACCAATCAAGATATACGCAAAAGGAGCATAATGCAGTCCAAGAACAATCGCACTCGGAAACAATCCCTGACACCACCAAAGCGGCATATGGATGTTGAAAAGTGAAGCCAAAAGACCATCAGCCCCGTGAGTTACAGCATTAGAGTTGAAAGCGTTTCGCCACACCATTGCAAGAGTCCACTGCGGCATGATGTAAGGGAAAATGAAAATCGAGCTTAGATACTGCTTGAATTTCAAATTCGTGCGTGTAACAAGGTACGCGAAAATTCCGCCGTAAACGATGGAGATAAAGCAGGTAAGGACTGCAAGAATCACCGTGTTGAGAAGCGGAATCCAAAGATTGATTCGGGCGAGTTTGCCAGTAAACAAATCTACCCAGTTATAAAAAGTGTACTGACCTTCTTTCAATCCAGTGCGGACAGCATCAATGGTTCCCGCATGAACGGCAACTGTATCTTTTGCAAGATAGAGAATTGGCGCTATGGTTGAAATAGAAAGCACAATACCAAACAAAAGCAAAATCACATTCTGCGGCTTAGAGAAGAAGGTTTTTATCTGATTCATTCTCTGCTGCGACAGAAGTGGCTTTGCCATAACAACATTTTGAGCCATCTGTTTTCCTTTGATTTTGATATAAAAAAATGAAATAAAAAGGGCTGCTCTTCTATTGAGGCAGCCCTGAAAAAGTCAGCTATTAGCGACCGCCGCGAATTGAATCAATCCAATCACCAAGTTCAAGAGAAACTTCAGAACAGAATTTCGGATCTTCGATTACCAAAGCACCGCCATTCTCGCTTGACCACCATTCAAATCCACGGTCATTCTTTGCAGGAAATTCAGTGCCACCGGCCGTGCTGTGATGGTATTTTGCTTCATTTTCAGCAGCAAGAGTTGGGTTAGCAGAATATCCACCCATGTCCTTACCCCAAGCAGCAAAACCGTCAAGTTTTGTTACCATGAATGAAATGAATGCACAAGCAGTCCATGGATACGGAGAAGAATCCATAACTTCAAGATAGTGGCAGTATCCGTAACCGCCGATACCCTTATAGCCGTCGTTGTAAGCGGCAACAGCAATGTTATTTACAGATGATTCATTAGTTTCTGCAACAGAACGAAGTTTTGAATAAACGATAAGTGCAAATTCACCGGCAGCAGATTTTGAAACAAGCTCGTTACAGATTGGGCCGTCATCAGTCATAGCATTGTAATTTTTAACCCAAAGTTTTGTCCATGCGAGACCGTATTTTGCATTTGCGCCTTCAATGCCATAGTTCTTAGCGATTGTGGCACATTCATCAATAACCGGCTGGAAATAAGCTTTTTTGCCAGCATCGAGAGCATCAAAAGCGTTTTTGAGCCAGGTAGAATATTTGTCAGATGCGAGCATGTAAAGGAAGTTCTTTCCTACAAGTTCTGAGTTGACATCCATGTACATGCCAGATTTTCCTTCTGCAACGAAATCCCAGCAGTTTTTAAAATCAGCACCATCAACTTTGTTGAACATGAAGACTTTGTTGAGAGTCTGCAAAGAAAGAAGTTCCGGGTAAGAAGCCTTTGTAAGCTTGTTTGCTTCAGCCCACTCTTTTGGGATGAAAGTGCGAAGGATTCCGGTGTCCATCATCTTAGACTGAATCTGATTTCCGTCCTGAATCAATGTCATGAAATATTCAGGATTTGTTGATTTATAATCAACAGTAAGGGTTGTGAAAATTGAATTATTCTTAGGCTGAGACCATTCGATTGTTCCGGCATAAGAATCATCGAGAGATTTGAGGTATTTAATGAATGCAGCACCAGCAGTCTTTCCACGGCTCGAATTACCGATACCTTTGATTGTTGCATTTTTTGATTCTTCGATTGCTTTTTTACAAAGTTCATCAAAGCTCATTGTTTCGGCCTGTTCAATAATCTTCTGAACCTCAGATTTTTCTGCAACAGGCTTTTTTTCGTTACAAGACATTCCAAGCATGGCAAGAGCACCAAGCGTAAGACAGACAAGTGATTTTTTCAAAATATTTTCCCCCTTTTTTGATTTTTTGTGTCCGCAAATGATTTTCAAGTGCAAGACATCAAATGTTCAAATTTTATTTTGAGGGTGAAAATTCAATTTGTCAAATAAAATATAACAAATTCTTGAGAAAAACACAAAATTCGTATAAAAGTGAACGAAATTCAGGTAAAAACTAGAATTATGAGGGCAAAAATTGAAGCTAATTTACGAAAAATCCCAGCGAAACTTACTCGTCTTCCAAATCAGGGATATGCTTTTTCAGAATTTTCATAAAATCTTCCCCGGTGACACCTGCCCTCAAAGCGGCAAAAACACAGCTGTCACCGGCGACAGTGCCTAAAATCTCATCAAGATTCATATAATCCAGAGCATTAGCAACAGAATCAGCGTGGCCGCCAAAAGTCTTTATTACGACAGTCGTTGCATTCCAGTCAATGCTGACATAACCGCGCAAAAAATCCTGCACGAAAATCTGTTCGCTCTCACCTCTGTCCTCGTCACTTTGAAGGGTGTAAACATAGCCCGCGTGTCCGTCACTCACCTTCCCCACCTTAAGCAGTTTGAGGTCGCGTGAAAGGGTTGCCTGAGTCACATCGAAGCCTTCTTTTGTAAGTTCTTTGAGCAATTCATCCTGACTTTCAATTCTGTTGTTCTTTATGAGTCTTTTTATCGCTTTTAGGCGTTCAGAGCGTTCTTTCATTTTGATTCTCCGTATTTTGATGTCACAATATCGTCAATCGTATTTTCTTCTTCTTTTAGATTTTCCTTTTTCCATGCGGCCATTCGTTTGTCACGCAGATTTTCAAGGACCTTGCAGTTCTTCATTTTTTCACGCATGATTTCACGCTTTTCCTCAGTTATAACCTGTGCCTGCGCAAGACTCATGAGAGCATCTTCTTTCTGTTTATCCAAAAGCTTGAAATAATTCTGCAGTGCCAGCATACCGGAAATATCACTCGTTGAATCAGCTGTTTTTACGGAATCTGCATGAACCTTTGCAATCATTTCGAGAGTATTTTGAATTTTCGCTTCTTCAGCAACAGCCTTGCCAAGTTCCGCTTCTGCCTGTTTTTTTTCAAACTCGCGGAAATCGAGAACCTTCTGCAATGAAAAATTGAAGCGTTTCATTAAGCTCCCCAAAAAGACAAGTGACTAATTCAAAAGTTATATTTTTTCAGCAACATCAGAAATTGCCGTTATTTGCTGTGGCAAATTCGTCTCGAATGCCCCGCTTGCCTTTGCGTTTGCGTCAGAAACATTGTCTTCTTTATGTTCGTGAACAAGCTGCGCGACCGTCTTACGGTTCAATGCCGGCTGCTCGACATATTCTTCTTCAGGAATCTCAATTTCGGCAAGTTCAGAAAGACGCTGCAAGGTGTCCTCAATGTCGCAGCGCTCGTCCTCTTCCTGACACAAAAACTCTTCGATGGCAGGATGCTTATCAATTGAAAGGTCAATTTCAGGATTTGCCCCTTTCTGATAGACACCCGCACTAATCATGTCCCGGTTATCCTCGTAAATTGCAACGAGACGGCTGATTTTTGTGACAGCTTTTAAGGTTTGCTTTCCTGAAACACGGCGTGAAAGACGGCTGATAGATTTAAGGACATCTACGGCAGGATAATG
Organism: uncultured Treponema sp.; assembly: GCF_946187725.1. Classification (GTDB taxonomy): domain Bacteria; phylum Spirochaetota; class Spirochaetia; order Treponematales; family Treponemataceae; genus Treponema_D. The sequence goes on from NZ_CAMHSK010000002.1 coordinate 212,799, forward strand.
CCTTTGATTTGCAAGGTCACGGCTCAAAACAATATGACCGTCAAGGGTTCCTCGCACTTTATCAGTGATTGGCTCATCCATATCATCGCCGTCAACGAGAACATTGTAAAATGCCGTAATAGAGCCTTTTTCGCCGGTACCAGCGCGTTCAAGCAGTTTCGGAATCAAATCGAATACGCTAGGCGGATATCCCCTCTGAGCAGGAGCCTCACCTGTTGAAAGACCTATTTCTCGCTGAGCATGCGCAAATCGAGTCATATTGTCCATCATCAGCATGACATCTTTGCCCTGATCACGGAAATATTCAGCGATTGCGGTGGTGACATATGCCGCCCTAAGACGACAGATTGAAGGAGTGTCACTAGTCGCAACAACGATTACAGAACGCTTCATTCCCTCTTCGCCCAAATCCCGCTCAATAAAGTCATTTACCTCACGGTTTCGTTCACCAATAAGACCGATAACATTGATGTCAGCATTTGTATTTCGGGCAATCATTGAAAGGAGAGTTGACTTTCCGACACCAGAACCAGCAAAAATACCGAGACGCTGGCCTTTTCCGCAAGTCAAAAGGGAATCTATGCAGCGAACGCCAGTTACAATTCGCTTGTCAACCGGAAGACGCTTCATCGGATCACTAGGAGATGCGAGAACCGGGTAAAATTCAGTCGTTTCAAGAGGGCCTTTTCCGTCAATCGGAGTGCCAGTTGCATCGATAACGCGGCCAAGAAGAGCTTTTCCGACAGGAACCTGCAGAACATGCCCGCTCGCAATGATTTCTGTGCCGATTTCGATTCCAGTGATGTCACCATACGGCATGAGTTTGACCGTATTTCCTTCAAAGCTCGAAACTTCAGCAAGAACAGATTTTGTATCAGAAATTTTAATCGTACAGACTTCGCCAATAACAGAACGAGGGCCGTTACTTTCGATAACAAGCCCCTTAACAGCAGTTACATGTCCTGTATAGAGAATAGTTTCGGTTGATTTTACCGTATTAAGATATTTATTAAAAAAAGACTCCATTAAATCCCCCACCCATCAACGGACCGTCTTTAGCCTTCAGAAGCAGGCTTCGGTTCGTTTTTGCTGATTGTTTTTACCGGAGAGATTTCCAGGATTGCGCTTTCAAGTTCGCTCAACTGATTCTGGATTCTCGCATCGATTGCACCAAAATCAGTTTCTACAACACATCCACCCTTATCAACAGTAGAATCTTCGATAACAGTGATTCCCTGAACATTTTCAATCTGCTTAATGAAGTCCTGAATATGCTCGGTCGTAAGTTTGACATCGGCCATGTTTACACGGACAGTGACATTTCCACGCGCCTTTACTTTCTTCAAAGCCTGAAGAACATTTGCCATGATAACCGATTTTTGATTTTCGGAGATGATTTTTACGACTTTTCTCGTCATAAGAATTACAAGCTCAACAATCTGCTGCTCTGTCTCGTTTAAAATCTCTTCACGGCGGGCCATTACGGCTTCAAGGATTTTGTGAGTTCGCTCTACAAGACGCTCAACTTCTCCCTGCCCTTCGGAATAACCTTCTTCACGGCCTTTGGTGTAGCCCTCATCATATCCGTTCTTTTTGAGATTTTCCTGCTCAGTTCGTGCATCTTCGAGAATTTTTGCAGCTTCATCCTGAGCCTTTTTGATTATTTCTTGAGCACTGCGTTCTGCTTCATTTTTTACGATTTGAGCCTGGTCCGTCTGTCTTTTGACTTCAGCAAATGCGGCATCTTCCGCTTTTTTGACGATTTCATCAGCCTTTGCCTGAGCTTCCTCAAACATCTGCTGCTTTTCCTGTTCCCACTGAGCTTTAAAAGCTTCGGCTTCACGCCTCAAATCATCGGCTGTAGGACCTGTGTATTCAGGAACTTTTTCTTCGACAACTTCTTCGACAGGCTTGGCAAATTCATGGACAAGCTGAAGTTTGAATTCGCCTTCTTTCGGCTTTAACTGTCCTGGTTGAAATAATGTCTGCTGAAATAAATTTCTTGCCATGATATGCCCCTTTTAAATTATACGACCAGTTCGTCCTCACCGCTACGAGCAATGACGATTTCACCCGCATCTTCGAGACGACGGATAGTAGAAACGATTTTCTGCTGCGCTTCTTCGACATCCTTCAAGCGGACAGGTCCCATGAATTCCATGTCTTCTTTGAGCATTGAAGCAGCTCGTTTTGACATATTTCGGAAAATCTTGTCCTGAACTTCGGTATCCACAGATTTGAGGGCCTTTGAAAGTTCCTGAGTATCGACTTCGCGGAGTACCTTCTGAATAGCACGGTCGTCGAGCATAACGATATCTTCGAAGACGAACATTCGCTTTTTGATTTCCTCTGCCAAATCCGGATCTTCTTCTTCGAGAGATTCGATGATTGCCTTTTCAGAAGAACGATCAACAAGGTTAAGGATTTCAACGATAGACTCAACACCACCAGCAGCAGTGTAGTCTTCACTAGACAATGTAGAAAGTTTCTTTTCAAGAACTCGTTCAACCTCACGCAAGACATCTGGTGAAGTACGGTCCATTGTTGCAAGTCGTTTTGATACTTCAGGCTGGATTTCAGGAGGCAAATTCTGCAAGATGATTGCGGCCTTTCCTGGTTCCAGATAAGCCAGAATCAAAGCGATTGTCTGCGGATATTCCTGCTGAATAAAGTTGAGCAAGTGAGCCGGGTCTGTACGACGGATAAAATCAAACGGACGAACCTGCAAGCTCGATGTAAGACGGTTGATGATGTCGATTGCTTTCTGTGAGCCCAAAGATTTTTCGAGCAATTCGCGCGCATAGTCAATACCACCAGTTGTGATGAAGTTCTGTGCGCTCATCAACTCCTGGAATTCTTCAAGAACCTGATCCTTGAAGTCCGAATCGACAGTTTCAAGTCTTGCAATTTCAAAGGTGAGAGTCTCAACCTCATCTTCGCGCAAGTGCTTCATGATTTCGGAAGAAACATCTGAGCCGAGAGAAACAAGGAAGATTGCCGCCTTTTGACGACCTGTTAGATTTTTGTAGTCCTTTGCGCCGCCCTTTTTGCCAGGCTTAGCAGATGCTTTTGAGTCAGACATTTTCTACTCCTCCATCATCCAAGTTCTGATAAGCATTGCGACATCCTCAGGATGCTCTTTTGCCATTGCAATTGCATTTTCCTGAAGTTCGGCTCGTTTTCGCTCTTCGACAGACATGGTGACTTCCATGCCTTCCTGTTTTGCATCCCAGAGAGCCTTTTCGCGTTCTGCCTGCTGACGGCGAAGAATTTCTTCCTCACGGAGACGGCGCCGTCTTTCAAGCTCACGGCTAATCATTCTGAATATGATGAATGCAATGAGAATAATAACAATGCCGATAAGAACGAGCATAATCGTCTTTCTTGTCTGCTGTTTGCGGATAATTGCCTCATCCTCCGAATTCCAGTCGTCTTCACGCGGAATCGGCCATGAAGAAATTGTTACGGCATCGCCTCTTGAACGGTTAAAACCAATTGCGTTCTTTACAAAATTTTCTGCCTGTTCGCGGATTGTATCGCTGACAGGTTTGTAAACACGAACGATATGTCCAAGCCGGAAGCGGATATTTTCATTTGATTCTACATCCGGATACTTTTCTTCATATTTTTGTTTGAGAGTATCAAAATTCTTTTCGGTAACAAATACAGGATTGTTATTTCCGTCGAGTTCCTTTTCCCAATAACCGTCAATATTTGCAGAGGCCGTAATTCGATCAATAGTCGGACTCTTTTCGATATGCTTCTGCTCACTGTTTACGACATTGTTTCTTGTAACACCAGTTTCGGTTGACTCGCCGATTACATTCGACATATCTGAATAAACCGGCGGATTCTGGCCTTCGACCCCAGCAGGTCCTTCAGGATTGTAACCAGTTCCAGTCCATTTTTTTGTTACATTCTGCTCTGAAATCGTGAAAGAATCTACTGTTTCAAGTTCAGAATAAGGGGTGTCCGGGTTATCCGGAGTTTTTACGATTGGAGTGTATTCTGTTTTATCACTCGTAACCTTTGACATATCCATGTCGATTGAAACGAGAACTTCACGAACGCGGTCTTCAGTAAAATTTTTGCGCAATGCGGCGAGAACGCGGGCACTGTACTGAGCTTCAAGTTTCAGTCTGAAATCCTGCTCTTTTTTGAGGATATCAACACGGTCACTTTCAGCCATGCCTGCAAAATCATTGAGAATATCACCAGCTGTATTTAAAATTACGATATTTTCTTCTGTAAGGCCTGAGACAGAACGAAGAATGAGTCGTTGAATGCCCTGAATCTTTTTGCGGTCACGCTCCATTACAGATCCGCTTCTAAAGCGTAAAGTAACAGAAGCTGTTGCAGGAACACTCTGGTTAGAAAAGAGGGAATTCTGACCCGGAGTAATTACGACATCCGCACTCGCAACATCATCAAGCGACTCAATATGCTGTTTTACCTGATTAGTGACACGGCGCAAATCATTTTTTTCTCGTTCGAAATCAGTAGTAGACCAGTTCGTGACATCAAGCATCTGACTGAAAACATCAACACGAGTCGGAACAAGGTCTTCAGAAATGAGGATTGCCTTTGCACGGCGAGCCGTAGCCTCATCATCAACCGAAATAATTCCAGTATTGTTGTTGATTGTGTATTTGATGTTTTCCTGGTCAAGGCGATACGCAATATCGTCACGGGCAGCCTGGTCCGTGATTGGCGTATTAAAAAGCGCAACAGTAGTAGGCTTTGAAGAGCCTTTAAAAACAAGTACTAAAACGACAACAACCGCGACTACAATACCCGCGGCAATTACTTTTTGAATGGGCTTCCATGCAGCCCAGGAACTTTTTAACTTGGCAGTCGTATTTTTAAGCCAGTCGTTCATTTACCCCTCCCGTGAACGAACAACAATAGATTATAATATCACACTTTCCTAAATTTGGAAAGAAGATTATCGGTTAGTAGAAATTTCGTTCCAACCAGTAACCAGACGATCAATTACAGTCTGAGCAAGACTCAAAGACATCTGAGCCTTTGCCATTGCAGTGGTCACATCATGAATATCGACAGAATCAGGGTCAGTTATTAGCTGCTCCTGTACACGATTTACATCAAGCTGCTGACTGTTCATAGAAGAGACAGCATTGACAAGATAGCTCTCAAAAGAGCCGAAAGATTTTTCATTTTGAATTTGACTGGTATTTGCCTGCCCCGGAACAATTGGGGTGAGCTTTGCAGTTCCGACATGAGCCGGATTTGTGCGTGTCATCTGAATCTGTGACATACCTGACATTGTAACATTCATAAATATCCACCCGTATAGAATTTTATAGTAAAAAGTCAATTATGACAAGACATAAGGCTCATGCCGAAAGGCCGCCCATTAGCCTCGTCCAATCTCAAGAGCGCTAGAGAACATATCTTTTGCCCCCTGAACAACAGTTGAGTTTGCTTCGTAAGCACGGCTTGCAGAAATTAAATCAACCATTTCGTTTACGATGTTTACATTCGGATACTCAACATAGCCTTTATTCGGGCCAGACTGAATTGCATCCGGATGACTCGGATCATAAACAAGTCTTCCCTGCTCAGTGCTTTTTACGATTTCACGAACACGAACGCCTTTTCCAGGTCCATTGTCCTGATCAGCCGAAACAAAAGGACTTCTCCATGTCGGATGATTTGAAGCAACCGGCTCGATAACGACAGAAGATTTTTTAAAAGCGCCGCCCTCAGGAGTGCGAGTCGTTGTCGCATTGGCGATATTGTTTGAAATCACATCAGTTCTGAGTCGCTCAACGCTCATTCCAGTAGCAGCTATATTAATAGAAGTAAACATTCCCATATTAAAAAACCTCCGCTTTTTTAAGTTAGCAAGTAGCAGGTAGCAGTTTTTTTTTAAGTGCTCACTGCTAACTTTTTTATCGTTTCATTGCCGTTTTTACCTGGCTAAATTCAAAATTCTCAAGCTGTGCGAGCAATCGGTAGTTGAGCTGAATCTTCATGATGTTCATGGCTTCGTATTCAGGGTCAACATTGTTGCCGTTGGCATTTGCCGTACTTGCCCAATCAGTTACACGACGAGGTTCAACCGAACGCCAGTCATAAGGCTCATCAAGCTGAATGTGCTTTTCATCAGTTCGAGTGAGCTGAAATCTGTGCTCACTGTCTTTTTCTGAATCAAAAGCCCTCTTAAGCTCAGACTCAAAGCTTACAGTCTGACGCTTGTAATTCGGAACCTCAGAATTAGCAATATTGTTTGCCGAAACCTGATAGCGAAGGCTATTCACATCCATAGCACGAGATAATAAATCAACTGACCGTGTAAAAGTATTCATACTATGAATATCGGCAGTTGAAATTTAAAGTTAAGTATTATTGATTAAATCGTTTGAGGAAGTCTTTTAGTCTGTCTGTTTGAGGGGTTGTGATAAGGGATTTGGGCTCGCCCTGCTCTACGATTACGCCGTCTGCCATGAAGATTATTTTGTTGGAGATGTCGCGGGCAAAGGCCATTTCGTGAGTGACGACAATCATCGTCATTTTTTCGTCAGCAAGCCGCTTGATTACAGAAAGGATTTCGCCGGTAAGCTCCGGGTCAAGCGCGCTTGTCGGCTCATCGAACAAAAGAACTTTCGGCTTTAAGGCAAGGCTCCGTGCGATTGAGACACGCTGCTGCTGACCGCCCGAAAGCTCGCACGGATAAGCATTTTCTTTATCGGAGAGGCCTACATCGGCGAGCAACTTCCGGGCAACTTTAATTGCCTCTGCCTTTGGAGTCTTCAAAACATGAATCTGAGCGTCGATGATGTTCTGCAGGACGCTCATGTGAGGAAAAAGATTGAAATTCTGGAAAACAAAGCCCAGGTTGAGGCCGATTTTTCGCAATTCCTCTTTTGAGGCATATTTTCCATTCTCGACAAGCGGATTTCCACAAATATAAATAGAGCCGTCATCAATGCTTTCAAGCTGAGCAATACAGCGGAGCATGGTGGATTTGCCGCTTCCGCTGGGGCCGATGATTCCCAAAATCTCGCCCTGTTCCACATCAAAGGAAATATCTTTTAAAACCTGAACATTGTCTGAGAATGATTTTTTGATATTTTTTACGCTGATGATTGCCATAACTTTTTCCTCTAGTTTAGCAGTGCCACTTCCTACTATTTATAATAATCCAGTTTCTTTTCAATAACAATGAAGCCCGAAGAAACCGCCCAGTTCATGATAAAGTAGAATACACCCGCGATAAGAATCGGCGTAGTTGAAAAAAGACGGCTTGAAGTCGTCTGCGCCGTGCGGAAAAGTTCTGCAATTCCCAAAACAGAAACAAGAGCCGTATCCTTTACAAGCGTGATTACCTCGTTTCCCATTGCAGGAACAATTCGCTTAATCACCTGCGGAAGAACGATGCGGAAAAATGTCTGCATTTTTGTATAACCTAGAACTTTTGCCGCCTCATACTGACCTTTCGGAATCGACTGAATGCCGCCACGGTAAATTTCCGCAAAATAACAGGCATAGTTAACAGAAAGAGCGACAATTGCGGCCACAAAGCGGTCATAAGAAAACTTAAAAAGATATGCCGGAAAAAAATAAACAGCTATCAACTGTAAAATAAGAGGAGTACCACGGATTACAAGCAGAAAAGCATTTACAAGATATGAAAGAGGCTTAAAATGCGACATTCTTCCTGCAGCTAAAGGAAATCCCAATGGTACCGAAAAAATGAGCGTAAGAAAAAAAACTTCAATAGAAACCACCGATGCGTTCAACATCGGGAGAATAATTTTTGCCATAAAAGTAATTATTTTAGACGCTGATGCACGCAGATAGACGCAGATAAATAAAACATCCGCGTTCATCTGTGTTTATCCGCGTCAAATCTTATTTTCCGATGATTGAAATGTCAGAACCGAACCATTTTTCGCTGATTTTTGCTACTGTTCCGTCAGCTGCCATTTCTTCAAGTGTTTTCTGGACTTTATCACGCAATTCGGTATTGTCTTTTTTGAAAGCAATTCCGTACTGCTCAGGAGAAAGGGTGTCAGAAAGGATTACGAACGGCTTTCCAGTAACTTTGAGGCTGTACTCAGCAACAACACTGTCCATTGCAACACCGTCAAGACCGCCGATTTCCAAATCATTCAAAGCCATAATGTTGTCATTAAAGTCAACGATTGATTTGAGGCTTGCTTTGAAATCAGGCTTTTCATCAATTGCATCAGCAGCAGAACTTCCAGCCTGAACGCCAAGGATTTTTCCATTAAGATCAGCGAGAGTGTTGATTCCGCTGTCTGCACGAACGATTACAACCTGTGCATTATTCAAGTACGGCTTTGTGAAAGCAAGTGCTTCAAGACGTTCTGGAGTGATTGAAAGACCGTTCCAGATACAGTCGATTTTGCCAGTGTTAAGTTCCTGCTCTTTTGCAGACCAAGAGATTGGCTGTGCACGGAATTTGAGGCCGAGACGGCTTGCGACTTCTTTTGCAAGGTCGATGTCATAGCCTACGATTTCGTTTGCATCGTCACGGAATCCCATTGGAGGGAAAGAATCGTCAAGGCCAAGAACAAATTCATTGTCAGCCTTTGAGCATGAAGCAAATCCTGCGACCATGAGCGCAGCCATTGCTCCCATTAGAAGTTTTGTAATTTTCATAGATAAACCTCGATTTTATAGATAGAAACACATTACCATAAATCGAGTTTTTTGTACATAATCAGGAGTTCTTAAAATCTTCTTTAAGCTCATCAATCAGCTTTCTGTAGACAGAAATTTTAGCCTCATCAAAATCAATATTATTGTTTTTAGAGATTGTTCTTGCAATTTCTTCTACATTCCGCTGAACCGTACTCAAGTCAGAATCAGTTCGTTCAGCAAGAATTTCTGCCATTTTCAGCAATTCAGGATTTTCCTGCGAACCAAAAAACATGCCTTCTCCTCTGTGCCCTCTGTGAGAAATTTAAAACTTATCACACATCGATCGCAAAATTTCAATCTGCTTGTCGATTGCTCCTGGTCCGCCGATTGTCTTTCGGCCTTCCATGCAGGCTTTTGGCGTGATGCAGTCAAAAATATCTTCTTCGATTAAATCAGAAATCTTTTTCATGTCTTCGAGCTTCAAATCTTCGATTGCAGAAAGCCCTGAATCAATTGCAAGACGAACGCATTTTGCAGAAACGCCATGAGCGACACGGAACGGCATGCCCTTTCGAACCAGGTAATCAGCCACATCAGTAGCATTCGCAAATCCACCGAAGCAGCTTTCTTCCATTTTTGGCAGATTCCACTCAGCACTTGCAATCATCGCCTCAAAAACGATTACATTCCCTTGAACACAGTCCAGAGCCTCAAAAAGCGGGGCCTTGTCTTCCTGCATGTCACGGTCGTAAGCAAGCGGCAGTCCCTTCATCATTACAAGAAGATTGATTAAATCACCGTAAACCTTACCGGTACGACCACGGATAAGCTCAGCAAAATCAGGATTCTTTTTCTGTGGCATGATAGAAGAGCCGGTAGACCATTTTTCGCTCAGATTGATAAAGCCGAACTCAGTCGTAGACCACAAAACAACTTCTTCACACATGCGGCTCAAATGCTGCTGCAAAATTGCAAAATCCGAAGTGAATTCAATGCAGTAATCACGGTCAGAAACTGAGTCCAGAGAATTGTATGTTGCGCCCTCAAATCCAAGTTCCTTGGCGACAAATTCACGGTCAAGAGGCAAAGTGCTACCCATGAGAGCACCGCTTCCCAAAGGAGAAAGTGAAACACGCTTCAAGGAATCCGAAAGACGCTCAACATCACGCATAAGCATAAAAGCCCATGCGCACAAATGCTGTGCAAGAGAGCCAGGCTGAGCATGCTGCATGTGAGTGTAGCCTGTCAAAAGCGAAGATTTATGATTTTCTGCGATATTCGTAAGAGTTTTAACGAGAGAAACGATTGCTTTCTGCAAGTCAGGAATTACGCGACGCAAATAAAGCCTTTCGTCCAAAGCAATCTGGTCATTGCGGCTTCGGCCAGTGTGAAGTTTGCGGCCAGGGTCGCCGATTCGGTCAGTCAAAGTGGCCTCGACAAAAGAATGAATGTCTTCGGCAGAATAATCGATTGAAAGCGCGCCAGATTGCAAATCCTTTTCTATAGAAGAAAGGCCGTCCTGAATCGCCTTGTTCTCCTCGGCTGAAATAATTCCCTGTTTTGCAAGCATTGCGGCATGAGCCTTTGAACCTGCAATGTCGTCCAAAGCCATGCGCTCATCAACATGAATAGAAGTCTCAAATTCGACAGCGGCAGCATCAGGTCCCTCTGCAAAACGACCGTGCCAGAGAGCCGCGTGATTGTTATCAGTGATTGTTCCGTGAGGAGAATTTTTTGTTTCCATGCCTGAAATTATAGCGGATTTCAAAAAAATAGAAAACAGGCAGGGCGTTCCCGCCCAGGGCAAACGCATTTTAAAGACTTTTAAAATGTATGGTATTTAAAAACTTCAAAAAACATTAGGATTCTTTCTGGTGGTGAAAAATGACATTGAAAGAATCGCTAATGACAATCAAGGA
>NZ_CAMHSK010000003.1 GCF_946187725.1 uncultured Treponema sp.
GTTTTCTTCAAATGGGGTTACCTGTAGAACAAATTGCCCAAGGGGTTGGGCTTTCAGCTGAGGAAATTACGCACTTGCAATAACGGAAAGAGTACTAAAATTGGCGGATATGAATAATCAGTGCTTTCCTAGTGTCAATTCCGTGCGAAATATGCTACACTGACAACATGAACATTATCGCATCACGCTCAACTTTGTCGGGGGCAATTACTGTTCCTGGCTCAAAATCTCATACGATTCGTGCTCTCCTGCTGGCAACTATTGCAGAAGGGGATTCTCATATAAAAAATCCACTGCCAAGTGCAGACTGTCTTTCAACGGCGGCCGCTGTTCCGCTTATCGGTTCGGAAATTGACCTTAATCTTTCTACGGAAGGAGAGCCTGGCACTGAGTGGATTGTAAAAGGTGCCGGTAAAAATCTTCATCTTCCGGATGATGTAGTAAATGTTGGTGATTCTGGTTCACTTTTGTATTTTCTTACGCCTATTGCGGCTTGTTTTGAAGGAACTTCTGTCTTTACGGGCGATGCAAGTATCCGAAGGCGCCCTGTCCTTCATGTGGTTGATGCTTTGACTCAGCTTGGCGCGGATGCTTTCGTAACTCGACCAAATTCAAACGGCTGTCCTCTTGTGATTACTGGTTCTATCAAAAACGGTGGTAAAGTCAAAACGGCCGGGGAAATTTCAAGTCAGTATATTTCCGGACTGATGATGGCCGGAATCCTCACGGAAAATCCTATTGAAATTGAACTCACAAATCCAAAAGAAACTCCATATCTCACAATGACTCAAAAATGGCTCGAAAAAGTCGGCATTAAATGTCAAATTTCTGAAGATTTTAAGCATATAAAGGTAGCTCCCTGCAAATCTTTCAAGGGCTTTGATGTCACGATTCCAAGCGACTGGGAAGGGGTTGCATTCCCGCTGATTGCGGCTCTTATTACAGACAGTAAAATCACTATTGAAAATGTGGATTCAAGCGGCACTCAGGGAGATGATGCAATTGTTTCCATATTACAGTCTATTGGTGCGGATATTGTTTGGGATAAAAATGCTGAAACTCTCGTGGTTTCCGGTGGAAAATGCTCAAAAGACGGAATCGGCAGGCTTTCAACAGAAAATTGCCCGAACGGTGAGCTTCATGTTAATATTTCCGGTTTCCCTGATGCAGTGTGTGCTTTGAGTGCGATTGCCTGCTTTACGGAAGGAACGGTCGTAATTGAAGATGCGGCAGTTTGCCGTCGAAAAGAAACAGACCGCCTCAAAGTACTCAACATCGAACTTTCACGGCTTGGTGCTGAAATTGAAGAAAAAGAAGATTCTCTGATTATTCACGGTCACTCGCCGCTTCTCAAAGACGGCTCTCCGAATCCTTCATTCAAATTGCATGGCGCTGTCTGTGAAAGCTATGATGACCATCGAATGGCAATGTCTCTTGCCTGCGCTGGCTTAGGTCTTGCTGAAGGTGAAAAAATAATCATTAATGATGCGGAATGCTGTTCAGTCAGTTTCCCGCATTTTTACGAGATAATGAATAAAATCAACGCAAATTACAAAACTGAGGAGTAAAAAATGACAGATATTGAAATTGCACAGAAGAATAAAATGATTCCGATTGTTGATGTGGCAAAAAAAATCGGAATTGAAGAAGACAGCCTTGAACTTTACGGAAAATACAAGGCAAAAATCACAATGGAAGAACTTCGTGCCTTGCAGAAAAAGGCAAGTGATCCAAAGAACCGCGGCAAGCTGATTCTTACGACTGCCCTCACTCCGACTCCTGCCGGCGAGGGAAAATCAACTGTCTCAATCGCATTGGGTGACGGACTCAATAAAATCGGCAAAAAAGCTGTAATTGCACTCCGCGAACCTTCACTTGGGCCTTGCTTTGGCGTAAAGGGCGGTGCATGTGGCGGCGGTTACGCTCAGATTGTTCCGATGGAAGACATCAATCTTCATTTTACAGGTGATATCCACGCAATCTCTATTGCAAACAACTTGATTGCTGCCCTCATCGATAACCACATCAAGCAGGGAAATCAGCTTCAAATTGACCCGCGCACAATCTCATGGAAACGCTGTGTTGATCTTAACGATCGTGAGCTTCGAAACATCGTTGTTGGAATGGGCGGAATCGCAGACGGAATGCCCCGCGAAGACCATTTCTGCATCACGGTTGCAAGCGAACTCATGGCAATCATCTGTCTTTCAACATCAATTTCTGACCTCAAAAACCGGGTTGATTCAATCATAATCGGAAAGACCTTCGACAAACGACCTGTTAAATTCGGTGAACTCAAATGTACGGGTTCGATTGCCGTTCTCCTTAAAGACGCAATCAAGCCGAATCTCGTTCAGACTCTTGAAAAAAATCCTGTTTTTGTTCACGGCGGACCATTCGCAAATATCGCTCAGGGAACAAACTCTGTAAATGCAACGCTTTCTGCCCTTGCGACCGGCGATTATGTTGTAACCGAGGCAGGCTTTGCGGCTGATTTGGGTGCCGAAAAATTCATGGACATCAAGTGTCGCGCTGCAGGAATTTCTCCTTCGGTAGTTGTAATCGTTGCGACTGTTCGTGCACTCAAAATGCACGGTGGCATGGCAAAGGCTGACCTATCAACTCCGAGCGTAGGCGCATTGCAGGCCGGTTTTGAAAATCTGGCGGTTCATATCGAAAATATCGCAAAATTCGGTGTTCCGGCTGTAATCGCTGTCAATAAATTCATCACTGATACAGACGAAGAAATCGCATTGCTCGAAAAACTCTGTGAAGCTAAAGGCGCAAAAGCTGTTCTCTGTGAAGGCTGGGGCAAAGGCGGCGAGGGTGCAACTGAACTTGCAAAAGTCGTTGCAGAAGTTGCTGATTCTGGCAAAGCGGACTTCCACTATCTTTATCAGGCTAACCTTTCATTTGCTGATAAAATCAAAATCCTTGCAAAAGAGATTTATCGTGCAAAGGATGTTGAATTCGCTCCGAATGTACTTAAAAAGCTCCGTGAGTACGAGGAACTTGGCTACAAAGACCTTCCTGTCTGTGTTGCAAAAACTCAGAATTCAATCAGTCACGACCCGAAACTCATGGGTGCACCGCGCGATTACATCTTCCCGATTCGTGATGTTCAGCTCTATTCGGGTGCGGGCTTCGTTGTCGCTCTTGCCGGTGAAATCATGACGATGCCGGGCCTTCCAAAACTGCCTGCCGCCCTTAACATCGACATCGATGACGACGGCAACATCAGCGGATTATTTTAGTTAGCAGTTAGCAATGAGCGGTTAGCAATTATTTTTTTTTCTAACTGCTCTCGGCTACCTGCTCCCTTCTAATTGGAGAAACTATGTTCAAATTCTTTCTGAAAAAAAATTTTTGTGACGGCTGGGATAATTTTTTCTTCCTTGTGCTTTCTAATGCGGTTACAATTGTTCTGCTCGCGGGGAGCTTTTTTGCAATTCGCTTTGCTGTGACTCAAAATCCTTACCTTGCGGCAATTGCTTTCATCATTTGTTCCGGGATTTTGATGGTTTCCCTTTTTGCATGGGGAGCAAATGCTGCAAAAATTGCTGATTTCCGTTCGGCCTCCTTTCCGCTGTTCTTTTCAGCACTAAAGAGCGTGTGGAAAATCGGATTTATGTCCGGCTCTTTGCTTGCACTTGTTCTTCTTATTTTCAGATTTGCAATTGCCTATTATCTTTCGATTTTTTTCAAGGAAAACAGTCTCTTTAATCTTCTTCTGACGGCTGCGCTTGGCTGGGTTCTTCTGGTTTCTGTCATTGCCTTGCAGTGGTTCATTCCGCTTTACTTTTTGCAGGAAAATAACGGATTCAAGAAGTGCCTCAAAAAATCATTCATTATCTTCTACGATAATGTTTTCTTCTCGATTTCAGTTTTCTTCTATAATATAATCCTTTTTGCTCTTTCGTGCGTGTTTTTCTTCATCGTTCCTGGACTCAACGGCCTTTTGCTTTCTTCAACCAATGCACTGAGACTCAGACTGTACAAATATGATTGGATTGAGAAAATGGCCGAAACAGATCCGAATTTTGCGAATGACCGTGATAAGCGAAATGAAGTTCCCTGGGATGAATTGCTGGCAGATGACATGGAATCGCTTGGCCCAAGAAAATTGCTTTCATTTGTATTCCCGTGGAAGTAGAGCAGAGCTTTTACAGGCTGTTTTTGTCAGTCAAAATATTTTGCTTCTATTGATAGAAGTTTCAATAAGTTGTAGACTTAATTCATTCTTTAAAATTAGGAGAAAAAGAAAATGAAAAAACTTCTTACTGCTGCTGCTCTTTTAACTGCAGCTTGTATTTTGACCGGATGTAACAAAAAAGACGGCAAAATCAGAATTGGTGTTATTCAGCTTGTTGAGCACCCGGCTCTCGACAAAAGCTATCAGGGCTTCGTTGATGGTCTTGCTGAAGCTGGCTACAAAGACGGTGAAAATATCGTTATCGACTATCAGAACGCACAGGCTGAACAGGCAAACTGTGTTACTATCGCAAACAAATTCATCAATGATCGCGACGACTTGATTTTTGCAATTGCAACACCAGCTGCACAGGCTGTTGCTAATCTCACCAAAAAAATCCCGATTCTCGTTACAGCTGTTACTGATCCAGAGACAGCAAAACTCGTAAAATCAAACAAAAAACCAGAGACAAATGTTACAGGTACTTCTGACTTGACTCCAGTTGCTGCTCAGATCAGCCTTCTCAAAAAATTGGTTCCAACTGCAGAAACCGTTGGCCTTTTGTATTGCTCAAGCGAAGCAAACTCTATCTTCCAGATTAACATCGCTAAAGAAGCATGTCTTGCAAACGGCCTTGCATTCCTTGAAGGTTCTGTTTCAAATTCGAATGAAATCCAGCAGGTAACACAGAGTCTCGTTGGCAAAGTTGATGCATTCTATATCCCGACTGACAATATGCTCGCTGCAGGCCTTGCAAATGTTGCAATGGTTGCTAACAACGCAAAACTCCCGACAATCTGTGGTGAAGACGGAATGGTTGTTTCTGGTGGCTTGGCTACTTACGGAATCAACTACTACGAGCTTGGAAAACTTACTGCAAAACAGGCTGTAAAAATCATCGAAAAAGAAGCTACTCCGGCAACAATGCCAATCGAGTATCTTGAAAAATTCGATTTCACTTACAACAAAGACACAGCTGCAGCAATCGGAATCGAAATTCCTGACAATCTCTAATAAAAAGGGGTAATTTATGAACGCGAAGATTAGAAATCTTTTTACTGCTGCCATGTTTTTTTCAGCTATGGGGCTTTTTGCTCAGGAATCTGAAGCGGCTCCGGTTGAAGCTCCTGCTTCTGAGAGCGTAGAGCTTTCGGCATCGGCAGAAAACTCTTCTGAAAGCCTGCCTGCAAATGAATCAGAAGTTTCGGATGAAAATGACAGTGTTTTTCTTAAGAATTTCACAAGTCTTCGCGGTCATCGATTTTTGGAAGCTCGTGCTGCCATTCCGTTGTTCCCGTTCTTTACATCGCATGGCGTTTTCCAGTCTTTTGGAGCCGGAATGAGCGATGTATTCGGAACGATTTTTTCGTTCGGCAATGATTATGACCACATGACTCCAAAACTTGCCACTGATTTGAATGTCACTATTTACCCGCCGTTTGCAAACTTTCACTGTGGTTTTATGGCCGGTGCTGCTATTGATACATGGAATTCCGATTCAAACACTTACTCAATGAACTTTTACTATGTGGGATTCCATGGCGAGTACTGCCATTTAGTGTTCAACGACATCGGTACAAGACTTTCGCTCTACGGCGAGATTAGTGTTGGTGCAATGGAGTTCGATGACGAGGATTCAAAGGATTACCATTTCGCATTTGACCTCTGTCCGTTCGGAATTCAGTTCTGCCCAGAAAAAAATATCGGAATCTACTTTGAAATCCCGCATTTCGGTGCACGCCCCTTCTTCCAGACAGGAATTTCTATAGGACTATAGGGCGAAAATTCTATTGTCTGCCGCTGCTCCGTGGCTCGCTTTCGCTCGGTGCCACAGGGCACTGGCAAAGCCACCACTCCGTAGCTGGCGCCGCATTAACCTTCCAAAATCAAATCAACTGGCTGTGCATCACTTGCCTTAATAAGGTCTTCGGGCTTAATTGCTATCTGTTCCCCGCGCATTCCCGCACTCACATAAATCTTTTCGTGATTCAATGCTGATTCATCTATAAAAGTCGGAAATTTCTTTTTCATTCCAAGTGGAGAACATCCGCCACGGATATAACCTGTGAGCGCCAGAAGTTCTTCTGGTTTGACCGGTGAAATTTCTTTTGCACCGCAGGCATTTCTTGCTTTTTTGAGGTTTATTTCATGGAGTGCGCTCTGGCAGAAAACAAATACCTGTCGGCTTTCACTTCTCATCACAATCGTTTTGAAGCACGCTGCCGGATCAATGCCGAGTTTGGCTGCTGTCTGACTTGCTGCTCCGTGTGAAAGTTCATGCTCACCATCATCATCGTAAGAAAGAACTTCGTATTTTATCTTCAGGCCGTCAAGAATCCTCATTGCATTTGTTTTTTTCATTTTATTTTCCTCTGAAGTATGTTATAGTAAAAATTGAAAAAAAGAAACCGCATGGTTATAAAGGACGGGGATTATGAGCCAGAATTTTCAGGATGTATTAAGCACATTTTCAGAGAAACTTGCACGCTTCAACAAATCCTCAAAAGCAGAGCGTGTCGTTCCGCCGTCCAAAAATTCCTACTACGAAGAAAAGTTGAGGGAGCGCGGCGAAAAATTGCGTTCTTCTGTCGCTCAGACTTATAAAATCTTCCGCTCACCCTTTGAAGTCCTTGGTGAAAATTCCGAAAGAGCGGCATCTCTTGACCGTGACGAGCAGAATCTTATAAAGGCGTATAATCTTTACAAATCCTGCATGGACATAAATAAGGAAAATCAGGACGAAATCGGGGCGACTTACATAAAAAATATTGAAATCTATTCTCCGCTGGCTGACAAGGCAAGCTACACACAGGGCGGGCAGTTCATCTATCTTCTTTGCTGGCTTTATTTTGAGCAGAATTGCCAGGAATTTATGCCGTTTTTTAAGGAAATTGAAAGCCATTGTGTGTTATGCTTTTCAAGTTCGGAAAATTTCCACTTTTCAGACCCTCACGAAAAGGAAATTTTTGACCTTGTAAAAGCGGAGTTTTATTCATGACAAAAGATTTAACAAGCGGTCATCCACTTAAAATCATTTTCAATTTTGCTGTTCCTGTTTTTTTTGGTTATCTTTTTCAGCAGTTTTATAATCTTGTCGATACAATCATCGTCGGTCAGTTTTTGGGCGTAGATGCTCTTGCGGCAGTCGGTTCCACTGGAAGCCTCAATTTCTTCATAATCGGATTCTGCATGGGCGTGTGCTCCGGCTTTGCAATTCCTGTTGCGCAGAAATTCGGCGGAAATGAATATACGACAATGCGTCAGTTCGTTTTCAATGCATGGATTCTTGTAGCTGCTTTTTCAGTTTTCATCACGATTCCGACTGTGCTTTGCTGTCGTGAAATGCTCCTCTTTCTAAAAACGCCTTCAAATATCCTCGATATGGCAAATTCTTATTTTTCGATTATTCTTGCGGGAATTCCTGTTGTTTTCTTCTATAATATTCTTTCCGGCGTGATTCGTTCTGTGGGTGATTCAAAGACACCTCTCTATTTTCTATTGATTTCGGCCTGCCTGAACATTTTTCTCGACCTGCTTTTTATCGCGGTCTTCAACTTTGGAATTCCCGGTGCGGCTTATGCGACTGTCATTTCGCAGGGAATTTCTGGAATCCTGTGTTTTTTTTACATGAGGTCAAAATTCGAAATTCTTCGTCTTTCAAAAGAAGATAAAATCTTATCAAGGCGGAAAATGCTCACTCTTTTGGGAATTGGTGTGCCAATGGGGCTGCAATATTCAATCACGGCAATCGGAAGCGTTATCTTGCAAAGCTCTGTAAATGTGCTTGGCTCAATTTATGTCGCAGCGATGACTACCGCTCAAAAAATCTCGATTTTCTTTTCGACTCCCTTTGACGCTTTGGGAACAACAATGGCAACTTATGGCGGCCAGAATGTCGGGGCTAAGAAAATTGAACGGCTCACACCGGGGCTTTTCTGGGGCTCTGCAATCGGTTTTGCATGGTCGCTAGTCGCACTTGTGATTCTGTACTTTTTCTATGATAATCTGGCCGCGCTTTTTATCAGCGGAACCGAATCCGCTCAAACTTCAGAACTTGTGATTAAGAATGTTTTCTATTTCCTCATGGCGAACGGCTGCACTTACTGGCTTCTGACGCTTGTCAATGTAGTCCGTTTTATGATTCAGGGAATGGGATTTTCACGGCTCGCGATTTTTGCAGGAGTTTTTGAACTTGTCGGTCGTGCTACAATCGGTCTTTTTCTTGTTCCTGTATTCGGTTTTCAGGGGGCCTGTCTTGCAAGTCCGCTTGCATGGGTTCTGGCCGACGCATTTTTACTCCCGGCATATTTTTCGAGCAGAAAAAAGCTGATTAAAATGTTTGCAGAAGGAAGACGGCCTGCTTAATTGTGGCGCTGCATTTTTCCCTCACTGATTGCTAACTGCCAATATTTTCTATATTATATTCGGTATGATTCAAGGCATTTTTATTGAAGGTATGATTTTCGGAATCATGGTACTGGGTGTATTCATGACTTTCCGTGTTTTAAATTTCTGCGACATGACTGTGGACGGCTCTTTTCCGCTTGGAGCCTGTGTTCTTGCAGCTTGTCTGGTTCACGGTATTTCGCCCTCGCTGGCTCTTTGTATTGCTTTTGTCGCCGGAATGCTTGCCGGTCTTTTCACTTCGGTGATTTATACAAAACTCCGCATTCCTGATTTGCTTGCCGGTATTTTGATGATGACCATGCTTTATTCAGTGAATCTGCGTGTCATGTCTAATCAGGCAAATGTTTCTCTCCTTCGAATTCCAACGACTTTTTCTAATATCAAGAATCTCATGAAGGCTTATTTTCCTTTGATTTCTCCTGACTGGGGAATTGTATTCTTCCTTTTGATTTTTGTTGGAATCCTGCTCGTGATTCTAAATCTTTTCTTTTCAACTGATTTTGGCCTTACGATGGGCGCCCTTGGTTCTAATCCGCAGATGGTAATTTCACAGGGCGTTGACCCAAAAATCGTTCGTGGCGTGGGAATTTGCTTTGGTGACGGACTTGCTGCTTTGAGTGGAGCGCTTTTTGCAATGTATTCAGGATTTTCTGATGTCGGAAGCGGAAGCGGTGTCGTGGTCTCTGGATTGGCTTCATTGATGCTCGGTGAATTTGTCATTCATTCGAACAAAATCGGATGGCAGACTTTGCGCGTTATTTTAGGTTCAATCATCTACCGTGCGCTCATGTTCTTTGCCCGCCGTTACGGTTACAATATCGGAATGAACGCCAATGACTTAAAGCTCGTTACGGGCTTGCTGATTATAGTGTGCCTGATTGTCTCAAAACAAGACATCATCGCCTGGCTTAAGCAGCACTTGAAAAGGAACGAAACATGCTAAAACTTGAAAATATCGGAATCACTTTCCACCCGAATACACCAGATGAAAACACTGCCCTCAAGAATGTAAATCTTGAAATCAGAAAGGGTGACTTTATCACGGTGATTGGCTCGAACGGAGCCGGAAAATCCACTCTCTACAATATTATTGCAGGAACTCTAAAGCCCACGACGGGCACGCTTCTTCTTTCGGCAGATGAACAGTCTGCGCCAAAGAATATCACGAATGATCCTGAATACAAAAGGGCTCGTTATATCGGCCGAATTTTCCAGAATCCGCTTTTAGGAACTGCCGGAAGAATGAGCCTCGAAGACAACATGATGATTTGTTATAAGAAGGGCTTCAAGGGCTTGAAAATCTCGCTGAACAACAAAATGCGTGACTTTTTCCGTGAGCAGCTTAAAGTCCTTAATATGGGGCTCGAAAATCGTCTCGGCGACAATGTTGACCAGTTTTCAGGAGGGCAGAGGCAGGCTCTCACGCTTTTAATGGCTGTTATGAGCAAGCCGAGCATTCTTCTTCTTGATGAACATACCGCCGCCCTTGACCCGACGAACGCTCAAATCGTTATGGATTTAACCCGCCGTTTTGCCCAGGAATACAATCTTACGGTGATGATGGTCACTCACAACATGCAGCATGCCCTCGATTTCGGAAACCGTCTGATTATGATGAATAAAGGTGAAATTATAAGCGACATCAGCGGCGACGAAAAAAAACAGCTCACGATGGATTCAATCGTTGAGCTGTTCAAAAAAATCAAAGTCAATAACGACAATGTTCTGCTGAATTAGAGCGTCCGTTCGAATGTCGAGTTTTCGCTTTATTCTTTTACAACGATAATTCGTGCGGCTTCGATTGTTTTTGTCTCTGTGTGCATCTTTTTGACTGCGACCCAGTCTCCGGCCTTTAAGTCAGAGATTTTGAGTTCGTTGATTTCTGGTCTTGGGAAATTGTTTTGCTCACGGCCCAGCTTTCTTTTTTTCTCGGATGGTGCATTGTCTTTTTCTGCAGGCTCATTCTCTTTAACAGAAGGCGATTTGCGTTCTTTCAGCTTTGTGAACGGATTTACATGAACCTGTGTTTCCTTTCCGTCTGCGTCTTTTACGGTCAGCGTTTTTGTTTCTGCGTTTACAGCGGTGATTGTTCCGAGCAGGTCAGCATTTTCGATTCCGCCGAATTCGGGTCCATTCATCCAAGGCATATTCGGAGTGCATGGATTGAAATTTCTTTCAGAAAAATTTCCCATTGGATGCCCGAATGGATTCATGGGAGAATTCTCTTTGCCTTTAGCGAAAGCCTGTGATGAGCCGATTCCAAAAACGAGTGCGGCAACTGCGACTGAAGTGAATAATGATTTTTTCATATTAAACTCCTTAAAATTTGCGGCGGAAAGAAGGAAAAACGCCTGATAAGATTTATCAGCACAAGCTGACGATACTAACTTTAGCGTATCTGGTGCAACAGGACATTAAAAATAGATGAAACAAAGATTAAAAATTTCTCAGATTTAATTTTCTGTGTTATAATTTTTAATCATGCATCAAGAAAAAACTGGCTTATTATCAAATGTATGTTCTGGAATCCAAATATGGACTTTAGCTTTGGGCTGTATTATCGGATGGGGTGCCTTTGTCATGCCTGGTACCACTTTTCTTCCCGAATCAGGCCCGCTCGGCACGATAATCGGTGTTGTTATTTCCACCGTTATGATGCTTGTCATCGCCACAAATTATTCCTATCTTGTGCAGAATATTCCCGGAACCGGTGGCCCGTACATTTACACGCGCAATATTTTTGGCCGTGATCATGCCTTCCTTGCAATCTGGTCTTTGGAATTGGCTTATGTTTCGCTTTTGTGGGCGAATTCCGTCACTTTCACCATGATGACGCGCTACTTTTTTGGAGACATCTTGAGCTGGGGCATTCATTATAAGGTCGCAGGTTATGATATTTTTGCCGGTGAAATCATAATCAACATCATAATCGACATGATTTTTGCCTTTGTCGTATGCTTTTTACCGCGTTTTGCCTCTGCTCTTCGAGTGTTCTTTGGAATCACGCTTTTTGCCTCTGTCGTCCTTCTTTTTGCCTTGATTGTCCATGCTCAGGGCGGTTTTATGATTCCGCGTCCGTTTTTTAACAACCGGGAGTCAAGCGTGAATCAGATTCTTCATGTGGTCGTTCTGGCACCGTGGATGTTCGTTGGTTTTGAAGTCGTCGGGCAAGTCATTGACAAAGTGAAGGTGAAGGCTGGTTCCGTATTTAAAATCGCAGGTTTTGCTATTTTTGCGGGAATGCTCATCTATATTTTCATGCTTTTTGTCGCTTGTGCCGGTGTTCCTCCTGAATATGCGAACTGGCATGCCTATATCGGGCATTTAAAATATTTCCGTGGATTAAAGCAGATTCCGACTTTCTACAATTCGTATGCAATTTTGGGAACTAAAGGTCTTGTGCTTGTTGGAATCGCGGCACTTTCTGCCCTCACAACGAGCGTTCTGGGCTTTTTCAATTCATCCATGCGAAATCTTCAGATTATGGCGAATGATAATCTGATTTCGAGCAAAATTGCAAAGGAAACGAACGGAAAGCCAAAGCTCGCTGCCCTCGTAATCTTTTTGCTCTGTCTTCCTATTCCTTTTTTGGGCAGAACGGCAATCGGCTGGAACGCTGACATCGCGACTTTAAGCGTTTCAATCGTCTATATGTACATTTCAATCTGCTGCTACCTCACCGCAAAAGAAAAGGTGAGCAGAAGGCACATGGTTGGCGGCGCAGTCGGGGCATTGATTTCCGCACTGAGTTTTATTCTGCTTTTGGTTCCGAATATTTTCACTGAAGATGTGCTTGCTCCTGAGTCATATTTTATGCTCACCGTCTGGAGTCTTTTGGGAATCGTCTTTTACTGGTTTATTTTCAAAAAAGATAAAGACAGGCAGTTTGGTTATTCTTCGGTCATGTGGATGATGATGTTTTTCATCTTGTTTTTTGCGCTCGGAATGTGGTTCAGACTAACTACAAAACATCAGATTGAAACGGCTGTCGGCCCACATTCAATCATCAATACTGTGCTTATCCGCAATAATTTGATTCAGATTTTCGTTCTGGGATTTGCGCTGATTATGCTTTTCAGTCTTTTTTCAACGGTCTTAAAGCGCGAAAAGGATTTGGACTATAAGATTATTCAGGCAGAAGAACGAGACAAGGCAAAATCGGACTTCTTTTCAAATATGTCGCATGATATACGCACCCCGATGAACGCGATTATCGGCTACACGGATTTGGCTCTTCTGGACACAAAAAACACGGAACTGGTTGAAGAATACCTCAAGGATATTAAGATTTCCGGCGACTACCTTCTTTCGCTTATCAACAATATTCTGGAAATGAGTCGAATTGAGCGTGGCAAAATGGAACTCGTTAATACCCCTGTGAATATCAAAAAGCTGCTTATGGACATCCGCACTATCGTTGATTCGCAGGTTCAGCAAAAGCATCAGACTCTTGTAATAAATGCGCCAATAAAGAATGAGCTTGTTATGTGCGACCGGCTTCGTCTTAATCAGGTTCTCTTGAATCTCGTATCGAATGCCATAAAATACACTGACGAGGGCGGAATTATTGAAGTTGATGCCGCACAGGAAGATACAGAAGAAATGGCCTGCTTCACATTTAAAGTCCGTGACAATGGAATCGGAATCGCACCGAAGTTCCTTGAAAAGATTTACGAGTCTTTTGAGCGGGAGCGTGAATCTCTCGTGAACGGCGTGCAAGGCTCTGGTCTTGGGCTTGCAATCACAAAGTCAATCGTTGATATTATGGGCGGTGAAATCTCTGTTGAAAGCAAACTTCATAAAGGCACGGTTTTCACTGTAAAAGTTAATTTTCCGGTTCTTCTTGAAGCCGAAAAAGCTGATGAACTTGAAGTGCTGGATGAAGAAGTTGAAAAGTCTCCTGCGCAGGTTGAAGAAGAAAACTCGCATCAGGCAGAAATCGCCAAAAAACTTGCAGGAAAGAAGGTGCTTGTTGTTGACGACATCGACATTAACCGCAAGCTGATTATACGCAATCTTGCTCGCTTGAACATGCTCTGGGATGAGGCTGACAGCGGAAGGGCGGCGGTTAACAAAGTAAAATCCGAACCGCAGAAAACTTATGATATAATCTTGATGGACATTCACATGACAAACATGGACGGCTATCAGGCAACGAGTGCAATCAGAATGTTGCAGAACAAAACAAAGGCCAATGTTCCGATTCTTGCACTTACGGCTGATGCCTTTGAAGAAGACCGTAAAAAGGCCGAAGAAGCTGGAATGAACGGCTTCATCACAAAACCGATTGACCGAATCAAGCTCATAGAATGTCTTGGCAAACTGATAAATTAAAAGGGTGAACTGAGTGCAAAAAAAGGAGGAGATGCTTTGAAAGAATTCCTTGAGAACAGGCTTAAACTCAAACGGCGAATTCTTGTCGTTGATGATGAAGAAATTGAAAGGAAAATGCTCAAAAGAATGTTGCAGAAAGATTACAGGGTCTTTCTTGCTGCTGACGGGCAGGAAGCGCTTTCCATCATGAAAGAAAATCAGGACACGCTTTCACTCGTGCTTCTCGATCTTCTTATGCCAAAAATGAACGGTTATGATTTGCTGGCCGAAGTCGCAAAAAACGAGAATTTACGGAAAATCCCGATTATTGTTCTTACGGCGGACAATTCAGCTGAAGTCAAAAGCCTTACGATGGGAGCGGCTGACTTTATTCCTAAACCTTATGATATTCCTGAAGTCGTTCTCACTCGAATCAACAAGACAATCCTTTTATATGAGAGCCTTAATCTTATTTCTGCCACAAAGCGTGATTCTCTCACTGGGGTTTTGCAATGGAAATATTTCATGAATTATGTTGGTATGGCAGACAATTACGCACCGGAGCAGGACAGGGATATTCTTGTTCTTGACATAAACCGATTCCATATTATAAACGAAATTCACGGTCGCCATTATGGAGACCGTGTGCTTGCCGCTGTCGGAAAAACAATCACTGAATATATCGATGACAAATACGGTGTTTCATGCCGCAGTGGAACGAATTCCTTTTACATTTATCTTTTTCATCAGGATAATCCCGAAGAGCTTTTATGGAAAATACACCTTGCCCTTGAAGATGCGCTTGGTGAAGACAAAATCAGCATAAGAATGGGCGTTTATTCCCATGTTGATAAAAATCTTGAAATTGAAAAGAGATTTGACTGTGCTCTTCTGGCCTGCAAAAGCATAAAAGAAAACCGCAAAGGTGACATTGCTTATTATGACATTGACATGCACATCAAAGAGCATTATGAAGAACGGCTTATGCAGGATATGGAAAAGGGAATTGCTGCGGGGGAATTTGAAGTCTATTATCAGCCCAAATTTGCAATTCAGGCCGAACAGCCTTATCTCAGCTCTTCGGAAGCACTGATTCGCTGGAAGCATCATGAACTTGGCGTAATCAATCCTGACACTTTTATTCCGATTTTCGAAAAGAACGGCATGATTCAGAAACTCGATCAGTTCATCTGGAAAACGGCCGCAAATCAGGTCATGGAATGGAAGAGAAAATTTGGTGTAACAATCCCGATTTCAGTGAATGTTTCAAGAATTGACTTGCTTGAACCTAATTTCGTCGAGACGATTTGTAAAATCGTGCGGGATGCTCAAATTTCCCCAGCGGAATACATGATTGAGATTACGGAATCGGCCTATACAGAAGACTCGCAGAATATCATCGACATCGTGCAGCAGTTGCGGAATTTCGGTTTCCATATAGAAATGGACGATTTTGGAACAGGCTATTCTTCGCTGAACATGATTTCATCTCTCCCAATCGATGTTCTCAAACTCGACATGGCTTTTGTAAAGCATATTCATGAAGATCCCAAGGCACTCAGGCTGGTCGAAATCGTAATGGAAATTGCGCGGCTTCTGAATGTAAAGGTCGTTGCGGAAGGGGTTGAAGTTGAAGCACAGCACGAACTCCTAAAAAAAATCGGCGTAAACCTAATTCAGGGATTTTATTATTCGCGTCCTGTTCCGGCAAAAGATTTCGAGGCTTTCATAAAAGAAAGGGTGTCGTATGACTATAATTAAGTTCTTGAAGGATGCTGGTTGTGATGTCGAGACGGCAATAAAAAGGTGCGACAATGACGAAGAATTCTACCTTGAGCTGGTGGAATCTGCTCTTAAAGAAAGCCGCTATTCAAAGATTTCAGAACAGCTTGATTCTCAGGACTGGAAAGGTGCTTTTGAAAGCTCTCATGCCTTAAAAGGCGTTGTCTCAAATCTTTCGCTTGCACCGCTTGTCGATATTGCTTGTGAGCTTACGGAAAAGCTTCGTCCGATGAAAGAATGTGATTGCACTGAACTTATGACAAAACTGCTTGAAGCACGCAAGATGATTTGTCAGGGATTGAACGGCTAAGATTAAAGAATTTTCATGAAAAGTTCATCGATTATTCAGAGAAAAATCGCGGTGCCTGTGCTATAATTTTTTCATGCGGAAAAGATTTTCTTTCCTGATTTTGCTTTTTCTCGTTTTTAACGGATTTTCTGCTTTTTCTGAGCAATCCGAGCCTCTTCCATCTGACTGGCATGAAAAGGAGCATTTTTTACCGCCACGCCAGATGCCGCCTCGTGACATAATGAATTTCAATGGCCGTAAAATGCAGAAGCGTGAAGAAAAACTCAGCGTGATTGGCGTAAAAGTTTTCGATATGGGGAATTTTCTTTCGCTTTCCGTGATTTTTAACGCACCGCTCGATTCAAAATCAATTCAGAGCCGGGGATTTCTGATAAACGAAAGACCCCTGCCGCCTGATACAGAGTTTCTTTTTAATAAGCCGCGAAACATGATTCGATTTGAAGTAGATAAAGCTTTTTGGGAATACGGTCAAGGCTTTGTAGGTTCTGGTTTTACGGAAAATCAGTCGGAATCTTTCTCTCTGAAAGTCCTGTTTGCCCGTTCTTTTGACGGAAAAATGATTCAGCCGGTCGAAATCCAAAATCTCGAACCAAATTCTTTTTATAAATACAGCAGAAAGGAGCAGAAATGGCAGAAATCACCAAAAAAAACAGAATTTTGATTGTAGAGGATGATGCTGAACTTTCAAAAATCATGCAGCTTGAGTTGAGCCATGAAGGCTTTGAGGTAATAAGTGCTTTTGATGGCCGGGAAGCTCTTGAAAAAATTGAAAATGAAGAGCCTGATTTGATTCTGCTCGATGTAATGCTCCCAAAAATGAGCGGGCTTGAAGTCCTTCGAAAACTCCGGGGCGATATGAATTCTGATTTGCCGGTGATTTTGGTGACAGCACGCGGCGAAACAATCGACAAGGTTGACGGCTTGAACAGCGGTGCGGATGATTATATTGCAAAGCCTTTTAAAATCGAAGAACTTCTTGCTCGGATGAATGCAGTCTTGCGCCGTAGCCAGAAAAAATCCTCTGTCGTAAGGAATGTGCTGAAAAACGGCCTTATAGAAATGATTGCCGATGAAATGAAAGTCATTTTTGAAGAAAAGTCCGTAGAGCTTTCAAAAAACGAATTCCTTCTTTTAAAATACTTCCTTGAAAACACAGGAAAAGTCCTTTCGCGCGACGAAATCATTAAAAAAGTCTGGGGCGAAGACTATTTCATCGAAGAAAACAGCGTTGATGTATATGTGCGGCATCTGCGTTCAAAATTCGGTGATGAAGTGATTAAAACTGTGCGGGGAATGGGCTATATCATGCAGGAGGCTGAATGAGAAAGGAGGCGTTACGGAGGGCATTTCCGTTAAAAGGGGGAGCAAAAAACGCGTCAGTGCCTGAACCGCTTTCTCCTTCCATATCAATTCCGCTGGCATTCAGGTTCATGCTTCTTCTGGCCTTTGCAATGCTTTCTCTAGCGTTGATTTTTGTTCAGCTTTTGCGGCTTTCTGTCACGCACAAACAGGATTCTGATTTGGAGAAGGGCATTTCGCTTGTCGCACAGACTCTTCGGGGCGGGGGAGCGGACGAGCTGGCTTTTCTGGAGCTTCCTTATTACATCACTTACACGGTTTATGAGAGCAGTTCGAAGAATGTTTTGGCCACGAACGATTCACTTTTACCGCTTTTGGATTCGGAAAGGGCGAATAACTATTTTGAGAAAAATTTTTACACAGACAGTGATTTGAACATCCGTTTTCAAACAAAAAAAATTGATTTTGAAGGGCAAAAACTGATAATCGAGTGCGCGATTGATATTGCCAACGATTCTGCCGCCCAGATGCTTCATCTTCTGCCTTATCTTGCGCTGGTCGCTCTGTTGCCCGTTCTTTTTATTTCTTTCGTGCTTTCTTATTTGATTTCACGACAGACGATTGCCTCTTTTAAAAAGCTCCGTTCTGATTATGACAGGGAAAAGGAATTCACGAGCAATGTCAGTCATGAGCTTAAAACACCGATTTCGATTATTTATGGTCATGCCAATCTTTTGAAACGCTGGGGAAAAGATGATAAAAAACAGCTTGATGAGTCGATTGCTGCGATTCTTCATGAGACAGAGAACATGAATTCGATTGTCACGACTTTGCTTGATATGAGCAGGATTGAAAACGGAAAGCTCAAAGTTGAAACAAGCAGGTTTTTCGTGACCAATTTTTTTGCAAAATTGAAAGAAGAGTTTAAAATCACGCGCCCTGATGTAGCATTTGAAATTAAAGACGAAGAATTTCTTGAAATCGAAACGGATGAGCAAAAACTGCATCAGATTTTTACGGTGGTTCTGTCAAATTCCGTAAAATTTGCCGGAGAAAATTGCAGGATTACGCTTGAAGCAAAAATCGGCGGCAATGGAAGAATTGAGCTTTCTAGCCGGGACAATGGAAGGGGATTTTCAGAGAATGAACTGCCTCATGTTTTCGAGAGATTTTACAAAGGCGATTCATCTCATGACAGAAATGTGAGCGGTTCAGGACTTGGGCTTGCAATTGCTAAAGTGCTTGCAAAGGCACTTGAGGCAGAAATCTTTGCTGAAAATGCAGAAAATGGCGGTGCGGTAATAAAACTCGTGTTCACAGACAAAAAAAATCCGCCTCGTAATGAAGACGGATTTCCAGCAGGTTCGGAATGAACCGTATTCAGCAAAAATTATTTTGATTTAGAATCAGCAGCTGACAAAGAAGCAATGAGTGCGTAGTTTGCAGCAGTTCTTTTTGCCTGTTTCTTGCTGTTAGCGCGTGTTGTTTTGTTGCTAACCAATGGTCGGAATCGTCGTGCAAGTCTCATACAGAATTCTCCTTAAAAAAGTGTATGCCATTATAGCAGAAAAAAGAATGCCGTATCAAGTACGGTACGGCATTCCGAAAATTTATTTCATGTTAATGATTGATTTGTCGTAGTCGCTTGGTGGAACAAAGCCCATCAAGTTAATCAATGTTGCTGGCCATGAAGAAATTCCAAGACCGCTGTTCAAAGATGTGTTGTCGTACTCGCCTTTGTATTCCGGGTCATAGATGATGCCTGGAACCGGGTTCAAGCTGTGGCTTGTTTTTGCCTTTGGCTCGCCAGAAGCTTTGTCCATTTTGACAGAACCGTCTTTTGCGTGTTCGTACATATCGTCTGAGTTTCCGTGGTCAGCTGTGAGACAGAGGATACCACCGGCTTCATCGATTGCTGCCTTGATGCGGCCAAGCTGCAAGTCCATGCCTTCCATAGAGCATACAACTGCGTTGAATACGCCTGTGTGTCCAACCATGTCGCCGTTCGGGAAGTTGAGGCGGATGTGGTCATATTTGCCAGATTTGATTGCTTCGATTACTTTGTCAGTGATTTCAGCACATTTCATCCATGGGCGCTGCTCGAACGGAACGACATCTGAAGGAACTTCGATGTAGTCCTCAAGTTTCTCATCGAATTTGCCCTGTTTGTT
Source organism: uncultured Treponema sp. (assembly GCF_946187725.1). Taxonomy (GTDB): domain Bacteria; phylum Spirochaetota; class Spirochaetia; order Treponematales; family Treponemataceae; genus Treponema_D. The sequence goes on from NZ_CAMHSK010000003.1 coordinate 19,475, forward strand.
ACCGTTGAAGAAGTATGTTACATGGCCGTATTTCTGAGTCTCAGAGATAGCGAGCAATTTAACGCCTGTTTTTGTGAGGTACTCGCCCATTGTGCGGTCGATGCTTGGCGGGTTAACGAGGTACTGAGCAGGAACATGTGCGTCGCCATCGTATTCCATCATGCCGGCATATTCAACAGCTGGAACGCGAACACGGTCAAATGGCAAGTCGCCGCCCTTTGGTGTTTCGAATGCACGAGTCATTTCGAGAGCACGGTCGCCACGGAAGTTGAAGTAGATTACACTGTCGCCATCTTCGATTGTGCCGACAGCCTTTCCGTCTTTTGCGATTACGAATTCGTGCATATCCTGGTCGAGAAGGCCTGGAACCTCAGCACGGTATGTTTCGATTGCTTTTGTAGCTGATTCGAATTTGCGTCCTTCGCCCAAAACATGAGCCTTCCAGCCGCGCTCTACCATTGACCAGTCTGCATTGTAGCGGTCCATTGTCATGTACATTCGTCCGCCGCCAGAAGCAATCTGATAGTCAACGTCTGCAAAGCCTGCAAGGAACTCTTCGAGCGGAGTGATGTAGTTGAGAGCAGATGTAGGATCAACATCGCGGCCGTCCAAAAGTGCGTGAACGCGGAGCTTTTTAACGCCGTCTTTTGAAGCCTGTGTGACCATTGCTTTGAGGTGGTCGATGTGAGAGTGAACATTGCCGTCTGAAACCAAACCAATAAAGTGCAATGTTGAATTTTTGTCGTTTACATTTTTGACGAGTTTTTTCCATGTGTCAGCGGCGAACATTGAGCCGTTTGCAATTGACTCGCCGACGAGTTTTGCGCCCTGAGCGAACACGCGGCCACAACCCATTGCATTGTGACCGACCTCGCTGTTTCCCATGTCGTCATCAGAAGGAAGACCAACTGCTGTACCGTGAGCCTTGAGCTGAGTGTGAGGGCAGTTTGCTGTGAACCAGTCGAGGTACTTCATTTTTGAAGCCTTAACAGCATCTCCTTCTTCATATTTACCATATCCAACGCCGTCCATAATTACGAGAACTACAGGACCACGGCGGCCTTTCCAGTTTGGATTTTTTTCCAAAGCATGCATTGTATCTGCCATAAGAATCTCCATTTGGGCGTTTCTCGCCCGCCTTCAGCGGTCGAGCCAGGCTTTTCGCAGTTCCGCTATCGCTCCATACCGCAAGCGGTACAGCTAACGCTGCTGCTACAATCCTTAACGCTTTTTAATTTCCTCAATAATACACTTTTATTCCATTTTAGACAATGAAGAAAAAAAATGCCGCCAAACAGAATCTGCTGGGCGGCAAAACGTTTTAGAAAGTGTGATTTAACAGATTAAATTATCGAACTCGAACAATATTCGTCATGTTAATTGGATTACCTTCAGAGTCAAATCCAACTACAGTAAAGAAGTTGTAAGAGTTTGTTGAACCTGTGTAACTGTAAGTTTCAGTTGATGCGTCTAGGGTTGCGTCAACTGTTGTAACCATTGACATTGAACCTGTTCCGCTAAGAATATCTTCCGATAGACCGCTTGAAGTTGATGAAGCATAGAGAGTTTGAGAGTATGAACCGTAGTAATAGACTGCGTATGAAACTGCATTTTCCATAGCATCCCAACTCAAATCATAAGCACTGCCAGAAGAGCTTACATTGAGTGTAGAACCTGTTTTTAGTGTGTAATCAATTTCAAAAACATCTTCAAAAGAGTAAACATATTTGCGTTCGATATTGTCGTAAACTTCTGTTGCAACAGCAGCAAACATCTTATTGTAAGAAGATGCATTGGAAATCTGATAGTATCTGCTGTAGGTTGAGCCATAGTTGTAAGAATCTGGATTTGCAGTAAACATAGCTTTTACACTTTCTTCTGTTTCATTTCCAGTAGAGTCTGTGTATCTCAAGATGTAATAGTTGTTTGAGTAACCGCTTACAGAATCCCATGTCAAATTCCATGTGCAAGTTGAGCCGTTGTAGCTGTACAAATCCATACTTACGCTTGGAGCCTCTAAAGTTGCCTTCTGAACTTTAACGCTTGTGCTGAGATTTGAGTAATCTGAGTAGTCATAAGCACGGACTGCATAGTAGTAATCAGAAGAATAGCTTTGTGTATCAGAATATGAAGTTGAAGTTGTGCTTGTGAAGTATTCGGATGCATACAAAGCTTTTAATTCGTCTTCTGTTTTTGCACGATATAGACAGTATGTGCTTGCCCCTGTAACATCGTTCCAGCTAAGAGTTTTGCCGTCTGAATCACGACTGAGGATAGGAGTTGCAAGAGCGGATGCTTTTGTGACCGAGCTTTCAGAAGCATTGTAATAGCCCACGGCCTCAACTTTGTAGAAGATATATTTTGAGCTGATTGACTTGCCGCTTACGCCTGAATCTGTGTAAGTTGAATCGGTGATGGTTGCAAGAAGCTCAAACTCATAAGAATATGGGGTGTTGCTATAGTTGCTGATGCAACGATAAATGTTGTAATACTTTGCGTTTGAAGCGTAGTAGTTGAGCGTGATGTTGTTGTAAGTGCTTGTGCCTACATCGCTTTTGAGGGTAAGTGAAGGTGTGCTTACAGTTTCATAAGCATAATTGCTCGGCTGAGTCGTCTTAATGTCCCAATAGTATGTGCCGCCCTCTTTTACAGGAATGGCAATCGTTGTGGCAACATCGTCGGCAGTACTGCTTCTTGTAGAGAGCACTCGGAACGCGTAGTATTTGTTTGTGTTAACTTTAACGCCTGTGTAAGTCGTATATGTCGCATAAGAATAACTGTTTGTGAGTTTGTTTGGAAGTTCGCTTTCTACGGCAACTTTCGCTTCATTCAATGTGCTGAATGTGCCATAAGTGACAGAAAGTGTGCCACTGTATGAAGTGTTTGCTTTCAAATAGAAAATTCCGTCATTTTCAATGTAGATGTCATAAATATCAGCATCGTTTGTTATGACTGTTGTAGAATCCGTCGTAAAATTCCAGTCTGAATCAGAATCATTTGGAACTTTAATCCTTGAAGAGTTTGATTTGAGTGAGCCGTTATGGTTAAGAACGACAAAATAGCGTACGCCTGCGATATCAGAGATTTCAAAAGAATCATCAAGGTAGTATACGGTCAATCCGTTGACATCGACGGCAGTGTCTTTCTTTGGTGAGCCCAACTCTGTGATTGAATCATAGCTTTTTAATGTCAAATCGCTTCCGCTTGCATCTGTTACGCTGAGCTCTTCAGAGTTGGAATAGACGGCACGGTAAATCGTGTACTCAGATGTCGCAAATTCTTCGCCTTGATAAATATAAGGATTGAAGTAAACGCGTGCGTCAGCGACTTTTTTATAGTAATCGTAATTCGTCCATTTTGCAGAAACGCTACTTGCAGTTGCAGAAGCAACCGCATTGAAATCTTTGACCTCAACAATTGCTGAAGAAATGACTCTGCTTCTTCCGTAGAGCACATCGTTGAGCGGAGTTGCATAAATCATGATTTGTTTTTTGCCAGAATAGAGCGCATCAAGCGTAAGGCTTGCAGTTCCGTTATAGTCATAGCCTTTGATAGTTTTTGAAGTTTCACGGGCTGTGCTTGAAGCTAGCAGTCCGCCGTTTTCTTGAGTCAAATAAACAGTGTATTTTGCATAAGGTTTTGTCGGAAATGAGATTCGGACGCTTGCCTTTGAGTCTGCAAGGACTTTTACATTTATTGTGTCCGCAGAAAGAACTTCGTCATTTGCGTTGTAATCTTTTTCGTATTGTGCAAGGTCTGAAAACAAAGTTCCTGTCGGAGCCCATGTTCCTTTAATGTTTTTGTCTGTTGCAGTTTTTGCAGTCGTGAGCGAGACTTCAGTTTGAGAAGCGTCATGCATAGCTGTATTTAAAGGATTTGCGACGACACGGTATTTGTATGTAACGCCCTCATCGATGTCTGTGTCATAGTAAGAATTTGAAGCACTGACACCTGCTTCTTCAATTTTGCCGTTTCCGACGGTGCGGTAAACAGTATAAGAGCCTGCATCCTTAATCTCTTTCCATGTAAGGATGTTTACGCCGGGATAAGCCTTTGCGCTTACATCCGGCGTACCGATTGTAGTGGTGGCATAGAACGTATCACCTTCTGCTTCTCCACAGGAAGTGAACAAAATGCCAGCGAACAAGAGAGTTGAAATTCCTAATACAGCTAAAAGTCTTTTCATCTGTATCTCCATTAAATTAATATTTACCTCATTATAAGGCTATACAAATGTAAAAAGAAAAACGATTTTAAGTCAAGTTTTTGTAGTGGTGGAAAAAGATATGAGAAAAAAAGGCGGTTTGCCACTTTCAGGATAAAGAATCTGTACATAACAACTGTGCTATACACAACATAACAGGGCTATGTAACCCCGCCGAAGGCGTTCGAACGGGCACGACAAAGAGAGTGCCCGCGTAGCGAAGCGGCGGAATGAAGCGAAAGCGGAAGCGGAAGGGTGGAAATTAGTCCTGTTTTCTAAGTGAAATTGAAAATCTTAAGAGAACTGGAACTTTTGATACTTTTGCTGAAAAAACTAAATTTAATCAAATAAATCATCCATCAAAATGACATTTGAAAACACGCTGCTATATTCGTTTTTCTTTAATCCAAAAGTTGTTACTAAGGTACTTCGGATTACTGTCTTCGGAGAAACTTCTTTTTGTAGAAGAGATTCCCTAGTCATTAGAGTTTTATAATATTTATTGTCTACATCATATTCTCCGCTGTAAAACTTCAGCTCACACATATTGATTACATTATCATCGCGAATAATGAGCAAATCGATTTGTGTTCCTTCTTCATCATCTGCTCTTTTAGACCAGGCAGATGATGATGTATTTACACCAGAAATTCCTAGAGATTTTTTTAACTGTTCAACATGATTAAAGCAGACAGTTTCAAAAGCATTCCCTCTCCAGGATGATAGTAAATGTGAACTTGTATTCTGCTGCCAGAATTTTTCATTTGTTGTTTTCAGTTCTTTTACAAGTTTAAGATAGAATAAACAGAATGGATCTACGAGCTTGTAATGAGATTCGCGCTTTGTAAAGCCGAATGGAACATATTTAACAACAAAGTCTCCTGTAATAAGTGCTTTTAAATTTTTTGTGATGCCTTCACCATCTGTTAAATGTAACTTTTCAATTATTTCTTGTCTCGTATAACCAGCATTCTTTTTTCCGAGCAGATTGACAATTGATTTAACGAAATCTGGATTTTCAAATACTGAGGCAAAAAGACGATCATATTCATCTTTTAATTTTGCATTTTTTGCAAAAATTATGTTGTCGATGTTTTGAGCTAAGCTTAGTTCCCCATCTACATAGCCAAGGTAAAATGGAATACCACCAAAAATCATATAGCTTTGAACAATATCGTATCGAGAAAGTTTTACATTGTTTGATTTATAAAATTCTTCACATTCAGAAAGTGTAAAAGGGGCCAGTTTTATTTCATGAGTAACTCTGTCATAAAGTCCTCCGTGTGCGTTAATGAGCTTGGCCAGAATCCATGAGTTCGCACTTCCACAAACAATCAGCATAAGGTTTTTACGATGGCAAGCCCATGTGTTCCAAAATCCTTCAAAAGCCTGCAAAAATTTTGAGCGAGGTGTATCAAGCCATGGCAATTCATCAATAAAGATAAGTTGGCGGGAACCGTTGTCGATTTTCTGTAAAAACTTTTCAAGCAGGAAAAATGCATCAAGCCATGATTTTGGTTTATCGCATTCTTCCATTCCATGAAGGAGAAGAGATTTATAAAAGTGTTCAAGCTGATTTTTCATCTGACCTTTTGCATCATCTTTATTTGGTGCAAGGCCTGCGTGTCTGAATGTAATACGGCCTGCAAAAGTTTCATCAACAAGGAATGTTTTTCCTACACGACGACGACCATAAATTGCAACAAATTCCGCACTGTTTTTATCATAAAGCTTGTTTAATTCAGCAATCTCTTTTTTTCGACCTATCATAACAATTATCCTTAATCAGAGGTGAGTTTGTAAAAATTATATTTCACCTCTGATTAAGGATGATAACACCGGAAAATACTGATGTCAATGATGTTTTTGTATGGTCTTGCACCAGGCTAGGGATAGTAGGGGCAAGCCGTCAGGCTTGTTCCGAAGAGAGCCTTGCGACCGTAGGAATGGAGTGCGGTTAGCACGGAACCCCGGATAGCCCGACCGCGTAAGCGGTAGCCGCCAAATCACGATTTGACTGAATTGGATTTCAGAGTGACTTGTCCAAACATTTTTCTCTTTTTCTTCAAAGCTCTGCTCTCTTGACATTTTGTTTCTCTTTATAGTAACATAGCTATGAAATCAAAAAAATTGGAGAAATAAATGAAAAAATCAAAAATTCTTGCCGCTGTAACGGCTCTTATTTCACTTGCCGCATTAACCAGCTGTAACAAAAAGGCTGCTTCTGGCGATTCTGCTTCAGCAAAGTCTGTTAAAATCGGAATTGCTAAAATCGTTCAGCATGTCGCTCTTGACTCGGTTGAGCAGGGCATTGTCGATGTTCTCAATGAGAACGGCGTTAATGCCACTTTCGACCTTCAGAATGCAAACGGCGACCCGAACACTGCCGCTCAGATTGCGATGAAATATCGTGATGAAAATGTTGATGTTGCTGTCGGAATTGCAACTCCTGTTGCGCTTGCACTTGCAAATGTTCTCGATGAAATTCCTGTCGTTTTTGGCACAGTAACTGATCCTCTTGGAGCAGGTCTTGTTTCAACTTTGGAGCACGGTGAACGCAATGTTACCGGCATGAGCGATGCAATTCCGACCGAACAGCATATCGCACTTTTCAAGCAGCTTACTGGCATTAAGACTTTGGGCTATATCTATACAACGGGCGAGGCAAATTCTGTCTCTTCTCTTGAACTTGTCAAAAAAGGCTGTGAACAGGCAGGCCTCGCTCTTGTTACACAGGCAATCACAAATTCAAGTGAAGTCAAACAGGCTGCTGAAACAATCGTTGACCGTGTTGACGGTTTGTATTTGACTACGGACAACACTGTATTCAGCGCACTTTCGGCTCTCAAACAGGTTTTTGAGGAGGGCAAAAAGCCGATTTTCTCTGGCGATGTTACAGGTGCTCAGTCTGGCGGCTGCGTGATTGCAAGCGGATTCAACTATTATAAGGCTGGTCGTGCAACTGGCGAAATGGTTTTGCAGATTTTGAACGGCGAAAAACCGAGTGAAATCCCGGTCCGCTTTATGACGGAGCCGAGTGATTCAGATTTGCTCTTTGACCTTGATGCAGCAAAGAATTGTGGAATCACGATTCCGCAGGAATTCATCGAAAAAGCAAACATGATTTTTGAGAACGGCGTTCTTACAAAAAAATAAATCGAATAATACAAAAAAATAACCTGTGCGTCCCACAGGTTATTTTTTTCGCATTTTCTGTCTTTTTTAAGCAGTGTGGTTCTCAAGAAATCACTTGCAACAAAAAAAACGGGACGAGCGGAGTGTCGTCCCGTAAAATTTTCAATTTTCAGCTTTTTGTTTACTCGCTGCCGCAGATAAGGTAATAGATTCTGTTTAAGTCGTCTTTTGTAAAGAACTGAACTTCCAGGCTGCCTCGTTCCATAGTGCCTTTAATCTGAACTTTTGTGCCTAGTTTTTCGATGAATTTCTGTTCGAGTTCCTTGATGTTTGGATCTTTGTTGTCGGCTTTAGGCTCTTTCTTTTTTGAGACACCGTTTCCAGCACCTTCGTTGAGCGTTCTTGCCATTTCTTCTGCATCGCGGACATTCATTCCGTTGCCGATGATTTTAGCAAAAAGAATCCTCATGTCGGCATTTTCTTTTACAGAAAGCAGGGCTCTTGCGTGACCGGCCGTGATGTGGCCCTGAACCAGTGAAGTCCTCATGTCTTCCGGCAATTTCAGGAGACGGATGGCATTTGCTACGGTCGAACGGTTTTTACCGACGCGGGCAGCAACCTGTTCCTGACTCAAGCCAGAAATCTCCATGAGCTGATAATAAGCCTCTGCTTCTTCAATCGGATTTAAATCTTCTCGCTGAATGTTTTCGATTAAAGCAATCTCAAGTTTTTTCTGATCTGAGTATTTTCGAAGCTGTACTGGTACTTCTGACAGATTAGCGATTCTTGCCGCACGGGTACGCCTTTCACCTGCAATAATATAGAAGTAACCGTCTCCGGAATCTTCAACTGTGATTGCCTGCAAAATGCCGTGTTCGCGGATTGAATCTGCAAGTTCCTGAAGTGCTTCTTCGTCAAATTCTTTTCGTGGCTGGTGAGGATTTGGTTTGAGCAAATCGACATTGAGCCAGAGCTGACCGTTTTCATCAACGCTGATTCCTTCAGGCAATTTTCGCTCACCAGTAGCAACTTCTGCCGGAATATTGCCAGCTTCAACTGCCTTTTCGACAGCCTGAGCCGCCTGTTCTGAATCGGAAAGCTGAGAATTCTGAGATTCCTGTGATTGGGAATCCTGAGACTGATTGGTCTGCTCCTCGTGTGGCATAAAATCGTTTGCACTCAGTCCCACTTTTCCCATGAGAGCGTCAACACCCGCTCCAAGACCGAATTTTTTAGCCACGGCTGATTACCTCTTCTGCAAGCTTTTTGTAGCTCTTGGCTCCAACGCAGTTCGGGTCATAGAGACAGATTGGCTGACCGTGAGAAGGTGCTTCTGAAAGACGGATGTTTCGCGGAATGATTGTATTGAATACGAAATTTTTGAAGTAAGCCTGAACATTTCGTACGACATCCTGAGCGAGCCGTGTTCTTGAATCGTACATGGTGAAAAAAATGCCGCCAATTGTGAGGTTCGGGTTTGTGGAATTCTGAACTCGTTTTACTGTCTGCAAAAGGAGCGTAATTCCTTCCAGAGCGAAATATTCACACTGCATTGGAACAAGCACTGCATCTGCCGCAACAAGACCGTTCGTTGTGAGAACGCCGAGTGAAGGAGGGCAGTCAATCAAAATATAGTCATAAACGCTTTTAAGCGGTTCGAGTGTTTCTTTTAAGATGAAATCACGCTTATCGACAGGAACTTTTGTTGCGTCTGCAAATTCAATCGCAGCACCAGCCAGATCCTCGTCAGCACAAATCGCATCAAGATTTGCGACCGCGGTGTGTTTGATTGCGGTGTCCGCAAGGGCATCATCGTCCATGAATTCGTAAATTGAAGGCTTGTCTTTTGTGATGCCGACTCCGGTTGACATGTTGCCCTGAGAGTCGAAGTCCACGAGCAGGACCTTTTTGCCAAGTTCTGCCATGTAAGCGCCAATATTGATAGCGGAAGTTGTTTTGCCAACGCCACCCTTCTGATTAACAAAAACAAAAATCTTTCCCATATATTTATATTATCGCATTTTTAAATTAAAATATATAGTGTTTCGTGAAACATTTGTGAAACATTTTTCAGGGCGCACCCCTTCGGGTCGGGTGTTCCGCACTTCGCTAACGCTCATTCCTACGCATACGCTTCGGAACTGCTTCGCAGGTGCTCCATACCCTTGCGCTGAGAGCAATGCAAAGTAGAGGCCTTTCCCGCGGAAAAATCACAGATTTTTCCGAGACTCGCCTAAAAACTCGTCTCACGAGTTTTTTCGCCTGCGGCGACCGGCTCCCTACCTTGCGCACCCCTTAAAGCGGACAGGAATTTTATGATTTTATCAGTTACATTTTCGAAACCAGTTAAAAATATCGCTGAAATTTTGGGTGAGGAATATACCCGCGTTAAAATCAGGTTGCTCACGGCTTCACTTGCGGCTTCTAAAAATGAAAACTACTTCGCCGAATTCTACACTCAAAAGCAGGTCTTCCATAAAAAGATGAGCGAGGCTGAACTTAACGAGTTTATCGCCGCGCATGCCGGCACGACTTTCAAAAATTGCGTTCAGCGAACTGAATCCGAGGAAATCACGATTCTTGCGAATAAAAAAGGAAAAGTGCGTTTGCTTCGCAAACAATTAGCAATGAGCAGTGAGCAGTTAGCAGTTAGCGGTGAGCAATTAGCAGTTAGCAGGGAGCAGTTAGCAGGGAGCAGTTATTTGAATGGGGCTGGTTTTAATCCTTGTCAAAAGAGAAAGCAATATCTTCTTCAGGAAGGCGTTGCGGTGCCTTTTCTTGTGCATTTGGGCGTGATGACGGCGGAGGGGAAGGTCGTTAAGGCAAAATATGACAAATTCAGGCAGATTAACCGTTTCCTTGAAATGCTTGACGATATTCTTGAGGATGTAATCGCTCTTCGTGAGGGCGGAAAAAATCCTGTATCTGAAAATTCACCTCTTAATATAGTAGATTTTGGTTCAGGAAAGAGCTATCTCACTTTTGCCGTGCAGCATTACCTCACCGAAATCAAAAAAATCCCTTGCGAAATCTTTGGACTTGACCTTAAAAAAGATGTAATCGCTTATTGCAATGGTCTTTCTCAAAAACTCGGTCTCAAAAATCTTTCGTTTGCGGTAGGGGATATAGCTTCATTTGGCGAAGAAAAGCACCCTGACATCATCGTGACGCTTCATGCTTGTGACACCGCTACTGATTATGCTCTCGATTATGCGATTTCGCACAAAGCGAATGCAATTCTTTCTGTTCCATGTTGCCAGCACGAAATCAACAGTCAGCTTTCAGCAAAATCTGTTCCACAAGATTCTCCGTTCGCACCTCTCTTGAAGCACGGTCTCATAAAAGAGCGATTTTCTGCCCTTGTAACCGATGCAATCCGCGCAGAGCTTTTGGAAAGAGAAGGCTACAAAGTCCAGATACTCGAATTTATAGAAGAAAGTGCAACTCCAAAGAATCTTTTGATTCGCGCAGTGAAAAAAATGGACGCAGATACACGCAGATTAACACAGATGAATCAAAATCCAGAAAAATCTCCACTGCTCAACACGCTGCAAGTGAATCAGACTTTAGATACTTTGATTTGCTCAAACACCTTGCCAAGCGAATCGTGAATTACCAGGTCGCAGTTTGCGTCGGCTGAGGTTTCGCTTTTGTTTATCAGTACCAGATGTTTGCCCCTAAAGTAGCGGATTAAGCCTGCCGCCGGATACACTACCAGCGATGTGCCTCCGATAATCAGCATGTCGGCATTTGCGATTGCTTCAACTGCACCGTTAATCACTTTGTCGTCAAGACCTTCTTCGTAAAGGACTACATCTGGCTTTACGAGACCGCCGCATTCACAAATCGGGAGTTTGTCTTCACGGTCTTCGCTTGCGGCGATAAAATCTATGTCGTGGAATTTGCCGCACTTCATGCAGTAATTTCGGAGCGTGCTTCCGTGGAGTTCCCAGACGGTTTTGCTTCCTGCAAGCTGGTGAAGTCCGTCGATGTTCTGAGTCACAACTGAATTAAGCTTTCCTGCGGCTTCAAGTTCGGCAAGCCTGATATGCGTGATGTTCGGTTTGACATCTTTTATAATCAATTTCTTTCTATAAAAACGGTAGAATTCTTTTGGATTCGCATCAAAGAATGAACGCGATATAATTGTTTCGGGCGGATATTTCCATTCCTGCTGATAAAGACCGTCCTGGCTTCGAAAATCAGGGATTCCGCTTTCGGTTGAAACACCTGCGCCGCCGAAAAAAACGATTTGGTTTGACTCGTCAATCATCTTTTGCAATTCAGAAATTTTTTCATCCATGTGTTTTTTCCTCTAGAATTTATGTAAATTTACCGAAATTTTAGAATGAATTTCAAAAAAATGCAAAATTTTTTTTGATAGATTTGATTTTGTTTCTTTCTTCGTCTAGAATATGAGGAGTAAAAAAATGTTTAAGGTCAGGGCTATGAAGAAAAACCTCAAAAAAATTATTTCGGCTTCTGTTTTTGTCGCAAGCTGTTTTGGTGCATTTGCTTTTGGAAAACGAGATGCAGATTATCGTGATGTTGAACACATGGACAGCTGGCAGGAAACTTTTGACATCAACGAAAAGAAAGAAGGTAAGTATAACATCTATGTTGAAGCAAAAGATAAGGGTGGCAATACCGAAGTAGCTGGTCCTTTCAATCTTTTCATTGACCCGGATTCTGACTATGCAATTTCCGGCATAACAAACCCAATCAATAATATGCGTGTTCCGGGCAACCTCAATATCGTCGGTACTTGTGTTGATGATGATGCCGTTGCTGAAGTCTGGCTCATTTTGGACGGCGGAGAACCTGTTCGTGCAGAAGGCAAGGAATTCTGGTCTTACTATCTTGATACAAATAATCTCGAAGAAGGTCCTCATACAATCGAAGTTTGGGGTGTTGATATCAATGGCCTTTCTTCTCAGGAAAAGCCAAAGAAAAAGGCTTTCGTAACCTGGAACCTTGACCGCCGTAAGCCGGTTACAACCGTAACAAATCATGCGCTCGGTGAGCTTGTTTCTGGAAAAATCAGTCTCAAAGGTACTGTTTCAGACGGCAATGGAATCAAATCCCTCTATTATTCTCTCGATAACGGCGAAACCTATATTCAGACAAAAATTTCTGAAGATAAAAAAGACGGAAACTGCTATTTCGATTTGCCTATCGATACACGACTTTCAAAAGATGGTCCGGCAATCCTTTGGTTCAAGGCAATCGATAAAATGGGGTCTGTCGGTGTTTCTTCATATCTTTACTTCATTGATAATACAAAGCCTGATGTAAAGGTTGTTTCTCCAAAAGAAGATGAAGTTTGCAATGGTATTTTCACTATCGCAGGTTTTGCAAAAGATAAAGTTGGTCTTCATAAGCTTTCATGGTCTTTCAATGGTCAGAGCGAAGAATTTGAGCTTATTCCTGGAAACCCGTACTGGTCAAAAGAAATTGATACTCGCGGAATTGCTGGCAAAAGTACAGAATTTACCATTACTGCAGTCGATACAGCTGGAAATATCGTTACAGTCAAAAAGTCCATCGCACTCAATCAGGAAGATGACAAGCCTGTAGTTACAATTCAGAGTCCTGTTGCCGATTCAGTTCTTTCTGGCGAGGCTGGAACTGTCTTTGTTCGCGGAATCGTAAAGGATGATGATGGGGTTGCTTCTGTTGAATACAGCCTTGATGGCTCATCACCAGTTACACTTGAATCTCAGGGCGTTTTTGCTGCACAGATTCCTGCGGATGACCTTTTTGCTGGTACTCATAGAATCACGGTTGTTGCAAAAGATATTTACGGTGTAAAAGGCAATCCTGCAACAGTTTCATTCACTTCAATGGGACCAAAAGCTTCTTTCTCAAATGCAAAAATCGGTTCTACAGAAGTCACAAATGGTCTTCTTGTTCACCCGGAATCAAACCCTGTATATGAAGTTTCTGCTTCTTCACCGACAGGCATCGTTTCATACAGCTATACAATCGAATCTGGATTCAATGAAGTCTTTGCAACAGAAGAATTTACCACAAAAGCTCCAGAAAAGAATGTCTCTGTTCGAATTCCGCTTTCAAATGCTCCGTGGGGACTTGTTCAGATAACTGTTTCAGTAAAGGATATTTACGAGCGCGTGGTTGAAAAGAAGTCTCTTATTAACATTAAGGATTTGACTTATATCCACGAGGATTTGCTCAATTCTCCGCTTGCTGACAAAATCATCGAAGGTTCAGATAATTCAGGTGTTTCAGTCGAAATCGTAAGCATTAATGGTGCTGAGTATAAGGGCGGCATGAATGTCATCATTCCGTACGGGGCATCAGAACCTGCTACTGCTGTATTTAATGTTGGAACAGAAGAAAAAACGGTTTCCGTTTCATATTTAATCGAAGGCGAAGACGAAGTCGGTGGTGATCTTAAACAGTCTGGAAAGGCCGTTCTTGTTGATGATCACTATGAAGTCAAATTAGCAAATCTTCCGTCAAGAGTTACAACCCTCACTGTTCGTGCTGAAGCTGGAAAAATTGCTTCAGGAAGCTGCAAAGTCACATTCTGTGTTGTTCGACCGGTTCCTTCAAAGAAGAGCAGCTGGAAAGAGGGCGACATTCACTGGATTCCTGCCGAAAATGCTCGATATAACAGTTCGCTCAATGCTTATGTTCTTAAAGCTGGCGAGCCATTCTATGGATACGCTCATGTAGCTTCTCCGGTCACGGCTAGTCTTTCAAATTCAGAACTTCAGCTTGAGAATAACGGAAAATCAATTGCAGTAATTCCTTCAAAAGACGGAACATATAAAAATATTGCAGTTAGCGTTAAGGATGGCAAAGGCAAGAGTTACAGTTCTTCTCTCGTAAATCTTGTTGTTGACAGCGAGGCTCCTTCTGTTGAGATTGTTGCGCCTAAGAATCATCTTTGGGTTCAGAATAGCACAACTCTTAATGTAAGTGCTTCTGATGCAAACGGAATCTCTAAGGTCGAATATTCTCTTGACGGCGGTGCATCATGGGCAGACTTGAAACTGGCTGGTGGTCAGTACACTGCAAATGTCGGACTGAGCAGTTTTGAAGACGGTCTTGTTGGAATTGATGTCCGTGCAACTGATGCTGTAGGTCGTCAGACTGTTAAATCTATTGCAATTCATAAAGACACAACTCCTCCGGAAGTTGAAGTAATTCTTCCTGGCAGTGAGGATATTGTAAATGGTGAAAACCTGATTGCATTTATTGCAAAGGATAACGGTCTTCTTTCAAAGGTTGAGTATTTTGCTCCTGCAAAGCGTGGCGAAACTTCAAAGCCGGTTGATATTCCTCTTGCTTCAATGATTGTAACTCAGGTCGGAACGGCTGAAAAACCGATTGATGATTTGATGACATTCAAATTCTCTGATGCAATCGGAAATTCTACTGATATCAAGCAGTGGGCTTTTATCATTGATAATGCAAGTGACCTTCCTGTTGCGGAAGTTCATGTTCCTGAAGAAAATGCCGTAATTACGCGTGATTTTGAATTCTCTGGCGTAATCTATGATGATGACGGTGTTAAGAAAGATGAGCTTGGAAATGTAGTTGCAGGTCCAAAAATCTTCTATAAATTTGACAGCGGACGATATGAAGAACTTGATCAGATTGGTACAAGTTTTATCATCCCTAAAAAACTGACTGATTTCACGGATAACGAACATGCAATTACTGTTTATGCAGTTGATATTAATGGCGTTAAGGGACCTGAATTCACCCGCAATTTCAGAATTTCTCTTGAGGAACCAAAAGGCTCTGTCCTTACACCACCAATCAGTGAAACTGTAAAGCAGACTGTAAAAATGACTGGTATCGCAACTGATAAGAACGGCATTAAGGCTGTCTATATTTCAGTTGATAACGGAAATTCTTACAATGAGGCAAAAGGAAACTTTGGCCACGAAATGACTCAGTGTAACTGGACTTACGAATTTGATACACGCGTCGTAGAAGACGGAACTCATGTTGTATTCATGAAGGTTGTTGACTGGTACGGCATAGAAGGTTTGTATTCATCATTAATCAACATCGATAATACAGCTCCAAAAATTGACCTTGCTCTCCCTGTAGACGATTCAAAATCTACTGGTATGGTATTCTTCTCTGGTCAGACTATGGATAACATTGACCTTACGAAACTTTATATTACAATCCGTTCTCTTGATGGAAAATCGGTCAATTCAAAACTTGCACGCACAGATTTGACTCCTGATGAAATCATTACTCAGGCATTGGATATTTCAAATCTTGATGATGGATTCTACAATATTGAACTTACTGGAGTTGATGCCGCTGCAAACATCACCCGTGTGAGCCGAAACATTCAGCTCGATAAAAAAGCTCCTAAGGCTAAAGTTGACCTGCTTTATCCTCTAAACGGCGAGTTTGTTCAGGGTATCTTTAATATCTATGGTACGGCTGTCAGTGAAGTTGATATTCAGAGCCTTACGCTTTTCGTAGACGGAAAAACTGTTGCCCAGACAGAACTTAGTGAAAGCGGTTTCTTCAAATATACACTCGATCAAACAATGATTGAGGAGGGTGCTCACACTATCCGAGTTGAAGCTTCTCTTGCTGATACTTCAAAAATTGTTTCGAATACTCAGTATCTCAATTATGGTGCTGTAGGTCCTTGGGTTACAATTGATAACTTCACTTATGGTGATTTTGCTGTTGAACGACCGTATATCATTGGAAATGCCGGTTATTCTTACGATGAAGAAGAGGTTGTCCGTGCAAATGCAAAGGGCGCTTCTAAAGAAATCAAAGACAGTCTTGCTGGCAAATCAGTAGAATGTGTTGAACTTTCACTCGACAATGGAAAAACTTTCAAGCGTCTTTCTACTTCTGGAAAATGGCGCTACAGAGTCGAAAATGAGGATATTGAAGAGGGATACCACTTCCTTCTCGTTCGAGCTACAATGAAAAATGGTGAAGTTGCTGTTACCCGTTGTATTGTTCAGGTTGACAGCACTAAGCCGACTATTAAGCTTATTTCACCTGGTTCAGGCGGACATTATAATCAGCAGCTTGAATTCTCTGGTCTTGCAAAGGATGATGTTGCTCTCAAGAGCCTTACCCTTGCATTGCGACAGGGCGATAAGTCTATGTATGAGATTCCTGGATTCATTCAGGGCCTCTACTTTGACTGGCAGTTCTGGGGTGCTACGCTCTTCAATGTCGGTGCAGGCCTTACATTCTTCGATGACAATGTTAAGCTCCAGCTTCAGTGGGGACAGTTTACACAGCAGCAGCGCGCTCTGTTTGACCAGAATGACATGCGCTACGGCGGAAACAATGTTCTTGGTGTCAAGCTTCTTGCAAATGTGTTCTATATGCCGTTCAGGTATTATCTTGGACCTGACTGGGAATGGCTCAGCTTGAATGTTGCGGTTGGTGCAAACTTTACACGATTCAATGAATCTGGTTCTGGTAAGCCGCAGATTCTTTCTGCCGGACTCTTGCAACTTGAATTCCCGCGTGTTACATTCTCACGCCAGAAGATGTTCCGAACGATTGCCTTCTATACTGAGGGGCAGCTGTGGTTCATTCCAACTGATGTTTCTTCAGAAGAGGAAATCAGAAGTATTGTTCCGCAGATTTCATTCGGTTTGCGTGTAAATGTATTCTAAAATCATTTATCTTCCGCTGCTGACTGCATTTTGTTTCGGTCTGTATGCGGAAGATTTTTTTTATCCAAAAAATATGGCTGTCCGTTGGGAAAAGCCTCAGGTCACAGAAAATTGCGCCCAAAAAGAAGAGATATTTCTTGTTGAAGATAAGGATTTGAGTTTGGAAAAGGATTTTTATATTACTGAGATTTCTGATGCCCTTTTCAAGAAAATGCAGGGAAAATCTTTTAAGGATAACTGTACTATTCCTCGTTCAGATTTGCGTTATCTCCATGTTCTTCATAAAACTCTTGAAGGCACTGTAAAAGATGGCGAACTTGTCTGCAATGTAAAAATCGCTGACATACTTCTTGATATTTTCAAGGAATTATATTCTGCTGATTATCCTATTGAAAAAATCCACCTGATTGATGAATATGATGCCGACGATGAGCGAAGTATGAGCGATAATAACTCTTCGTGCTTCAATTTCAGATTTATTTCCCATACGAAGGTGGTTTCAAAACATGGGGCAGGGCTGGCCGTAGACATAAATCCGCTTTACAACCCGTATTACAAGTTCGTGAACGGTAAACCGAACCTGGAGCCTGCAAACAGCGGCGAATATCTTGACCGAAGCAAAAACTTTCCGTACAAAATCGACCACAATGACCTTGCATACAAGCTCTTTACCAGTCGCGGCTTTGAATGGGGCGGCGACTGGCAGGACTGTAAAGACTGGCAGCATTTTGAATTCAAGAACTGAAATCTGTGCTGTCTATTCTTCGTTTTTTGTGAACTTTGTGATAAAAATCGGAATAATCACCATTGCAAGGATTCCACCAATAAAATAGGCGATGAAATTTCCAAGGTGGCCACCGAGAGGTGTGACTAAAAGTGTCTTTGAAAGATAAATCTTCCATGAAGCATAGATACCCAGCCCAACAGCTGTTAGAACTGGAAGATTTTTGTGTCCGACTGGAATTTCATAATGAATATAATGCCGGTCAATGTACAGGCCCAAAAGAAGTGCACTGAAACTTCCACAGATTTTGAAGGCATCGTTCATAAGTTTTTCTGGATCAGCAAGCAATTTACCGTCAACATAATCCATTGGATACGGTTTGAATTTAATGTATACGATGGCTGCCGCAACAAACACGAGACCTGCAAATGTCAAAATATCGGCGAGCTTATCTTTGCCTTTGACACAATTCAGAATTTTTCCTACTACGAAAATTGCGATTATTGAAAGAAGGAATCCAACGAGGACATCTTGTGGTGTGTGTACGCCAAGAAAATTGCGTGAAAAACCTGTGAGAAGAATGCCGATTGCACTCAAAATCGCAAGCCAGCGTCTTTTTTTGTATTGCCAGACGGCTGTTGTTCCAAGAACCGCTGCTGCACGGTTCGTATGACCGCTTGGAAATGAATAGCCTGTGGCAGCAACTTTTGAATCACCGGCAGGCTCTATTAAATCAGAACGAATCCACGGACGGTATGCGCAGACTGTGAGTTTTACCAAAGAGTTTACTAGCTCTGAGCCTTGCATTACCCCGATAAAACGCTTGCCCCATTCCTTATCGATAGCCCAATAAATCACGAAAGGCAGATAGAAAAGAACATCGAGTGCAATTTTTGAAATATCGTTGAAGACTTCATCGAAAACTCCCCCTGATAATTCCCTCAGTCGTTGAAGAAATAATAAGTATTGAATATCCAACATTGTGGCCTCCTTAAAAAAATCTTATAGTCAGAATAGCACGCTTTTCTGATATTCTGCAAGTTTTAAAATTGCCTCATTTCTCTTGCATAAATCCATATATTCCTATAATATAATCGAGTATGACATTTTAACGATTTTTGTCATAATAAAAGGAGAAGCAAATGGCTAAGAAGTATGCATTTTTGTTCCCAGGACAGGGCGCACAGGCTCAGGGAATGATTAAAGATGTTTGTGAGGCTTTCCCGGAAGCACGCAAGGTCATTGACGATATTTCCAAGGTTACTGGAAAAGATATTCCTAAATTGCTCTGGGAAACTGAGCAGACTGAATTGAACAGAAGTGATAACAGTCAGCTTGCAATTACTGCAGCTAGTCTTGCCGTAATGGCAGCATTGAAATCAAAAGGAATCGAGCCAAGTGCCGCAATGGGTTTCAGCTTGGGTGAATTCCCTGCTTTGTATGCTGCAGGAATCCTTTCTTTTGAAGATGTAATCAAAGTTGTTTGCGAGCGTGGTTCAATCATGCAGAAAGTTTGTGAACAGATTGCTGAAGAGAACGCAGGAAATGCTCCTGGAATGAGCGCAATACTTGGTCTTCCACCAGAGAAAGTTGAAGAAATTGCAAACGGAATCGAAGGTGCTTATGCCGCAAACCTCAACAGCGTCAAACAGACCGTAATCTCTGGTACTGCTGACGGTCTTACAAAGGCTGAAGAAGCTGCAAAAGCCGCTGGTGCTCGCAGAACCGTCCGCCTCGCCGTTGCAGGCCCATTCCACAGCCCGCTCATGCAGCGTGCCGCTGATAATTTCAAGATCGCTTTGGAGCCGTACACATTCTGTGACCCAAAAATCACTCTTTTCTCAAATGTTACAGGCAAAAAAGTAACAGAAGGTGCTCCTGCAAAAGCAAGCGCAGTTGATCACCTCACACACCCGGTTCGCTGGACAGACGAAGAGAAAGTTCTCGCAGACATGATTAAAGAAGATTCTGCAAACGAATGGGTAATCCTCGAAGTGGGACCAGGAAAAGTCCTGAGCGGCTTGTGGGGGCAGACAGAACTCGGTGCAACTCTCGCATGTACACCAGTAAACACAGCTGAGGCTATTCAGTCACTGTAAAAAGGAGAAATTTATGTTGTTGAAGAATAAAAAAGCACTTGTAACTGGTTCTAGCCGCGGTATTGGTCGCGCTATCGTTGAGGCTTTCATTAAAAATGGCGCTGAAGTCTGGGGCTTGTGCTCTAAGCCTAGTGCCGCAAAAGAAGATTTGGAGAAGCTTGCTTCAGAGAACGGAGTTGCTTTCCATGAGATTTACGCTGATGTCGGAAATGCAGAGCAGGTTACTGAAGTCGTAAAGGTAGCCCTTGCAGAAGCTGGTACATTCGATGTTCTCGTAAACAATGCCGGAATCACACGCGACGGTCTTTCTTTCCGCATGAAGAAAGAGGACTGGGACGATGTTCTTCGCATCAACCTCACAAGCGTATTCCTTATCAGCCAGATTGTTTCAAGCAACATGATTCGTGCAAAAGACAAATCATGCTCAATCATCAATATGGCTTCAATCGTCGGTCTTCACGGACAGGGCGGTCAGGTCAACTATGCAGCATCTAAGGGCGGAATCATCGCTTACTCAAAGGCTCTTGCAAAAGAAGTCGGAAGCCGTGGAGTTCGCGTAAATGCAATCGCACCAGGATTCATCGAGACTGATATGACTGCCGTTCTCAAAGACGACATGAAAGCTCAGTGGATTGAAGGTCTTCCACTCAAACGGGCCGGAAAACCAGAGGACATCGCAAATGCAGCGCTCTTCCTCGCAAGTGATTTGAGCACATACATCACAGGCCAGGTTCTTGGCGTTGACGGCGGTATGGGGGCGTAAGAAACTACATACGCCACTTCGTGTCGTTGACATGAGTGGAAATAATTAACTCGCCGCTTACGCGGCTAGCGTATCCATGTAGTTTCTTACTTCGACGAGTTTTTGTTCCAAAAACTCGCGGAATTCCCTGTCTTTTAAATGACGCGGCCCTTCGCAGCATAGCTGCTTGGAGACTAGCTCAAAACCTGTCTCACAGGTTTTGCCCCGCTAGAGCGGGTCGCTCCCTATCCGTGCCGCTGTCTTTAGTCGCTCAGTAGTTTGATTTCTTCTTTGCTGAGTTCACGGTAACCACCGAGAGGAATTGTGGGATCAAGTTCTAGATTTCCCATCTTCACGCGTTTCAAATAAACAACTTCGTTTCCCAGCTGAGCAAACATCCGCTTTACCTGATGAAATTTCCCTTCATAAATCTTGAGAAGACAATCGATATGCCGTGTGTTTTCCCCGCTCCCCTGCGAGCTTTCACAACTGCTCACTGCTAACTGCTCACTGCTAACTTCAAACTTAATCTCTGCCGGTTTTGCATCAAATCCGTTTTCGTTTCCTTCGCGGTCAATCCAGAAGCCTTTTGAGAATTTTTCTGTGTAGTTCTGTTTTTCTTCTTCGGTGAGAGAATCCCGCAAACCCACGGCGTAAGTTTTGGGTGCGTGAGTTTTTGGCGAGAGAAGCCTGTGCGTGAGCTTCCCATCTGTAGTGAGAATCAGCAGACCCTCGGTATCGATGTCGAGCCTGCCCATACAGTGAAGGTCGCCGCCTAAGAATTTGTGTTTTAGAGATTCGTCGAGCAAATCGAAGACTGTCTGATGCTCTCCATCCTTGTTCGCGCAAACGACATCCTGGCATTTGTTCATCATAATGTAGAGGTCGTGCTGAAGTCGGATTTCTTCCTTGTCCACGCAAACAACATCATTCTCAATGTCGAGCTGAAATCCTGAGTCATAAACAAATTTGCCGTTGACGGTGACTCGTTCATCACGGAGCAGCTTTTTGACATCTTTTCGAGAGCCGAATCCATGATGAGACAAAATTTTATCGATTCTTTCCATTAGCGGTAATCCTTTAATTCAAACATTTGAAGCATAACAAGATTCCATTATATAATATATGCCTGCCAAGAGAAAGAATCCAGAATCCTATTTTTACCTGTTAATTCTGAAATCCTATTTTCCTGTTATTGCCAAAACTCTCGGATTCAAATAATTTCCTTAATTCTCTTGTGTTATTTTCATCCAGAGAAAAACTTGCGATGACGCATTCGTTTTTTTGACATATTGATTTCGCTGCGATTTGTGATAGCACGGAAGGAACTTCTCTTGGTCGACCATGACTTAGCTCGAAAATCAATTCTTTAGTTTTTTCAGGTATATGCTCTGGAACAAGCTTCGTATTGATTGAATTATCAGTAATCCAATCCTTGTATTGATTTTCAATGACAACGGATTTGATTTCTTCTTTCGTGTAATTTCTGATGTTCAGCTTTATTGGAAATCGACTTAGAATATGAGCCGGAATCTTTGAAATATCATTTGCGATTGCAATATAATTTATATGCGATGCGTCAACTTCAACCTTAAAGAAGTTGTCTGCAAAATGTTTTGCATTGTTTTTCTCAAGAAGTACCGAAAATGCTCCTGATAAATCTCTGTCGCCGCCATAGCCGTAGTCAGCTTTGTCTATTTCATCCAGAATTACAAGCGGGTTTGCGATAGGATGACCGTCTTTCTTAAAAAGTGAGCGTAAAATATCACCGCAGTTACTTTTGTCGTAGCCTTTGTCACCTCCCGTCAAGGTGAAGTTTACGCTTCCGCTTCCCAAAGTGGTGCGATGGTAATATCCATAAATTTCGCATAATTTGTTTACAAAAGATGATTTACCGCAGGATGGTTCACCGATTATAAGGATGTTGCTCATTAAGATTTTTTTATCCGTTTTTAAGCTCAAAACTTCTTTGGAAGGGATGAAAATTTCTTCATATTCCTTAAAATTCGGATATTTCTCAAATAAGTCCTTCATTTTCTGAATATGTTCTTCCGTGTATTCTTTAAAATATGGAACGCCGGACAGAGATTCTTTGATAGAGCTGATGTTTTTGTCATTTTCCTTAGTTGTATCAAGCGATGAATAGATTCTGTTGAATTCATCAATAGAGAACAAGGAATCATGTTCAGCAGAATCCTGGTTTTCTGTACGCTCTTCCTCTTGCATTACTTCATTTGCTTCTCGAATGGCTTCTTGGAGGTAATCATTAGGCTCATCAGATTCATCAAAATCTTGGTCTTCTGTATAGTCCTCTTCTGTTGGAGCTTCATCAGACTCCTCGATGGTGTATGTTTCTTCTGAATTAGAAATGTTTGTGCATGTAAAGGCGAACTGTACCAAAAGAGTGGCCAGCTGTTCGTATTTTGTCTCGTCTGATAAGTCGTTGTTATCCAAGAGTGCTACGGCTTTTTTTGCGATAGAGAGCATATTTTTATTTTGGTCCATTTTTGTGTCTCCTTTCTTTTTAAAGTGTAAAATAACGCGTTATAATTTGTATTTTATACGAAAATAAGATTTTGTCAATATTAACGCGTTATATTGAATCTTTTTTGTATTTATTCTATTGTTATTCATATGGATGAAGAACGACTATTTAAAGAAATCATTTCAACTTTCCCTGTATTGCTGACTTATGAGCCAGAAAAAATAATTGAAATTACGAATAAATTTCAGAATTTCCTTTTGGATTATAAGGCGACTGACAATTTTCCAAGACAATCTGATTTGGTTAATGAATATTTGGAGAGTGTGAGTCCGGAGTACAAAAAAGAAGCCGAAAAAGCAATATCGAAGTTCGATGAATTTTGTCTTCAACAAAACATTCCTTTTTTTAAAGTGAACGGGAATGATATTGTTGCCTTTGTGAAAGAAGCGTACAGTAACGGAATGTCTCAGGGGATTGTTCGTGTATTGGTTTCTCGTGTCCGTAAATTCTATTCATTCATATATGAAAAGAAACTTCTGATTTCAAATCCGTTTGATGATGTAAAACTGTCTGAAATTGATTATAAATGTGGCGAGCAGTATTTAATTCCTTCAGAAGAGGAAGTCCAGGAAATAATAAATTCCTTGCCAATAGAAAAAGCTGTGATTCTTGCAGTTATTAGTGTGAAAGCGTATTCTGATGCTGATTTTTTGCAGGCATCTTTTTCTTATGCGGAATTTGAAAATCTAAATCAAAAAATTCTTGTCGATGGAGTTTTACAAGGTACAGAAATTTCAGTTGCTTATTGTTATCGACCTGATGAAAATTGGAATGCAGTGGAGCCTGAAGGGTGGATTATTTCAGAATCTGATGGTGCAGGTTTTAGAGGATATTATGAATATATAAATTCTCCTCAATGGTATAATGATTTACTGGCGAGATTTTGGGAAAAAATCAGTCGTGACCATGTGGAAAATGAATATTATGGAATTGGAGAGGCGTATTTCTCAAATAAAAATATTTCTTTTCAATCATGTAAAAATATAATTCTGAAACAAATAAAGAAACTGTATTCGGAAGGCAAAATAAAACATCCATACGGACTAAAAAATTTCCGATACTTTGCTGTGTTAATGGAATATTCTAAAAGTCATAACCTGGAAAGTGTAAAAAAGATGCTAAATCACTCTACACTGAATACTACAAAACGATTCTTGCAAAATATCGGAATCAATGTGTGAGCTAATTCCACGGATACAAAAGCTGTTTTTTGTTAATCCGTGGAATCAGGTGTTTCTTATCGTTTTTCGATTGGAACATATTCCCTTTCTGCGGAAATGTTCTTGTATGCCGGACGGTAAATCTTTCCGCCTGCAACAATTTCCTCGATTCGGTGTGCGCTCCAGCCTGCGATTCGTGAGATTGCGAAAATCGGTGTGAAAAGCTCGCGCGGGATATTGAGCATCGAATAAACGAATCCAGAGTACAAGTCAACATTCGCACAGATTTTCTTGCCGTCGCCGTGCTTTTCGTAAAGAATATCCGGGCTGAATTTTTCTACCATCTTGTAAAGATTGTATTCTTCGTCGAGGCCCTTTTCGTGTGCGAGTTTTGCAGCTCTGTCACGCAGGATTGTTGCTCGCGGATCGTTGATTGTGTAAACTGCGTGACCCATACCGTAAATCAAGCCTGTGCGGTTGAAAGCCTCTTTGTTGGCAATTTTTTCGAGGTAGCGTTTGACTTCGATTTCGCTTGACCAGTCTTTTACATTCTCTTTGATGTCGTCCATCATTGCGGCAACCTGAATGTTCGCACCACCGTGACGGCGGCCTTTGAGTGAGCCGACTGCCGCACCAATTGCAGAATAAGTGTCCGTATCAGCAGAAGAAACGACATGAACTGTAAGAGAAGAGTTGTTACCGCCACCGTGCTCAGCGTGCAAAATCAAAGCGAGGTCGAGCAATTTTGCCTCTTCGTCAGTGAAAGCCTTGTTGTTTCGGATAAGGCGCAAGAAATTCTCGGCTGTAGAAAGCTCTGGCAGCGGATTGTGAATGTACATTGATTTTCCGTCGTAGTAGCGACGTTTTGCCTGATAAGCGTATGCCGTGAGAGTGGAGAATCGTGAAGTAAGCTCGATACACTGGCGCAAAACATTTGAAAGCGAGCGGTCTTCCGGGTTTGAGTCGTAAGAATAAGAAGCCAGAACACCGCGCGCAAGTTTGTTCATGATGTCGGCAGAAGGAGCCTTCATAATCATGTCTTCGGTGAAGTTGTCCGGGAGCTGGCGGAGAGAACCGAGGTATTCTTTGAAATGATCAAGCTCAGCCTGAGTCGGAAGCTCACCAAATAATAGAAGATAAACGCACTGCTCGTAGCCAAACTGATTGTGAGCCTCTGCGTCGTTAATCAAATCCTCAACATTGTAGCCACGGTAAATAAGGCGGCCAGGAATTGCGATTTTTTTGTCATCCTGAACTTCGTAACCGACTACATCACCAATGCTCGTAAGTCCGACAAGAACGCCGGTGCCGTTTGCGTTTCGGAGACCGCGTTTGACATCGTATTTGTCATAAAGGCTTTTGTCGATTGGGTCATTTCGTTCCGCAAGAACGGACAATCTGCCGATAAACAAACTTTCTGATTCTGTCATAGCTACTCCTTAAACCCCGCGTTAGCGGTATTGCATATTTATGCAATTTTTGTGAAAATATGTTTATAATTATACAAATTTGTGCATATCGTTGCAAGATAAAAATTAGCGCTTAATTTGTCTTTCAATCTCATTTTCAACTTTGTCTTCCAAAAGCGAGAAGAAATCCAGTTTGGTGCGTTTTTCAACTTCATCAACAGTGACGGCGTAATCGTCGAGAGTACCCTCGCATTTTTCGTTCGGAAAAATGAAGCCAAGAGCGACTGCGCTTTCTGCGTCTTCGGGAGTCGCTTTGTCTTTTTCGTCTGCATAGAGCGGGGCTAAAATCACCTTGTAGTAGAATTCTGGAACTGCAACATGGTTTTCACCGATTGATTTGTATTCAGAGGCTGGCTTTTCAAGAATCGGGCCTGAAACAACATAAACGCGTCCGAAATTCTTTGCCCAGAGACGCACTTCGGCTTCAAGGTCTTTCCAGATTCCGCGGTTTAATCCGCCTGTCTGCGGACTCATATTGCTCATGTAAAAAGTCTGGCTCATCGCCATCTCATCGAAAGCAAAATCTGCCGCCGGTGAAAGATGCCCTCTGTCGTAGCCGGATTTTTTGTAGTCGGCCGGTGTTGCCGAACCTGTGACGATTTCGGGGTCCGAGCGGAAGTCATCGGAGCGGTTTGTGTTTTTTACAAGCTCATCTTCGGTGAGGCAGTACGCGCTCCATTCAGCCTGCTCGTAGCTTTCTCTGTAACATACGGAATAATGCGCAAAATTCCTGATTTGATGGTCTGCCGCATTGTGTTTTCCGGCGCACAGCGGAAATTCTAGATTTTCGGGCAGAGCGACGAATCCTTTTTGTTTTGAAGGCTTTTTCTGTTTTTCGGAAGTGGATTGCCCGCTTTTTGATGATTGTGCAGGTTCTGCTTCAGAATCTTCTATAATAGTTGGAGAGGAATCTTCGGGCTTCAGAATTGGACTGAAAATTTCGTCAACCTGAGCGCGGAATTCTTCGTTAGTTTTGTATGAATAAATTGCCAGTGCGACGAGAACTGCAAGAATTATATAGAAGAATATTAGCGAGTGAGACTGCTTTCGTCTGCGTGATTTTCGTTTTTTTGCCATGGATATAGTATAGAAAAAAAAATGTGTTTTAGCTATCATAATTTTAAGATAAAAATTAATTCAAAAAATAGAGGCACATAATGGCAACAGTACAGATTCCAGGAAACTACAAATCGCTGCTTGGTGAAAAAGAGACTGAGCACGCAATCGTAATGATTAAAGATTTCTTCCAGACTCAGCTTTCAACAGCTCTCAATCTCACACGAGTTACCGCACCGCTTTTTGTTCAGAGCGGAAAGGGCTTGAACGATGATTTGAATGGCGTTGAACGAGCCGTAAAATTCCCTGTTAAGGACATGGGCGACGCTCAGATGGAAATCGTTCACTCGCTCGCAAAATGGAAGCGTGTTAAGGTCAGCGAAATGAAGCTTCCTGCAGGTTTTGGAATTTACACTGATATGAACGCAATTCGTGCCGACGAGGATTTGGACAACATTCACTCTCTTTATGTTGACCAGTGGGACTGGTGTGAGTGCATCAATAAAGAAGACCGCACTATTGAATATTTAAAAGCTGCTGTCCAGAAGATTTATGCCTGCCTTAAACGCACTGAATTCTACATTTACGACCGCTACGAAGATATTAAACCGATTTTGCCAGAAAACATTCAGTTTGTTTACGCTGATGATTTGCAGAAGCGATATCCAGATTTGACTCCGAAAGAGCGCGAGTCAAAAATCTGTGAAGAATATGGAGCTGTTTTCATTATCGGTATCGGCGGCAAATTGCCGGACGGCACAATTCACGATGGTCGTGCTCCTGACTATGACGACTGGATTTCTGACAGCGGTAACGGTCACAAAGGCTTGAATGGCGATCTTCTTGTCTGGAATCCTGTTTTGGAATCTTCATTTGAGCTTTCTTCAATGGGTATCCGCGTAAGTCCAGAAAGTCTCAAACTTCAGCTTGAAGAGCGGGGCTGCCCGGAACGAGCAAATCTTGAATTCCACAAACGACTTTTGAACGGTGAGCTCAGCTTCACGATGGGTGGCGGTATCGGTCAGAGCCGCTTGTGCATGTTCTTCCTTCGAAAAGCTCACATCGGCGAAATCCAGGTTTCAATGTGGCCGGATTCAATGAAAGCCGACTGCGAAAAGCATGGAATCCACCTTTTGTAATTAGAAATTAGCAATTAGCAATGAGAAATAAAAAAAATTGCTAATTGCACATTGCTAATTTTATGGGAAACTTTCTGTGCCCCTGAAAGTTTCCCTATCTTTGCCAACTGCTTTTCTTTTTTTTTCGATTATTGCTCATACGCTGAACCTTCCTTTCTTAATTGTGTTTTTTTCTAAAAAAAAATTGTTTCCTTTTCTGCTTTCTGTGTTACAATTGTATAAGGCAATTTTCAGAGAATTGGGAGTCTGTATGGGTGAAAAGATACTCGAATTCCTTTCCAAACAGAAAACGCTGCTTTTTTTAATAATGTGCCTCATGGTACATGCATTTAACGCTGTTCTTTTCTATTGCATCGGCTTGTTTCCTTTTTCAGTTTTGAATGTTTTCAGCACGATTTTCTATGCAACAGTTTTACTTTGTTTCAAAAAAAATACTGATTTTTACATTGTCTTCACATATTTTGAAATTATCACTTTTTCATTTATAAGCGAACTTTTTTCAGGCGGAGCTTTCTGCTATATTTTCTATGTTGTCGGAATGATTTCCGTGGTTTTCTATCTTCTTCCGCCCAAAAAACGAATGAAGCATCTTTTTCAGTGGATTGGAATCATTTATGCGATTGCAATTTATCTTGTTTACATGAAGCAAATCTGTCTTTTCCCGGAATACGCTCAAATCGTTGATTCTTACAAGGGAAAAATCGGTTTTCTGAATCTTGGCATAACACTTTTCACTTTGTTCTATATTTCAAATCTTTACTTCTTTGAAATGAATGCGGCTAGTGATACGCTTACTTACTGCTCGAACCATGATTTGATGACTGGTCTTTTTAACCGTCGTTTTTTTGAGCATATCATGCAGCGCAACAAGACAGAAAATGAAAATGATTACACGATTGCAATTTTCGATATAGATGATTTCAAAAAGGTCAATGACACTTACGGTCATCAGGCGGGCGACTGCGTTTTAAAAACGGTGAGTGAAATCCTTGAAGACAATTCCCAGCAAGATTATGTTACGGTCAGATGGGGCGGAGAGGAATTCATACTTTACATGCCTCAGACTTCTGAAAATGAAGCCTATAATCATCTTGAAAAATTATGCAATAAAATCCGCAGTACTACAGTTGAATATGATGAGCACAAAATTAGAGTCACTGTTACGGTCGGAATGTGCACCGGAAGTGACCTTACAGACTATGAAAATGTAATCCGTCAGGCCGACGACAAACTTTACTACGGCAAGCGCAACGGAAAAAATTGTGTCGTAAGGTAATTGTTTATTCCGAATAAACTCTCATTATCAGATAGATTTTTATGACCGTTTCAAATATACTTGATTGGAATTGTATATGGCAGATACGGTAAAATTTTCTTCTTCACAGCTAGAATCTTCTCTTTCGTCTTTTTCGTCAAAAGGAATCACTGAATTCACATTGCAGGACAAGCAGATTCTTTCTCATAAGGGCAAATTGCTTCATTTTTTGCAGGTTTTCCAGAAAGAGGCGGGAGATGTTTTCCTGACTTTGCCTGTTTCGGCGAACGTTCTTGATATGGACGTGTGCAAGGCCTGTGCCGAGCTTTATTGTACGCTTGAAATTCCTTTTTCGGGGCTCAGCAAGGGCGGCTCTTATCTTTTTGACAAAAAATTCTTTTCCCGCCGCTCGGATATGCTCAATACTTTGGGGCTTGTCTTTGGCTTTGACATGGATTTTGCTTGTGTGCCCGGCGATTCGGTAAAATCTTTCCGCGACAGACTTGATTTTGCGCTTTCACTTTACCCGAACCACATTGATTTTCCGCAGATTGATTCCCAGAACGAAGCAAATTCTTCTATTAAAATGCCTAAACCGACGGCGACTTTCTCTACTCAGGACATAAAGATGACGAAGGAGACGGCCTTTGCGGCTTCTACTTTTTACAGCTATGGAAGGGCGGTCACATGGTTTCTGGCAGTTCTTGCCCCGCTCAAAATGACTCCTTCAAAATTCTTCCAGGATTTTGCTGAGTGGCAGAACCACAATAACTTTTCGCTTTCTTCTGGCTGGAAACCTGAACAGGCAAAGCACACCGAAATCGAAAAAATGCAGCTCGCCTTCTTAAAGTTCAAATATGAAGAAAAAAACAAACCGCAGCTTTTTGAGGTAGTGAGCAATGTCGTTCGCCTGAACGGTGCTTTTTCCCGCTGTTTCGGTGAGGGCGAGGAAAGCCGGCTTGATTTATCCTACAATCCGGATGAGCTTCTTTCGGGTGCCGCAATGGACATTCAGGGCTTTTTCGACAATTCCTTCATGGAAAACAGCACGGTCAAAGTCTTCATGGGGAAAGAAGATGTCGACTGGCGGTATTGCTAGAAATTCAAAAAAAAATCTATTTATCATCTTTTTTTTCTTGACGATTTTTGATAGATTTTACTATCTTTATTCATAAGAAAAGAATATTCAGGAAGTAATCATGAAACACGAAAAACATGAACAAACCGAAGAAAATGTAAACGAGTCTGAGCAGAAAGCAACTGAGCAGACTTCAGAAAAAGCAGAAGAGGGCGCTTCTCAGGCTTCTGAATCTGCTGAAAAATCGGAAAGTTCTGAAGAGTCAAAAGATTCCAAAGAATCTGCCGAAGCACCAAAAGAAAAGACCCCGGAAGAGCGGATTGCAGAACTTGAAAAAGAAAATGCTGACCTTAAAGATCAGCTCTTGCGTCGCGCTGCAGACTTCGACAACTACCGTAAGCGCATGATGCAGGAAAAACAGGATGCATTTGATTACGGCAATGCAAATCTCCTCAAAGACTTGCTTGATTCACTCGACAACTTTGACCGTACCCTTGATGCCGCAAAAGATGCAAAGGATGCAAAATCAATTGCTGACGGAATCCGTATGATTAACAAATCGCTCGTTAGCATGCTTGAAAATAAATACAATCTCGTCGCATTCGGAAAAGAGGGCGATGCTTTTGATCCTGATTTGCACGAGGCAATCGGTATGCAGGAAGGCAAAGTCAAAAAAGAAGAACTTGCCGCAGTCTATCTTAAAGGCTACAAACTCAAAGACAGGGTTATCCGCCACGCAAAAGTCATGGTGGTTAAGCCGGCTGAGTAAAAATCGTAAATAATACTATAGGAGAACATAAAAATGGGAAAGATTATTGGTATTGACTTGGGTACTACAAACTCTTGTGTTTCTGTAATGGAAAACGGTGAACCAGTTGTTATTCAGAACTCTGAAGGTTTCCGCACAACTCCATCTATCGTTGGTTTTACTGCAAAAGGCGACCGTGTTGTAGGTCTTCCTGCTAAAAACCAGATGGTCACAAACCCAAAAAACACAGTTTATTCTGTAAAACGACTTATCGGCCACAGATATTCAGAACTTTCTGGCGAAGCTACAAAACTTCCTTATGCAATCAAAGATAACGGTCAGGATGTCCGCGTTGAGGTTACGGAGAACGGCTCTAAAAAAGAGTTCAGCCCTCAGGAAATCTCAGCTTTCATCCTGCAGAAGATGAAGAAAACCGCTGAAGATTATCTTGGTCAGGAAGTCACAGAAGCCGTAATCACAGTTCCTGCTTACTTCAACGACTCTCAGCGTCAGGCTACAAAAGATGCCGGTAAAATCGCAGGTCTCGATGTAAAACGAATCATCAACGAACCGACTGCCGCAGCTCTTGCTTTCGGTTTTAACAAAGACCAGTCAAAAGAAAAGACAATCGCTGTTTATGACTTGGGTGGTGGTACATTCGATATTTCTATCCTTGAGCTTGCTGACGGCGTATTCGAAGTTAAATCAACAAACGGTGATACTCACCTTGGTGGTGACGACTGGGACCGTGCTATCGTAAACTGGCTCATCGCAGGCTTCAAAGCTGACACAGGTATCGATTTGAGCGGAGACGCAATGGCTCTCCAGCGACTTCGTGATGAAGCAGAAAAAGCAAAAATCGCTCTTTCAAATCAGACAACTGTAGACATCAATCTTCCATTCATCACAGCTGATGCAACAGGACCAAAACACTTGCAGAGAAGCCTTTCTCGTGCAGAATTTGAAAAAATGACAGATGACCTCTTCGAGCGCACAAAGGAACCTTGTCGAAAGGCTCTCGCTGATGCAGGCATCTCAACAAGCGACATCGATGAAGTTCTCCTCGTTGGTGGTTCTTCACGAATGCCAAAAGTTCAGGAAATCGTAAAATCAATCTTCGGGAAAGAAGGTTCACGCGCTGTTAACCCGGATGAAGCTGTTGCAATCGGTGCAGCCGTTCAGGGCGGCGTTCTCCAGGGCGATGTAAAAGACATCCTCTTGCTCGATGTAACTCCACTTTCACTTGGTATCGAGACAATGGGCGGCGTTATGACAAAACTCATCGCTCGCAACACCACTATTCCTACAAAGAAGAGCCAGGTCTTCTCAACAGCAGCCGACGGACAGACAGCAGTTTCTATCCATGTCCTGCAGGGTGAGCGTGAGATGGCAAGCCAGAACCGCACTTTGGGCAATTTTGACCTGGTCGGAATCCCTGCCGCTCCTCGTGGTGTTCCACAGATTGAAGTTACATTCGATATCGACGCAAACGGTATCGTCCATGTTTCTGCAAAAGACTTGGGAACAGGCAAAGAGCAGCACATCCAGATTACTTCTTCAAGCGGCTTGAGCGAAGAAGAAATCAACCGCATGGTAAAAGATGCTGAGGCAAACGCTGAGGCAGATAAAAAACAGCGTGAAGCAATCGATGTTAAGAATGAGGCAGACAGCCTTGTTTACCAGACAGAAAAGAGCATGAAAGAGCTTGGGGACAAAGTTAAGGGTGCTGACAAACAGGCAATTGATGATGCTGTTGCAGCCCTCAAAAAGGCTCTGGAAGGCGGAAATACAGAAGACATCAAGGCAAAAACAGAGGCTTTGAAGAACGCTTCATACAAAATTGCCGAAGAAGTCTACAAACAGCAGGGTGCAGCTGGTGCACAGCCGGGCGCTGACCCGAATGCACAGGCTGGTGCTGATGCCGGAAATGCTGGTGATGCCAATGGCGGCAGCAAATTCGACAAAGGCAGTGCCGACGATGTAGAGTACGAAGTACACTAATACCAAAAAATACATCCTTGTATTTTTTGGCATAACGAGAAAATTCTGTTCAACTAACGGCAAACAGAATTTTCTCTCTTTGCTTCTACCCTGCCTCGTGCAGGGCATTCTTGTGTTGTAACGAAATTATTTACGGAACAAAATCATGGCTGGAAAAAGAGATTATTACGAAGTTTTAGGAATTCAGAAAAACGCTACTGAGGATGAAATTAAAAAGGCTTACCGAAAGCTTGCTGTCAAGTATCATCCTGACCGAAATCCAGGGAATAAAGAGGCAGAAGAAAAGTTTAAGGAAGCCACTGAAGCGTATGAGATTCTTTCTGATGACCAGAAGCGTCCTATTTATGACCAGTATGGTTTTGCCGGCCTTGACGGAATGGGTGGCATGGGCGGCGGCGGTGGCGCTCAGTATTCACGCGCGTTCCATGACTTTTCAGACTTGTTTGGTGGAATGGGGGGCGGTGGCTTCTCAGACATTTTTGAGAATATCTTTGGTGGCGGTGGACGCTCTTCGCGCAGAAGACCGGATGAGCCGAGCCAGGGACAGAGCCTTCGCTACGATCTTAATATTTCTTTCAAAGATGCTGTTTACGGAACAAAAGCCGAAATCACATTCCAGCATAATGAATCTTGTACTGAATGCCATGGAACAGGCGGTGCAAAAGGTGCAAAACGAAAGCCTTGTCCGACTTGTGGCGGTGCAGGTCAGGTTCGTCGTCAGGCAGGTTTTTTTGCAGTTCAGCAGACTTGTCCTGCCTGTGGTGGTGCCGGAACAAAAATCGACAATCCTTGTAAAAAATGCCGTGGTACAGGTTTTGAGACTGTCACCAAAAAAATGTCTCTTACAATTCCCGCTGGCGTTGATGACGGAAAGCGAATCGCAATTCCGCGCATGGGCGATGCCGGTTCGAACGGCGGTCCGGCAGGTGATTTGATTGTCGTTCTTCATGTCGAGCAACACGAATATTTTGAGCGTGATGGCCGTGACTTGTATTGTGCGGTTCCTGTCACATTTGCTCAAGCTGCTTTGGGTGTTTCGCTTGACATTACATCTTTGGATGGCAAAAAAATCAAATTCGCGCTTCCAGCTGGAACTACAAACGGTAAGCTCTACAAAATCAAGGGGGAAGGCGTTCCTTATGCAGATTCCCGCAAAGGCGATTTGTATGTCAAAATTATCGTGCAGATTCCGACCCGCCTTACAAGCGAGCAGAAAAAACTCATGGAAGAATTCGCCCGCATTGAGAACGCAACAACATCTCCAAGCTGTGTGCCGCTGGCAAGCCTGAGCAGATAAGATAAGTTTATTATCACAAACTGACGAATATGTTTTTCGTCAGTTTTTTTTTACTTGACTTTGAATAATATATTACATAAATTTATTTTAAGGAGGAGATTCTGATGTTATATTTTTCAATTCCGTATGAAATACAAACAGTCGTCAAAAAAGAGTCTTCTCTTACAGGAAAATCAGTCAGAAAAATTCTGATTGAAAAACTATGGGGAGAGACAATTGAAAAAAACTTTTCCCCAGCTTTGCGTGCGAATCTTTCAAAACTCGAGGAAATCAAAGCTCTAAGAAAAAACTGGAATGGTAACAATTCGAAACCCATTTCAAAAAAAATTATAAAGAAAGCAAAGACTTTAATCATAGATTTGGAAAAACAACCTCAGATTTTTCCGACAGCGAACGACTCGATTCAGATTGAATATGACGGAGAAAATAATTCTTATCTTGAGCTTCAGATTACGAAAAAGAATAAACTTTCATATTATAAGGTAGACAAAAACGGCGTTGAGTCTACGGGATTTATTCGTTTCTCTCCTGTAGAATTGAACAATCTTGTAGGGGTGTTTTATGAATAATACTTTCAACGATGCAGAGCTTTTATACAGAGCCGTTTATCCGCCGGAAATGAGTAAAATGTTTTGGAAAGATGGAAATCATGTTTCATCCGCAGCATTTCTTGATAAAAACGGACTTTCGGTTGAAAGGGGAAATTTCAGAACAGATAATGATGTTATAAATGAAATGAAAAAATTTTTTATCGGTAAAATAGTTTCTGTTTCTGTAAAACTCTGTAGAAATATTAATGCGTCTGTTTTATACAAGCCCACAAAAAGAAGCCTTTTTCATTCAGTGATAAAATTATTGTTCTTTCCCCCTCTCAGAGAAGATATTTGGCAATGAATTGTAAAGTCGTTTATTGATTATTTTAGACTAAATGGGCTTCTGTTGAAAACTTACAGATGATACTTTATAATTATTTTAATATAAGCGAAGGTTTATATTTTAGGGTAAAAATGTTCTGTAAGTATTGTGGAAAAGAATTAGCTAATAATGTGAAATTTTGCTCAAAATGTGGCGGGAAACTTGTTTCTGAATTAAATGCCGTTGAAACAAAAATTAATGAAGCTACAGACAAATCTGACGAAGTCAAAGAAATAAAGTTTTGTAAATACTGCGGAAAACAATTGTCTGCAACAGCACAATTTTGCTCAAAATGTGGAAAACAACCTTCACCAATTTTAAATACGCAAATTGAAGATAAAAGTGAGAGTCCGAAAACACTCTCTGCAAAAACAGAGATAAATCAGATTCAAAAGAATTTGAATACAACTGAGCATCCACAACAAAAACAGGAAGAGTCAGAAAATACTTCTATAAAGCTAAATGACAACGAAAAGCCTGAAACAGAAAAAGATTTCGATGTAACTCAAAAAATTGAAAAATTTTCCATTAGAAATCTGTTCGTTCAAGTTTTTAAATCTCATACACCAAAAGAAAGAGATGAGATTTTGAAAGCTGGTATTGTTTCAAATGAAAATCTAGAAATCAAAAATGAAAGTTTCCAGCCCTGGCTTTATTCTCGTGTGTTCTTGATTTTGCTTGCAGTGTTTGGCGTTTTTGAAATCGGGCTTCTCAGTTTCCATAACTCAAATTTAATGCCGGCTGTAATGCTGATAGGTTCTTTGATGATTCCTTTTTCGCTTCTTACGATGTATTTTGAATTGAATGTTTATAAAGACATCAGCTTCTATAAAGTAATAGGTATCTTTCTTTTAGGCGGAGCCACTTCACTTTTGTTTACATTATTCTTGTATGCGATATTTCCAAGTGGGGAGAATTATGATTTTGCACATGCTTCTTTAATAAGTGTTGTTGAAGAAATAGGAAAAGCCTGCATTGTGATGATGTTGATAACTCGTAACAAAAATTACACGGTTCTTCATGGACTTTTGATTGGCGGAGCAATTGGTTGTGGATTCGCAGTTTTTGAGAGTGCAGGTTATGCTTTCAATGTTTTCTTGGACGCTCACGATTGGAATACTCGTGCAAATATGGTCAATGAATATCTTCCATGGTACTACCAATATCAATATGCGGATTCAATTGCTGAAATGAATTTCAACATTTTCTTGCGTTCTATTCTTTCGTTCGGCGGACACACAGCTTGGGCAGCGATAACAGGAGCGTCATTCGCCAAAGAAAAAACACTGAATTTTAATTTTATAAAGATGTTCGCCGTCTGTTTTATTCTTCATGCGATTTGGGACACAAACACTCCAGCGGCTTATTTCAAGTTAATTATGCTTTGTATTGTAGCATGGGTTGTAATAGTATGGCAGATTTCGAAATTTGTGGATGAGAACTTTGTGGGGGAAGAAGGAAGTAAAAATGGGGAGGGTGAATAAAAATGAGTAATTGTTTTAATGATGATGAATACTTTGAAAAAGTTTTTGACTCGGCTAAAAACAGAATTGATTCATCCGATTATAAAAAAATAGAAAAAGCGTTTGAATTAGCTCATGATGTCCGTAAATTTGAAATTGAATTGTTTTGGAAACGCGGAACTTATTTTTGGGCTTTTATTTTGGCTTCGTTTACAGCGTATTTCATGCTCTTTGAAAAAATACTTGGAGATAAATGTCTTACACTTTGTACACTAATACGATTTCCATCTTTATCAAAAATTCTCCTTTTACTTCTTTCTTGCATGTGTTTTATATTCTGTATTTCATGGGTTCTCATAAATAAAGGTTCTAAGTTTTGGCAGAAAAACTGGGAAGCCCATATTGATGTAATGGAAGATTTGTTTTCAGGAAAATTGTATAAAACGATTCTGAATACTGAAACGGATGAATTTGATAAGTCTGCATTAAGAAAGTCTGCTTATGACTATTCTGTTACGAAGATTACAACTGTGACTTCAATAATTTTGATGGTTGTTTCTGCTGTTTTAAGTATATTTCATTTTATACTTTTATTTTTAAATAAAAGATTTTGTCAATTTGTCCAAAATAACGAACAAATATTTGCTAAAATCTTAGGAATTTTAATCAGTGCCTTAATTTTATTCTGTATTTATAAGTTGAAAGCTTGTAAAGGAAATCTTGAAGAAAAACAAAAACAAGGAAAATGGCGACAAAGAAAATAAATAGAAAGGGAGATAAGTATGTTTTGTGTAAATTGTGGAAACAAATTAGATGACGATGCAGTTTTCTGTACGAATTGCGGGAAAAAACTAACAGCTGATGTCTCAAAAGAAGAAATCAGGTTCTGTATAAATTGCGGAAGCAAACTGGACGAAGATTCTGCATTTTGTTCGAACTGTGGGAAAAAGATTGAATTCAATGGTGTTTTTTCTACAGAAACAATACCAGACTCCTCAAAAATAGAGGCAACTCAAGAAAAGACAGAAAATGATATTCCAATAATTGCAGCATCTGAGAATTCATGCGAAGACAACCCTAAAACGATAGAAGAAATGAAAACTGGGGAAAATATACAATTAGGTGCTCTAGAAACTAAAACTTCTCCATTAGTAAATTTTGCAAACGACAAAACAATCGAAGAAAAAGCTGTAGCAACAAAAATCGACAAAATGGAAGACACTTCCGAAGTTACCTATCAAAAATCAGAAGTTCCTAACGATAAAAATGAACAATTAATTTCTGATGCACAGGTTTCCAAAAAAGGAAGTACAAAACAGGATATTCCAAATAAGGCTGAATCTATAAAGGAAAACATTCCAAAGACTTCTACTGAGGAAAAAGGAAGTTCTACATTTGCAATAGTTTTGATTATTGGTTTTATATTATCTTTAATTTTGGCATTTTTTATAGAAACAAGTAAAAATACTAAAAACAATAATTCAGCAGCTGAATATAATACAGGACTTAAAGTGGGCGATGTTATTCAAGAAAAC
Organism: uncultured Treponema sp.; assembly: GCF_946187725.1. Taxonomy (GTDB): domain Bacteria; phylum Spirochaetota; class Spirochaetia; order Treponematales; family Treponemataceae; genus Treponema_D. The sequence goes on from NZ_CAMHSK010000003.1 coordinate 57,690, forward strand.
GGAACTCCAATTGCTGTGATTTTTAAGAAAGCATCAGGTGGACAACCAGCATTGGGTGTAGCATTAAGACAAAGTGATTCATTACAGTGGGCTAGCTGTCATTATGATTTTGAACCAGGTTATAGCAAAACAACTGTCTCTCAAGGATATGACAAAAGCATAAGAGGATTGCAAAATTTAACTGATGGACATGATGGTTATAAAATATTATGTAATTCTGTGAATGATTGGCAAAAAAAAGGAAGCTATCCAGCTTTTGAGTATGCAGAGAATTATTCTGCGGGGAGTTTTACAGATTGGTATTTGCCGACAGCTAATGAATTGTATTTTCTATATATAAATTTGGAAAAAGTGAACCAATCTCTTATGCAATGTGGCGGAAAAAAAATAAAAATCGTCCCCGGAAATATTTTTTATTGGACTTGCAACCAAGTAGAAAATACATCTTGGGCAGCTGTTTGTACGGATTTTTGTTATAGCATTGATTCCTCAAGGCAGAATGTCGGCGGATGTAATCAGAAAGGTGGTGGATTTACAGTTCTTCCAATTCACAGAGTGTATGAAAAATAAAGATGATAATCAAAATGGATTGCAAAAAATATGGTAAAAAATAAATGGAGACCAATATGAAAAATAAGAAAATAATTTTTGCGATATTAGTTACATTACTATCATTTCTTCCACTTGCAGCAGAGGAATCACCTATGAAAGGATGGTATTATGAGCCTTCAATCCAACTAAACGGAAAGTACTTTACATTTTATTCAAAATCCTATAACGAGCAGGATGGCTATGCACTTGTGCTTGGCGAGAAGTTGCATTATTGGCTGTATGATACGCTTTCGTATCATAACGGCAATGCTTCTGAAATCTACAACAAGATTATTCCGAAGTGGGTTGAGAATATGGGGTATGTCATCGACTATGACAATATTCATGTATCAAATCCTAATACTGCACTTGCTTCATCTGTCCGTGCATTGATGAAACAGCGAGGAGCGAATATCAGTGTTACGCTTTGCACAAAAGAGAATTACAAGACAAATGTTGATTATGTCGTAATCAATGAATATTTGCCTGGTAAGGATTTATATAAAACAACCATATACTATCTTTACCGATAGTCCAATTTTGAAGGTAATTTTATGAGAAAAATATTCACATGCTTTATGCTTTTGTTTGTCATGGGATTTTCTTTTGCAGAAGAAATAACAAGCAAAAGTTTACACCGAAGTGGTGTATACGGTCAGAGTTTTGAGCTTGTAGAATATAGCGATGGAAACAAATGCCGACTTTTGCTGTATATGGCAGACAACAAAAATACAAATAAATATGGCGTAACTTTCTATGATTCAACGCTGCCTACTGCATATTTTATTTGGTCTAAATGGTTCACAAGTCCAAGCGAATACTCTAAAGCAATTGTGGCGAGCAAAACTTTTTTTGATGTTAGCATGGATTTGATATATCTTGCTGATATGAAAGATATTTGTGACATTGCACCTTGTTGTACATCAATTCATTACGGAGTATCGGAGTCACGCAGCAAAGAAAAATATATTCATATTGAATATGATTGTTCTGATTTGGAGCTTTTGTTTGAAATAGCAGGTGCATACAACGCAAAAGGTCGTGATTATGTCATGCAGAAATATTTGAAATAATATAGAGAATCGTAATTTTTTTCCACTCCATGCTCAGAACTTATGGGCTAGGGTATGGAGTACCGCCGAAGGCGTTCTGGAGAGAAACGGAAGAATGAGCGTTAGCGAAGTACGGAACACCCGACCCGAACGCAAGTGAGGGAAGCCTCCATTTTCTCCAGAATCCCATTTCAAAATTCCCCGATTCCTTCCGATAATAAATCGTGAACATGTCTTCTGATTTAGAGCATTCTTTCGATACCGAATCTTTTCAAAAATACATTTCCCCGGATTGCGACAGGCTTAGCTTTCTTCGGGAATACCTTTCAAGAAGGGGAGTGAGCACTTCCGTAATTCCTCTGGGTGAAAAAAAGCACATCTATGTCAATTTTCCTTCCACATCTTACAATCCGATGTTCAAAATCAAGACGATAATTTCCCATTATGACCGTGTGGAAGGCAGTCCCGGTGCGAACGACAATTCATTTGCGAATTTTGCGATTGCTGACTTTGCGGCCGAGCTTTTCAATTCAAGGAAAGTCCACAATATCCGCATTTTTTTCACGGACGGCGAGGAACTTGGGGCAGAGGGCGTTTCTTCACAGGGGGCTTTTGCGCTCGCCGACTTGTTCAGAAAACTTGGAATCGTGAATGATGATGTCTATGTCTTTGACGCATGCGGCCGTGGGGAAGTGGCGGTTCTTGCTCGTGCTGGGCTTGATTCAAAAATAAGCGGTGCTTTCAAAAAGAAGTTCATGGATTTGTACGAGCGGACTCAAAATCTTCTCAAAAAGGCCTTTCCTAACTCGTGGATGACTCTCCCGGTTCCATACAGCGACAATGCGGGCTTTCTTGCCTGCGGAATTCCTGCCGTGGCGATTACATTTTTGCCAAAAGATGAAGTTTCTTTCTATTATAATAATCTCATGGCGGACAAAAATCTTGAGAAGGCTGTGATGAACTGTAAAATCGAAGGCGGAAGCACTAGCGCGACTGACCTTTCAATCCAAAAGTTCAAATATCTTGAAAAAATGCCCAAAACCTGGCGGCTTTTTCACACAGAATACGATAATTACCTTAGTTTAACGCTGAATAGTATAAAATTATGCAAGAAAATTCTAAATTCCATAGCAGAAGAAAAGATTTTGTGCTAAGATATGGTAAATTTTTTGTAAAAATGCAAAGGAGTATTTCAGATGGCTGAAGAAACAACTGAACTTTCAGAACCACAGAAAGAAATCAATGAGCTTGTTGCAAAAGCTCAGAAGGCGTTGGAGGCTTATGCTTCTTACGATCAGGAAAAGATTGACTACATCGTAGCAAAAGCCAGTGTTGCTGCTCTCGATCAGCATGGTGTTCTTGCTAAACTTGCAGTAGAAGAGACAAAACGTGGTGTCTTTGAAGACAAGGCTACAAAGAACCTCTTTGCTTGTGAGTATGTCGTAAACCACATGCGCCACCTCAAGACTGTTGGTGTTATTGAGGATAACGATGTAACTGGTGTCGTTAAAATCGCTGAGCCTGTAGGTGTTGTTGCTGGTCTTACTCCTGTTACAAACCCGACTTCAACAGCAATTTTCAAATCTCTCATCTGTTTGAAAACTCGTAACCCAATCATCTTCTCTTTCCACCCAAGCGCAATTCAGTGTTCTATCGCTGCTGCAAAAGTTGTCTATGACGCTGCTGTTGCTGCTGGTGCTCCAAAAGATTGTATTCAGTGGATTGTTGAGCCATCTCTCGAAAAAACAAACCTTCTCATTGGTCATCCTGGTGTTGCAACAATTCTTGCAACTGGCGGTAACGCAATGGTTCGTGCTGCTTACTCTCAGGGTAAACCAGCTCTCGGTGTTGGTGCCGGCAATGTTCCTGCTTATGTTGAAAAAACTTGTAACCTCAAGCAGGCTATCAATGATATCGTAATGTCAAAAGCATTCGATAATGGTATGATTTGTGCTTCTGAACAGGGCGCAATCATCGATAAAGAAATCTACAATGATGCAATCAAAACATTCAAAGAATATCGTGCATATCTTTGTAACGACAAAGAAAAGAAAATGCTCGAGAAATACATGTTTGGCGTAGACGGCGACCCAACAGTTGCTAAACTCAATGCTATCGTTCCAGGTATGAATCCGGTTGTTCTTGCTAAGAACGCAGGTTTCGACATTCCTGAGCGCACAAGCATCATCCTCGCTGAGTGTAAAGAAGTTGGCGTTAACGAGCCACTCACTCGCGAAAAACTTTCTCCAGTTCTCGCTGTCCTCAAAGCTTCTAGCACAGAAGACGGTATGAACAAAGCAAAACAGTTCCTCGAATTCGGTGGTCTCGGTCACTCAGCTGCTATCCACACTTCTAACAAAGAATTGGCAGAGAAATTCGGCGATCTCGTTCCTGCTATCCGCGTAATCTGGAACTCTCCTTCAACATTCGGTGGTATCGGTAATGTTTACAATGCATTCATTCCGTCACTTACACTTGGTTGTGGTTCTTATGGACACAACTCTACAGACGACAATGTAAGTGCAATTAACCTCTTGAACGTTAAGAAATTGGGTAGGAGACGAAATAATATGCAGTGGTTCAAAGTACCGTCAAAAATCTTCTTTGAGCGTGACTCAATCGAATACATCCACCAGATGAAGGATGTTCACAAAGTTATCATCGTAACAGATCGCTCTATGGTTGAGCTTGGCTTCGTTGACAAAATCACTGACCAGCTCAAACTTCGCCGCGATCCTGTACAGTATCAGCTCTTCTGCGATGTTGAGCCGGATCCATCAATCCAGACTGTACGCGAAGGTGTTGAGCTTATGCGCACATTCGCTCCAGATACAATCATCGCTCTTGGTGGTGGTTCTTCTATGGACTGTGCTAAAGGTATGTGGCTCTTCTACGAGTACCCAGAAGTTGACTTCAACGACCTCAAACAGAAATTCATGGATATCCGTAAGCGTGCATTCCGCTATCCAGACTTGGGCAAAAAAGCTCAGCTCGTTTGTATCCCGACAACATCTGGTACAGGTTCTGAGGTTACTCCATTCGCAGTTATCACAGACAAAACAGAGCACAAGAAATATCCTCTCGCTGACTACTCTCTCACACCGACAATCGCTATCGTTGACCCAACATTCACTTATGGCTTGCCAAAGAAGATCGTTGCCGATACAGGTATGGACGTTCTTACACACGCAACAGAGGCTTATGTCTCAACAATGGCTAACGACTATACAGACGGTCTCTGTATTCAGGCTATCAAGATGGTGTTCAAGTACCTCGAGCGTTCTTACAACAACGGCGGCGCCGACACAGAAGCTCGCGAGAAGATGCACAACGCTTCTTGTCTCGCAGGTATGGCATTCGCAAATGCCTTCCTCGGTATGAACCACTCTATGGCTCACAAGATTGGTGGTGAATTCCATGTTCCACACGGACGCGCTAACGCTATCCTCTTGCCATTCACAATCCGTTACAATGGTACACAGCCAGACAAGATCTCAACATGGCCAAAATACAACTACTTCAAGGCTGCTGAGCGATACTGCGAGCTTGCTCGTATGCTCGGTCTCCCAGCAAAAACAATAGAAGAGGGCGTAGAGTCTTATGCTAAGGCTTGTGGTGAGCTCGGTATGCGCTTGGGCATCGTCATGAACTTCAAGGGACAGGGCTTGGATGAAAAAGAGTATCTCGCAAATGTCGAGAAGCTCGCTTACCTCGCTTACGAGGATCAGTGTTCTCCAGTTAACCCACGCGTTCCACTCGTTGAGGACATGAAGAAGATTCTCACAGACGCTTACTACACTGAAGAGTTTGTCGCAAAGAACTAAAGAGTAATGTAAAGCAAACTCTGATTAGGGAAACTCCGTCGCTCGTGAGGGTGGCGGAGTTTTTTTGTCCTTTATCATTTTCTGTAAAAAGACTATACTTCCTGCCAAGAGAATTCCATGACAACCAGTGAACTTTTTGGGCGGGAAAAGGTCAGTCGCCTGCTTTTCAGGCTCGCTCCTCCTGTGATGTTTGCCCAGCTGATTCAGGCTCTTTACAATATCGTTGACAGTTTTTTTATCGGCCGGAACGGACTTGCGGGGCTTACGGCTCTTTCGATTATTTACCCCTTTCAGCTTCTGATGATTGCGCTTGCGGTTGGGAGTGGAGTTGGAATCAATACGGCCATGGCTATGAAAATGGGGCGGGGACGAAGGGAAGAAAGTGAGAAATTTGCCCAAATCGCCCTTCCTCTTGCCTTTATTCTTTGGCTTTTGTGCGCGATTCTGGGATTTTTATTCATGCCCTCTTATGCCAGACTCTTTACCGACTCTGAAGAAGTGATTGGCGAGGTCATCATTTACGGACGAATCTGCTGTATTTTCAGTTTCGGTCTTTTTTTTGAAAGCGTCTGGACTAAAGTCATTCAGGCTTACGGAAACATGCGGCTTCCCATGCTTGCCCAGATTGTCGGAGCCATTGTAAACATAGTCCTGGACCCTTTTTTGATTTTCGGGCTCTGTGGCCTTCCCCGTCTTGGAATCGAGGGGGCGGCAATTGCGACGGTGGCAGGTCAGATTGCGGCGGCTCTCCTTGTCATGCCAAAGGGCTTTCGTCCACCTCTCCTGCTCAAATTTTTTGCTCCTTATGCTTTTCTTGTCTTTAAGTTGGGGCTTCCCAATATGCTCATGCAGGCGGCCTATACTTTCTATATTCTTGGCCTCAACCTGATTCTTGAAGGATTTTCTGATGCGGCTGTTACGGCACTGGGCCTTTACTACAAGTGGCAGACTTTCTTTTTCATTCCTCTTGGAGCCATGCAGACTTGTGTCGTCCCGATTTTGAGCTTCAATTTCGGGGCAGAGAATTTTGACCGCTGCAAAAGAATCGTCCGGGACTCAATCATCTTTGGCCTTTCCCTCATGGCTGTGGGAACCCTCTGCTTCGAGTTTATTCCAGGTCCTATGTTCCGCTTTTTTACAAGCGATGAAGAAGTCATAAAAATCGGCAGCTGGGGCTTTCACTTTATCGGCGTCAGTTTTCTTCCCATGGTGACTTCCCTTATGTTTCCTGTCGTTTTTCAGGCTCTTTCTCTTCCAGTCCGAAGCTCCCTTCTGACAATTATCAGGACTGTCATTCTTTTTGTGCCTCTCGGCTGGATTTTTTCCCGCTTCGGTCTGGAATATTTCTGGCTTACATTTCCTGTCACGGAAAGCCTGACCACGCTGGCAGGATTTTTTATGTATCGAAGGATTTTCTTAAGGAAACACTGATTAATTCAATAGAGAATTAATCAGTGTTCTCATTGAATGTTGCAAATTGTCCGTAACTCAGAAAGTTACGGCAATTTGACGGGAAGTGCGGATTAATCGCATCAAGTGTTAATCTGCACTTCCCTAAAAGCCGGACTCTGATTTATTTGAGATTCGGGAGCCTGGCTTTTCATGTTTCGGTTTTCAATTTTCACTTTTTTTTCTATAATATTTCCATGACTCCAGCCCAGTTCAAGATTTTTTCTGATTTCCGAAGCTCTTTCCGCTCTTATTGCGATGAACTTTCTTCTGCTTACGGCGAAGACTTAAGGCCCCTGCAGATTGCAGCCCGCTTAAAGGATACGCCTGAATACCCCATTGAAACCCCCGTGGTTTACAACACTTCCCTTGATGAAATCACTCAGGAAAGCGAAATCCGCTTGATTGTGATTGGCGACAACCCCGGAAAAGACGAGCAACGAAGCTATAATCAAAAGTATCTCGTGGGTCAGAGCGGGAAGATTGCCTCAGGCTTCTTTCTGAAAAATCCTGAATTCAATACTGATTTCCGAAAAAATGCCATTATCCTGAACAAAACTCCGCTTCACACGGCAAAGACGAATCACCTAAAATATCTTCTGAAAAATGGCGGCCAGAAAATCGCAAAAATCATCTCAGAAAGTCAGATTTACATGGCTCAAAAAACGGCTCAGCTTCATAAAGATTTGTGTGCCGCGGCCCGTGAAGGCGGAATCGAGCCGGAAGTATGGCTTGTAGGCTATGCGGAGCTTAAAGGGAAGGGGCTTTTCCTTGAATACAGGGACGAGCTGAAAAAATCTTACGGCGAGAGTAAGGCTTGGGAGAAAGTTTTTGTCTTTCAGCACTTTTCCATGAACCGTTTTTCCATCGATTTGAATAATTTCAAAAAAGAACACAGCGATTTTACAATTCTGGAAGCGGCACATGAGCTGGGGCGGATTCACAAAAACGAAATCTTTAAATAGTCTTTTTGCTGTCAACATTACGCTTTCTGTGTTATAATTTTATTTATGACTTTTCTTATTTATTCAATGATTGCTTGCGGTGTTCTCATAATGGTCACAAATATTGTGCGCTATATCCGATTTTCATTGAGTTTAAAGGATGTCCTCACCGGCGGCAAAGGCTATGTGTCGATTCTGAAAATTACTGCCCTCATCCTGCTTATATTTTTCCTCGGCGGATATATTTTCATCGGATTTTTCAGCAATCCTGATTTGATGATGGCGGGCGTGCTTTTCGGAGGCAGCATTTTTGTCGCGATTATCCTCACTTTGCTTTTCCGCCTTGTCTTTACCGTAAAGGAAACTGTCTTTCCATGACAGAAACTCTGGTCGGCATGATTGAGTCACGAGACCCGAACTTAAACGGACACAGCCGCTATGTGCAGAATCTTACAATGCTCTTCTATAAATATCTTCCTGCCGAAATGCGAAAAAACATCAATGCCCTGAGTCTTGAATATGCCGCCCTCATGCACGATGTGGGAAAACTTGGAATCCCGGAAAAAGTGCTGAACAAGCCGGGCAAGCTGGATGATGAGGAATGGAAGATAATGAAAGATCATCCCAATCTCGGCGTAAAATTCATGTCGCCCATACACTCTTTTGACAATATAATGCCATGGATTTTGTATCATCACGAGCGTATTGACGGAAAGGGCTATTACGGCTTGACGGCGGAGCAAATTCCCCTGCCTGCAAAAATAATCTCAATCTGCGACACATATTCTGCAATCACCATGCGCCGCTCTTACAAGGAGCCCATGAGCCACGAGACTGCGATGAAAATTATCAACGAGGTGGCGGGAAGTCAGCTGGACGCGGATTTGGTCAGAATCTTCAACAAAATACCCAAGGAAGAACTTGAAACATGTGTGCCTAATGTCCCGGATTTAATGTAGATGAAGGCTCAAGATTATCAGCAAGTTTTTTTACCATCTGAATTATCGGTTCTTTAATGGAGAGCGGAAGTTTTTCCAGATTTTCAATGAGCTGCTGATTTTTTTTGTAAAGATTGATGCTTCTCATTTTGATGTTCTCATCTGAGTTTTCTTCTGAGAATGATAGCTGTATCTTTGTTTTTTCTTCGCCAACTAGATATTCAATGGGTACATCCAAAACTTTTGAGATTTTTATTGCCGTGTCCGCACCTGGCATACTGTCTCGCTCTAAACCAAGTCCTATTCCCTGATATGTAATATTTGCTTTGAATGCCAGTTCTTTTCGAGACAAACCCTGATATTCTCTTTCCTGTTCAACTTTTGCCCAAAAACCCATGATTAAGTTTATAACAATGGTTGTTTTTTGGACTTGATTAGCTACTATAGTAGTGATATACTACAGTAGTTTTTAGAATCTTTAGTAGTTTTTGTATGCTGGTTCATTCGCTTAAAAAAGATATTTCGATTTTCTTATTTATTCTGATTTTTACACCTTTCTCTCATGCGGAAGGATTCTCGCCGCCGGTCACTTCCGTAACAGTGGACGAAACAAAATCCAAAGAAAGTGTGAATGAGTCCGTTCAGCTTCTTGCAGACCCGCAACTTGCCATGTCAGTTCCGAATTATCCTGTCACGGCGGGCGATGTTTACAGTCTTGCATTTGCGGCTGGGGCGACTCCTGTTCATTATACAATCCCTGTCGATACAAGTTATAAGATTCGTGTCGCAAATCTTGGTGTCATAAAGTGTGCTGGTCTTACCTATAATCAGCTGAAGGTGCAGGTCGAATATCTCGTAAGCCAAAATTATCCAATGGCAGGAACTCAATTCGTGCTTCAAAATCCTGCTGTTTTTCTTGTCAGCATTGTCGGGGAGGTTAGGACGGCTTCGGAGCGAAAAGCATGGGCATTGACGAGACTTTCGGCTTTTATCGCTTCAAGCATGACTTCTTATTCTTCGAACCGTTCTGTCACGGTGATTTCAGCCGATGGCAAAAAACGAATTTATGATTTGTTCAAGGCTTCGCGGAGCGGTGATTTCTCCCAAAATCCGTATTTGCGGCCGGGAGATAAAATATTTGTAGGTCGGTGTGACCGAAAAGTCAGCATAAGCGGCTCTGTTGAGCGACCAGGTGTTTATGAACTTCTTGATGGTGAAAATTTACGGGATTTGGTGTTTTCGTATGCTTCCAATGCGACGAAAACCGCGAATCTCTCAAAAATTCAGTTGGTGCGAATTTGTGATGAAGATATTGTTCTTGAAAAAGTTCTCTACCTTTCAGAGGCAGATTTGGAAAATAATTTCGTTCTTAACGATAAAGACAGAATTTTTATCCCCGATTGGAGCGTGCAGCAGCCTGTTGTCGAGATAAAGGGAATCATAAAAAATCCGCTCACGATGAAATCTGATTCTGATATACACGCAATCGAAAGCGACAAAATGTATAAGACGAAAATACACTTTTATATAGAAGAAAGTTACGCTTCCCTTATCAGGCGAATCAGGAATATGTTCACTGATTTTTCTGATTTGGCGGAAATGTATGTTGAAAGAGAAGATGTCACTTTTAAACTTGATGCGGATAAAATCTTGGAGGATTTTGACTTTGAAAGTCCTTATAAAGTCGAAAAAAACGATGTCATAATCGTGCCGTATCTGCCGATGTTTGCAAATTGAACAGCATTCTGGTCTTGCATCAGCCTTGCATGAGACTTGCATATTTTTTCGTAAAACGCTATGATTTTTGCATAAATATTCATTTTTTTTATATTTTAGCGAGGCATTTTTATGGCTAAAGACAAAGTAATTCTTGCTTATTCAGGCGGTTTGGACACGACTGTTATCATTCCGTGGCTCAAAGAAAACTATGATTATGATGTAATCGCTGTCTGTATCGATGTCGGTCAGGGCGATGATTGGGAACTTATCAAAGGCCGCGCCCTCAAAACCGGCGCTTCTGCCTGCTATGTCGTTGACGCACGACAGGAATACATCGAAGAATACATCTGGCCGGCCCTCAAGGCTAATGCTGTTTACGAAGACGAATATTTGCTCGGAACTTCTACAGCGCGCCCTCTCATTGGTAAAATCCTTGTAGAATATGCTCGTCAGGAAGGTGCTGTTGCAATCTGTCACGGTGCTACAGGAAAAGGCAATGACCAGGTTCGTTTCGAGCTTGCAATCAAGGCTTTTGCTCCGGATTTGCGTGTAATCGCTGCTTGGCGTGACGACAAATGGAACATGGACAGCCGCGATGCCGAGATTAAATTCCTTGAAGACCGTGGTCTCGAAGTTCCAATGAAGAAAGACCAGTCTTATTCACGCGACGAGAACATCTGGCACATTTCGCACGAAGGTCTTGAACTTGAGAAGACTGAGAACGAGCCGAATTATCCTCATATGCTCAAAAATACTGTTGTTCCAGAAAAGGCTTCTGATGAAGGCGAGTATGTAACAATTGAATGGGAAAAAGGCATTCCTGTAAGCGTAAACGGCAAAAAGATGAACGGCCTTGAACTTATGACCGAACTCAACAAAATCGGCGGAAGAAACGGCGTTGGTCTCGTTGACATCTGCGAGAATCGCTGCGTCGGCATGAAGAGCCGTGGTGTTTATGAGACACCGGGCGGAGCAATCCTTTACTTCGCTCACCGCATGATGGATCACATTTGTCTTGACCGCGACACATATCACTACAAGCAGCAGGTTTCTTTGCGTCTTGCAGAATTGATTTATGACGGAAAAGTTTTCACGCCGCTTTATGATGCTCTTATGGCTTTTGTTGACTCAACTCAGCAGACTGTTACAGGCTGGACAAAAGTCAAGCTCGTAAAAGGTCAGATTCGTGCCGCAGGAAGTGGCTCAAAATACAGTCTTTACAATGAAGACATCGCTTCATTCACAACTGGCGAACTTTACAACCACAAGGACGCTCAGGGATTCATCACATTGTTCGGCTTGCCACTCAAAGTACGCGCTATGATGGAGCAGAAAGTAGGTGAAGGTCAGGCTGTAAAAGAAAGCAAAAACTTGAAGAAACGCCCTACTGAATAGAGCAATTTCCCCGCATCCGTGCGGGGATTTTTTTTGCGGATATTTTTGTTTAAAACTTGTTTCTTTCAATAGAAAAATGTGCTAGAATATTCTGGTATGAATGAAAAAATGAATGAAAATCAGGAGCTTGATGCCGCTGATTTGGAAAATTCTCTTCGCGAGATGTGCAATCTTCTTTCAAAAAACAACGACGCCTCTTTTATTTATGATTTTTTCGGATGTCTTTTTACTCCAGCAGAATTAAATGATTTTGCAAAACGCTGGCTTCTTGTTCGTGAAATTGACAAAGGTACGACTCAGCGTGAAATTGCTAAAAAATTCCATATTTCCCTCTGCAAGATTACGCGTGGTTCAAGGGAACTTAAAAAAGAAGATTCTGCTTTCCGAAAATTGCTTGATTGTGCTGACCGTATTTAGTTAGCAAGTAGCAGTGAGCAGGTGGCAAAAAAAATTGCTCACTGCACACTGCTATCTGCTAACTTCTAATTGCTCATTACTCATTTTTTCAATATAATAGCCTCATAATTTTTTTAGAGGTCGTTTTTTTATGCACGCTATTGAATTGGAAAAAGCTTATAATCCAAAGGATTTTGAAGACAGAATTTACACTCAGTGGGTTGAAAAGGGATTTTTCAAGCCTGCCAGCGATTCTGATTCTCCTGTTCATTCTCAGAAAAAATCTAACATCAAATATACAGTCGTCATTCCGCCGCCAAATGTAACTGGCGTTCTTCACATGGGGCACGGTCTCAACAACACTTTGCAGGATATCGTTGTCCGCTATCACCGAATGAAGGGCGATGACACTCTCTGGGTTCCAGGCACTGACCATGCGGGCATTGCTACTCAGAATGTCGTTGAGCGTGCCCTTAAAAAAGAAGGCAAGACACGAAATGACCTGGGCCGCGAAAAGTTCATTGAGCGCACTTGGGAAGTAACCCACGAGCACCATGACACAATCGTAAAGCAGCAGAAAAAGCTCGGAAACTCTGTTGACTGGAGCCGCGAGCGATTTACTTATGACGAAGGTCTTTCAAAAGCTGTTCGTGATGTTTTCGTAACTTTGTATGAGCGCGGACTTATGTACAAGGGCCAGCGTCTTGTAAACTGGTGCCCTCGCTGTGGTACTGCTCTTGCTGATGATGAAGTTGACCATGTTGATACACAGGGCGCAATGTATCACCTTTATTATGAATATGCAGATGGAAGCGGAAAAATCGAAGTTGCAACAACCCGCCCTGAGACATTCTTTGGTGATACAGCCGTTGCCGTAAACCCTGATGACGAGCGTTACAAGGACCTGGTTGGCAAAATGCTCAAACTGCCACTTACCGGCAAAGAAATCCCGATTATTGCAGATTCATATGTAGATAAAGAATTCGGAACGGGTATGGTAAAAATCACACCTGCACACGACCCGAACGACTGGGAAGTTGGTTTGCGCCACAATCTTGAAGTCGTAAATCTTTTGAACCCAGACGGCACTTTGAACGACAATGTTCCTGAAAAATACCGCGGCCTCAAATGTGAGCAGGCTCGTAAGCTCGTAATCGAAGATTTGACCGAGGCTGGCCTTTACAAGGGCGAAGAAAAGATGGTTCACTCAGTCGGACATTGTTACCGCTGTAAGACAGTCGTTGAGCCGTATTTGAGCTATCAGTGGTTCGTAAAAATGAAGCCGCTTGCCGAAAAGGCTCTCAAAGCCTGGCGAGACGGTGAAATCGTATTCTACCCTCGAAAATGGGAAAACACATACACTCACTGGATGGAAAACATCCGTGACTGGTGTGTAAGCCGCCAGATCTGGTGGGGCCACAGAATTCCTGCATGGTACTGTGAATGCGGTGAGACAATCGTTAGCCGTGAGGACGTTAAAAAATGTCCGAAATGCGGAAGCACAAACCTCAAACAGGATCCTGATGTTCTTGACACATGGTTCTCTTCTTGGCTCTGGCCGTTCTCAACTTTGGGCTGGCCTTCAGAGACTGAAGACTTGAAGAAATTTTACCCGACAACAGCTCTCGTAACAGCTTACGACATCATCTTCTTCTGGGTAAGCCGCATGATTATGGCTGGTCTTGAATTCACAGGCAAGGCTCCTTTCCACGACATTTACATCCACGGTCTCGTTCGCGACAAACAGGGCCGCAAAATGTCAAAATCACTCGGAAACGGAATCGACCCTCTGGACATCATCGATCAGTACGGCTCAGACGCCCTCAAATTCACTCTCTCATACCTTGCAGCACAGGGACAGGACGTTCTTGTTGACAACGACTCATTCAAAATGGGAAGCCGTTTCTGTAACAAAGTATGGAACGCAAGCCGATACATTTTGGGCAACCTTGAAGGCCGCAATTTGATTCCTGTAAAGGACAGCGACCTCAACGAGCTTGATAAATGGATTTTCACGGCATTGAACAAGGCTGCTCAGGACGCTCGCGCAGCCCTTGACGGCTACCGATACAACGATGCCGCTTCAACAGTTTACGAATTCTTCTGGAACAATTTCTGTGACTGGTATGTTGAGGCCACAAAACTTTCATTCTGGCACGGCGATGACCACGAGAAAGACCGCGCAGTTTCAGTTCTTCTCAACGTTCTTGAAGAATCTTTGCGGCTTTTGCATCCGTTTATTCCATTCGTTACCGAAGAAATTTACTCAAAATTGCCATTGGCAGAAATTATCGAAAACCGCAAAAAGGCCGGAACTCAGAAAATCATGTCTAACGAAACATATTCTGACCTTCTTGTTGCTGCTCCTTACCCGGAATTTGATTCTAACCGTGAGGATGATGCGATTACAGAAAGATTCGGTGCTTTGCAGGACCTTATTCGAAGCGTCCGTGGATTGCGCAATGAATGTGGCGTAAATCCGGCTGATAAAATCAACCTTGCCGTTCTTATCGAAAAGGGCAGTGCAGCAGAAGTTTGCCGCGAAAAGGTTGAGATGATTCAGCTTTTGGCAGGTCTTTCAAAGGTTGAGTTCGTTGATGCCAAACCAACCAAGTCAATTGGTACAGTTGGTGTTGGATTTGAGGCATTCATCATTCTGGATGAAAATATCAATAAAGAGCAGCTTCTCGTTCATTTCCAGAAAGACTTGGAAAAGGACCAGAAAGATGCAGAGCGCACAGAAGCTAAGCTTAACGGCAAATTCGCAGAGCATGCACCTGCAGAGGTTGTTCAGGCTGAGCGCGATAAACTTGCCGAGACAAAACGAAGAATCGAAAAACTGGGGACTTATATTGAAGCGTTGAAATAAATTGAATACGGAGAACGGAAAACGGAAAGCTAAAAACAGCGAATAAGTTGGTTTTGTTTTTACGAAAATGCCGCCCCGCCGTGTAGCACCTGCCGAAGGCAGTTCCGAAGCAAAGCGAAGGAATGAGGGTTACCGAAGTGCGGAAGGGCGGCAGCAAATAAAATTTGGCGTATAGAAAGAAAACTGAAACTTTCTATTTTCCACTTTCATTTTTTTCGTGTAACAGGAGGCTTTTATGGCTAGTAAGTATGAGATGAAGGTTGATAAGCCGGATCAGATGGATAAGGAGCATATGCATCAGCTCAAACATATCGTTGTTGCGCCTTATATGCAGCTTGCCACTGGGCTTATCGGAAAAGGTCGTCATGCGGGCGGAAATATGTTCCGTCACCAGATTGACACACTGGGAATTCTGATTGACTACGGTTATATTGACTCTGTTCTTCTAAAAGCCTCCCTTGTTCATGATACCGTTGAGGATATTTCTAATTTTGACCGTAACGAGATAATCAATGCTGATTCTGAGGGGCAGGCTGTTCTTGACCTGGTGCTTGAAGTAACTCGCCGCGAAGATGAAGATAAAATTCAGTTTTTGCGGAGAATAATCGACACGGGCAGCCAGAAAGCCAAAATTCTAAAATGTGCTGACCGAATTTCCAATATGATTTCGCTCGGATTTGTTACTGATCCGAAATTCATCGAGCGATATTGTGACGAGACTGAATATTTCCTTTTGCCGATGGCTCTTGAAATTGACTATAACATGTATCAGGAATTGATTGATCTTATTCGTACGCGCCGACGATACCTTGAAGACGGCGGTTATTTCGACAATCGTCACAAGGGGTCTTCAAGCGATAAGGCTAAATAAACAAATGAATTTTTTACAAACCGTCGTTGCAATAATGACGGTTTTTTCTTTTTTAGTGCGGTTTTGTGCTTTTTCTGTCATTGTTTACTTCAAAAATAATGGAAATTTTGTAATTTTTTCTTAAAAATTTATGACGAATTTCCGAAAATGATTTTTTATCGAAAAAAAATTTGCTTAATCATTTTTTCACATCGTAAAATTAAATCATTATGAAAAAAGGTCTTTTTATTGGGTTGTTTGTTATTGTGGCATCGTTCGCTTTTTCGCAGAACGGTGAGGTTTTTGAAAATGAAGCGCTTGGTGATGCTTTTACCACTTCTTCTGATTACGAATCAAATTCTGTTCAAGAAAAAAAAGTTTCCCGCTCATCTAATGAATCTTCAAACTACAAATACAGGGTTGGTGCTCAGCTTGGAACAAACATGGAGTCTGCTGACGGTTATGCTTTTGTTGGCGGTGTTCATGCCGATTCACTTGTTTTCCCAAATGCAGGAATTTTAATCGGTATGCAGATGGATTTTACCGCTGCTTCAAAGAACTATTCTGCAAATTCATCATGGTATTTTGAGTGGCTCATCATGAATGATGCAGTTGTATCTCCTTTTGTGAAAGCAAATCTTGGTATGTATGTCTTGTACGATGATGATGTCGCAGGTCCTCATCAGGCTGGTGCTTACTTTGCCCTTTCTGCAGGTGCCAACATCTCTTTGAGTGAACATGTTTACATCGCTCCGGCAATTTCCTTCGGTGTTCCATTCCTCTGGTCTCCGACTTTGAGTGCCGGTTGGAAATTCTAGCCTTCCTTAGTTTATTTTTCACGAGTTTATCAGAAAAAGTTTTGGAGTTAAAAAAAATGAATCGTATGAAACAGTCAATCATGCTGGGTACGATTTCTGCAGTTCTTTTGTTCAGTTCATGCAGCAATCTGACCATTGAGGATTCTTCAAAGTCTTTTGGAAACGATTCCAAGATTGAAGTCGGAAGCATTACGGTCAATGGGGGAGGAAAGAATCGTGCACTTAATGTTTCTGATATGAAATATGCCAAGGGGTATGTTACTGGTTCGGGAATCGAAAGTCCAATTGTTTCAAAATGCTCTGAATCTGATGAAGAATATGAATTAGATGGCAAAGGAAAAGGCGAATTAACTATTGAAAATATTCCTGTTGGAAAAAATCGTATCGTCACGGTTTATGCATATGATGATTCTAAAACTTGTATTTACAGAATTCGTGCGGTAACAGATATTAATGCGGGGGGTAATGATGTAAGTGTAGATAAATCGACGACTCTCCTTGGTGAGGTTTTTGAAGCACTTCGTGTGGCTGGGGAAAATCTTTCTAATGTTGATAAAACTGCCGTTAATTCAAAACTTTCTGGTGCAACAAAGAACTGGTCTTTGTATGATGCTACTGCTATAGCTTCTGATTATCGTACTTCAAATGGAATTAACACTGATATATCGGTTTATGAACTTGGGACAGGTTCCATCAGTTTTAAAAACTACTATGACGACTGTACAATTCAGGTTGGCGATCCGGTTTCTTCTATTTCTGAAAATGTTGTTTCTGGCGAAGGAACTTTAAGCGGTATTGCACCAGGAACATGGCCTGTCTATGTAACAAAGAATGGTCAGCAGGTTGTAAAAACTTATGCAACTGTTGCATCAGGAAATACAACTAACATCGGCAATTTGGGAACTGTTACGGACAGAATTATTGTGCATTGTCTAGTTTCTAGCGGTTATACAAAAATATATACTTGGTCTACTACAACTCCTAAGGTTGAATATTTTGGTGCTTGGTCTGGAAAAGCTATGGAAGACAGTGATGGAGATGGCTGGTACGATGTAGAAATACCTGCAGCAAGTTCTAATTTGATTTTCAATGGCGACGGACAGACTTATGACCTTTCTCGCGAAGCCGGCGAATGGTGGTACAAAGATGGTGCTTGGACGGGTTACAATCCAGAGCGACCTGCAACACCTGTTGTAAAGGCTTCTGTTGCCGGTGGTATTTATAACATTGCTCAGTCTGTAACTCTTACAAGTTCAAATAGTTCAGATAAAATTTATTACACAACAGACGGTTCTACGCCAAACGCTTCTTCTTCTGTTTATAAAACTGCAATTATCATTTCTTCAAGCTGTACATTAAAGGCAATCGGTTATAATGCAGATGCGGCAACACAGTGGGGAGAAGTTCTTTCTGTTTCTTATGTAATCGATGCAGATGCAGACCTTGAAGCACCTGTGATTGTTCCTGCAAAGGAGCCTGGCCGTTATCAGGATGCAATTTCTGTTTCATTCACATTTACAGATAATAAGGGTGCAAGTGGAGTAACTGCCTATTACACATCGGATAATTCTACTCCAAATACAAATTCTTCAAAATATACGGCAGGAACGGCAATTCCTGTTGCAATGGATTCAAATCTTACAATTCGAATTCTTGCTATGGATGCTGCAGGAAATAAGGCTACGGGAGTGTATTACTATAGTGTTGGAAAAACACCTGAAGCAACTCGCTGGGATCCTAGACAGGAATCAATTTACTTCCTTTTAACAGCTCGCTGGTTTGATGGTGATTCTTCAAACTCTATCGGTGATGAAAACTGTTCTTGGACAGAAGCTCGTGCAAATGACAATATTCCTTCTTCTGAAGATGGATTTACAGGTCCAGAAGATGTTTCATGGCGAGGTGATTTTAAAGGTCTTGTTGAAAAAATGGATTACATCAAGGCTCTTGGCTTCACTTGTATTTGGATTACGCCTGTAGTTCAGAACAGAAGTCCGCTTTGTTATCATGGATATCATGCATGGGATATGTACCGCGAGGATGCTCGCCTTGTTTCTCCGGGATATGATTTCCAAAGAGTAATAGATGAAGCACATGCTCGTGGAATGAAGATTTGTCTTGATATTGTACTCCAGCATTCTGGTCGCTTTGGTCTTAAGGATTTCATTGAGTACAAATATAACCGAGACCCTCTTACATATCCTACTCCAGTAGGCTGGGAAAATTTTACTTATGATGAAGATGCTTATGAATCTGCATATAGAGTGGCAAATAAAACAGGTGTTACTAGTGTTCAAAAATTCCCGAATGGGTGGGAATATGATGGCTTAACTAGCCCTGGAAAATATCCTGCTGGATATACAATTAAAATCGGAAATGAAAATGTAGATGTTGGAGGAACAGATATGCCTCCGTATGTATCATTCGTTGGTGATGTTCGTCCATTCCTTCCAATGGATATTCAGAAATATTCTCAGCTTGCTATGAATGGAACGACTGCCAGCAAATTCCAGTGGCCAACAACTGAAACTTATGTGTTAACAGCTGATACAGGTAATTTTAGTGAAGTAAATGGAGGAAAAACTTCCGATTATATTTATGACCAGTATGTTAATTCTCCTGAAATGCATGTTCATGCTTGGAGTAACGGATTTAATGACAGCGGAATGTTCGATAAGTATCCTGATGCAAATTTGCGAACAATGCATGAAGATTGTCCTGATTTGAATACAGAAAGCGCAGAAGTTCAGGAATATGTAATCAATGCATATAAGCGATATATCGATATGGGTGTTGATATGTTCCGTGTTGACACAATTATGCATGTTGATAAAAAAACATTGAATGATCATTTCTGGCCTGCATTTATGGAAGAAGCCGCTACAGCAAATGCAAAAGCTGCTCGCGGAGGTGGTGATTTCTTTATCTTTGGTGAAGTTGCAAACTTTGTGAACAATCTTAGTGATAAACCAAAACCTTTACGCCAGCCTAATTACACATGGGATAATACAGTTGAGCCAGATCTTTATGATATTTCAAACAACCATTTACTGAATGGTAATGAGTATCGAATGCCTGATTATTCTCACAAGGTAGAACCTTCAAGTGATTATCATGTTTCTACAATTGATATTATTGCTCATAATGGATTCTGTGATGGTGTTGGCGGAGCTTATGGCCGGGCATTGGGAAATGATGGTAAATACAATGATGCGACATATTTAACTTGGTATACAGATAGTCACGATTACGGTCCTAATAAGGGGGAAACTCGCTGGCAGGGAGACTTTGCCGGTGCATGGTCAATGCTCTTTACATTCCGTGGTATTCCTATCGTTTACTATGGCTCTGAAATTCGTTTTGCAGCTGGTAAGCCAAATGACTGGCCTGGCGGTGGAAGTAATGGCGTAAATATGTCACTCGAAAAGACTGGACGAGCTTACTACGGAGCTCATCTTGAAGGAACTGTTAGGGCAACAGACTTCGGAGTTTATTCAGCTAGCGGAGAGGTTGAAAAAACTTTGAGTAAAGATATGTGTAAACATTTGCGTGATTTGAACAAGATTCGTCTTGCTGTTCCCGCACTTCAGATGGGACAGTATTCAACTTTAGGACATTCTGGTGGTTGGGCTGGTTATAAGAGACGCTATACAGGAACAAACAAGATTACAGGAGAGGCAATCGATTCTTATTGTCTTGTTGGTGTTGGTAGCGGAACTCATACTTGGACAGGAGTTTTGGATGGTACTTATATTGATGCTGTTTCTGGTAAATCAGTAACTGTAAGCGGAGGAACTGCAAGTTTTACTCCTGCAACAGGCGGAGACAGTACAGATGCTGCTTTGGTTGTACTTGTTCATAACGGACTTACAACAAAAGCTCCAGGCAAAGTTGCCTGTGAAAGTCCATATTTTGGATATTAAAATAGCACATCATTCAAGTTGTGGCACGGAGAGTTTTTATCAAAGGATAGTCTTATTAATTTAAGGCTATCCTTATCAAAGGAGGCTACAAAATGAAAAAACATATAAACATTCCAAAGGGGGAATATATGAAAAAAGTTTTGATTGCGTTTGCGGGGCTTGCAATGCTGTTTGCATCCTGCAGCAATTCAATGGTTGAGAGCTTAACTTCAGAAGAAACGAAAGTTCCTGTTCCTGAAGTTAAAGTCGTTGCATCTCCATCTAGCTATACTGTTGGTGATGCTTCTTCGCTCATCGCAACTGTAACTGGAAATGGTAACGGAAAGATAAGCTACCAGTGGTTCAAGGTGACTAAAGAAGGGGAAGAAACAAAATCTACCGAAATCGAGGGAGCTGCTGACTATATTTATGCCTCGAAAGAATCGCTTGCTGGTGACTATACTTATTTTGTAAAGGTTACAAATACTCTCGGAAAAGAATCAACGAGTGTTGAATCAGACAAAGTGACGGTTACTGTTACGGAAAAAACTACAGCTTCTGCTTCTATTAAGGATCTTGTATTGAGTTTTGACAAGAGCGTGTATGCAAAAGATGTTACATTCTCTTTGGTGGCAACTGCAAGTACTGCTAACGGTGGAACTTTGTCTTATCAGTGGTATAAAAATGGTGTAAAAATTACTGGTGCAACTTCTTTTACTTATGAAGCATGTGAAAATGTTGCTGGTACTTATACATACAAGATTGAAGTCACAAACACATTGAACGAAACTTCAGATACGAAATCTCTTGAAAAAGAGATTATAATTGTTGATGTTGAAAAGAAAGATGCACAAACTCCTGTGTTTACAAAAGTTCTTGTTTCTAAACAGTATGATGTTGATGCCGAATCTGTTGAGCCACTTTCAACAAAAGCTGTCGTAACTGATGGTGGTCTTATTACTTACAAATGGTATCTGGTCGAAGGTGAAAATGAAACTGCCGTTGCTGGTAATGTAGAAAGCTTCATACCTGCTGTAAATAAAGTTGGAAAATTCACATATAAAGTAGTTGCTACAAACAACAATGCAGGTGCTACTGGAAAAACAACAGCTGAATCTGCTTTGACAGTTATAATTACTGTTGTTGATCCTTCTAAGGTAAATGCAAAAGCTCCTGTAATCAATACACAGCCTGTTGCTGGCGTGTACGCTGAAGGTGATGAAAATGTTGTGGCTCTCTCTGTAACAGCAACTTCTCCTGATGGCGGAAAATTGACATATCAGTGGTATAAGAACAATGCGGTAATTGTGGATGCAAATGAAAGTTCTTATAAACCAGCTGTCGATGCTGAAGGTACTTCAACATATTATGTCGTAGTGACAAATACTATTGAAGATAACGGTGACGGCGGACAGAAAAGCGAAACTGCTACTTCAGAAACTGTTGTTATTACGGTAAATCCTTATGAGCCTGAAGCACCTGTATTTACTAAGAATCTTCCAATGGGAGCTACATACTTGGTTGATGCTGATGAGGTTGTAACTTTGAGCGTTGCTGCTGAATCTTCTGATGCTACTCCAACATACCAGTGGTACAAGATTGAAGATTCTGAAGTTCTCCTTGCTGGACAAACAAATAAATTCTATGTTCTTTCTCGTGAAACTGCTGGAACATTCAAGTACTTCTGTCGTGCAACTGTAACAGTAGAAAGAAACAACAAAACTTATACAGCTTCTACTGACAGTAATGTATATACATTCGTTGTAAAAAATCCAGAGCTTATCGTTAATGCTGCTGAACCTGTTATTACAGCAACAATAAATAATGTTTCTTATGAACAGAATGCACAGGCTTCTGTAATTGATGCAACTGCAACTGTAACAGATAATGGAAAAATCACTTATCAGTGGTTCAAATTTACAACAACATGGGAAGCAATTACTGAGAATAGTGAATCAAATGCAAAATACACACCTGCTACAACTACTGTTGGATCTGTTCTTTATAAAGTTGTAGTTACAAATACTAACGAAAATGTAAATGGTGAAAAAACTGCAAAAGCAGAAAAAGAAATTGTTGTGACTATAACAGAACCACTTGTTGCAAAAGAACCTGTAATTTCTTCACAGCCGGCTTCTAAGCAGTATAATCTGAACGATGAAGTTACTGCTCTTTCAGTAACAGCAACTTCTCCAGATAACGGAACTTTGACTTATCAGTGGTATAAGAACGGTGTTGAAATTTCAGGTGCTAAATCTGCTTCTTATACTCCATCTTCAGATACAGCTGGTGAATTCAATTATAAGGTTGTTGTAACAAACACAATTCCTAATGGAAGCAAAACAACAAAAACTTCTTCAGTTGCTATTATCACAGTTGTTGATCCAGCCAAGAAAAATGCTGCTGTTCCAACATTTACAACAAATCTTAGTGAAAATCCTGTTGAGTATACAGTTGGCGCAAGCAATGTAGCTGCTCTTATAGTTGCTGCTACCTCAACTGATGCAGATGCAGAAATCTCTTATGTTTGGTACAAAAATGGTGCAGTTATTACAGGTGCTAATGGAGCTTCTTATACACCGATTGTAACTGAGGTCGGCGAATTTACTTATCAGGTTCACGCAATAAGTACTATTCCTGAAGCTGAAGATGTTGGTAACAATACTGCATCAGCAGATTCTAAGATTGCAACAATTGTTGTAAATCCAATCCCTGTAATCGATGCAAAGGCACCTATAATTAATACTGATTTGGCTGTTAAATCATCTTATGTTCAGGGTGATGCTCTTACACTTACTGTAGCAGCTGTATCTCAGGACGGTGGTTCATTGAGCTATCAGTGGTATAAGGGAACAGAAAAGGTAGGAACTGATTCTGCTTCTTACACAGTTAATACAAATGAAACAGGAACAACAGGATATCATGTTGTTATAACTAACACTAACGCAAGTGTAAATGGACAGAAGACCGCTTCTGTTCCGTCTAAAACAGTCAGCGTTGTGGTTACTGCATTTACAATTCCTGAACCACCTGTAACAGTTGTACCAAGTACACAAACAATCAAGCTTGGTTCTGAAGTAACACTTACAGCTCAAGTTGAGAATTACGACTCAGATGCTGATTTAGCATATGCTTGGAAACTAAATGAAAATACTATTGATGGTGCAAATAGTTCTGTTTTAAAATATACACCAAGTGAAGCAACAACATATGCTTTCTATTGTATGGTAACTGCAAGAAAAAACAACGGAAGTTATACGGCTGTAAACATGAATACCTCTGAGAATGCTTCAGTAACAGTTGTTGACTGGAACGCAGTAACTCCTGTTGTTGAAACAACTTCAACTGATAAGAACTACAATGTGGGTGAAGCAAATGCAACAGCGCTTGAAGTTTCTGCAACTGTAACTGACGGTGGTACATTGACTTATCAGTGGTACAAGGCTGCAGACGCTTCTGCTCAGGGAACTGCTATAACAGGTGCTGGAAATGCAACTTATAAACCAGATACTACATCAGCAGATGATTCATACTATTATGCTGTAGTTACAAATACTGTTAAGATTGGAGAAGTTACGCGAACTGCAACAACTGAGTCTAGCCGAATCCATATTCAGGTCATTTCTCAGTACAAGTATGCTGCAACTCCTGTAATCAAGACTCTTGTATCTGCAAATTACAAACAGGGTGAAACTGTAACCGCTCTTGATGCAACTGCAACTGCTACTTCAAGCGGAATGGCTGTTGGTGGACAAATCTCTTATCAGTGGTACAGCAATACTACAGAATCTACAGAGGGTGGAACTGCAATTACAAATGCAACAGATGCAACCTATACACCATCTATCGCAAGTGTGGGCACAACATACTACTATTGTATTGCTACAAATACAGTTCCTGCTGGTACAGGAGGTCTTGATCCGGACAGTTCAAAACACTCTGCAACTGCGACTTCAACTGTAGCTAAGATTGTTGTAACTCAGCTTAAAGCAAAGAAACCTATTGCGGCTATTACTGCTAACAAAACATCATACACGATTGGAGATACTGAACAGGTCGTTCTTACAGCAAATTGTACCTATTCTCAAACTGATGACGGCGATGAAGGAACTTTAACTTATCAGTGGTATGAAGTTGATGGTGAAACTTTGGATCCGATTGAAGGTGCTACTGAATCAACTTACACAGTTCCGTCTTATGTATCTGCCGGAGAACACTCTTACACTGTAAAGATTACAAATACAGTGGGCACAGATACTGCTGCAACTTCTGATGAAATAACTGCACAGAAAATTACGATTACATCGAGCTACGGTTCTGGTGGAATCACAATCGACTTTAACTAATTAAAACACTTTCTCCATGCGGCGGTTTGCTGTGTGGAGATTTTTCATTGGGAATCTTGATTTTTATTTGGGATTCCCAATTTTCTATCAAATTTTTAGGATTTGTTTATGAAAAAAACATGTATTCGAAAATTGGTAGCAGGAATAGGCATTTTTGCGGCACTCAGTTTTTCTTTCATTTCCTGTGCCAATCTTATTGAGTCAAATAGAGTAGCAGAATCTTCTACAGAATATGGTTCGATTACGATAAATGGTGGGAAAACTGCTGATTCTGAAAGCCGCCGGATTGATGTAAGTACAATTACGAGTGCAACTGTAATTGTAAGTGGTTACGGAATGCAGGATATGGTTAAGAATAATGTTACAATTTCTAGTGGTCAGGGAAGTGTGACAATCGATAATATTCCTGTTGGTCGTCGCGTTGTAACTGTTCAGAGTAATGTTACTGGTGTTGTTATTCGCGGATATGCGGATGTCGTGGCTTCTGCTACACCCACTTCATGTACGGTTAACTGGGAAACTACAAAAATTGCAACTGTATATTATGAACTTATAGAATCTTGTTCAGAAGTTGCTGGAATTGATTCTGCTTCTTTCAGTTCTAAGATTCCTGATGTAGGTTCATCTTTGTTTAATGCAGAGAAATTTGCCAAAGATTTTAAGACTGCAAACTTTATTTCAACTGGAATGAATCCAGTTGATTACATTTTGGATTTTGGAACCGTAAGTGTAACAACAACGAATGCTGCCGGATATAAAGTACAGATTACTGATTCTGCAACTGATGTAAAAACGATTTCTGGTGCCGACGATACATTTACCTTGAAAGCTGCTCCTGGAACTTGGAAAGCTTGGGTTCTGGATTCAACTGGTACAAAAGTAGCAGAAAAAGATATCACCGTAGTTGCCGGCGAAACCAGCACCGTGGATGTGAAGTATAATGCTGGTAGTAATGTCACTGGAAAAATTGTTGTTCATGTGCCTTCATCTTTAGGCTATAAGTATATTTGGGCATGGGCTACTTCAGGTAATACTAATTACACTGGTGGTACATGGCCTGGAAAAGAAATGACTTTAAATGGCTCAAATTATGATTACACAATCAATCAGACTGCTTGTAAAATAATATTTAATAATAATGCTGGTTCAACTGTGGGTACAAACCAGACGAACGACCTTTGGATTACTGAAGGTGAATGGAATTATATTGGTGGAAAAGCAGGCACAAAAGATACTACAGGAAGCAGTGTTGCTTCTAACTTTGAAGAAGTTCCTTCTGAACCTGGAATTACCCTTACCGTAAACAGTGCCACCCCACATGGTGATGCTGTAAAGATTTATGTTTCCAGTACAAGCGGTGCACCAACACTTTGGGCATGGACAAGCACTTACAACAATATAACTACAGCGGTTTCTTATCCTGGAGTTACAATGACGGCTGCAACAGATTTGAACGATAATACTGGCTGGTATGTTGCAGAAATGGATACCGATAAGATTGATACAAACAATACAGAGACAATATCGTTTATCCTAAACTCTGGAAGCAATATTGTATCTACCAAAACCACAACCTTCTGGTACGATGCCGCAGGTCTAGTGGGCTCTGCAAATGCTTACTATGATTCTGACCAGACAACCGTTCCAGAGCCAGTTGCACCGACATTGGAAATAACTCCAGCAAGCGGAAAGGAAATCGGAACAAGTTCTTCTATTAAGATTACGGCAAACTTTGGTTACGATACAGCTACTGTAAAAACAGCAACAATCAACGGAACTGAACATACACTTTCTGAAGGTGTAAATACATTCCTTGTTTCTGATTATGAAACAGAAGCTGGAAAGACAATTACAGTAAGTGCAACTTTGACAAACAGCAAGGGATCTGTTACAAAAGAAGCAACTTATACAACTAAAGTAACCAAGGAAGACCCATTCACTTGGGATAATGTAAACTGCTACTTTGTTCTTACTGACCGATTCTATAATGGTGATACTGGAAATGACCATAGTTATTACCGTCAGAATGCATCAAATAATGCAACGCTTGCAAGCGGTTATAATAATGTTGCAACTTTCCATGGTGGCGATATTAAGGGGCTTACCGCTAAAATGGATTACTTCAAGAAACTTGGTGTAAATGCAATTTGGATTACTGCTCCTTATGAACAGGCTCACGGTTGGTGTACAGGTGGCGGTAACGGTTTCCCTCATTATGCGTTCCATGGATATTATACTCAGGATTGGACCTATATGGATCAGAATATGGGTACTATTGAAGAGTTCAGAACTTTTGTACAGACATGTCATGCAAACGGAATTCGTGTTGTTATGGACGTTGTTATGAATCATACCGGTTACAATACTGTAGAAGATATGATTAGTTATAACTTCGGAAATTACTCTTTGATTACCAAGGGGCATGGCTGGTGTGAAAATACAGGTTCTTGGAGTGCAAATCCTGATGCTTCCGACTCAAATGGTTACTGGTCTGGTACTAACTGGGATTTATGGTGGGGAAAATGGATTCGTTCATTTAATTACTCAACCTGTTTAACTGGTAATGGTGATTGGGATAAATGTGGCAATTCAGGACTTCCTGATGTTCGTTCAGAAATGGAGGAAATCGTAGATATTCCTACATTCCTTCAGACAAAGTGGACTAATGAACCTGATGCAACAACTGTTCCAGCAGCTACAGGTAATACACTTGAACATACCTATGGCGATTATAAATTGCCTTCTGTTTCTGATGTTGACTGGTGGAACAAAACTGGAGACTGGCGTGGTAATAAATGTGGCTGCCCTGTAGAATATCAGATTGTATGGCTTTCAGGTTGGGTTCGAGAATTTGGTATTGACGGTTTCCGCTGTGATACAGCAAAGCATGTTCAGCCTAAGTATTGGGGAATGTTGAAAGATGCCTGTGAGGATGCTCTTGATAAATGGAGAAATGATTCTAATAAGATAGATGAGTCTGGAGCAAAAGATTGGGACGAAGGTTTCTGGACTACAGGTGAATGTTTTACATATTACAATGCAAATGGTGGTCGAAGTGATCCGACATATTTTGGTACAAATGATCAGGGAAAGTTTGACTCAATGATCAACTTTTCTATGAATGAAAATCATTCAACACCAACAAATTCAAAGTATCCAAGTACAGAGAACTGGGCTACTTATGCTGCAACATATGCAGCCAATGTAGATTCTGATGGTAATGGTAATAAGGATAACTCTTTGATGTATCTTTCAAGCCATGATACTTCATTGTGCCGTCCTAGTGACCAGTATGATGTTGGTACGAATTTTGTGCTTCTTCCGGGTGGAATTCAAATTTACTATGGTGATGAGTCTCTTAGAGGATCTGCATTTACAGATTGTGGTGATAACGATATGACTACCCGTGGAGATATGAACTGGTCGGATGGAAGTATTTCTGGTAGTGCAAGCAACGGAACTGCAAATGATTCACTTGTTGCACACTGGGGTAAACTTGGTAACTTCCGTAAGTACAATCCTGCTGTTGGTGCTGGTGTTCAGACAGTTAGTGGTTCTACTTATGTACGAACATATTCTGGTGCTGCTGGGGAAAATAAAGTTGCTATTAGTTTGACATCTAAAACTGTTACAGGTTTGCCTTATTCAGACGGCACAACCGTCTACAACTGGTACGATGGAAAAAGTGCAATTGTAAGCAATGGTTCTGCTGCATTCAGTGAATCAAGTGCTTCTACAAGTGCACCTGTTCTCTGTTCTGACAGGAATCCCGCTACTTACGGTGTAACCTTCTAAAAAGGGGCGTTGCGGGGAAAAACGGTAGTTTTGCCCCGCAGAGGGGGTAGCCGATTCTTTAGATGAGGCGTAGGGGGAGACGGCCCCCTCATTTTTTTATGTCAACTGTTCAAGCGAATATTTCACAAGATTCCAGAATTGTCTTTTTAAAATCAAATCTACATTTTCGTTTTCAACGGCTTTATTGAATGAATCTTCGGCTTCGAGCAGAAATGTTGAGATTGCGGTCTGCGAAAGGGGCAGGTGCGCACCAATCAGTTTATTTTCCAGTTCAATGTCACGGAATTTGAAGGAACCCGCAAAGGCGATTCTAAGGTCAGAAATCTGATTTTTCTGTGAATTTGCAAGAAAAACGAAACTGGCGGAGAGCTTATTCAGTTTGTTTGGCAGGGAGAGCTTTTTGAAGACAGAAACCTCCCATTCTTCAAGCGGAAGTCGCACTTTTGTAAGGAGCGTTTTGCTTGGCATCGAGACGAATCTTGTTATGTTCTGAAAGAAAATTTCATCTCCGGTCTGGAATTCAAGTCGCGCGTCCAAAGCGAGCAGTGTGGCGTACAGGGTGCTGTAGAAATCTTTTATGCTTATGTTGCCACCGATTGTCGCTATGTTTCTGATGTTTTGTGTCGCGATTGATTTGATTGCACTGTACATTGTGGGTGGCAGGTTCGCTTCACCCAAATCTTCAATTTCGGAAAGCGTTACTGCAGAGCCAAAATCGATGTATCGTTCGTGCTTGTCGATTATTTTTAACTCTGCTATGTCACGGACGGAAAGTGAATTTTCGGGAAGTTCTTTTTCAACAAAGGATGTGCAGCCCGCAACAATCGTCAGGTTTGAGATGGTCTTCATCTGATAAAAAACATCGCTCAGGTTCTTTGCGTAGAAAAAATTTTTAGATGCCATTTTTCCTTCCTTCCCGCTCGTGTCTGTTTGCCGTTGCGTAAATTACGCCGTTGATGAAGGTTTTTCGGTCGGTGCAGTTGCATTTTATGCAGTCAGCGAGTTGTTCAAGTTCTTCTGAAGTCGGTCGGTAGACTTTTTTGAGCAGAGCGTAAGTTGAGAAAACCCGTGCACTGTTACAGTAACCGCACATGTTTACTCCGGCCTGTTTGAATCCAGAGATAATGTCTTCGCCTTCTTTTGTCATGAGGAAAAATTCCAGCGTTTCGATTGTGGCATTTCTTACGATTCCGACCGGGATTATGCAGCTTGAGACAGGTTTTTCATCAAGAAGGACGGTGCATGAACCGCAGAGACCCTTTGTGCAGCCTTCCTTTACGGAGAGAAGTCCATTTTTTCTTAAAACATCGAGAAGTGGCTCAGTTGGTTTTGCGTCCAGAATTCGCTTTTCGCTGTTCAGTATTACTGGAATTTTCATTTTTCGTCTCCGGGAATTGTTTTGTTCGAAAGTTCATGCGGTTCCATGATTTTAAAAAGTGAATCTGATTGAAGCGGAACTTCGCTCACCGTAACCGCAAGTGCCTGTGAGAGCGCAGAGGTATAGGCCGCCGGGAGCATCGAATAGACAAGATGGCCGATTTGCTTAGGTTCTTCTTCGGATTTTGTAAATTGCACCGAAATTGACGGACATTTTAATGTATCTTCGTCAACGAGCGTTGAAAGACAGCGCTGGATTGCCCGGTATACGGAATTTTCGGCCGCTTTCGGTGATAAAATCTTTCCGCCGTCAATAATTACGCAGATTTTGCGAAGATTTTCACGGAAAGTGCAGGTGTCAAGTTCAAGCTCAACCGTGCAGGTTCCGAATGCCGTGTTGTAAAATGGTGCGCCTGTGAATTCTTCCTGATTCCATGCTTTTTTTCTTGAAACCGGGAGGCTTTTTTTTACGGAAAATGCTGTGCCGTCGATCTTCTTTCGCTTGATGGCTTCAACGCATTTTTTTAAGAGAATTGTCTTTATGCTTGAAGTTCCAATCAATGTGTCAGGTATTTTGACAGGCGGATTTTTCTTGCCTTCGTTTTCGTTGCTTGCTTCGTTTGTGAAGACGATGTTCCGCTTTTCGAGTTCAAGGCCTTCCATGATGATTTTGAGCCAGATTTCTTTGATGGAAGGTGATGGCGGATATTCGTTGACTACGATTTTTTTGTCTTCCGTTACGGAGATTTGGACAGAGATGTTTGATTTTTCAAAATTTGTGCCCAGATAGCCGCTTCCGTCGTAAGCACAGGCGAGCCCGATTCCGCGCATTGGCGGTGAATAAGACAATTTTCCTTCGTTTTCGAAACGATTTTTGCCTGCGAGTCTTGCAACGGCGAATTTTCGTTTGAAGTCACTACGAATTGCCACTGCATTGATTGCGTCAATTGAGCGTCCGAATGAAAAACTGAACGGTTTGGTCATTTTCTGAAGGCCGCCGGCTTTGTTCATTTGCCGCAAGTCCACTGGAGAAAAGCCCGTTATGTCAGCAATTTTCTGAATCTGATTTTCAACTGCAAAAAACGCCTGCGAATCAATCATCGAAAGGTGCAGGGAAGAAGGCGGATTGCTGCTAGAGTATGCTTTTGCGTCAACTTTCACATTCCTACAGTTGTAGATTCCTGTGCTTGCGATTGCAAGGCGATCGAGTATGTCCGAGGCAAAAGGATTGCAGGAACCGGCATCAAATTCGATTGAGATGTCCATTGCCGAAATTATGCCGTTTTTGTCCAGAGCCGTTTTATGCGAAATCGTTATGTCTGGCGGGAATTCGATAAGTTCTTCATGCGCTTTTCTTGAAAGAGAGAATTTGACGGCCTTTCCTGTTTTGAGGGCGGTGAGTGCGGTAAGGGCTGCGAAAATGCTGTTAATCCAGAGCGAATTTGTTGTTTTTACGGAAATTCTTGTTCTGGTGACTATGATTTTTTCTTTTGGAAAGCCGGTCACTTCTGAAACTGTCTGCCGTAATTCTGAAATCCAATGGCTAGGCGTAAAAATGTGAAGATTTCCGCCTTTTTGATAGCAGAGAACGCCGTCTGTTTCTTTGTTTGTTCGATAGTGAATCCGATTTTTCCAAAGCCCCTCGATTATGTATGCCGCTTTTTCTTCATCGGCGAAAATTTCACCTGGATTGCCGACGGTATATTTTCTTCGTGCTATGATTCTTTTGCCGTCGCTTTCTGAATAATGTTGTAATGGAGCGGGGAAAGCAGGAAGGTCTTGCAAAGACTTTTTTTGCTCCTCTGTGATTGTTGAAAGATTTTTGACAGAATCAGCGAATTTTTCTTCATGTTCCTCTAAATCTTTTTTATCAAGAGTGATTTGTACTGATTTTTCCAGTTCAAGCAAGGTCTCTTTGTCCGGGCCGGCCAGAATTGCTACCGGTTCCCCTTTGAAAACAATTTTGCCTGAGCAGAGAATCGGAATGTCGGTTCCGAGAATATTAATCCATTTTTTTTGAGGAAGGTCGTTGTGCGTGATTAGAATGCAGTCTTCGGGAACTTTGATTTTTGGGTCAAAGCAGATTGTTGAAATCACGCCGTCGGAAAATGGACTTCTGATTAAAATGGCATGAAGCATGTCCGGCGCAGTCATGTCGCTGTAAAATTCATCTGAGAAAAGGGTCTTTTTTTTGTCACTTGCTTTTCTCTTAGCGGCCATGATGCTTTTCTCCAACTTGTTTTACTGCTTCAATTACGATTTTAGCCTTTTCTTCACCCATGTCAGGATAAAGAGGAAGAGTGATTGTGTTTGCGGTATGCCTTTCTGCGTTCGGAAAATTTTCGGCCCTGAAATCAGGATATTTTTCTTTCCAATAAGTAAAGTGGAACAGCGCGATAAAATGCATTGAAATTCCGATTCCAAGCGATTGAAGTTCCGAGGCAAATGTGTTTCGGTCGCAGTCAAGTTTTTCTGGATTTATCTGAAGCAGATAAAGATGCCATGAATTTCCTTCGCCATCTGGAGGAAGCGTGAGATAATCACAATCTTTGAATGCTTCATTGTAGATTTTGACGATTTTTTTGCGTTTTTCGTCAAATGATTTTGCCTTTTTGAGCTGAACCCGGCCGATTGCACTCAAAATGTCCGGAAGATTTGATTTGAAACCTGGGGCGATAATATCGTATTCCCAGCTTGCTTTTGGATTTGTGTAGCGGTCCCATGCGTCTCTGTTCATTCCATGCAGACGCATCTGGCTCATTCTTTTGGCGAGTGCGTCATTGTTTGTAGTCAGCATTCCGCCTTCACCGGTCGTCATTGTTTTTGTGGCGTAAAACGAAAAGACTCCGACATCGCCAAGCGTTCCCGCGAATCCATTTGCGGTAGGACAAGGGAAAGAATGTGCCGCATCCTCGATGACATAGATTTTGTTTTCTGGAGTGGAATATTTTTGCGCAAGCTCGTTGATTTTTGCCATGTCACAAAGATTTCCTGCGACATGAACCGGAACAATTGCGCAGATTTTATGCTCCGTGTCGTTTTTTAAGATTTTTTCGATTTCTGAAGGCGAAATTGAGTATGAATCTTTTTCGATATCGGCAAAAAAAACATCTCCGCCCAAATGAACTGCACAGGCTGCTGTAGAGACAAAAGTGTAGGGCGTTGTAATGACGGCTTTGCCCGCTCTGACACCGCAGGCTTCCATTGCAAGAATCATTCCGCTGGTGTTTGAGTTGACCGCGAGCGCATGTTTTGAGCCTACATAAGCGGCAAATTCCTGTTCAAAAGCGTGAGTGACACTGCCTGTCGTGAGCCAGAGTGAATCAATGACATCGCATACGGCTTTTTTTTCTTCATCATCAAAAGAAGGTCTGAAAAACGGAACTTTTATCTCGGACATAGAAATATTATAACGCAAAGCGGAGAAAAGAGAAACTAGAGAATCGTGGATTAACGCAGATGATTACAGATTCATCGAGTCGTTTTTTTGCGTTACTTTGTAGTATTCGTCCAGAGTCGGAACTGCTTCCCTGAGGATTGAAATGAGCTTTTCTTTGTTGCGGAAACTTTCTTCATCACCATTGAAACAGCAGATTGGCTCAAGTTTTTTTAGAAGAATATCCAGCTTGTCATCGCCGAATTCGATGTTTTTAAGAACCAGAACCTTTTCATAGTCGGTCTTCTGCGGATTTTCTTCTGAAAGCCAAAGCGGCTCGTAAATCCGTTCGCCTTCTCTGGCACCAATGATTTTAATTTCGATGTCTTTACCTGGTTCGTGCCCTGAGAATTTGATTATCTGTTCAGCCAAATCGATTATTTTGATTGGCTCGCCCATATCAAGAAGATAGGACTTTCCATTTTCACCAACACCGCCGGTTTCAAGTACGAGAGAACATGCTTCTGGAATCGTCATGAAAAAGCGTTCCATTTCTTTGTCAGTTACTGTCACAGGTCCGCCGGTTTTAATCTGCTGCTGGAAAAGAGGAAGAATTGAACCTCGTGAGCCAAGAACATTGCCAAACCTTACGAACATGAAATCCTGATCATAAGAGGCTTTTTTTGAATATTGTAGGATAAGCTTTTCGCAGAGCATTTTGCTTGCACCGTAAACGCTTACAGGACTTACCGCCTTGTCGGTTGAAATCAAAACGAAACGCTGAACTCCGCATTCAATAGCGGCATCAAGCAGATTTTTTGTTCCAAAAACATTGTTTTCGATTACGGCAACAGGATTTTCTTCCATCATTGGAACATGCTTGTAGGCCGCACAGTGGAAAATAACATCAGCGCGGGTTTTTTTGATGATATAACGAACATATTCCCTGTCTTTCATGTCGCCGATGATTGGAACAACAGTCGCCGCTTCGCCAACACCTTCCTGTTGTAAAACATGAAGTTCACGGTAAATCTGAACGATTGAATTTTCTCCATGCCCAAAAAGATAGAGACGTTCTGCTCCACCCGAAAGGAGCTGACGCGAAAGTTCTGAACCGATTGAACCGCCTGCGCCTGTAATCAAAACTCGTTTTCCACGAAGATATTGCAGGCTTTCATGCAGCGGAATGATGATTGGAGTGCGGCCAAGAATGTCGAGAGGGTCAATTTCGCGGGTCTGTACAAAATGCGCCTTTCCGTCAATAATCTGGCTTACGCTTGGGAGAATTCGGATATGGGCAAAACCGCCCTTTTTTAAGACCTCGTAGATTTCACGGATTTTTTCTGTAGGTGCGGATGGAATTGCAATTATTGCTTCATCAAGAGGGCCGCATCTAAGCAGTTTTGCAACTTCGGAAATCGTTCCAAGAACCGGGATTCCGTCAATCTGCGTTCCAATAAGATTCTTGTCGTCATCCAGAAATGCCGCAACTGTACCGAAGACTTTTTTGCGCCGCAAGTCCTCTGCAATCATTTGACCGGCAAAGCCGGCTCCGATTATGTAAATCTGTGAATCACTCTTCTGTAGCATAATTCTCTTCGTAAATCTCGCAGCCGCGTTTGCCTTTTTCTTTTACGATGTACAGGGCTTTGTCTGCTTTTTTAAATAATTCATCATTGTAACCGTTTTTAGAAAATGCAACGCCAACGCTGATTGAAACTGGTTTTATTCCGTCTTTGATGTTGAGGAGTTTTTCATTGACACTCAGAATTTTTTGCTTGATTATGTATGCACTCTGTCTTCCACAGTGCGGCATGATTACAGAGAATTCATCGCCACCGATTCTTGCGACATAATCATCAGTTCGGAAAGTTTCGGTAAGAATGCGTGAAAGCTCCTGAAGTGCAATGTCGCCGCCAGCGTGACCGTAGTTGTCGTTTATGCACTTGAAATTATCCATATCGATGAGAAGTAGTGCAATCTGCTGTTTTTTATCTGCGGAAGTCTGGCAAATCTGGTCAAAGGCCCGTCTGTTTAAAATGCCTGTGAGTGCGTCATATTCTGCCTTTTTAAGAAGTGACTGTTCGTTCTGTGCTTTAAGGTCATAAATTTCGTTGTAACTTTCGGCAAGCTGCTTGCATTCCAATGAACCGATAACGCTCAATTTTGTATCGTTCTTAATCGAATTCTTGAAATTTTCGAGAGGAAGAATTATGAGGTAAGCGAATGAAATGAAAAGAATTACATTTACGATTAAGAGCAGAAGAAAAAGGAATCTGAGTCGCTGAATGTTTGTACCGAGTTCGTCAGCATTCATGTTCAGCTCGTCTTTGATTTGATTTTCGATAGCAGCAATTGTGAGACGGCAGTTTTCGTTGATTCGTGTTTTATAGATGAGGTAGCCTTCGCTGTAAAGGTTGTTGAGGGCTGTTTCCTGAAGTTGTTTGGAAGTTGTGTTTTCATCAATGCCACGAATTGGAATTTCTGCGATTTGTGGCGGAATGTTTTCGCTGTTGATAACCTGATATGCCAGTCGGATGGCGTAAAGCTCCATTTTAATAAGGCTGTTGCACTGTTCGATAGCGATTTTAAGACGCTGCAGTGCAAGGTCTTTTTCGGAACAGACTTTTTCCAGATTTTCGAGAGCCTTTTCCTGCCTTTTGGCAATATTGATTTCTTCGAGATAATCCTGAGCGTACATTTCTTTGTGCGTAACGACAAAGAGCCTGGCCCTGTCAGTAAGGTAATTTGAACTTTCCTTGATGAGTTCTGAACTCTGCTCGCAGATTACGAATTTGGCGATGGCATGTTCAACTGCATGGAAGCGGGAATTTACTGTAGCAGAGATAATAAGAATAAAACCGAATACAATTGCCGTGAGAACGATGAAAAAAATGTCGAGAAACTGAATGTTGATTCCTGTTACGGAATGTTGCTTTTCTGAATTCTGCTTGTCCTGCAAGATTTATAAAATCTCCCTACAATGAGTAACTTAAATATTTTATTGCAGGTATCGGAATTTTGCAAGCAAAGATTACTTGTGTTTTGCGTAATTCAGAATTTCACGGTAAAGGTCAAAATCTTGTGCAGAGCCTTCCTTGATGACTTTTTCACAGGCCTTTTGCCATGGCTCGATGTCGGTCACGCTTGTGAGTGTTGCCCCTGCTGCAAGAAGTTCTTTTTTAACCTTGTCTTCTTTGGTCTGAGAGATTTTTCGGCAGTATTCGCTGGCGTACTTTCCTGCTTCGATGAGGATACGCTGCTGTTCTTTTGAGAGTGATGACCAGCATTCTTCGGTGATGATTGTTTCCATTACACCGAGCGTGTGGCCGTCAAGAATCATGTATGGAGCTACAGAATAGAAGTAATTTGCAAGATAGTTTGCGATTGGCTGTTCTGCCGCGTCAATCAGGCCTGTCTGAAGTGCTGGATAAAGGTCAGCGTAGTTTACGGCTACGGAATTTGCCTGGAGACCTGCAATCATTCCCTGCATTGCCTTGTCGTTCGTGCCGCGTACATTGAGGCCTTTGAAATCTTCGACTTTTGTGATTTTTTTGGTTGAGAAGAAGTGTCGGAATCCCTCTTCGCCGAAGAAAAGCCCCCTTAATCCAAGACCGGCTTCAAGCGGTTCATTTAGGATTTTTGCCGCAGTTTCAGAATCAGCGAACTTCCAGAAATGATTGCGGCTGGAGAAGGTGAATGGAACTGAAAGAAGTGATGTTTTTTTGCAGTTGTACATCGCCATGTTGACGGCTGACATACGGTGAATCTGAATGGTGGAATTGGGCTTGAGCATGAGTTCCATTACAGAATCAACATCACCCAGAATGCCTGAGCAGTGAAGGTCGATTTTAATCTTGCCGCCTGAAAGTTCTTCAACCTTTTCTTTGAAGGCATGATCCATCTGCCCCGCGATTGTATCGTCCGGATTGACTTCTGCCATTACTAAAGTGATTTCTTTGATGTCTTTTGCATTTTTCTCGTTGCACGAAATGAGCGATATAATAGAAAGAAATGATGCAGATAATAATAAATGTTTCCTAAGCATTGTGCGAACCCTCTTAAACCGATTGTAATGTAAAAATTGAAATTGTCAAATAAAAAAGATTTTTGCAGTAATCTCTTGTAGAATTGTTTCGGCCTATTGATACGATGCTAAAAAACTGTTAATATATCCAACACTGTTCGCTTATTTTGCTGACAGTGACTTTGAAAAATCAAGCACCTGATTCTACGCGGCTGTTAGAATCTGCCTTGATTAAAATTTATTTTTAGGAGCTAAAAATGGCTACACGACGCAATCCTCGTTTCAAGGAATGTCGAAGACTTGGTGTTAATGTTTGTGGACACCCAAAGGCAATGGACAGAGCTGGTGCACCAGCTTTCAAAAAAACAAAGAAATCTTCTGATTATGCTTTGCACTTAATTGAAAAACAGAAGGTAAAGGCTTACTACAACATTCTCGAAAAACAGCTTCGCCGCTACTTCGAGAAGGCAGCAAAGTCTAAGGAAATGACAGGTACAGCTCTCTTGGTTTCTCTTGAGACTCGCCTTGATAACCTCGTTTACCGACTTGGATTCGCTTCTTCAATCCGCATGGCTCGCCAGATGGTAAGCCACAAGCACATTGAAGTTGACGGAAAAGTAATCAACATCCCTTCATACGCTGTAAAAGTTGGTTCAACACTTTCTTTGGTTGAGAAGATGAGAAAGAGCGAACAGTTCAAGTCTACATACCTCTCAAACAACAGAGCAAAACTTGACTACCTCGAGCGTGATGATGACAACTTCTCTGGTAAGCTTGCTCGTCTTCCACTCCGTTCAGAAATCCCGGTTCAGATCAACGACCAGATGGTTGTCGAATACTACAGCAAATAGTAGTTTCTGAACAGCAAGAAGCCGCTCCATTCGGGGCGGTTTTTTTTTGTTTATTAGACGCGGATGAACGCAGATGCACACGGATTTTATTTTTTATCCGCGTTAATCGGCGTGTAT
This sequence comes from uncultured Treponema sp., assembly GCF_946187725.1. Lineage (GTDB taxonomy): Bacteria > Spirochaetota > Spirochaetia > Treponematales > Treponemataceae > Treponema_D. Next base: position 96,326 of record NZ_CAMHSK010000003.1, read on the forward strand.
CCGCGTCTTTTTTTCTTGCCGTTTGATGTATTTCTTATTATTTTCATATTGAAAGATAAAAACAGGGGGTATACTATGAATTACGAGCAGTTTACCTTGAAAACACAGGACGCTTTGCAGGAGGCCAGTGCGCTTGCACAGCAGAATGATCATAGCGAAATTGGCTTGCCGCATCTTTTGGTCGCCATGCTCGAGCAGAAGGACGGAATCACCGTTCCTGTAATCGAGCGGATTGGTGTTCAAAAAGAAGCCCTTCTTGAAGCGGCAAAAAATCTTCTTCAGACATATCCGCGTGTCACTGGCAATGTTCAAATGCAGCTTAGTGGCGAGGCTCAGAAGGTTCTTGCAAAGGCCGAAAAGGAAATGTCGGCTCTTAAAGACCAGTTTCTTTCGGTGGAGCACATTCTTCTTGCGATGGCTCAGAGTGACGGCCGCACCGGGGAACTTCTTCGCCAGTACGGAATCACAAAAGAGACGATTCTTGAAGCATTAAAAAGCGTTCGCGGAAACCAGAAAGTTGATTCAAACGACCCTGAGAGCAAAATGCAAGCTCTCGAAAAATATTGCACGGATTTGACGGCTCGCGCTCGCCAGGACAAAATTGACCCGGTAATCGGCCGTGATGAAGAAATCCGCCGAGTGATGCAGGTTCTTGTTCGCCGGACAAAGAACAATCCTGTTTTGATTGGTGAGCCTGGCGTAGGTAAGACTGCGATTGTTGAAGGTCTTGCCCGCCGAATCGCACAGGGCGATGTTCCAGAATCCCTCAAAAACAAACGGCTTTTGTCGCTCGATATGGGAAGCCTGGTTGCGGGTGCTAAATTCCGCGGTGAGTTTGAGGAGCGATTGAAGGCTGTAATCACAGAAGTTACAAAATCAGAAGGCCAGATAATTCTTTTCATTGATGAGCTTCATACGATTGTCGGGGCTGGAGCAAGCGAAGGCAGCATGGACGCGAGCAATTTGCTCAAACCTGCCCTTGCCCGCGGTGAATTAAAGGCAATTGGTGCTACGACTCTCAACGAATACCGTAAGTATATAGAAAAAGATGCAGCATTGGAGCGTCGTTTCCAGCAGGTTTATTGTGCTGAGCCGAATGTCGAGGACACGATTGCGATTTTGCGTGGTTTGCGCGACAAGTACGAGATACATCACGGCGTTAAAATCAACGATGAAGCCCTTGTCGCCGCCGCAACTCTGAGTAACCGCTACATCACGAACAGATTTTTGCCTGATAAGGCCATTGACCTGGTTGATGAAGCCGCAAGCCGCCTTAAGATGGAAATTGAGAGCGAACCTACTGAGCTTGACCAGCTTGAGCGAAAAATCCTCCAGCTCCAGATTGAAAAACAGTCTCTTTCAAAGGAAGACGATGCCGCCTCAAAAGAAAGATTGCAGAAGCTTGAAAAAGAGCTTGCCGAAGTCGTTTCAAACCGTGACGCTATGAGGCTTAAATGGCAGAACGAAAAGGCAGAAATCAATAAGAGCCGCGAGTTAAAAGAAAAACTTGAAGCCGCCCGCTTTGAAGAAGAAAAATACACTCGCGAGGGAGACTTTAACAAAGCCGCTGAATTGAAGTACGGCACGATTCCAGCTCTTGAAAAGGAACTTGCTGCCTCTCAAAAAGCTGATGAGGAGCGTCATAATAAAGAAGACAATGGCCTTTCTGATTCCCTTTTAAGGCAGGAAGTCACTGAGGAAGATATTGCCCGCATCGTAAGCACATGGACTGGAATCCCGATTGCAAAAATGCTTACGAGCGAAAAGCAGAAGTATATTCAGCTCGAAAATGTTCTTCATAAGCGAGTTATCGGCCAGGATGAGGCGGTTAGCGTTGTAAGCGACGCAATCCGCCGAAACAGGGCAGGCCTAAACGACCCAAACCGCCCGCTTGGAAGTTTTATGTTCATTGGACCTACAGGCGTTGGAAAGACGGAGCTTGCGAAAACTCTGGCTGACTTCCTTTTTAACGACGAAAAGGCTCTCACCCGAATCGATATGTCCGAATACATGGAAAAATTCAGTGTGACTCGCCTTATTGGTGCTCCACCGGGATATGTTGGCTATGACGAGGGTGGTCAGCTTACAGAGGCCGTTCGTCGCCGTCCTTACAGCGTAATTTTGTTCGATGAAGTTGAGAAGGCTCACCCGGATGTATTCAATGTGCTTTTGCAGGTGCTTGATGATGGCCGCCTTACAGACGGTCAGGGCAGAGTGGTCGATTTTAAGAACACGATTATCATCATGACAAGTAATCTCGGAAGCGACTTGATTCTGGATGCGGACACTCCTGATAAGATGACAGCCGTTCGACCGGCAGTGGATGCTCTTTTGAAAAAGACTTTCCGCCCGGAGTTCCTGAACCGAATCGACGAAATCGTAATGTTCGGTCGTCTCTCAAAGGACTGCATCAGCGGAATCGTAAAGAATCAGCTGGAGCGGGTAAAATCTCGTCTTGCTGACCGCAGAATCACTCTTGAATTCGACCAGAGTGCCATCGACTTCCTCAGCGATACTGGCTATGATCCGGCATTTGGCGCACGACCTGTTAAAAGGGCGGTTCAGACCTATGTTGAAAATCCTCTTGCAAAGGAGATTTTGGGCGGTCGTTTTGGGGAGGACTGCACGATTCATGTGAAGGGTGGTAACGGCGGATTAATCTTTGAATAAAAATTCTGCTTGTTGCCTTGAATTCAGCATATTCCTGCGTCTGATTGTGGATTTGCCGTCAGATGCGGGAATATGTAAAATCTCTTCTATATAAAATAGCAAATTACTGTAATTATTCATTTTACTTTAAGCGTCTGCTGTGCTACAATGGCCGTATGATAGATAAAATAGTAAGTCTGTTCAAAGCGTTGAACGCTAATGTCAATCCCGGTGAAATAGCACATGCTTTTTCATGCGGAATTCTGCTTGGTTTCATGCCAAAAAACAATCTTCTTTGGTATATAGTCTTCGTTTTCATTTTCTTCATCCGAATCAACAAACCGATGTATCTGATTATGGTGCTGATTGCTTCAACTTTCGCACCTGTCATGGACAATCTGTTTGATAATGTCGGATATGCGCTGCTCACGGTTCCGTCGCTTGCTGATTTCTTCGGAATGCTGCTTGAAATTCCTTTCGTGGCGTTTACAAAGTTCAATAATTCAGTGGTAATCGGTTCTCTTATCGTTGGGCTTATCCTTTACATTCCAATGTATGCTCTTGGGCGGGTTCTTGTCTTTCTCTGGCGTAAACATATCGCTCAGGCAATCCGGCACACAAAGCTTGCAAAGACAATCGCAAAGCTTCCGCTGCTTTCTAAAATCGCCGGCATGGTAGGAGGTGAGTAATATGGATAACGAATTTGAGAAGATTGAGAATGAAATAGTCGGTAAGGGAAAAAAGAAGAGTTCAAAGGCAGAAAAAACGCTTCCTGTCAAAAAATTGCCGGGGCTGTTCAAAAAATCTTACAGCCAGAAAAAATTAGACAAGATTCTGAAAAAGATTTATATAGAAGAAGACAAGCAAAATTTCATTGCACTGTTCTCTGAAAAATACACGAAAGGCAAAAAGGAATTGCTTCGGGTTCCGCTCGATTCCAAATTCTCTAAGAATGAAGTCAAAAAATTAAAGGTGCTTGCGAAGGATATAAAGAACAACAAATCGCGCATCAAATTGGCTCCATTTATTGCTGTCGTGGTTCTTATTTCAGGAATCGGAATCACGGTTACGGTCTTCAAAAATGTCGCCGTAAAATGGGGAATTCAGACTGCAATGCAGGGAATTTTCGGGGCAAAGTGTGATATCGGAAGTGTAAATGTCGAAATCTTTGGAGCTCAGATTACGGTCAATCATCTTGAGCAGGCAAATGCCGATGAGCCGATGAAAAACCTGTTCCAGTTCGATAAGCTTGATTTGGATTTTAATCTTACTCAGCTTTTGAGGGCACGGTTTAATGCTCAGAATCTTGAAATCTCAGGAATTGCACTTGGCACAGAACGAAAAACAAGCGGTGAACTTCCTGTAAAACCAAAATCAGCAAAAGAAAAGGCTGAAAAAAATGATTCGACCGGATTTTATGAAGCACTTAAATCAAAAACTGGTGCCGCAACCGAAGATGCGAAGAATTCAATACTCGAAAAGCTTAATGAATATAATCCTGAGACCATAATGACCAACATCAATGAAAATCTCCAGACAAAAACTGTCGCAAAAGAGGTTGAAGAAGATGTAAAGGCGATGGTCGAGTCCTGGAAGGCAAAACCTGCTGAAATTCAGAATGATGTGGACAATTTCAGGTCTAGTGCAGAAAAACTCACAAAACTCAATGCAAAAAATCTGAAGACCCCTTCTGATATTAAAAAGGCAATCGAGGATATTCAGAATGCTCTTGAAAACGGCAAAAAAGTTAAGAGTGGAGTAGATTCAACTCTTTCTTCTTTTGAAACTGATGCCAAAAAGGTCGATGGATTCAAAAACAAACTGGAAGATGCTGTCAAAGCTGACACTGACATGGTTAAAAATGCCATTCCTGATTTGTCAGTTGAGGAAGCAAAAGGATTCGTTTCTGGAACTTTCGATGAATTCGCATATTCTACACTCGGAAAATACTATCCGTACTTAAAACAGGCGCTTGCTTATGCCGGAACAATGAAGGCTTCTTCTTCAAAAGATGAGGATGTTAAAAAAGAAGCTGTCAAAAAGGCAAAAAAACAGGCTCGTGCTGAATCCAAACGCTATGAAGGCCGCAATGTTTATTGGCGTGCAGACCGCGTGCCAAAACTGCTGATTGAAAACATTCATGGTAGTGGAAGCGGTTCGGATGGAACTTCGCTTGATTTGCGTGTTACGAACATTTCAAGTGATATGGATAAAGTCGGCAAACCGATTGTCGGAAAAGGTGTTTATAAGGCAAAAAGCCGCACCCACAATGCGGGATTCACTGTCGATGCCCGTTCTTCAAGTTCTGCTCCGCTTATTTCAGGTGACTATTCCGGAAACAATTTCCCGATATTCCTTGATATGGCAGAAAAGACCGGCTCGGCTGGACTTCCTTCGTTCAGTGGAACAACATCGGTTACGGCAAATCTTTCTGCTGACTCAGATTTCAGTTTTAAAATCGGCGGAAGTTTCGCTATGAATCCAGTAAAACTTACTGCGCAGCCGCTTTCTTCTGAAATCGCAAACCGAATTTATACTAATGCGCTTGCTGCCGTAAAATCGCTGAATGTCAAAGCAAATGTGGGCTTCAGTGAAAAGAGCGGGCTTGATTTGGATATTTCAACTGATGCTGACAAAATTATTGCAGCTTCCCTCAAAGAAGCCGCTAAAAAGGAACTTGGAACAGTTCAGGCTGAAGCTGAAGCAAAACTCAAAGAAAAGCTTACCGAATATACAGGTGCCAGCAACGAACAGGTGGCAAAATTCACTGAAATTGCTTCAAAGCTTAAAGATTCTAAATCAGCAACTGAAGAACTTAACAAACAGCTTGAGGCAAAGAAGGATGAACTTCAGAAACAGCTGACTGGAGCTGCAACGAATGCGGCTAAAGATGCTGCTTCAAAGGCCGTCGGAAATTCTGCAGCAGGAAAGGCCGCTGAAAAAGCTGCCGGTAATGTGCTTAAAAAATTCGGACGATAGGCTGGCTGTAGATAGAATTTGTTGAATATATTTACACAAATTCTGATTTATGCTATCCTTTATCATTCATTTTGCAAATTTTTTATTTAGGAGTGTTCCATGTCTGGACATAATAAATGGTCTACTATTAAACATGCAAAGGGCGCAGCAGATGCAAAACGCGGCGCATTGTTCACAAAGTTGATTAAAGAAATTTCTATCGCTGCAAGCATGGGTGGTGGCGATCCAAACGCTAACCCTCGTCTTCGTGCTGCAATCGTTAAAGCTCGTGCTGCATCAATGCCAAAAGACAATATTGAGCGAGCTGTCAAAAAAGGTACTGGTGAGCTTGGTGGCGGAACATTTGAAGAATTGGTTTACGAAGGATACGCTGCAGGTGGCGTAGCTGTTTTGGTTGAGGTTCTTACTGACAACCATAACCGTGCTGCTGCAAATGTCCGCAATATCTTCAACAAAACAGGCGGAAACTTGGGTACATCAGGTTCTGTAAGCCGCATGTTCGACCGCAAAGGCGTTATCGAGTACGATGCAGAAGTTGTTTCAGAAGATGAAGTAATGGAAGCTGCTCTTGAGGCTGGTGCAGAGGATGTTGAGAGCGAAGACGGAATCATCACTGTTACAACAGCTCCAAATGATTTCACTGCTGTTGTTGAAGCTCTCGAACCAAAAGGCTGGACTTCACTTTCTGCAGAAGTTGCTATGGTTCCACAGGCTTATACTGCAGTCGATAAGGATACAGCTGCTAAAGTTCAGAAACTCATCGATCGTCTTGAAGAAGATGATGATGTTCAGAATGTTTGGACAACAGTTGAATATCCGGATGACTTCGAGCCAGAGGCATAATTCGGGCAGAATTACTTCTTGTAATTTTTGACTGCATGGTTGATTCTTGTTAGTCAACCTGATTGCTTTAACCCCACATTCACTTGTGGGGTATTTTTTTTGTACTATTCAAATTGATAAAAAAGATGCAGAAAAGGCGTGTAATTGGTATTGACCCGGGACTTGCTCATACAGGTTTTGGCGTGATTGATGCAACTGGTAATAATATTCGGCTCGTGAGCTATGGCGTGATTGAGACTTCGCCAGATGAGGAGCATGGTACGCGCCTTCTTGCGATTTACAACCGCTTGCTTGCGGTGCTTCAGGAATTCAGGCCTGTACAGGCGGCAATGGAAGAGCTTTATTTTGCACGAAATGTTACGAGTGCACTATCTGTTTCAGAGGCAAAGGGCGTTGTTACGATGTGCCTTGCGCAGCACGCAATCCCATTAAACATGTACAGACCAAATCAAATCAAACACGCTGTAACGGGAACAAAGACCGCAGATAAAAAAACTGTCGAGCAGTATGTGAAAATTCTGCTTAATCTTGAGACTGAACCCAAACCTGATCATGCGGCAGACGCTCTTGCCGCCGCAATTACTCATGTTTTTTCAACAGCTGGACTTGATTATATTATTTAGGAAAATGCTGAAATTATGTCAGTTTTCTTCTTCAACTTCGCTATGCTGTGTTCCTGCAATGTAAGCGTGCTGAATTAACTTTCTGAGCATTTTCTGTTTTGAATAGGTGAGCACATCGCTATAGATGTTGTAGCACTCTTTGAAAACGCTTTCCGGGATGGTGATTTCTTTGTTTGTCGGTGACATAAGCTAATACTCCTTTTTGCCTGTTCCGTGAGTGGGCGGAAAGACGGTATATGGTTTATATCAGGGGCAGTGATACTTTTTATACTTAAATTATAAGTACTATTCATTCATCCGTCAATAGTAGTTTCATAATTTTTTCCTTTGTGATACAATTTTTAATATGTTCAATTCTCTGTCAGGTGTGATTACAGGCAAATTTCCTCAGAAACTTTTTCTTGATGTTAATGGAATCGAATGGGACATAATTGTTCCTGACACGACTCTTGATGATTTGCCTAAGCTTGGCGAAAAAGCCCGTGTTTTTACATGGTTGCAGCACACGGACAGCGCGATGAATCTTTTTGGTTTTGCATCCTCAAAAGACCGAGATTTGTTTTTTGATTTGAATAAGGTCGATGGAGTAGGGCCAAAATCTGCTGTCAAAATTATGAGTTCCATTCAGCGCGATCAGCTTATTTCTTCTTTGGAAAATGGTGATTTGGCTGCTCTCGAAAAAATCCCTGGACTTGGTAAAAAAACTGCTCAGAAAATGCTTCTTACCCTCAAAGGCAAACTTACGCTCGATGATGAACTTCCAGGTGCAAAAATTGTTGTAAACCGAGGCGGAGAATACGCTGATGTTGTTGCGGCACTTGCGAATATGGGATATGACAAACGGGATGTTGAAACTTGTATATCAAGTCTTGTCGAAGAACTGAACAAAGAGCTCGCTCCTGCAGGTGAGGTTCCTTTTAAAAACAAAACCCGCGATGCCAAAGAGGAAATTCTTTTCCGAAAGGCAATCGTGGCACTGGCTCAGTAAATTAAAACGGAAAGTTAAAAATTGAAAGATAATTTTGACAACGAAATAAATGAATTTTCTCAGCTTGCATCGCAGGCAAATATGGCCAGTCAGGCGGCTGGAAGCCTCAATATTGTGAGGGCTGATGTTCCCAGTGAAGAAGATTCGCAGGATGGCTCTCTTCGTCCGAAAATGCTCGATGAGTTTTTGGGGCAAAAGGAGATTAAAGAGAATCTGTCCGTATTCATTCAGGCGGCACGCGAACGCCGTGAAGTGCTTGACCATCTTTTTTTGATTGGGCCTCCTGGTCTTGGCAAGACGACTCTTGCAGAAATTACGGCTCATGAGCTTGGTGCTGATTTTAAAGTGACTTCTGCACCGGCACTCGACAAACCTAAGGATTTGGCCGGCATCTTAAGCACGATTTCTCCTGGAACTGTGTTTTTTATCGATGAGATTCATCGTCTCAAGCCCGCAATAGAAGAAATGCTTTACATTGCAATGGAAGATTTTGAGCTTGACTGGGTAATCGGGCAGGGGGCGGCGGCCAGAACTGTGCGTATTCCGATTCCGAAGTTCACGCTTGTGGGGGCAACGACTAAGGCTGGCATGGTTTCAAAACCGCTTCAGACTCGTTTTGGAATTATTCAGCGGTTCAACTTTTACACAAATGAAGAACTTTCTTCTATTATAAAGCGAAGTGCAGCAATCCTTAACTGTAAGATTGATGATGATGCGGCATTGCTTATGGCTCGGAGCAGTCGTGGAACTCCGCGCGTGGCAAACAGGGTTTTGCGTCGCATGAGGGATTTTGCCCAGTTCTATGGTGACGGAAGAATCACTTTGGCTATTACGGAAGACGGTCTTAAAAAGCTTCAGATTGATTCTCTGGGCCTGGAGCGCTATGACAGGGAAATTCTTCTTTCTATAATAAACAATTTTGGTGGCGGACCGGTGGGTGCTGAAACCCTCGCAATATCAATCGGGGAAGCACAGGACACCCTTGAAGATTATTATGAGCCCTATCTGATTCAGTGCGGGCTTATCCAACGCACACCGAGGGGAAGAATCGTGACGGCTAAAGCATATCAGCATTTGGGACTGGATTATAAGGCAAATGCCTCAAACAGCCAGCCGAGTTTGTTTGAATAGAAAGTGCCGCTCCGCTATGGAGCAGTGGCGAAGCCAGACGCGAAGCGGCCGAGCGTGAGTGAGCTGCGGAACAGCGGCAGACAGTTGATTTGCGCAAAAAAAATCGTGCAAATCTTTAAAGGCTGGTTTATAATATTACTCAGAAATTTTTAATGAGAAATTTCAAAGGGGTAATAAATGAAACTTAACAGTCTTAAAACTAAGTTGCTGCTTCTTTTGCTTTTAATTGTCGTGATTTCCAATGTTGTTTTGGGATTGATTGCCTATACCATGTCAAAATCTTCGCTTGAGGCTTCGGTTGAGCAGACAATCACCACGATTTCAGAGAAAATCGCTTCTCAGGTGGCTTTGGGAAATGAGCGGGAATTCAAGATGCTTGATTCGCTTGCAAGCATGGCGATTCTGCAGGATCCGGATGTTCCTCTTGCCGAAAAAAGCCAGATGCTGCTGAAAGTTGCAAAAATCGATAAAAAATATGAAAACATCGGCTATTACGATGCAGACGGTATGAGCATCACGAGCGACGGTCAGGAAGTTGATTTGTCTGACCGTGAGTATTTCAAGCGCGCTTTTGCTGGTGAGCATTATGTTTCGGACCCGGTTTTCAGTCCTGTAAACAATCTTTTGCTCATGATGTATTCAGTTCCTGTTTATAATGAAAGTCGTACAAAAATAATCGGTGTTATCTGTTCTATTTTCCATGGCGCAACGCTTTCTGATATGTGTAAAGAAATTTACATCGGTAAGGAAAGTCATCCTTTTGTAATCAATATGAAGAGTGGCAAAACTGTTGCTGATGCTGATGTTAAATATGTTGAGGAAGGTCAGGTTCTTAAAGATGCAACTACGGGTGCGATGAATGAGGCTATCCGGGCTGCAATGAGCGGTGATACTAATTATCGAATCTTCTTTGAGCCGTGGCGCAACAAAGATGTGGTCGCTTCTTTCAGGCCTGTTGGTGGCGGATGTGACTGGGCTGTTTTCTGTATGGCTCCTGCTGATGAATTCTTTGGTTCAATTACCAGAATGTCTGTTTCAATGCTCATTTCTGTAGCAGTGATTCTTGTGATTGCCATTGCCCTCAGTGCGTTTATTATTTCAATCAGTCTTAAACCGTTAAAAGCTGTAGAAAATTCAATTACTGAAATCGCGAGCGGAAATGCTGATTTGACCCGAAGAATTAAGGTTACTACTAATGATGAAATCGGAAATGTCGTTAAGGGATTCAACAGCTTCACTGAAAAACTTCAGAATATAATTGCAAGTGTCAAACATTCTAATTCAAATCTTGGAAGTGTTGGTTCTGACATGAGTGCGAGCGTTGATGATACTGCAAGTTCAATCACTCAGATTATCGCAAATATTGACAGCATGAAAAAACAGATTGACAGTCAGAATCAGTCGGTAAGCCAGACTGCCGGGGCTGTTAACGAGATTGCTTCGAATATTGAATCTTTGGAGCGCATGATTGAATCTCAGTCAAGCGGCGTAACAGAGGCAAGTGCTGCTGTCGAAGAGATGATTGGCAATATTTCTTCAGTAAACATGTCGATGGATAAAATGGCTCATTCATTCAGTGATTTGCGGTCAAATTCTCAGGTCGGAATTTCAAAACAGAAGGCCGTCAATGACCGAATCAATGAAATCGAAGGTCAGTCACAGATGCTTCAGGAAGCAAATGTGGCAATTTCTGCAATCGCAAGCCAGACTAACCTTCTTGCCATGAATGCGGCAATTGAGGCGGCTCATGCTGGTGAAGCTGGAAAGGGCTTTGCTGTTGTAGCTGACGAAATCCGCAAGCTTTCAGAAACATCAACTGCACAGTCAAAGACAATTGGTGACGGAATCAATAAAATCCGTGATTCAATCGGTGCTGTCGTTTCGGCTTCTGGGGAAGCGAGCGTGGCCTTTGAGTCCGTTTCTCGCAAACTTGAAGAAACCGATGCGCTTGTCATGCAGATTAAGTCTGCAATGGAAGAGCAGAACGAGGGAAGTAAGCAGATTACTGATGCACTGCATAATATGAATGACAGCACTGTTGAAGTACGCAATGCTTCAAGTGAAATGGCTGAAGGAAACCAGATGATTCTCAAAGAGGTTCAGATGTTGCAGAATGCGGCCATGACGATGACTCAGGGTATGGAAGAAATGTCTATTGGTGCGAGAAAAATCAATGAGACTGGTGCTGCCCTCAATGGAATTGCTTCAAAAATGAATGAATCGATTTCTGAAATCGGCTCGCAGATTGATCAGTTCAAGGTGTAAATTGCAATAAAGCCTGTTTATCGGTAAAATAAAATCTGGAATTTACTATGAAACTTTCTGATTTTTATTTTGATTTGCCGGAGGAACTTATTGCACAGAAACCGGCAGGAATCCGCGGCCAAGACAGGCTTATGTACCTTCATCGTGAGACTGGGGAAGTCGAACATTTGAGCATGGATGATTTGCCAAATCTGATTTCTCCAGACACTCTCATGGTGTTCAATAATTCTAAAGTTCGAAGAAGCCGCTGTTATGGAATCAAAATTTCTGAAACTCCTGGTCAGGGCGGCAGGGAACAGGAGTTTATGTTCCTCAATCAGATGACTCCAGATGGAAATCTGTGGCACACAATGGTCAAAGGTGCAAAAAAAGTAAAATCAGGGAACAAATATCGTTTTACCGATGGTTCTATCGGCACAATCATTGAGCATGAAAATGACATGGGGAGCGAATTTCGCACGATTGAGTTCGAATCCCGTCTTGATGATGAATGGTTTGGCCGTAACGGTCACATTCCGCTTCCACCATACATCCGTCGCGAAGATGACGACACTGACAGTGAGCGTTACCAGACGGTGTATGCCAAAGAAACCGGAAGTTCTGCCTGTCCAACAGCGGGGCTTCACTTTACCGAAGATATGTTCCGTCGTCTTGATGAAAAGGGAATTGAGCGGGTTTTTGTAACGCTTCATGTAGGCTTGGGAACTTTTTTGCCTGTCCGTACCGAAAATATCGAAGAACACAAAATGCACGAAGAAGTGTATACGATTCCTTTTGATGTCGCAGAAAAAATCAATCAGGCAAAGAGAGATGGCCGTCCGATTCTTGCAGTCGGTACAACGAGCGTGCGAACTCTTGAGAGTGCCAGCGATGAAAACGGTTTCGTAAAAGGCGGCTCGTCTGCCACACACATATTCATGTATCCTGGCTACAAGTTCAAGTGCGTCAACCAGATGTTTACAAATTTCCACACCCCCGAAAGCACTCTGATTATGCTGGTAAGTGCTTTTGCCGGAAGAGAGCATATCCTGAACGCCTACCAAAAAGCCGTAGAGCAGAAATACCACTTCTTCTCATACGGCGACTGCATGTTGATTAAGTAAAGTTTCTCTTGCAAAATCCTTTGCAATGTGCTATATTATCTCCCACGAGATTGTAGCTCAGTTGGATTAGAGCATCTGCCTTCTAAGCAGAGGGTCGCGTGTTCGAATCACGCCAGTCTCAGAAACGGTTCGTCTTGCGCGGACCGTTTTTTTATGTTATTGAATAAGTGCTTTTTTTTTGCTTTAATATGGGTATAGGAGTTTTTTATGAAAGTAACAAAGAATATTTTGAATATGATTGCCGCTTTTTCTGTATCGGCTCTTCTTTTTTCGTGCGGCTCAACTGCCAGCCTCGAAGATACCTCAAAAAAGCCTGTAAAACCTGCGGTTGAGGATTTTGATGGAGTCGAAGCGACACCTTCTTCAGGCGGAATTAAAACTGTCGGTGCCCGTCTTCCGGCTGCTCCTGCAAAGGCAACCGAAGCACCAAAATATGATTTTTCAGGTGATTCCCTTAAAATCGAGCTTGAAGAAATGTATTATGACGGTTTTACCCTTGTTGGTGACGCAAATGCTTCCAAATCTTATGCCCTCAAATTGAATAATGATTCTTCATGGGCGATTGCTGAAATCAATTTCCCTGCCGGAACTTATGAAGGCGTTGTGAATGTCCTCGCACCAGATTCAGAGCACTCAAAATTCAATGTCTGCATCAACAATGATTCATATCTTGTGTTCGGTTCAGAGCCTCCAATCTCAAAGTATGAGCTTACAACCCGTTCAGTCGTGAGCTTTACGCTTGACCAGCCGACTACCGTCACTCTCAAGATTCAGCAGAACGACCTTAAAAATCCTGCAAACAACGGCCAGAGCGGCATGACCATCGACTACATTTCTATCAAAAAGAGCAAGTAAAATCTAAATCAAACTGGGAAAAACGCAAACTTTTACAAAAGTTTTCTTTTTTCCCAGCCCCCTTTTTTCTTTCAAAACTAAGTCAAAATCAGCCGATAATAAGCTATGTCGGTGAACAAAAACAAATTATTCCTTTTCCTTTTATTCAGAACAACAGCACTATTTTTTGCATCAAACATTCCAACTCAAGATGAAATCCAAAATCAGAAAATACAAGTTTTAGAAGAAGACACAAAGCTCCGCTTCCGGGAAATCTGGGGCTATGTGATGATTGGCGAAGAAAAATCCTTGCCAGCACAAACCCCGATAACTGATCTTGGCTATTTTGTGAATGCCGTCAATAATTTCAGTGAGTTCGTTCCTGTTCCGAACCGTCAGGAACGCTTTCCAAATTTCAATGGCAGAATTCACATCGTTTCAAGCGTTGATTCAAAAGCTCAGACCCATCTTCTCCTTGACCCGAAATTGCCGCTCAGAAATAAAATCATCAAGCAGCTGGTGCATGAGAGCAAAGACTATGATGGCGTTCAGATTGATTGGGAACTTGTGATGAAAGATGATGACGAGAATTTCTGGTCGTTCCTTAAGACTTTGAAGAAAAAACTCAAAGGAAAAATGCTGACCGTCGCAATTCCTGCCCGCACAAAAACACTTGAAAAAGATGCCTATAATTACGAAAAACTGTCAGAAATCGTTGACCGCATAATCGTGATGGCTTATGACGAACATTGGTCAACGAGCGCGCCGGGACCTGTTGCATCAATGGCATGGTGCAAGCGTATTGCTGATTATTCAATGAGCGTAATTCCTGAAGAAAAACTGGTCATGGGCTGCCATTTTTATGCCCGCGCATGGAATAATGAAGATGTGGGTCGCAAAGCTTACAGAATGTTCAAAATCGACAACATATTGAAAGAAAACAAGGTCACTGCGTTCAAAAAATCTTCTGACGGCGACCTGAGTTTTTCCTTCGACAAAAAGACAAAAGTTACTGTTTTTTATGACACGATTGATTCCACTGTCGCCCGGTGCAAAATGTACCGTGACTTGGGAATCGGCAGCCTCGCGTTCTGGCGTGTCGGTCAAGAAATCCCCGCCTTCTGGAACGAGTTGGCAGTTAGCAATTAAAAGCCTGGGACTTTTGGGGCGGTGAAGCGTTTTTTCATCTGCTGCAAGATGTCGATTGCGGTTTCTGCATCGACTTCTTTTTGAGGTTCATGATACTGAACCAGATGCGGCGGAATTTCATCGAGAAATCTTGAAGGCTGGCTTTCGACGGTGGAATTTTGCCTTCTCCGGCTCCGGCAGGCTGAAATCAAAAGTTTATCGCGGGCGCGCGTGATTGCCACATAAAAAAGCCTTCGCTCTTCTTCGACCGCAGCATCTCCGCCTTCATCAACAGCTCGTCCGTGCGGAATGAGACCTTCTTCTGTGCCTGCGATGAACACAACCGGGAATTCCAGTCCTTTTGAAGCGTGAATCGTCATCAGGTTCACTTTTCCAAGATTTTCATCATCGTCCATGTCGTCACGGCTCAAAAGTGTGATTCGGTTGAGATAATTGTAAAGTGTTGCATCACCTGAATCTGGATTGTTTTCCCAGCGCTCAATTGAGCCAATCAGGCTTTCGATATTCAGCATTTTGAATCGTGCCGCTTTTTCTGATTTGGGATTTTCGCCAATCAGGTAATCCATGTAATGGATGCTGTCAACCATTGCCCGCACCTTTTTGGAAAGACCGTGGCCGCCGAGCATCGACTTGTTTCCTTCAATTATATCGACAAAGGCTTTGAGATTCTGTTTTGTGCCTTCTGAAAAATCCTCGTCATCGAAGTCGGAATATTTGCTTTCTGAAGAAATCGTGCCGCCTGACATGAACAAATCGGCCTCGTTGTCGCCAACATCAAGCAGGGCATTTATTGCTTCCCATAGCGAGCACGAAAGATTCTTTGCGATTTCGTTGAGTTTTTCGATTGTTGCCCGTCCGATTCCACGGCGCGGTGTGTTGATAATTCGCAGGAGATTCACATCATCATCATGGTTTGAGATTACGCGAAGGTAAGAGATGATGTCCTTGATTTCTTTTCGCTGGAAGAATGAAGTTCCGCCGCTCATCGTGTATGGAATGTTTTCGGCCAAAAAGGCTTCTTCGATTGCCCGTGACTGGGTGTTTGCCCTCATGAGCACGCAGAAATCATCGTATTTACGCTTTTCTGAAATGCAGATTCCCTGAATCGATTCGACTATGAAAGCTGCTTCGGCTGTTTCGTTGTCGGGCATGTAGATTTCAATCGGCTTTCCGTCACCGTTTCCGCTCCACAGCTCCTTGTCCTTTCGGTTGGTGTTGTGCTTGATTACGCCGTTTGCCGCCGCCAGAATCGTGCCTGTTGAGCGGTAATTTTGTTCAAGACGAATTTCCTTTACATTCTTAAAATCTTTCTCGAAATTGATGATGTTTTGATAGTCAGCTCCTCGCCATGAATAAATTGACTGGTCATCGTCACCGACTACGGCAATGTTGTTTTCGGCTAGAAGACGCATGAATTCGTACTGCTGATGGCTTGTGTCCTGAAACTCATCAACCATGATGTATTTGTAACGGTCCTTGTATTTTTCGAGAACTTCCGGGAATTCACGGAAAATTTTGATTGGAAGCGTAATCAGGTCATCAAAATCAACTGCATTGTAAAGTTTGAGCCCTTCCTGATATCCTTCGTAAAGTTCCTTGTACATTTCATTTTCGCTCGTCCAGTGCTTGCGGCCTGTTTTTATGTCAGAAATCAAAATTCCGACCTGATAAACATCAAGCGCTTCGGGGGAGTAGCGTAATTCGCGGCCAGTTTCTTTAATCAGCGAATTCCGGTCAGTCTCATCGTAAATTGAAAAATTCTCGCGGTAGCCCAAAAGACCGATTTCCTGACGCAAAATGCGTACTCCAAAAGCATGGAAAGTGGACACCGTGAGAAGAGGAAGTTTTTTACCTGTGAGTTCCTTGATTCGTTCGGCCATCTCGCGGGCGGCCTTATTCGTAAATGTGAGCGCAAGAATCGCACTCTGCGGAACTCCTGCGTCAAGCATATGTGCAATTCTGAAGGTGATTACGCGCGTCTTTCCGCTTCCTGCCCCTGCAATGATAAGAATCGCGCCGTTGATTGTCATGACGGCTTCGTATTGCTCCGGGTTCAGTTCGTTCTTCAAATCTGATAAATCGGTCATGGCCAAACATTATAAACAGAAAGCAGAAAAAAATTAAGTGGAAAACGGAAAGTGGAGAGCGGAAAACGGAAAACGGAATATTCATTTGGTTGAATTTGGAGACTTATGCTGAATCTTGCGAACTGGGGTTTTGAGCATTATAATTGAGTTATGTTTTATCGATTCCGTTCGCTTTTTTTATCGATTTTTGTTCTTATTTTTTGCGTTATCCCTGCTTTTTCTTTGGGGGGAGCGCTTGCTGATTCTTCTTCGCCGCTTCAGGTGATTCGCACTGAGTTTTTTGACATCATTTTTCCGGCTGAATGTCGCGAATCGGCTCAAAAAATTGAGGCTGTCTGCGATGACTATTATCTTGAAATTACGAAGATTCTTGAAACTGAAGCATATCAACGGTTTCCTGTCACAATCACGCGTTCGGTCGAAAGCCTGAATGCCTATTATGCGGCTGTTCCTTACAATCGTATCGTTCTCTATGATACTTTGCCAGAAGAAAGCCTTGATATGTATGAGAACACGATTCAGAAAGTTTTTTACCATGAATTGACTCATGCGGTCACTTATAACATGAAGGGCAGAGTCATGAAAAAGCTTTCCTTTATTTCCGACATGGTGACTCCGGCATGGCTTTCAATTACGACATTCTGGGCTGAAGGTGCGACGGTCTCTTTTGAGAGCAAGGGCAGGGGCGGTCGCTTAAATGACCCTTTTTCTACGCAGATGGTCAATCAGTCCGTGATTGAAGGTCATTTTCCATCATGGCGCGATGTTACGGGTACCAGGGACACTTACCCGGGCGGAACTGACGCGTATATGTTTGGCTCCATGTTTGCCGCTTATCTTCAGGAAACTTACGGAATGTCAAAATATGCCGAATTCTGGAAAAATGCCGGTTCAAGCCTTTCGTTGAGTTTTGTCGCCGGTGTGTTCAAAAAGACTTATGGAATCAAAATCACTGAAGTCTGGAAAAATTT
Source organism: uncultured Treponema sp. (assembly GCF_946187725.1). Classification (GTDB taxonomy): domain Bacteria; phylum Spirochaetota; class Spirochaetia; order Treponematales; family Treponemataceae; genus Treponema_D. The sequence continues at coordinate 113,948 of NZ_CAMHSK010000003.1, forward strand.
TGAAAAGACCTTGAGTGTTCCCGCCGCTAAAAAAAATGCCGCTCTTCTCTCAAAGAAAAAATCGCGGGTTACGGCTTTAGATTCTTATTCCGACAGCGAAAACGGCGAGTTGAAAATCGCTTATTTTGACACGCCTTCTTCTTCTCTCAGGCTTTTGACGATTGACGGTGATGGTAAAGTCAAAAAGAATAAAAAACTGCTTGCAATCACGGGAATTAGCCGCGTTTCATTTTCTCCGGATGGCAAAAAACTTGCCCTGAGCAGAACGATTCTAAAGAAAAATGAAAAGTGTGTGCTTGCCGAATATGATTTGAAAAAAGGCCGTTATAAAGAATATGATTTGAATGCTCACCGCGACGGATATTTCAGGCTCAAAGACGATAAAATGGAGCTCGCTTCCGTTGAGATTGAAGGTGGATTTGCAAAGGGCGATGCTGCCGTTCTTCTTAAAAATGACGAGCTTCCTTTCGGTCCTATTTCAATCGAAAACAATCTTTATGCAGCGATAATCAAGGACAGTCTCAAATGGAAAGTCCGGCTGTTTGATTCAGAAAATGTTCTTTTTGAATATGATTTTTCTGATTTGCCGGGCGAGAATGAAAGTCGGAATCTGATTCTGCATAATTTGCACTGCGTTAAGGCTGATTCTGAATCGATTTTCCTGTCTTTTACATGGGCAGAACTTGGAATGGGCGGAAAGATGCTTTCTCGTGCCGGATTTTTGAAAATTGACCGGAAATCAATGGGTGCGACTGCATTTTTGCAAAAAGAAAATGCCTTTGCCGGTGTGATTGATGCCTTTGTTGAAAAATCTGTTGTAAATCTTTTTGATGAGGTAGCTGATTCTGATGAAGCAGAACGCTCTTTTTGGGTGTATCTCGTTGCCGCTGAATATGAAAAAACTCCGCTCTATCGTGTCGAAATGCGTGCTGATGATTTTGAAGCCGTAAAAATCGCTGGAAGGCAAGGGAATGTACAGGCTTCTGCAAGCGATTCTTTAAGCGAAAATCCTTCTGATTCTTTGCAAAATTTGGAAAAATCTCATCAGGAAATTTCTTATAATCCTTTCAGATATTACAAACGGGGCGTTTTTTTGCCGCTTTTGGGCTTTGTTCCTTCTTATAGTCATGATTTTAAGACAGATTCGAATTCGATTTTCGGCCTGACCTTTGTTTCGACAAATCCATGGGGTGACAGGCAGATTTCTTTTTCAGCGGGCTATGATCCAATTTACTCTAACGGCGGACTTGAACTTGGACTTTCGGGCGGAGATGATAGTTTCGGCTATTCACTGAGCGGAACTTGTCTTTTTGACAAAAAAGGATTCATGCAGAGCGTTGAGAATATTCAGCTTACGAAATATCTTTGGCGCGGAAAAGTCAGCTATTTCGGTGCAGGAACTCAGGGAATGTTCCTTTACGGAAGGCAGATTTGTGATGAGGAGCTTGAGAAGGGGCGTGATGATTCTGTTGGAAAAAGTGCAGACGGACTTGCTTTCGTTAAGTTTTCAAACATTCACAAAATTTCTACGGGCGTGTTTGATTATGCGGGATTTGCCTTGCAGCCATTTGTGCTTTGTTCTTACCGTGATACAGAAAAGCGCATTTTTGCTGACAAATATGTGAATGCGGGTGCGGCGTTGCAGCTTCGATTCCCGATTTTAGTTCCATTTTCGTTTTCGGCAGAAATTTTCCCGTCACACAAGTATACGGCTGCCACAAGCGTAACGGCCTACCTTGCTGATTTTGAGATTCACAAGGGAATTCCGGCGGTTTCGCTCTTCATGCAGCGATTTGTTTTGAGCGTGACTTACGCAGGAAAACTTTCGTATACTCATGATGAAATGTGGGATATAAAGCGGACTGAAGAAATCTTCAAAAATTCAAAAAAATCAGATTATTCTGACGCAATTCAGTTCTCAGGCGATTTGTATCTCTCTCCGAACACAGGATTCCTAGCAAACAGCGGATTTCAATTCACGGTCGGATACAAAGTCATTTATCGCCCAAATCCGTCAATAAACGAAAACCGGATTGTGTACGGAATTTCAGCAGGAACAAGCTTCTAACTGCACATTGCTAACTGCTACTTGCTCACTGCACACTGCTAATTGCTAATTTTAATTTTCCCTTCACTCCACTTAAAAAATCGGGGGGCTTTGAAATCGATGTGCCATTCGCCTGTATAAAATCCGTTGTCGTTGATTACAGGCGTAACGAAGATTACTTTTGCGGGATTTTCCGTATCGTATTCGAAAACATTCGATTCCCACTGATTTTTGTTCGCGATTCCTTCAGTGACTTTGAAACCTTTTTGTCTTTCTGGCGGTGTATAGACTGAAAAACGATATTTTCCGGGTTTCAGGTTCAGATGCATTGCCATTCCGCCGTCCAGAAAAGGCTGGTTCTTATAATGATTCACAATATTCGGAATCGTTGCCCATTCGTAAGTCGCCTTGACCTTAGTTTTACTTACATCGTTGCCGTTTTTATCCTCAATACGCAAATAACATCGCACATAATTGAAATCTTCCTTGTTCTCAGGTCGGTAAATTATCAACTCCCAGGGATTGTGACGGAGTTTTGTCAAATCAGAATCAGCATAAAGAAGTGTGAGAGAGAACAGTGCGGAAAGAAGGCAAATTATTTTCTTCATATTAAATTATCGGTTAAAAAGTTAGCAGGTAGCAGTGAGCAGATATTAGTTTTTCTATAAAAACATAGTAAAATAGTAGGTAAAACCACTTCTCAATTTAGGCAAAAAATTCTATAATTGTTTCTATGAATAAATACCGAAATGACTTTCCGCTTTTCAAGGCGATTGATGAAAAAAATTCTGCTGATAACTCAGGTCTAATATATCTCGACACGGCTGCTACTGCTCAACGGCCTTACCTTGTTTTAAATGCGATGACTCACTTTTATGCGACTCAGAACGCAAATCCTCTTCGCGGACTTTATTCTTTGAGCGAGAGGGCAACAAAGGCTTATGAGGATGCACGAGAGACCGTTGCCAAATTCATCAATGCTCCGTCAAGCCGAGAAATCATTTTTACGCGAAATACAAGCGAGGGCTTGAATCTCATTGCAAATACCTACGGCATGGCGAATGTTAACTCTGGCGATGAAATTGTCATTTCGATTATGGAGCATCATTCAAACATTCTTCCATGGCAGTTCGTGTGCCAGACTAAGGGTGCGACCTTAAAATTCATGTATGTCGATAAGGAAACTGGCGAAATCCCAGAAAGTGAATATGCAAAAATCACGCCTAAAACGAAAATCGTTTCGCTGACTCATGTTTCAAATGTCTTGGGAACGACAAACCCGATTAAAAAGATTGCCGCAATTGCACACGAAAATGGAGCCGTAATGGTCGTTGACGGTGCTCAGTCAACTCCTCATATTAAGGTTGATGTTCAGGATTTGGGCATAGATTTTTTTGCGATGAGCGGCCATAAACTCTGCGGTCCGATGGGAATTGGTGCCGTGTGGGGAAAAATGGAGCTTTTGGAAGCAATGCCGCCTTTCCTTCGCGGTGGTGAGATGATTGAATATGTTACCGAAACTAGCGCGACCTGGGCTGAAGTTCCTCATAAATTCGAGGCAGGAACCGTTAGCGCAGGTGATGCCGTTGGAATGGCTAGCGCAATCCGCTACATTCAGTCTGTCGGACTCGAAACAATTACCGAGCACGACAACGCACTTGCTGTCCGTCTCATCGAAGGATTCAAAAAAATCCCTCATGTGAACATCATCGGCAACAAGGATGGCACAAAGAGATGCGGAATCGTCACTTTTACGGTTGACGGCGTTCATCCACATGACATTGCAACTCTTTTAAGTGAAGAAAACATCGCAATCCGTGCAGGTCATCACTGTGCCCAGCCTTTGGGAGCATATCTTGGCGAAACAGCTACCGCACGCGCAAGCCTTTACTTCTATAATACAGAAGAAGAAATTGACGCGCTGATTAAGAATGTCGCAAAGCTTCGTGAATGGAGCGGATTTAAAGATTGAAATAATAGCGTAGGGGAAAGCCTTCTCCTCGCTCCCTACCCTTAAAATCCCCTTTTACAATTTTCTGTATTTCGTTAAAATAGTCTTACTATGATTAAACGAAATACTGGATTTGCAAATTTGACCGCAGGTTATCTCTTCCCGGAGATTGCCCGCCGCCGCCGTGAATATGTCGCTTCTCATCCTGAAGCAAAAATCATTTCCCTTGGAATTGGAAACACCACTGAACCTCTTTCAAAACATATTGCTTCAAAAATGAGCGAATATTGTCTTGCTCTTGCCACTCCAGAAGGCTACTCTGGCTACGGAGATGAGCAGGGAAATTCTGCTTTAAGGGCACGAATTGCTGAAGTCTTTTATCCAGGCCTTGTTGATGCAAGCGAGGTTTTCATTTCTGACGGTGCAAAATGCGATATCGCACGAATCCAGACACTTTTTGGTCGTGAAGTAAAAGTCGCTGTTCAGGATCCGGCTTATCCTGTCTATGTTGACGGAAGCGTTGTTGTAGGGGCTGCCGGCGAAAACAACGGAACAGGTTACAATGGAATCACTTATCTTCCATGTTCTCCAGAAAATGACTTTTTCCCTGATTTGAGCAAAGTTGAGCCAAATACGCTCATTTATTTCTGTTCACCGAACAATCCAACTGGTGCAGTTGCAACAAAAGACCAGCTTAAAAAGCTCGTTGATTTTGCGAATAAAAATGGCTGTATCATCATTTTTGATGCCGCATACTGTGAGTTCATTCGCGACAAAAATCTTCCAAAAACTATTTACGAGATTGAAGGTGCGAAAACTTGTGCAATCGAGGTCAATTCATTCTCTAAGCCGGCAGGATTCACTGGTGTCCGTTTGGGCTGGTCAATCGTTCCGAACGAGCTTAAATTTGAAGACAGTTCAAGCGTAAACAAAGACTGGAACCGCGTAATGACCACGCTTTTCAATGGTGCTTCAAATGTCGCACAGGCAGGCGGTCTTGCAGCCTTGGATGAGCAGGGATTGCAGGACATGAAGGCTCAGGTTGATTACTACCTTGCCAACGGTCACAAAATCAAGGAAACACTTGACGGCGAGAATTTCAAGAAAATGGGCGTCGAAGCATTCTTTACAGGCAATGGTCCGTATGTATGGGCAAAATTCCCTGGAAAGAAAAGCTGGGAAGTTTTCGATGCAATTTTGGACAAGTGCCACATCGTAACTACACCGGGCAGTGGTTTCGGTCCTGCCGGGGAGTCTTTCATCCGTTTCAGCTCATTCGGTCACAAAGCCGACATCGAAGAAGCCTGCAAGCGGCTCAGTAAATTTGAGATGTAGTAAATGCGTAAGGGATAGAAGGGGCGGCGAAGCCGTTGCGTAGCAATGTAGTGCGGTTAGCACGGAACCCCGGATAGCCCGACCGCCGCTTGAAAAGCGGTGGTTACGCCCAATTATTACAATTCTTTTTTATACCCGATGTGGATTTTTACTGCATCGGGTTCATTTTTTGCGAGCTTTGAAAAGCCAATCTGTGGCATTATTTTCAGTTTTCCGCCGCCTGCTTCAATGTCTGCGAACGGGCAGAGTTTTATTCTGAATGAATCAAGCAAATCTTTGTCTTCAAGGTCATTTATGTGCTTTTCCTCAAAGGTTCCTGTCAGATTTGCGCCGATGCTGTAATTTGTTTTTTTTGTATGCTGTCGGTCTGAAAAAATACAGAGGTTTGCGCCAAAGGTGTCTTTCTCATCAAGAAAAATGAGTTTTTTTGCCCTTTTTTCCGGCATATTGAATGCGGTCAAGCGGATTTTGCATTTTTTGAAATTAAATCTTGGTTCAGCAAGAATGTGAATTTTGCTGATGTCGGGATATTTCGCATTGTCCGTGTTCCTGACAGGGTAATATTCCAGTCCGTATTGTGAATAAAGTGAAAAAAATGCGTCTTCGTTTCCGAGAAGCATGTCGAAACCTGTGTGAAAGTAAAGCGTGTCAATCAGCAGGAATACTTCCCGTTCGTTTTCAGTGCCTTCATTTTCTATCGTGTAAAGAGGGGCGCCTGCTCCAAAAAGCCAGTCTAGTTTCAGATTTTGATATGCACATGCAAATCTAAAATCTGCGTTCAACTGCTTTGTATCTTCAAAATTCTTCTTGATTTTAGCGAACATGAATGCCGCACTGACCGGTTTGTCCTTAAAGGTTGCCGAGTAGCATCCGCCAAGACCGTATGCGGGATAGATGATGGCTCCTGTCTGTCCGAGATATGTTTCGGTCAGCATTGATGAGTAGCTTTTGATTCCAAGATGTCTCGTAATGTACTGCTGGCTTCCGATTGTCTCAAAATGGCCGAGAAAAAAACTGAGCGTATGTGTCATTCCGAGGAAAGATTTAGTTGCCGTTAAAGAAAGTTCGTTAATTTGGAATACTGAATCTTCTGCTTCCTGCGTGATTCCGTTTTTGTACATGTCATCTGTATAAAGAGAGAATTCTGCGCGGCCGGAAAATGTGTCTGAAACTGTGAGCTGGCCTGCAAAAAATCCATCTAGATACAGTGCCGGATCAAAGCCCCTGGAATCTTCGTTTGATAAAGTCGCTGCACCGCCGGTTTCGCCTGAGAAAAATGTTGCGGCAAAGAGGGAAGGGGAGAGAAGTGCGGTCAGTATAAATGAATGAATTTTCTTCATAGGCGGCCCCGCTAGTATCTTTGAATGTATGTCGCTTTCGGGCGGGCCGTAATTATTACACGACGGTTTTGTGCCCTGCCTTCAGGGGTTGCGTTCGATGCGATAGGCTGTGTTCCGCCGTAACCTTTGTAGCTGAGTATTGAGCGACTGATTCCGTTTTTAATCAGTTCGTTCACGATTGTTTCTGCTCGTGCGATTGAAAGATTCATCTGACCTTGCGGTTTATTTACATCTGCCGTGTGTCCTTCAATCAGAATCGTGTATGCTTCATCCCGGTTGAAGGCTTTGAGTGCTGCTGCGAGATTCTGCATTTTCGGAAGTTCCGATTCGAGAAGCCGTGAACTGTCCGCAACGAATTTCAAATCGTAGAGAATTTCGATTTTGTCGCCTCTTGGAAGGATAATCGGTGCTTCTTCGTTATCAGGGAAATAGCTCTTGATTTCAAGGAATGGAGCGTAATAATCCTGACGGGTCTGCTCTTTTTGTACCGAATACTTGAGGTTCTCTTCATTGAGAAGGATTACAACCTTGCCTTCCTGCAAAAGTTTAAGGTTTTCTGGCACTGAGAGAATTTTAAGGGCATCTTCCCGTGAGATTACCGGGTCCGTTCTGAGATGACCGTAAACTTTTCGGGCCTTTATTCTGAGCGGATCTGAACCAACTCTGTTGCGATAATAACTTTCATCGTCACGCCAGTCATATCCAAGCATTCCGTTTTTGAATTCGACTTCAGGGTTCCCCATGTTTCTTTCGTAGATTAAGTTCATGTTTTCATCCCAAAGCTGCGGGAAAAAACAAGGATATGCTGAATCAGACATGAATTCGCCGTGCACATCCAGCTCTCCCCTTGCGTCGATTATGATTCCTGTGTAGGCGCGTGAAGCGACATTCTCAATCGGTTTAGCATTTTTGTACGGAAAATGATGCTTAATCATTAATGATGAAATTTCATGCAAATTGATTGAGTGCGTTGTTTTCAATGTGAGAGTTCCGTCGGTAAAGAATCCCGGTGATTTCTTGCCTTCATCGATGATTTTTGTGAGCTGATCCAGAGTGATTGCGTCCTGAAGTACCAAATCTCCGAGCTGCTGGCTTGAATTTACATATAGCGAGAAAAGCGGGTCTTTTATGAGTTCCGGGAGTTTGACTTCAACAAAATTGATGGCCGCCCTTTTTCCGGACGGCATACTGATTCCGGCCTTTTCTGTATCGAGGCTTACCTCAGAGACAAAACTGGATTTTGACCAGTCGATTACACTGTTCGAAGAGATGATTTTTCCATTGTTTGCGGCAAAACTGTTTCCTGCAAGTGTCGCACATAAAATTAGTGAAGATAAAAATTTACTTCTCACGATTCTCTTCCTTTTTTTAAAGTTCTTCGTTTTTATTTTCGGCAAACAAAAATTGAAACTTGAAAAATGAGGTGAGAAAAATCGTTAAGAGTGAGCGAGTTGTGCTCTGTGGCGCGTGTTTCGGATGAGGCGTTATTTTCCAATTTCGATGATTGCGTCTTCCGTGGAATTCTTCATGTTCTGCGGGAGCCGGAGTTTATATTCAAAAGGAGGAGTTTTTTCTTTTAGAAGTGCAGTGTTGAGCTTTTGCAAAACCTCATAGTCGAGCCTGATTTCTGAGGCCAGTCTTTCGAGCGAGAATTCTGTTCTTGTGGTCACATAATCGAATGGCGTTGAATGCAGGCTTTCGTTTAAGACCGGGAGTGTTACTTTGTATTCATCTCCGTGCTCTGAAATTTCTGTAATCGCAAGAAGTTTCGGAACATAATGAATTGACTCTTCGGGAATCATTTTGTGCTCTGCGAGGTACCAGAAGGTCTTTATTTTTGATTTTGCCAGCGCTCGTTTCATTGCACCGGCTCCGCAGTTGTAGGCGGCTATTGCGAGCGGCCAGTCCTTGAAAACGCGGAAATTGTCCTGAAGCTTTGAAAGGGCCGCATCAGTGCTCTTCCAAGGGTCAAGCCTCTCATCGAACCATTCATTTTTTTTAAGAAAAGGAGACATGGAGTTTTCCATGAATTGCCACATTCCCCTTGCTCCGCTTCTTGATTTTGCGGTCGCCTTGTATTCGCTTTCGACTACAGGAAGATATTCGAGAAGGGCGGGCATATTCCGTTTTTTAAGCTGTTCCCGCACATACAGACGATAAATTTCGCCTTCATCGAGAATTTTATAGAGATTCTGCTTTCCGAAATTCGTCATGTAACGCGCGATATAATCATGAATCATGTTCTGCGCGTATTTTGTGTTCGGAATTTCGATTCCGCCGGTGTTCCTGATGATTTTTTTTTGTTTTTGCTCCAGAAATCTCTTTTGTCGTTCAAAATCTTCTTCATCAAAAAGTTTTAAAATCTGATGAAGGGGCGAGTCGTCGATGTAATATTCATCTGCGGGAGGAAGCTCTTCCAGTTCAACTTTTTCAAAGAGTGAAACGAAATCTTCTGGGAGCACGGATTGCGCCTGAAGAAAAGATGAAAAAATGAATGTAGAGAGAAAAAACAGGGCTTTAGAGCTTTTCACCGAAGTAAATTCCTGCCCATTCCCAGCGGCCGTGAATTTCAGGGTCGGCCGGGAAATCGACTTTTCGGAAATAGAGATACCAGACATTTACATAAGAAGTCCAGCCCCAGGTGCGAAGGTATGCTTCGGTTGGTGTGGAACTTTCGTCCAGCTCGGCGTTGTAGCGGATTCGGTTTCCGAGCATGAAGTTGTGCATCGAGAAGTTTTCGAGCGCGTTCGGGTCAGATTCGCTTGATTTCCAGCTCATCGCAAAGAAATTGACTTTTGAACGGTAACGGTCAAGGGCACGCCAGTTATATGAAGAAATTGCTTTTTTGACGGCGGATTCAAGCTCGCTCAGGCTTTTGAAAGTCCAGTCTTTTGTTGATTTTGAAAAATCGACGGTCTGACGGGCCTTTGTGTATGCGTTTGGAAGGCCTGCAATCTGAATTGTTGATGAATCGGGCTGCTCCAGAAAAAGTGCGTAAGATTTGAGAGCCATGTCCCATTCTCCGGCATTTTCGTATTCAAGTGCGAGCCTTATGTACATTTCGGTGATGCTTACTTTCTGCGGAAAATTCAAGATGATTCGGTTGAAGTAATTGATTCGGTTTTCAGAGCTTTTGCTGATTTGGATCAAGTGCTGGAGGCAGGTAAAGTGAATTGATTCGTCGTTTACAAGCAAATCCGGGAAGTTGTTGATGATTCTTTCGTAGTAATATTCGGCGAGAGGTTCCTGCCCGCTTTTGAGGTAATTTGATGCGACCATGAAAAGCCAGTATGAATCGTATGTGTCTCCCGGATGAGTTTCTACCCAGTCCGTGAGAAAAAGAACCATGTCGTCCGTGCGGCCCTGTGAATAGAAGAGATTTGCAATTCTGTTGATGACCGCATATCGTGACTGTGCGGAAATTGTGGGGTCTTCAAGCAGGGAAGTGAGCTGTGAGAGAGTTTCGTTTTCCTTTTTGCCTTCAGAAGTTTTTGTGCAGCTGAAAAATAATGCCGCTGTGATAACGAAGAGAAATGTCTTTAAGCAAAAAAAATGACGCTTTTTCATAATGATTGAATAACGATAGCACAAAAAACTCTCTTTCTCAATCGGAATGAATAAAAATTCAAAAGGTAAAATGCCGGGATTTGGCCTGAAAAAGACTGTCTAGAATCTTATTGATTTTTATAGTATCCTATTCTGATTTATTCTCTTTAAATGTTAAAATTAGGGGGCTTTGTTTATGAAAAAAATTACTGTTCCTGTGCTGAACATGCTTCTTGCCGCCGGAGTGATTCTTATCATTATCGGGCTGCTTCTTGTTTCGCGCTTTTACGGCAGTTTCGTAGCAGATTTTCCTGTCGGTTCGATTTCCCTTATGATTTTCGGGGCCGTAATTTTTTATATTGCAATGACTCTTGTTCACTGGGCCTTGTTTTTTTATCTGGGACTTCTTGTTTTCTTCCTCGGTCTTTGCATGACCTTCATTTTTACGAATGTACTTCCCTTTGGTCCTGAGCATTTGTGGCCAATCACTGTTCTTTTGAGCGGTCTCTGTCTTATTCTTACCTGTGTTTTCAAGCATCGAAAGGTGCGCGGAGTGTACTTTTTCCCGGCCTTGTTAATAGAATTTTTAGGCGTATTTTTCCTTCTGTTTTCGATGAAAGTGATAAAGATTTCCTTTTCTGCTTTTATGGCAAAATGGGGGCCTCTCTTCCTGATTTTTGCGGGGGCTGCCCTTGTCGTAGTGTTTTTCTGGCAGCGTAATTTCAATGATTTCTTTCCTTACGACAAGGATGAGCTTTCTGATTTAACTGACGAGGAAAATTTTACGGGGACTAACAGGCTTTGAGCTGCTTCTGGCGGAGATTTGCCGCGCTTGCATTTATTTCTTTTCTTTCTCTGCAGTGTTTCTCCGCCAAAAAAAAGACTGATGCGGCGGCCGTGGATGATTATGTCGCCAATCCTTCGGACGCTTCAAAACTTGCCATGCCTGAACGCAGGACTTATTCTTATTTCAACAGTATTGAGCGAGAGATTCTGGCCAATGTCGAAAAAGGTTCGCCTGACAGCCTCAGAAGTGCAATCAGCCAGCTAAAGCGCAACAAGGATGAAATGAGTGAAAACGAAAAAGTCCTCCATTATATAGCTGTTTCAATCATGCAGATGTGCTGGAAGTCACAGAATTTCGTGGAAACCACTAATGCTCAGGACATAAAAAATGATTATACGGGAGCAGTTTCGTCTTCAAAAAATGGATTTTATGATCCGTCGCAAAATCCTCAGGACTTTTTGGGTTATGCTGTTCCGGCTCTCGTGCTTGCGGCATCAGATACTCGCAGCGATTATTATGAAGAAGCTGAAAAATCCCTGCTTGCGGCATTAAAATTGAATCCAAATTCTGTTTTTGCAAATTATCTGACGGGAATTCTTTACAGGCGTATGTCTGACTTAAAAAAGGCAAATGAATATTTCGGCAGGGCTTACGATTTGTCGCCAAACTGCTATGAATGCGCGCTTGCCTTTGCAGAGAGTTTTATGAAGCTTTCTGATCCTGATTCAGCATTTGCCCTGTCTGAAAAACTGCTTCAATCTTATCCTCAGAACAAGGAACTTCTCAAAATTTGTGCTGAAGCTTCTTTTGCTTCCGGAAATACTTCCAGTGCGGAACTTTATGTTGGCCGGGTTTTGCAGATGGAGCCTGAAAATTCGTACTATCTTCTTTTCCGTGCTCGTATTTTGGTGCAGAAAGGTGAATATATACGAGCGGCTTCACTTTTGGATGCGTATTCCCGCCGTGATTCATCTTCCCGTGATTATCTGCTTCTGCGATTTGCCGTTCAGAAAAACTGGAATAAAAATATATCGGCGGCTACATCTACGATTGAGAATGCACTCTCTCTTTATCCCGATGATTTTCAGGTTGTCATTGAGGCGGCAAATCTTGCGGCTGAGACTGGTGCAAAAATCAACGGAAAAAGTGGTGAGGAACTTGCAAATCTGATTCTTGAAAGAGAGCCTGAAAATATTACGGCGCTTCAGATAAAAATTGCCTCGATGGTTGCCCTTCAAAAGTGGGCGGAGGCTTACCGGGTAAGTTCTCAGCTCGTCTCCAGAGAGGAAGTTTCAGATTCCGTGCTTTATATGCATATAAAAATTTGTCTTTCTGCAGGAAAAAAGGATGAGGCATGGCAGCTTGCATCCAGACTTTATGCAGAAAATTCTTCCAGTGAGGAAATCCTTCAAATCTACATCGATGTGCTGGTTTCGACTTCCCGAATGTCAGAGGCTTCAAGATTGATTTCACAGCTTCTGCCGGCGGCATCGGCAAAAATGAAAAGTTTTCTATATTATGAGCGAAGTTTTATTTCTGATGGCGAAAGTGCTGTGCTTGCAGACCTTCGCTCAAGCCTGACTGCGAATCCAAGAAACAAAGATTCCCTTTTCCGCCTTTACCGCATTTATTACAACAAAAAAGAATACCGTAAAGCTCAGTATTATCTTAAACAGGTCGTCGCAATTTCTCCAAAAGATGACAGTCTGCTTCGTCTGAACAGTGAGCTGGAAAATCTTCTTAAAAACTAAATTAATTTTTCTTGTGTCTGCCTTGATTTTAGCTACAATCTATGTTATCCTATTCGAACCATTTTAAATAAAATGGATGTAATGCCGCTTATGCGGTATCTCTATAGGAGTGAAAAATGTTTTTATCATTACTTCAGGCAGCAGGCCCTTCTGGTGGTCAGACATTGATGTCGGTCGTTCCGTTCCTGCTCATCATCGCAATTTTCTATTTCTTCATTATTCGTCCGCAGAATAAAAAACAGAAAGAAACTCAGAAAATGATTGATGCCCTCAAAAAAGGTGACAAGGTTGTTACAATCGGTGGAATTCACGGTGTTGTGTCTTCTACAAAAGAAAAGACTGTCATCGTAAAAGTTGACGAAAATGTAAAAATCGAATTCAATCGTTCTGCAATTTCGGGCGTTGTCTCTGATGCAAAACCTGAAAATAAAAATGCAAAAAAAGCTGATGAATCAACAGAGAAGGGCGAGGCGAACGCTTCAACTGAATCTTCTGGTTCAGAAAAAGCTGAATAAATAAAAATACCGGAGTAAAAAAATGAACAAACGAAGTCGTTTTATCATTATTCTGGTAGTTCTTGCTGTCTGCTTTGCATTCCTCTGGCCGTCAATCAGTTGGTATGCACGCACTCCAAAGGACCAGCAGACTCTTGCACTTGGTTCTCTTGAAAAAATCAAGGACTACACAGTAGTAAAGGCAAAAGAGGATTCGGACAAGCTCATTGCAATCGCAAAGAATAACCCGGAGACTGTTCTTGATTCTTCTTATGACTATCTTGTAAAAGCTGCAAAAAAGAATTACAAGGAAATCGCAAAGGCATACAAGGCTGCCGGCATGCAGGCTCCTGCCGTACCAGCAGTAATGAATGTTGGTGCTATCCTTGATTCTTTCACAGGCAGTTCGGCACTTGCTGATTTCCGTGCGGTAATCGAAGGAAAATACCGTGATGAAATCCTCGCAGCAAAAAAACGCTACAATTCTTCTGTAAAACTCGGTTTGGATTTGAGCGGCGGTATGAATATTATCGTTCATGCTGATTTGGATGCGGCTCTTGCTTCTCAGAAAAAGGACAATGAAGTAGCTGATGAAGCTTTGTTCCGAAAAGAGGCTATGGCTCAGGCTATCGAGACTCTCACTGGTCGTATTGATAAATTCGGTCTTACTTCTCCGGTTATCCGCCAGCAGGGTGAAGACCGCATTTACATTGAAATTCCTGGTGCTGCTGATTCAGAAAGCGTCAATACAATCATCATGGGTAAGGGAATCTTGAACTTCCGTCTCGTTGATGAAACTGCTACAGCTGCTGTTATGAACTACTATCGTGCAAACGGTATCTTGTTCAATTCAGACGGAAAACTTCTTGATTCTTCTATTGTTCCGGAAGATTGTGAGGTTATGGGCTACTACGAAAAAGACGATTACGGTCTTGACCAGCTTGTCCGTGGTGCTGAATATATCGCTGTTAAAAAAGAAATTGCTCTCGACGGTAAACATGTTAAATCTGCTCAGGTTTCTGCTGACCAGACAACTAACCAGCCTGAGGTCAACTTCGTTCTTGATTCAGAAGGCGCACAGATTTTTGCAGATTTCACAGGCGCACATGTTAACGAGCGTCTTGCAATCGTAAGTGACAACAAAATCAAGTCTGCTGCAACTATCCGTCAGGCAATCAATGGTGGTCAGGTTTCTCTTTCTGGTGGATTTAGTGTTGAAGAAGCACAGAACATTCAGAAAGTCTTGCAGACTGCATGGCTTGAAGTTCCTCTCGAAGTTGAGAGCCAGCAGGTTGTTGGTGCTTCTCTTGGTGAAGCAGCTATCAAACAGGGTATGAACGCTCTCACATGGGGCTTGGCAGCCGTTCTTGTATTCATGATTCTTTACTATCTTGGTGCAGGATTTAATGCTGTTGTTGCTCAGGTTTTGAATATGTACATCATGTTCTCTGTATTGAGCGCTTTCAATCTTACCCTTACACTTTCTTCTATCGCAGGTATGATTCTTACAGTTGGTATGTCTGTAGACGCCAATGTAATCATCTTCGAGCGTATCAAAGAGGAGCTCAAAAACGGAAAGAGCCGCGCTGCGGCTGTTGCCTCAGGTTTCGACAATGCTTTCTGGGCAATCATGGACTCTAACATCACAACATTCATTGCGGCAGCATTCCTTTCAAAATTGGGTACAGGCTCAATTCAGGGCTTCGCTGTTTCACTCGCAATCGGTGTTTGTTCATCTGTATTTACAGCTCTCGTCGTCTCTCGCCTCATGTTCGACTTCAATACTGAGGTTATGAACAGAAAGACAATGAGCATCGGCTGGGGAGTAAAATAATGAAAAAAATAATTCAGTTTAGCAAATTTTTCCCTGTTGCTGTTGTTTTGAGCGCAGTAATCATTGTTTTGGGTATTGTTTCTACAGCAACCCGTGGAATCAACTTTGGTCTTGATTTCAAGCCAGGTATGATTGAAGAAATCAAAATCGCAAATACTGTTCTTGAAGTAACTTATAACGGAACAGCAACAGTTTCTCTTGAAACTTCTGATGATGGAATCGAACTTGTTGTAAGCGGTATCGGTGAAGATAACCGAACAGTGGCAATTCCTTATTCTGAGGTAAAAACTGTTTCTGAACTTGCTGCAAGAATGAACGCTGTTAACGGTGTTTCTGCTCACATTAAGAAAGAAATTGAACTTCCAAAAGCAGGTGTTTTCGTAAACTCTGGTTCTTCAAAGAATCTCGGTGAAAAGGCTCTCAACCTTTTCGTTGTAGACGAGAACGCTACTGTTACAGCAGATGATATTCGTGAGACTCTCAGTGCATTCAACGATGTTGATGTTAAGGCTCTCGGTACTGATTCAGACCGCAGCTTCCAGATTCGTATGGGCGTTACTGGTGAAGAGGGCAAAACAATTCAGGCTGATGCAAACAAGGCTCTCACTGAGAAATTTGGAACTGATAAAGTCGCTTTCGTAAAGTCTGACTTCATCGGTGCTCAGTTCTCAAAGACATTGATTCGTGATTCAATTATCCTTGTTCTTGCAACATTGGTATTGATTTTCATTTACTCTGCAATCCGCTTCCATTGGGATTTCGCTCTTGCAGCTGTAATTGCTATCGTTCACGACGCTTTGATTATGGTATCTTTCATCTCGTTCATTCAGATGGAATTCAGTACAACAACTTTGGCCGCTATCCTTACAATCATCGGTTACTCAATCAACGCAACTGTCGTTATTCTTGACCGTGTACGAAGCGACATCAAGGTTATCGAAGCAAAGACTTTCAAGGAAATCTTGAACTCTGCTCTTTCTTCAACATTGAGCCGTTCTATTATTACAACACTCACAACATTGTTCGCAGTTTTGGCATTGTTCTTCTTCACAACAGGAACAATCCACGACTTCTCATTGGCTTTGACTGTTGGTTTGATTTCTGGATGTTATTCTTCAATCTTCATCGCAGGTGCATTCATCCTTGCAGTTCGAAGAAATCAGAAATTCCAGACTTCAGCTGCAAATTCAAATGTTATTCAGTTTAAGGCTGATGACGAAGAAGCTGATAATGTTGACTAATTAGAAAATTAACGCTAAATCATACAGATTGATGCGATAAATTCTAATTCAAAATTTAACCACAGATTACAGATGACACAGGTTTTACCTTAGAACCGTGATAATCTGTGACATCTGTGGTTTATTTTTTTATGTAAAACGATTAATCTTTATAAGGGGTGAGTCGTACTTCCTTAATCTGTGCTTTATGTTCGAGGTGCTATGAAAGTTATTCGTGCAGAAATTCTTGGTTTTTGTGCTGGAGTCAGGCGTGCCGTTCTTACTGCTCAAAAAGCTCTTGACGAGAGAGGTTCTTCTCAAGTTTATACATTAGGACCGTTGATTCACAATCCGGTTGCATTAAAAAAACTTGCTGAGCGAAATTTAAAAGTCTTGTCTGAGAGCGAAATTCCTTCTATAAAAGAAAACGATATTGTTCTGATTCGGGCTCATGGTGTTCCCCCGGAAATCGAAGAAAAACTTTCTGAACGAGGTGCTAAAGTTCTGAATGCAACCTGTCCTCTTGTTACAAAAAGTCAGAAAACTGCTGCGGAATATGCGCACAACGGATATGTGATTTTCTTTGCAGGTGATAAAAATCATGGTGAAGTTGTCGGTATTGAGGGATATGCACGAAAAGCAGCGAAAAATGCTGGCCTCGATTTAAATTTTCTTCTTGTTAAAAATGAAAATGAACTGGAAGAGACAATCAAAAATCTTTCTCACAAGAATATCCTCAACACAGATTCAAAAGTTGCTCTTCTTTCGCAGACAACATTCAGTATTAAGACATTCGATGAGATGCAGTCTGCTCTTGAAAAACACTTTCCTGAAGCAAAAATCATAAACTCTATTTGTCCGGCGACTCATGAAAGACAGGACAGCCTTGTAAATCTCTGTTCTAAAGTTGACGGCGTAATCGTGATTGGCGGGAAAAACAGCGCGAATACAAACAGACTTTATAAAACGGCGGCGGACTTGTGTAAAAAGGCCGTGCTTATTGAAACTCCAGACGAAATTCCAGAAGATTTTCTGAATCTTGATACAATCGGAATAACGGCTGGTGCGAGTACCCCTGATGATACGATTGATGCCGTAGAAGAAAAACTTAGGGGAGTGAATAATTCTCGCGATTAATCCGTAGTCCAGTCAAATTGTCGTAAACTTTTTAATGTGCATGCTGATTGATAAAGTTGACAAAATCACTTTCAATCAGCGGGCGTGAGTAAAAATAGCCTTGCACCTGGTCACATTTAATTGATTTGAGGAAGTCTCTCTGCGCTTCTGTTTCAACGCCTTCAAAAATTGTCTCTTTATCAAGACTTTTGCTCAAATCGATGAGACTTTGAATGAATTTCGCTGATTTATCTTCAAGTTCACCTTTTTCGTTCATTGAAGATAAAAGGAATTCACGGTCAAATTTTAGGACATCAACTGGGATTTTTGTAAGCATGTTTAGTGATGACTCTCCGCTTCCAAAATCATCCATTGCAACTGAAAAACCTTCCTGATGAAGCCTGTTCGTAATTTCGCAGAGAGTGTTGCTGTCCATTACGGAGCGTTCGATAATCTCAACCTGAATAAGATGCGGCGGAATATCATATTTTTTGAAAAGTTCCATGAATTCGCTCATGAACTGCTCAGGTTTGTTGTGGTTTCGGCTCATGTTGACTGATATCGGAACGACAGGCTTACCTGCTTTTATTTGCGTGTCGAGGAATTTGAAAACCTGTTCGTAGACATAGAAATCCAGCTTGATTATGAATCCGTTTCGCTCAAAAAGCGGGATAAAATTGTTTGGATAAATCATGCCGAATTCCGCAGTTTTCCATCGGACAAGAGCTTCTGCACCAACCACCGAGTCGTTTGCAAGAAGAATTTTGGGCTGGTACATGACGAAAAATTCGTTGTTTTTGAGAGCATCTTCCATACTGTGTTCGATATAACGCTCTTCGTTGATTTTGCCGAGAAGACGGACCTTGTAGAATGCGTATGGAACGAGCATGTTTTCTTTTATTGTGCTTTTTGCAAATGATGCTTGACCGATAAGTTCTTTTATAGTGACATCGGGATGTCTGGCCGGTTTGTGGAAAGTCAGGCCGAACTTAGGGAAGAACGGAATTTCGTATTCCTTGATTTTTTGACTTAAAACTTTCTGTGCTTCACTTAATTGTTGCAGTGTCTGTTTCAAATTCTGAGTTCTGATGAGTGAATAGAAATGATCTGCATAGCCGTGACCGATGATACCCCTGTGTGCCTTTATGATTTTATTTACTTGAGTTGAATAGAAGAAAATCATTTTGTCGGCGGCTTCTTCACCGTAATTCAGGTTGATGAATTTGAAGCCTTTGATATCAGATTCTAGGAGAATAAATTTGTCTTTAGGATTCTTTTTGAAAAGTCTTTCCGCTTCCATTTCGAATTTTTGTCTTGTCCAGAGATTTGTGAGCGGGTCGTAAACAGCCTCAATCAGCTGATTTTTGTAAAAGTAGTTGGAAATTGCTGATTCAATCGTGAGAAGTATGATTAGTGAGAAAATTGATATGAAAAGTACCGCGAATTTGGTTGAAGTCTGCTGCTTGTAGATTTTGTTAAATTCTTCTTTTGGAAAACCGACCGCCAGAGTCCAGCCGCAGTTTTTGATTGTGGTGGAAAATAAATCGATAACTTCACCTTTTTCGTTTTCGGTTTCGACGATTGTGTCACCTGAACTTGCTGTTTTTACTGATGTGATGCCCTTATATTTTTCAGATTTGGGAACAAAGATTTTTCCGATGTATTCGTTCATTGGATGAATCAGAAAGTTGCCGTTTCTGTCGGTGACATAGACGGAACTTGTTTTGTCGATTTTGATGACGCTTGAAATTCTTTTGAGCTCTTCGATTTTTATTGATGCACAGAGAATGCCTTTTAAGTTGTTTTCTGAATCGAAATATGGCTCTTCAATGATGAAAATTGGTGAGGTCGAATAGTCAAGCTGCTGCAGGTTGCTTACATAGTAATTTTCTTCATCGAATTTAGCTTCTTCGAGGAATTCCTGCCCGGTGAGATTTACTATGTTCCCGTTTGAAAAATATGCCGCATTGGTTGTAGCGTCGATATAGAAAACCTGATTAAAATCTTCATGAACAAAGGGAATGTTTTGAATCAGCCATTCATGAATTGCTTTTTTGTTGCCCTTTTGAAAAAGCTCTTTGTGATAGATTGATGAAAGGGATGTGTGGTAATTTTCGAGATAAAACTGAATCGCGTTGGCATATCCGTCAAGAACATGAGTGCAGCTGTTCATGTACTGCTTTTCGGCACGGTTGAGGTTTTTTTGCATAACTGTGCTGGTCAGAAGAAAAACGATGGCCATAATAATACCACTGACTGCAAGTGTCGAAATGAATTTTGCTTTGGTAGGGCTTATTCGTTTTCTTAAAATCAGAGCCATATGAACTATGATAGCATACAATAGAAAAAAGTGAAGGAAAATTTTGATTTCCGGCGATTTTTGACGATTTGGCGGGATTTTTCCAAAAGGCGTTGTCTGTTGTAAAATCCTTTAACCTGCTGTATAATCTTTGCATTATGACAAGATGTTTTGCTATGTGTAAGCCTGGTGTTCTTAACCGCAGGCTTGTTGGTCAGGTCATTACTCGATTGGAGAATAAGGGCCTCAAATTGGTTGGATTAAAACTCATGAACATTTCAAAAGAGCTTGCTTCTAAGCATTATGCCGAGCATCAGGGCAAGCCTTTCTACGACGAGCTTGTTTCTTATATTACAAGCGCTCCTGTCGTTGCCATGGTCTGGCAGATGGATAACGAAGACTGTGTTGCACTTGTCCGCAAGGTCGTTGGTGCTACAAAACCAAGTGAGGCTGCCCCAGGTACAATCCGTGGCGATTTCTGTTCTCACACAAGCCATAATATCATTCATGCTTCGGACAGCGATGCTAGTGCTGAGCGTGAAATCAATCTCTTTTTCAAACCAGAAGAAATCATCGACTGGAAAGACGAAGCAGAGTGCTGGTTCTAAAAAAATAGAGGTGTTCGCAAATTTCAATTTTACGAGCACCTTCCGTTAAAAATTGGGGATAAGAATGAAACAGAAGAATGTAGGTGTAATTGGTGCTGGTGCGTGGGGGTCTGGTCTTGCTCAGGCAATCGCGCGTGGCGGTCATAAAGTTCAAATTTGGGCTATGGAAAGCGATGTTGTTGACAGTATCAACAATGAGCATGAGAATAAACGCTATCTTCCGGGCTTTCCGCTTTCAGAAAACCTTACAGCTTCAACAAATATTGAAGAAGTCGCCAATGGTAAAGAATATCTTATTCTTGCTTCTCCTTCTTTGTTTATCGCGAGCACAGCAAAAAAGATTGCCAATGTTCCTTCTATTAAAAACGGCGAGACCGTAATCGGAATCCTTACGAAGGGCTTTGTCGCATCTGAATCTGGTCCGCGTCTTATCCTTGACACACTTGAAGAAGTTCTTCCAGAATGTTACAAGAGCTCGCTCGTTTATATTTCTGGACCAAGCCATGCAGAAGAGGTTGCCATGGGTAAACTCACAGGTCTTATTGCTGCGAGTGAACATGCCCTCAACTCAATCAAATTCCGTGAGCTTCTGCGTGTTCCAGGTCTTATGGTCTATTCTTCACTTGATGTAATCGGAGTTCAGATTTGTGCCGCTGCCAAAAATGTCGTGGCTGTTGTATACGGTGCGCTTGATGCTGTCAGCGAACATTCAGACATTTTCGGTGACAATGCAGAAAGTCTTCTTCTTGCGGCCGGACTTAACGAAATTCAGACAATTGGTTTTGCAATGGGTGCTACTCATGCTGAAACTTTCACTTCAATCGCTGGTGTAGGCGATTTGGATGTAACATGCCGCTCTAAATACGGCCGAAACCGTCGTTTTGGACAGGATATTATCAAAACTGACATACTTTCAAAATTCAAAGATTTGGACGATTTAATTGCCCGCATTGGTGAAATCGGGTATCTTTCAGAAGGTGCTGTCGCCTGCAAATTTATTCATCAGATTGCAGAAAAATTCAATCTCAAACTCCCGATTTGCGACAGTCTTTACAGAATACTTAACAAAGAAATTGAACCTCAAGTTCTTCTTCAGGAACTTATGATGCAGGGAAAACCAGAGTAGGACGGACTAACAAATGCTTGAGAAAATTACCAGTACTTTCAGTGACATTATGCGCTCTGTGAGCGGAAAATCTAAAATCACTGAAAAAAATATCGAAGAAACTGTTGAACGGATAAAAATGGCATTGCTTGAGGCGGATGTAAACCTTCGTGTTGTACGCCGTTTCGTAAATGCTACTATCGAAGAAGCTAAAGGCGAAAAGGTTCTGCGTGCAGTAGATCCGGGCCAGCAGTTCACGAAAATCATCTATGACCGAATCGTGAAAATGCTTGGTGATACCAAGGTTGACTTGCAGTTAAAAGGACCTGATACACAGTCAGTAATCCTGTTGCTTGGTCTTCAGGGTGCTGGTAAAACCACGGCCGCACACAAACTTGCCGCCCGACTTGCAAAAAACGGACGAAAACCGCTTCTTGTTGCCTGTGACTTGGTTCGTCCTGCTGCCGTAGAGCAGTTAAAGCAGCTTGGTGAAAAAATCAATGTGCCTGTCTATCTTGAGGAAGGCGCAAAAGATGCTGTAAAAGTCGCAAAGAACGCGATTTCTTATGCAAAAAAGAACGGTATCGACACAATCATCGTGGATACTGCAGGTCGTCTGCAGATTGACGAAGCGATGATGAAAGAGCTTGTCGATGTCAAAAAAGCAGTTGACCCGGTTGAGACAATTCTTGTAGCTGACTCAATGACTGGTCAGAATGCCGTTGATATTGCAAAATCTTTTGATGAGCAGCTCGGCCTTTCTGGTGTAATCCTCACAAAATTTGACTCTGACGCACGAGGTGGTGCAGCCCTTTCTCTCAAATCGATTACTGACAAACCGATTCTTTTCATCGGTACTGGCGAAAAAACTGAAGATTTTGAGCCGTTCCATCCAGAGCGAATTGCAAGCCGAATTTTGGGCATGGGTGATATCGTTTCTCTGGTCGAAAAGGCTCAGGAAACAGTTGATATTGAGCAGGCAAAGAAACTCGAACAGAAGATGGCTCGCAATGAGTTCACTCTTGACGATATGCTCACTCAATTTGAAAGCGTCGGTAAAATGGGCAATCTTTCTTCTATTATGGAGATGATTCCTGGACTTGCCGGTCAGGTAGATCCGAGTAAGCTCGACATGAGCGGAGTCAAACGGCAGAAGGCAATCATCCAGTCGATGACTAAAAAAGAGCGTGCAAATCACCTCATAATCGGGCCTGCCCGCCGAAAGCGTATTGCGCAGGGAAGTGGCACAAGCGTTGCCGAAGTAAACAAACTGCTCAAACAGTTCGAAAAAACTAAGCTCACGATGAAGAAATTGAGCCGCAACAAAGGTATGCAGGCAAAACTCATGCAGCAACTTGGCGGAATGAACGGCGGTATGGGCGGTCTCGGCGATTTGTCAAAACTTGCCGGTAAATTCGGCGGATTCTAGTTTATCGTAATGCAGCTTACAATCCGGCCGTCTTTTGCATAGCCGCGGCTTGGATTGGTTTCGTCCAAAAATGGCGTGATTCCGTTGTAGTATGAGTAATAATATGTTCCTGCGTGGAGCGGAATGTCAATTTCGTATTTTCCGGGAGCAGTTTCTTTCATTTCGTAAATCCAGCTGTCCCAGTTCGTGAAGGTGCCTCCGAGGCGGATTTTTTGACCGCTTTCTGAATAGCAGATAAAGTGTGTGAGTCCGTTGTCGAGTTTTTCTGTGATTTCTGTTTCTACAGGCGGCATATCGATGTAAGAAAGGGCAAAATTGTCTTTTTCGTTGTAGATTACATTCGGATTCTGCGGGTCAATTGTCCAAAGTCCGTCAATTATGAGTCTGTAGCATACTCTTGGTGTTTTTTTTGGGATTTCCGTGATGTAAAAGTAGTATGAAGAGGTCAATTCTCCTTCGTAACCGTAATTTTTTCTGAGCTGAAAATAGTGAATCTTTCTGAATTCTTCATAGTCGAAAGCGACACCGATTGAATTTGAAGTGACAGGTGCCGTGAAAACGATATAGTTATTGCTGATGTAAGGAGCCTGAATTTTTGCGATTTCTGTAAGTGCCAGATCATATTCGTATGTGTCCGGACTTGCCTCAACTTCTTTTGCAAAAACGGGGCTTGAAAGTGCCGAAAAGAGTGCAAAAAATCCCATCAAAAACAAAGTCTTTTTCATATTTTATTTATCGGTATATTCAGAAAAAAATGAATAAATATTGAAGATTATATAAGTATTTTTTGTTATAAAGCCTTGTTTTCAAAATGCCGAAATTAAAGTATATTTGAAAAAGGAAAAATTTCCTTTTCCTTGCGAGTAGGTGGGGTCAAATGCCAGGATTAAATCAGCTAAAACAGTTCAGCGAAGATATACGCGAATTAGGTGACGAGACAAGAATTCGCTCTTTGAGAGGTGAAAAGCCTGTTTCAGTTCCTTTGCCAGAAGGAATTTCCGAAGATGACGATTCGGACGATTTTATCATCGGTATCCCCGAAAAAAAATCGGATGAAGCTGAGACCGAAGCTGCCAAACCAAATTTTGAAGACTCAATGGAAGAGCTGGGCTCAATTGATGACATTCTTGCCGGTGATTCTAAAAATGATTCTGAAAGTCTCACATCCCTTGACTCTATCCTTGACCCTCAGATTAATGCTGATGAAGCTGACCTTGCAGACTTTTTGAATGATTCTCTGGAACCAGCTCCTGCTCAGGAACCTGAACCAACTCCGCTTGAAGACATGGATCTTGAATCTTTGCTTAGCCCAAGTGAACCTGAAGCTGAGCCTGCAAAAGATGATTCTTCTGATACACAGGATTTTCCTGATTTTGCCACTGAAATGCCTCCTGCACAGCCAGCTGATTCAAGTGCCGCAGGTGATGTTTTTTCTGAACTTGGCGATTTGAGCAATCTCGCAGATATGCCAAAACTTGATGATGCGGATGATTTGGCTGCGTTTGGCGGAGAAACTGCTTCTTCTGAAGACGCAGCATCTGATTCTTCTGATTTGGATTCAATGCCTGATATCGACAGCTTCTCGCTTGGCGGGGAAACTGCTTCTTCTGAAGGCGCAGCATCTGATTCTTCTGATTTGGACTCAATGCCTGATATCGACAGCTTCTCGCTTGGTGGGGAAACTGCTTCTTCTGAGAGTACCCCTTCAAATTCTTCTGATTTGGACTCATTGGCTGACATTGATTCAATGCCTGATATCGACAGCTTTTCGCTTGGCGGAGATTCTGCTTCTGCTGAAACTGCTTCTTCTGAAAGCGACTCTTCTGATTCTTTGAAGGATTTGTCAGACCTTGATTCTCTTGATGCCGAAAGCGGTTCTGATTCTCTTTCAATGCCTGACATCGACAGTTTCTCTCTTGATTCAACAGGAGATGCTGTTGCTTCAGATAATGCTCCTTCTGATTTGGATTCACTTTCTAGTATTGATGATTTAACGGCCGAAACTGGAAGTGAAAGCGTTCTTCCTGAAGCAGATTCCCTTGATGACATAAGCGCCGCACCAGAGGCTGCTGATTTTGCTTTGGACAATGCAGAAAATGCTGATTCTGGGGCTGCCGCTCCTTCAGCTGATTCTTCTGATTCTTCTGATTCTGCTCCTTCAACTGATTCTTCTGATTCTGCTCCTTCAACTGATGACCTTGCTTCTGCTTTCAGTGACATGGACAGCCTTGATGATTTTGGCTCGTCAGGTTCTTCCGATGATTCTTCTTCAAGCCCGCTTGGAAATATTGATTTTGACGATTTGGTTTCTGGCGGTGATGAGAGCTTTGGTGATTCAGCTTCAGAAATTCCTGATGCCGGCATGGAAGTTCCGGACGCAATGGAAAGCGTACCTGGCGAAACTGAAGAAATTGCTCTCGACAGCTATGATACTTCCGACATGGACGGCGTTGATTTTGGTCCTTCAAAGCCGATTTCTGGTGATGAATTTCCTGCAACGGATGAAGGCCTGAACAACGATGACGATGATTTCATCCTTGATTCAAATTTTGAGATTCCTGGCTTCTCTGATACAGAAACCGCCGACATGGGCAAAAAGAAGCCTCTGCTTGATACAATTGATTTTTCAAAGGGCAGGGAAGCGCGTCCAAAAAATTCTCTCACTGATGAAGAATATGTTCAGTTCAAGAAGAATCTTGCAAATTATCCGCTTAATCTCCGTATCGCACTCGAAGATTTCATTGCGCGCGATGAATTTACTGATGATGCGGTCTTTGACATAATCGAAAAAGTTCTCAAAAAGACTTCTGCACGGCAGCTTGCAACTCAGCTTGAAAAAATCCTTGATATTTCAATCAATATTCCTCGTGATTTTGAGCGCCGTTCATTCGCAGAATATGAGGCATACAAGCAGTCTTTCCAATATCAGCTTAAAAACCGAATCATTCCGGCTGCAATTGTCGGCCTGATTCTTGCCTTCGTCTGCTTCGGATTGTTCAAGGCGGGTGAATACTTTATCTATAAGCCTGTAATGGCAAATATTCATTATAAACAGGGATACACTCTCATTGAGGCAAATGAATTCCCGCAGTCCGAAGATGAATTTAAAGAGGCTGTTTCCTATCGTCCGGTTAAAAAATGGTTCTTTAAATACGCAATGGGCTACCGCAATAAGAAGCAGTTTGAGCGTGCCGGTCAGATGTACAAAAACATCCTTCGATTCTTCAATCATGACAAGCAGGCTGGTCTTGAATATGCGGAAATGGAGCTTTTTGACAGGGCAAATTACGAGCGTGCAGAAGAAATCGTTCGCCGTGAAGTTCTTGATTATCATATAAACGATGCTGATGGAATCCTCATGCTCGGTGATGTTTTCCTGGAATGGGCAGAGGTCGAGCCTTCAAAATACGAGCTTGCAAAGCAGCAGTATCTTGATTTGATTCAGCGTTATGGTGGAAATGATGTCTATCTTTCACGAATGTTGCGCTATAATATCAGAACGGACAAACTCAGGGATGTTCTTACCTATAAGAATATGTTCTTCATGAGCAAAAATGAAAAGGAAAATCTCAAGAAACTTTGTGCTTCTGACTGGACGGAACTCAGTGGATATCTTCTCGAAAAACTGTATGGCGTTTTGAGCAAAAATGATGAATATCTTCGCTCTTCAATAGAAGATGTTCTTGAAATGCTGAATCTTGCCATCAAGTCTGATCCTGCAAATCCTGTGGCCAGATACAATCTTGCCCGCTATTTCATCCATAACGGAAATACAGAGCAGGCAAAGATTGAATTTGAACGAAGCCTTGATCTGTTTGATAATCTGCTGGTTCGTTCAAAGAAAAATGTCTACCGCGAAATCAATGCAACCCGCATTCTCGGTGAGATTTATGCCTCAAACCGCGAATATCTCAAGGCTCAGACGATTTACACCCGTGGAATCAACCTTTACAATGAGGAGCATGAAGGTTCTGACCTCGAAGGTGATGTAAATACAGGAAAACTTTTTGCAGACATGGGCGACCTTGATTATTTTGTCTCTGGCGAGCTGGATGATGCACTGTACAATTATGAAAAGGCAATCGAAATCAAGAATGACACTCCTTCAATCAATTTCCGTGTCGGTTCAATTTACTATGGCAGAAAGAATTACGACAAGGCTCTCGAAGCATTCATAAAGGTTTCAGAAAAAGAGCCGAAAAACGCAAATGTTCTTCTTTCGCTTGGAAATGTGCTTTCTTTGCGCGGAGATAATTTTGCGGCAGAAAGTTATTATTCTGATTTGCTCCGTGTTCTTGACGGCACGCATGAAAAACAGAAAATCCTTCTTCCACAGGAAGATGATGAAGATTACACTCTCGTTGATTTGTATCTCAAGGCTAACAATAATCTTGGCGTTACTCTTTACAGAATTGCTCATCAGACTGGAAACAGCAGCAAGAACGCCGAAGCAATTGTCCGTCTTTCAGATTCAATCCGTGCATGGGATGCGCTTACACGAAATCCAAAGACGATGATTCGCATGGAAGGCAGCAATCTTGCCGCTCAAAACTCGAAGTACATCACTCATCCGTACCCTGATTTTGAACCTGCGATTTACACGGATATTCCCCGCATTCTTTCTGGGGAAAAAGGGCTTGAATAGTGAAATATTTTTGCTACCAGATAGGAATTGAGTTTAAGAATCAGCTTATTTCTCTTCGAAAGGAATTTTTCCGCAAAACCATTCATATCTGTACGGCTTTTGTACCTTTAATGCTGCATTTTTCGCGGGCAGGAACTTTGTTCTGTCTTTGTATCGCAGGAATCTTATATATCATTGCGGAAAGCCTTCGTTCAAACGGGCATGAAATTCCCCTGATTTCAGATATTACTGCCGCCGCTGCAAGAAAACGCGATGAAAACAAATTCGTTCTGGGGCCGGTCACTCTCGTTTGCGGGATTGTCGCCGCTTCAATACTCTGGGGAGAAAATGCCGCCGCAGTTGGCATTCTTGCACTCGCTTTTGGAGACGGGCTTGCAAGTCTGGCTGGAAAAACTTTTGGTAAAATCCGGGTTCCGTATACTCATGGAAAAACTGTCGAAGGCAGCCTGACCTGTTATGCCGCAATTTTTTGTTCGACTTTCTTTGTGACGAATGATTGCTTTGTCGCGCTTATTGTTGCAACAGTCGGTGCCTTTATCGAAGTTCTTCCATTAAAAGATTTCGACAACCTTTTGATTCCAGTTCTGCTTGGCGGCATCGTTAATTTTGTGTACTAGTGCTGATTAGCTCCACATGTAGAGTTTGTGTATATAAAGAAGATAGCGGTATGTTCCAATAAGCATACCCGCTGTTCCCAGTGCAAAGAAAACAAAATTATCACAATCCATGAGCATACTGTATCCTAAAAGCAGTACACATAATGAAGATGCCATATGCTTGTATTCGCTGCTATTCTTTTTAATTCCCTGAATGAAAAAAGAAATTACTGAAGTAAGAAGCAGCATAACCCTGAATATATTGATTAAAATGATGAATCCTTCGGTCACAAGCCCTGTCGAGGAAATTCTTGCTGTGTTCATCGGAATAATTGCTGCGAAAACAACTGAAACCGTAACCATGATTATGTAATTTCGCTCGATATCCTGTCTTTGCGTAGTTTCGCTCAAAAGTGCGGCGCATAAAAAACTCAATGGTGCGAGAGTTCTTCCAAAAAGCACGACATTTCCTGCAAAAATCAGCATGTTCGAAAAAGTCTGCCAGAGACCGAGACAAATTGTGATGAAACGGGCAGATTCTGCCATGCAGGCAATCAAAAATCCTGTGAAAAAAATGATTTCCGTGGTCTGCGTGTTTTCAAAAAATCTGATTAAAAGATAAAAGCAGGCGATTACATACAGCCCTAAAACAAGAAATGAAAGCATGAGAGCGATGAAGCTGGTCTTCATGAAAGGAATGTGGTTTAGGAAGTCAGGAATCCTGAAATCCGGCGGAATGATAAGCGAACGGTTGATGATGGAAAATATGAAAGTCAAAAGCATGAGACTGAAAAAAACAATGCTCGAAATCAGAAAGAACTTTATGAATTTGTTTCTAGTGCGAAGAGTCATGTGAAAATCTTAAACTGAAGAGAAAAATATGTAAAGAGTATATTTTTTTAATCCGAAAATAATATAGAAGTGAGAAGTCCTTAAAGTCGGGCTTCTGTTTTCTTTGGGAGGAATTATGAAAAAGCTTCTGTTGTCAGGAATTATGCTTCTTTCAGCTGGACTTTGCTCTTTTGCAGGTGATGCCGCCGCTTTCGTTGATTTGGGAATTTCAAGCGATGGTAAAACTTATGCCTTTGGTGAATACGGAAAGACCGATAAACTTTTTCAGGGCTATGCTGAAATTTACACAGTTGATATAGAAAAAAATGATTTTGTGGACGGTGAGGTGTTCAGAACAAATCCGTCTGCAAATACAACATCTAAAAGCGGAAAGGCCTTGTTTGATGAGCTCAAGGATAAAGCGGCCTGGAAGCTGAAGAAATATGATTTTAAGCCGGCACTTACCGACAATTTGCTTTATGTCCGTGATGACAAAAAAGCGGGTGAAAGTGAAATTGTTTTCAAAGATTTTGAAGGTTCAACTGTTGAAAGAGGCATTTATTATCACATCAAGCTTGCAAAGACAGTTGACGGAAAGGGCGAAAATCTTCGTTCATCATTTTTCATCACACTTGAAAAAAAAGATGACGCAGGAAATGTGATTAGCCGAAATGTGGTAGGTTCCCCGGACATCAAGCGAAAGAAAGTCACTGATTACAGAATTGACAGAATCTTTTCAGACAGAAGCGGAAGAAATCTCGTTTTTGTCGTTGAAAAGACGCTCATGGATGTGAACGGAAGTTCAATCCGCTATATGGTCGAAACAATTCATCTTTAATCGATAAACTGATAAAAATCCCTGTTGAGAGGTAAAAAGCCTTGAAACAGGGATTTTTTTTTGCTTTTTTTTCAAAAAATTTGCATTTTTTTCATTACAGATTGCCGAAAAGTGATTTTTTTTTCAAATAAATATGTAGATTGAAAAAAAATGGAGGTATCGAATGAAAAAATTTTTTAACAATCAAATTGTCCGTCATCTTAGTATGACCTGTGCGCTCGTGGCTGCGGT
Organism: uncultured Treponema sp.; assembly: GCF_946187725.1. Classification (GTDB taxonomy): domain Bacteria; phylum Spirochaetota; class Spirochaetia; order Treponematales; family Treponemataceae; genus Treponema_D. The sequence continues at coordinate 143,951 of NZ_CAMHSK010000003.1, forward strand.
GCTGGCTTTTGTCGCACCGTCTTCATGCCGTCTTACAGAAGAGGGAATTGAAATCCTTCCTTCTGACACAACGGCTCCCTTTATTGAATCGTTTGCTGTCACAAGCGCGAATTCGGTTTATCTTGACTTTTCTGAACCCGCCGTGCTTGATTCGCTGACCTTGACCGAGCTTGATTCTTCACTTGCAGAAGGGGATGACTGGCTCTATGCTCAAACTGATTCTTCTTCATCTTATGCCGTTGCAAATGTCATTACTTACAGTGAAGATGGAAAATCTTCGGAAATTGAATTCTCTGAAAAAACTGAAATCGGAAAGGCGTATGTCTTTTCTGGAATCGTTTATGACACAACAGGAAACAGCATGACTTTCAGCCAGAAATTTTACGGTTTTAATGAAAGGCCTGCCCGACTCATATTAAATGAGGTAAGGACAACTTTCAGTAAGACGAAAGAAGCTGCTGAATATGTCGAATTTTTCGCTTTGAACGATGGAAACACTTATGGTCTTGAATTTTTGAGTCTTGCCGGAGGAGATTCGAAAAAATACTCTTTCCCGGTGATGGAAGTAAAGAAGGGCGAGTACATCACTCTGCATGGAAGAATTTTCGATGGAACGGAAGAAACTGCACTTGATGAAACTGGTGAGAATATGGCACTTTCTTCTGCTGTTGAAAGTTGTGACACTGCGAGGGATTTGTGGAAGAGCGGAAATGACAAAATCGCCTCAAATACGGACATTCTTATTCTTCGCGACATAACTAGCGGAAACATCATGGATTCACTTTTACTCAGTGTATCCGGAAAAACAGAATGGCCCAGAAAGTCAATGCGGGATTTTGCGAATACGGTCTTTTCGCTAGGCTTGTGGAAAGGCGGTTATCAGCCGGAAAATGCTGTGTGCACGGACGGAATGACTTCTTCGCTCATGCGTTCAATTTCTCGTATGAACACAGCCGAACTTGCTCAGAAATATGCTGACTGTGAAGAGCTTCCATTGTATATCTCTTCATCAAATTCAGACTGGAGTATTACAGATAAAAGCGGAACTGGGAAGAACACTGTTTCAGGTGCGACACCAGGTTTTGAAAACAGTACGAATCTGTTTACCGCAAAATGATTGGCATTCGCCGGGATGTGTGCTAAAATAAAAGAATGTCTGAATTATTAGCACCTGCCGGCAATGTAGAAGCACTTGATGCAGCTATCGGCGAAGGAGCGGACGCAGTATATCTTGGTCTCAAAAGCTTTAATGCGCGTCTCCGCTCCTCAAATTTTGCATGGAATCAGTTTGAGGCGGCTGTTTCTTCTCTTCACCGTCAGAACAAAAAAATCTATGTCACTGTAAATACAGTAAGTGAAGAGCGGGATTTGGAGCGTCTTTATCGCTTCCTTTCTTATTTAAACAAAATCGGCCCTGACGGTCTTATCGTGCAGGATTTCGGCGTAATTCGTATGTGCCAGGAGTTTTTCCCAAATCTGGAACTCCATGGCTCTACACAGATGAATGTCGAAAGTGCGGCCGGAGTCAATCTTTTGAGCCGTTCAGGTCTCAAGCGGGTTGTTGTTGCGCGCGAACTTGGCCTTGAAGAAATCAAATATATAAAGACTCATTCAAATGCGGAACTTGAAATTTTCGTTCACGGTGCGCTTTGTGTAAGTGAATCAGGTCTTTGTCTGTTCTCAAGTTTCCTGGGCGGAAAGTCTGCCAACCGTGGAATGTGTACACAGGCATGCCGCCGTTTCTATACGGTTGATTCAGCATCGGCTGGTGAGCAGCAAGGTTATTATTTTTCTCCATGCGATTTGCAGCTGATTGAGCAGATTCCTGATTTGATGCAGCTTGGCGTTGAATCATTTAAGATTGAAGGCCGAATGAAGAGTGCCGAATATGTAGGTTCTGTCGTTGCGGCTTACCGTTATCTTATGGATAACTGGGAAAAAGACCGTAAAGGTGCTGTCGCTACCGCAAAACGCCTTCTTTCTACTGATTTTGCCCGCGCAAAAACCTCTTACTGGTATAATTTCAAGACAAATGAAGAAGGTGTTGAAAAGGCCGGAAGTTTGATTCTTAATCCAAAACAGGCTGGCGGTACAGGTATTTACCTTGGAAAAATCGACCGTTTTGGTGAAGTCAGTGATGAAGATAAGGAAAAGGCATACAAGGCTTATGAAGAAGCTCTTGAGTCAAATCCTGAAGCTCAGCTTGCTGATTTCCAGATTTCTATGGCTCATCTTTCTGGTGGCAGCTACGACCCTGATCCGGGTGATTCAATCCGTCTTCACCGTCAGGATGACACAGGCCGTGTCAGCCACAAAGTTCGTTCTGTTTCCGTTGATTCTGAGGGCCGCCGTTTTATTGATATTCCGCGTGGCTTTAAGCGCGGTGATTCAGTTTATCTCTTGCAGACAAAATCAATGTCAAAGCGTTATCCGCGTGTGCTTCCGAACGACCTTTCCAAATTCCGAAAGCAGCCTGGCGCAGAAGTGCTTCCTGTGCTTGATTTGACACCTGTCGAAAAAAAGGAACTCACTTATTTCCCTGAAGGGCTTTACATTCAGGTCTCAACCGTTTCCGATTTGCATACGGCAATATCAAAGAATCCGGTTCGCGTGATTTTGGAATACAATTCTGAGTCCAAAGTTGATTTGCTTGAAAAAAAGACAAAACTCCCTGTCTCAAAAAAGCAAGTCATTATTTCTCTTGACCCATACTGTCCGGCCTCAAAAGAAGAGCAGCTCCTGAACGATTTGACTGAGTTAATCAGCGAAGGCTATCAGACTTTCGTTGTAAACAATATCGCTCATATATCAATGCTTCGCGGTAAAGGCGTAAATCTTATTGCAGGCCCCTATCTCTACACCTTCAACAGATGGGCCGCTTCCTGGTTTGAAAATCAGAATATCGGTGCCTTTATCACACCGCTTGAAAATTCATGGGATAACCTGAAGATGACCTGGGAAGAGAATGTCCGTGACAGGGTTCTTGTTACGGCTTACGCATATCCGGCTCTTTTCAGAATGAGGTTCCGTCTTCCAGAAAGCTACGATTTCCTTTATTTCATGGACAAGGAAGAGCAGGTATTTAAAGTAAATTCTACTGCTGACGGCTCTGTCGTAATGCCTGAGGCTCCGTTCTCAATCGTGGACAAGGCCGAAACTTTAAATTCAAACGGATTTAAGCGCATTCTTCTTGATTTTTCAAGAACAAGAGTTACACGGCAGGAACTTAAAGCCGTCACCAATGCCATGATAAAAAAACAGCCGGTTCCTGAAACTTCCCGCTTCAACTGGAAGGATGGCTTTTACAGTCCAGAAAAAATCGAAATCTACAAGGCGATGAATGAAAAAGCACTTGCAGAAAAAGAAGCCGGACTTGCTGGAAGGGGCAGAAATTCTTCTAACAGGCGAGGAAGGTCTGCTTCGCGTAACGATGAACGACGCTCTTATTCCGATAGAAAAAAACGGCACAAATAAGGTAATAAGGTCTATTCAAAAGGAGAACTTATCACGACTTCGCTTATCTTTATGGATGTGGTAAAACGATAGAGTGTTCTAAAATTAGAATGGCTCTCGTTTCCTTCCTTATCTGTGCCGAAATATGCCGTCTGGGCTTAACAAACCTGGACGGCATTTTTTTATTTAGAAAACGGTTTCACCTCCGTCCATAAATTCGTTGTTGGGTTCATAATCGCTTTCTGCCATCATGCCGGCGGCTGCAGTTGCTGCCATTGATTTTGCGTCTTCCTCTGTTTTTTCAGAAGTTTTTGGATACTGAAAATCAATATGTTCTGCGATGATGTAAATTTTTGAAGAATTCTTTCCATCCGCTGTTTTCCATCTGTCTTGCTTGAGCCGACCTACAACACGGAGACCGCGACCTTTTTTCGCCATTCTTTCGACGCGTGAGCAAAAATTCGCTCCCCACGCCTCTACATCGAAAAAAGCGGCATCTTTTTGAACCTCTCCGTTTGCCCCTCGATAATAATGATTTGTTGCGACTGGAACGACACAAACTTTTGTTCCACGCGGAGTTTCTTTTACAATCGGGTCACGAACGATGTTTCCCTCGATTAAAACTTGATTCATCTGATTCATACATTTTTCTCCAAAAAAATAAGATTTCTGAAATTTCCTTGCTCTGGATGTTTTCCTTTGATTTTGGAAATTTCTTTTTGCACTTAGAGACCCGGCCGAAGTCCTTCATGCTGAACAAGAGGATGCTGCCTGACCGTATTTTTTCGAACAGGCTTTCTTCTCTCTTCGTTCACTTATTTATTTGAAAAAAAAAGCACATTTCGGCAATCTGAAGCGAAAAAAATCATAAAAAAAGCAAATTAATTGTTGAAATTGAAAGTAATATGGAGATTTTGGAGATTTTGCTTCTTGATTAGGGCAAAAAAAATGGGCAAAGGAAAAACCTTTGCCGCGTGATTTTTTGTTACATTGGAATGTTTTTTACGAGCTTGACCATGTAAAGCTTGATGTACATTAGCAGTGCATCGCGCTCACGGATTTTCTGAAGCCCCGGTGCCGTCATAAGGCTTTCGGCAAGACTTTCAATGCGGTCTTTTGTGAAGCCTTCTGTTTTCATTGTGCGGAGCGTTCGGCGGATGTAATCCCGGATAAGGGAATTGACATCTTCTGTAAGGTTGTTGTGAGTTTCCTTACCAAGACGGTGATTCCACATTTTTTCGTATGAATCAAGCTCTCGGTTGAGGGTTGATGTAACCGGAACATAGGCTTGTTCAACGCTTCTTGCAGCTTCCCTCAATGCAACCTTTTTTGAGATTGTTGCATTCTGGGCAATCATGGCTGTTGTTTCGTCTTCCTTGCGCTTTGTCTCTTCTTCTTCGTGATAAATTTCGGCCCTTGTTTTTCGGGTTTTGTTTCGTTTTGCCTTTGGCGGACGAAGAAGCATTTTTGCAATCCATGCAATGAGCGGCATAGAATACCAGAATGGAAGCATGATTTTTGCATCGTTTAGAAGCTCCTGCCTGCTCATGAGAAGGATGTCACTATATGGCAAAAGCTGGTCATTTACAAAGAGACTGATTTTGCTGGTGTCATCTCCGCCTGAAGCATCATAGCTTAAAAGCGGCAGGAAAGATGAGTGCAAAAGTGCGCTTAGAATCGGCGACTGAATGCGGATTTCTCGTTCAAGCCTGTCTTCAAATGCCCTTGGATCCTTCATTTCGGGAAGGACATCAAACTGGCGGAGAACTTCTGACCAGTGAGTTTTGATTGCGTCGAGAACAGAAATTCTTGCGTCTGTACAGAGTCTGAGAATGAGCGGAAGAACCTTGCTTTTGAAGATAAAATAACGCTGGTCGTCATAGGTTTTGAAAACGAGCAGGTCTGGAAGTTCCTGAACCGGCGCTTCCTGTGTTTTTTTGTGAAGATAATCTTTTAATTCATCTTCTGTGTACTGGCCGAGAAGCGGAACTCCCTTGTTGTCAGTGAATTTGATGATTTCATCGAAGGTGAAGTAATATGGCGGTTTTAAAAGATGTGATTCAAGGGTTTTGAGAGCACCTTCTTTTTTGGCCCGTTCCTGAGCTTCGGTTTTGAAATAGTTTGCTCCAACTTCGGTAATGTAGACTGCCTGTAGACAAGACAAATCTTCCTGCGTGTAGTCCTTGATTTTTTCGTAGTCCTGTTTGATGAAAAAGCAAAGCTGATTCCAGAGATAGAAACTTTCGGTTGTCTGACTCAGGGTTTCGAGGGAATGATCAGGTCTGTCGACGAATGCGTTGAAGAAGTTTTTTACAATCATTTCGCGGCCAGGATTTGAAACCGTGAGCTTTTTGAGGAAGTAATCGTGATGCTCTTCTTTTTTGAGCATGTTCTGGATTTTACCAACTGCATCTTCAATGAGCGTAACAACGGAAATCGTTGACGGAAGAAGAATTGAAGGCGCATTGTGCGGCAAAATCAGGCCGTAAAGAGTTTTTTCGTTTAGTTCCTGATGTTTTAAGAGCTTTCCGATTAAGTCAGCGGCACTTTCTTTTACAAGAATTTCCTGCGGAGTACCTTTTGGCAAATCGGCCTCTGAAGGAAAGGGAAGTGACGGATTGACAGAAATGTCTCTGTAACGCTCTGCAAAACGCTCGATATAGAAAGGAATTACAAGAATTCCCTGTTTGTCAGGAGTGATGTTTACGAGCATGATTTGGTGTGAATCACTCAATTTATCCAGTTCTTTCTGAAGGGCTGGAACTGGATCTTCCAGATAGCAGGCAAGACTCGGCTGTTCAGCAAGATGATGTTCTGAATAACGCTTAAGATATTCACAGAAATCCGTGTAATTGACTACAGCATTTTTTTGTCGTGATGCGAAAAATTTTAATAAAACTAATATGCTAGTTGTTGTTGCCATGTCTTTATTTTATCAGTAATTTGTCATAAGATAAAGAGACTTTTTCTTAAAAAATGTAGGAGTTAAAAATGTTATCAAAGCGTATGTCCAATCTTCATCCTTATGTACCGGGTGAGCAGCCAAAAGACCGTGTTTATATAAAGCTGAACGCGAATGAAAATCCTTATCCTCCATCACCAAATGTAATGAAAGCACTGCAGAAAGCGGTCGCAAGTCATCCTGAAAAACTTGGCCTTTATCCTGATCCTGATTCAAATGAACTCAAAGAAGCGATTGCAGATATGCTTAATAAATCTGGAGGCGTTTTGTGCCGTGCAAATCTTTCTGGCGGCAAAAAAAACGGGAGCGGTGCACTTGTTTCTCCTTCTGAATTTGACAAAATTCCTTTTGTCGTCAGCCCGGATATGATTTATGCAGGTAACGGTTCAGATGAGGTTTTGAGTTTTGTTTTCTATGCCTTTTTTGATTCTGACCGCAAGCTTGTTCTTCCTGAGCACACTTATTCTTTCTATCCTGTTTACGGTGGATTTTATGATATTCCGCTTGCAAAAATCCCTTTAAAAGAGGACTGGACTCTTGACCGTGAGAAAATGCTTGAAATGGCAAAGTCTGAAGATTCAGGCATAATTTTCGCAAATCCGAATGCACCGACTTCTCTGGGGCTTACTCGTGATGAAGTGCGCGAAATGTTAAAATCAGCTCCAAAAGACAGGGTTTTCGTTGTTGATGAAGCATATGTCGATTTCGGCGGCGAAAGCTGCATTCCACTGCTTGCTGAATTCCAGAATCTTGTGATTATCAGGACTACATCAAAAAGTTTGTGCGGAGCCGGTCAGCGTCTCGGATTCCTTGTCGCAAACAGGGAGCTTGTTCAGGCCGTCACAACAGTAAAGAATTCCCTTAATCACTTCCCGATTGATTATCTTGCCCAGCAGGCCGGAATTGCCGCTTGTAAGGACGCCGGATATTATGTCAAATGTGCGCAGAGCGTTGCCTTTGAGCGCGATGAATTCATTGACTTCTTGCGTGAAAAGGGATGGTATGTCCTTGACAGTCAGACGAACTTTATTTTCTGCCGCAAAGACGGTGTGAAAGGCGAGGAAGCCTACAAAAAAATCAAGGAAGAGGGCGTTCTTGTGCGTCATTTTGCGACTCCCGGCATTGAAGACTATTTGAGAATCACTGTCGGAACTCACGAACAGATGCAGACTTTGCGCAATATGATAGAAGAAATTGCATAATCTGTAGTGATTTTATTGATAGTTACAGGTAGTTTTTTTTTGTAGGATAACAATTTTTCTTTACAGATGCTTATAATCGACTTAAAATAGGTTAAGTATTTGGGGGTGCGAGAGCATAGTAGGCCTGTTTGAAGAGTTTCAGACAGGCTTAGTCATTTCTAACCTATTTTTGGAGGTCGATTTATGAAAATATCTTCTCCATGCACAGCGATTCTGGCAGTATCCCTTGCTTTATGTCTTACAGGCATTTCATGTGGTGATTCTGGCAGCAGCGGTTCTTCTGATTCAGTTGATTCACCTGATTCTGCCAAAAAATCTTTGTCCGTTTCGAATGTGCTTTTTGATTCTGTAAGCCGTGAGTTGAGTGCCGGTGTAACGGCAGATGACGGAGTGACGGTTACAATCAGCGGCAACAATGCCAGCGAATCTGCTGTGGCCCTGGACAACGAAATTTCCCTTACATTCGTTAAGCCTCTTCTTGAAGGCATAATCGGCGGAAAATCTTATTCATTCACGGTTTCGGCAGCGGGCTATCAGGACAGCAAAATTCAGATTGATTACTGGCCTAAAGTCGTACAGGAAATTTCCTGCGAGGACGAAGAAAACATTTTTGCAGGCGGGGCAAGTGATTTTGTAGAACCGTTTTTTGAGCTTAAGAATTACGATGAATCAAATGTTTCGACGGCATTTACCTTTCTTGTCTATGATGCTGAGGCATACAAAAAAAGTGCAACCCGCATACCTCTCGATGTAAATACTTCTGGCTGGACTTTTTCTGACATGGTTCAATTCTTCTCGGATTCTTCAAATGTAGGAAAAATCGTTACGGCTGAGTTTGTCACGACTCCAAATTTTGAGGGAACTGCAGAAGAAAAAGATGAGCTTGCAGGTAAAGGGCTTGTCGCTTTCAACTGTAAGCCTGAAGTGCTGGCAAAAAGTGCCCACATCGTAAATAATCACGGTCGATTTGAGGCCCGTCTGTTTGCAGAAAATGAAGATGACATTCGTGATGTGGTTGAAACGGCTGGCGGTAAGGTAAACTATCAGTGGCAGGTGTCTGATGACGCTGAGAATTATACTGATATTGCAGGGGCGACAGGAAAATCATTTTCTGTTACAAAGGACCTGTTCAATTCTTATGTCGATAAAACGCTGCGTGTAAAAATTACGCAGACATTTGGCGGAACTGTGCAGGAAAGCATTTATTCTTCTTCATACCCTGTCTACCACAATGTAAAGAAAAGTTCGCTCTGGTATGACGGACTCCTTGAAGCGGGCTCACAGTTTGAAATTGCTAAAATCCGGGGAACACTTGTTGATGAGTTTGGAACTTCTTATGATGCAGGTGATTTTATCTGGAATAAAATTAACGAAGTCCAAGAAAAAGACGGCTATAAAGCCATTGCTTCCGGGTATTTTAGAGTCAGCTGCGAAAAAGAGAAGTTTTATAGTGCAACGGCAGACATTTTTGTAAATGTGCAGGCTGTTGTCACTCAGGAAGATTTGCCGGAACTTTCGACTGCTACAAGTTCTCTTGCTGTCGGAACCGTTGATTTTACATCAGTCGACACTAATCTTGAAATTTCATTCAACAATGGTGCGACATACACTGATATTCCTGAAACGGCATTTCAGGCAAAATCCGGGGACAGAATGCTCGTTCGCGCACGCTCTGTAGGCACGCCGCTTACCAAAGGCTATGTCCGTGAAAGTGAGCCTCTTGCCGTAACGGTAGAAGATGCAAATCTTGGTACTCAGACAACAGAGGGAAGCAGCATGATTGAAGGCCTTACCGTGCGAACTCTTACTCTCAAAAAGAAGACTTCAAAAGGCTTGACTACAATTACTCCGATTTTTAACTATTCAGGCGGTGACTGCAAGTATGAATTTACATGGCTTATTGATGAAGCCCCTGCTTCTTTGTACAGCGGAGTTTCTTCGGGTGCGAATAATGCCATTGTGCTTACAAACAGTGAATTCGGAAAAGATGCCTATCAGATTTTCTGTATGGTGCGTCTTTATGTTCCTGGGGATGACGAGTATGACACCGAACTTGGTATCGTATCCAGCCAGATAACAGTTGTCATAAAATAAGGGGGCTTGCTATGAAAAATAAAGCTATTTTCTTATTTACAATAATACCGTTGATTTTGTTTGCCGGCTGCTCTCAGATAACAGAGAACAGCGAAGAATCAGTGGCGGCTCCTTCTGATGGAGTTACGCTTACTGTTGCCATCAACGAAAAGGAAAGCCGAACAGCCCTTCCGTCATTTCAGCTTTCTGACCTTAACTATATAAATCTTTCCTATCAGGATAAAGACGAAGACGGTGGTGAACTTTCGTGGCTTACCACACTCGGAAGCTGGGAAAGTGCTGAAGAAATGGCAAAAGCTGCCATTTCCTTTAAGACAGGAACCTACGCTTTTACGCTTACTGCTACAAGCGATGACATCGTCTTTAGTGAGACAAAATCCGTGACGATTCAGAATGGTGCAAATGCACTCAAATTCACTCCGAAAATGTCTGAGTTTGACAACACTGAACCCTATGGAAAAGGAAATCTTTCTGTGGCCATTCGTTATGATAACAGCGGCATTGCTTCTGTTACCGGCTGTCTTTATACTATTGAAGGATACCGTGTTCCAGGTTACGCAGAAGAAGAACTTACTATCGGCACTGGCGGAAATTCAAGCTATGTCAAAAACAATGTTCCAAGCGGAAACTACATTCTTGTCTTTAATTTCTATGCGGACAGTGCGAAAACTCAGCTTCGAGGCTCTTACCGGGAATATTGCGCAATCGTAAACGAAAAGACCAGTTCGAGTGAGTGTGTTCTTTCAAATATGGGAAGCCTCTTCACGATTACATACAATTTGGACGGCGGAGCCTTTGATTCTGGCATTACGGCTCCTGGTAGCTACACAAGGCAGTGCGAAACAATTACCCTTCCTACAAATGTCACAAAATCAAAATGTACATTTGGCGGATGGTATGAAAAGGCTGACTTTACAGGAAATGCTGTCACAGAAATCCGTAGCGGAAGTATTGGAAACAAGACTTTCTATGCAAGATGGCTTGAAAATGCAACGATTACCTTTGAGCCAAATGCTACTGGTGCTCAAATTAAAACAAATACCCAGACTGTTGTAAAAGGTGTTGAATCAAATCTGATTTATGCAAGCGATCTTGAACTTAAGAACAGCAAGGGAAGTTTCTTGGGATGGGCAACAAAGGCCGATGCCACCAAGGTCGAATACTCTGACGGCGGTGCCATTACCGTAAATGATCGAATCCTCAAATTGTTTGCCATCTGGAGTGTTTCAAGCATAAATCCTCAAAGTGCAGGTGACACGACCGACACTGATGGCGACGGTTTGACGGACTGGGATGAAATACACAAATACTATACAGACCCTTCAAACAAAGACACTGATGGTGACGGCTGGGATGACGGTACGGAAGTAAAAGGCTTGTACAATGCAAACAGCAATACCTTTAATCCTCTGATTGCAGACACACCTCAGCTTGAAATAAGAATGACTGGAAAGCCAGGCATCAGCTACAAGTATCAGGTTACAACGACTACGAGCGATACTGTAAGTGTAAGCGAAAATGACGGTCGGACAGGAAGTTCATCAACGACAAGCTCAAACACCAAGACCCATTCAGAAACAAGCGGCTGGAGTACAAAAGCAGGTTTCAGTGTTATGCATGGTTTTGGTACTGGTACTGGCTATCAAAACACTCTCACCATAAGCGGAGAGGCTGGCTACAGTGGAAGCACTACAAACGGTGACAGTTACACTTATTCACAGTCGGCAAGCGAAGGCTGGTCAAAAAGCTGGAGTAACGGTCAGTCAAGCACTAAGTCAAACGGCAGGACTGTAACTGGCGGTTCGCTTGCCATCCCCGTTCGTTTTAAGAATCCAAGCAATATTGCCTATACTGTAGAGCATGTCACGGTTGCACTCTATCGTCTTCCAACAAATTCGGCTGAAACAAGGAGCTTTGTAACAAATCTGACTCTTCCAAATGACAAGGCTTTTACAATTAAGGCTGAGAGTGAAAGCGGTGATTTTAAGCTTTCTGCTGATTTGTCTATTGCTAAGACAGAGGAACTCTTAAAATATTCAAGCGGTTTTGAGATTGAAGTTTCCGGCTATAAAATCACGCTGCAAAAAGAAGACAGTTCTGCAAATGATTTTACGGAAGCTCTTACGCAAGTCAGGTCAAAGACGGCAGCTGTCTATATTGACTGGGGCAGCACAAGCGGAATAAAAGCCCGTACTTTCAATGTTTCGGTAAAGAACCAGTACAATACCAGTGCTCAGAGCATTGATGAACTGTATGAAACCCCTACATTGGATTATATCTTCCAGACGGTACTCCATTATACAAAAGGCACGGACTATACTCTGAATAAAAACGGCTGTCTTCAAAAGTTCCTGACTGTAGAAAACACAGGCTCATATACCGAAGGGGCGTGGTTTATACTTCATAAATTCACAAAAGGCAGTACCCGCAAACAGACACTGTATGCTCCATATACTGAAGATGTCGATGACTGGTCTATGGATAAAATAAAAGTAAGCGCGGGGGATGAGATTTCTATTTTCTTCAGCGTAGATCATGACGGTGACGGCGTTCCTTTAAACGAAGAGCTTATCTATGGTACAAGTGACGACAAGACTGATTATGACGGTGACGGCCTTAGTGATTTTGAGGAAATCTACGGCTGGTACAAAGACGGCATAGGACTTGAGTCAAAGTATTCTAATTTGAATAAAGTTTATTCAAATCCTGTTCTCAAAGATTCCGATGGCGATGATTTGCTGGATTATGATTCTGCAAGCTCTAAGCGGGATAATGATCCTGTCGTGCCAAAAATGAAAAATGACACGAGTCTGAGCGTCGCAAAATATGCCTTGAAGAACGGCGGAAGCCTTACAGATTTCAATGTATCCAGCAACAAGACGGTCTATTCGACAAAAACTCCTTGTAAAGAATCCGTCTGTCTTGATGTTCAGCCTAAGCTTGCATTCGCCACTGTCAAATATTCCCGCACGAGGGGAGGACCGTCATATTCTGATTTTGATAGGTCAACGGAGTTTGAACTTGATGTCGGGGAAAATATTATCTATATTCAGTGCACGGCTCCTGACGGAACGACTAAAAAGGAATATGAATTCCATATTGAGTCTAAGTTTAAGGATTTTAGTGGCAGCTTAAATGTTGTGAACAAAGAGTATGAAGGCGGAAGAACCTATGTCTCTTGGAACGCATACGAAGATAAGCGAACCAAAGCTGAAAAAGCCGGCGGTTATATCCTGTATGGTTCTAAAGGCTCGATTTCGTCAAAAGAACTCGACAAGACACATCTTGCACAGGCAACAGATTCAACAGCTAATCTTGATTCAAAGAGTGAATTTTACCTTAAATTGGATCAGGACAAGATTAATGAAGGAAGGCTTTCTTTGGATTTGGCTGCAAGAACTGAGTACACAATGTTCCTCTTTGCATATACCCGTAGCAATTCGTATGATAGCTTTAAATCGGTTTGCCTTGCCCAAAAAACATTCACGACAAAAAAGAAGAGCACGGGAACACTGCATTTCTGGGCTCATTTTGTAAAGGATTGTGAGGACTGTGACGGCAGCTGTGATCCTCAGTATTACTGGAACTGGAGCTCATCCGAACCGATGTTTAGTAAAATAAACGAAATCAACCAGGGGTCAAAAGGTCCTGATTTTGATGTTGACGATGAGCAGTTCTATTGCTTTGGTGAGAAAACCATCCACCGTAACGAACCTGGCAAATACGGTGGCTGCAGTAAGGAATACAAAGGAGTATACAGCCTTACCAAAGATCATTCTTTCACATTGGGCTTTGATGCATGGGAATACGATGTAGGTTCTGGCGATGATCATCTGGGAACTGTCACCATGTACTTCAATTACTCTGCGAAAACGAACTCTTGGAATGTCAAATGGCATAATCCTGGTGGTAGCGACGAAAGCTATAGCATTCCGTATAGTAACAGCACTGATGACCACAGCTGGGGCATTCATGACGATGACGGTTACATTCAGGTTCACTTTGGCTTAAAGTGGTGGGAGGATTAACAAAGTAAATGAAAACAGCATGGACTTAGTTCCGTGCTGTTTTTTTTATGTGCTTCAAGTTTTATGCTGTAGATCACATGATTGAAAAAAAATCCCATAGACTGTAGAATATTTGAATATGTTTGATGTTAAAGATTCGGATTTTTTTGATGTCGAGGAAGAGGATTTTGATACTATTCTCGCCCCGGATATTAAATTTCGTGGAAATATAAAAGTCAAAAAGCCGTTCATGATTCGTGGTACGATTACTGGTGCCATTGATGCTGCGAGCGATTTGGTCGTTGACACTAATGCTGTTGTAAATGCAGGAATTTCTGCTTCAAGAGTGCTTGTTCGCGGCAAAGTAGAAGGAAATATCCTTGCGAAAGATGTCGTTTTCGTTACGGCTTCAGGCTCTCTTGACGGTGACATTGTTTCAAAAGAAGTCGTGCTTGAACCTGGCGCTCATTTTTCAGGAAAATGTACTATGACGGGAGAATCTAAATGAAAAAACTATTCCTAACTGTTGCCTGCATTCTTTCTGTTTCATTCAGTTTTGCTCAGTCAAAGCCGGATGCGCTCGTTTTGTACCGCAACGGCAATTATCCTGAGGCAATCAAAATCTGTGAGCAGGAAATCATTTCAAATCCAAAAAACATCGACTCATACTGTGTTCTCTGCTGGTCGCTCGTACGAAACAGGCAGTACGCCGAGGGTGAAATGAGGGCTAATGAAGCCAGAAAAATTGCCCCTGCTGATGTGCGCATTATGGAAATCCTTGCAGAAGCAAAATATTATCAGGGCAAAAACAATGAGGCACTTGAAATGTTCAGAACTTACATCGCAAATGCCCCTTCAAATGCCGCCCGAATCGGAAATGCTTACTATTATATGGGTGAAATTTACATCCGTCAGGGAAAGTACCAGCATGCTGACATTTCAATGACTACGGCCGTTTATACAGAACCTCTCGTTGATATCTGGTGGACTCGTTGTGGTTATGCCCGTGAAATGGCAGGCAGCTATGCTTCTGCACTTGACGCTTATTCCAAGGCAATTGAGTTGAAATCTTCTAATGCTGATGCTGCACGCGGAAAAGAGCGTGTTACCGCCCGATTACGATAAAAACTGATGGACAGAACTATTCATTTTGAAACATTGGGATGCCGTCTCAATCAGGTTGAGAGTGAGGGGGCAGCCCGTTTTTTTACTGATGCAGGTTTTCCTGTCAGTATGGAGCCATTTACGGCAAAATCTTTTGATGAAAGTGTCGCGCTTTGTATTGTGAATACTTGTACCGTCACGGCAAAAGCAGAGCAAAAAGCGCGTAGAATCATTCGTATGCTTTTGAAGAGCTGTCCGAATTGTGCCGTAGCTGTTACTGGATGTTACGCTCAGCTTAATCAAAAAGAAATCATGGCGATTGATAGCCGTGTATGTGTTTTGGGCGGTCAGCACAAAGGTTCTCTTGCCGACCTGCCTCCTTTGTTGAAAAAACTCCTCGAATCTGGCGAAAATCCTGACGGTGAAAAGATTTCTTCTGAAATTCAGAAATTCTTTGATAAAGAAAATACTTCTGCCGTACCAGGAGTCATTACTTCTCCGTTCCGGCTTTCAACCGACACTTTTTTGAATCATTCCCGCTCTTCGCTTAAAATTCAGGACGGATGCAACTGTGTGTGCACTTACTGCCGAATTCGTCTTGCAAGAGGCAAATCCGTTTCTCTCGCGGCAAGCGAAGTTTTGGAGCGGGTAAAGGCATTGGAAAAAGCGGGGCAGAGCGAAGTTGTCATTACGACGGTAAACATTTCTCTGTATTCAAGTGAGTACAATGGAAAAAAAGTCCGCTTTACCGAACTTCTGGCTTTGATTTTGGAGCAGACCGAAAAGATTAAAATCAGAATTTCGAGTCTTTACCCTGAAATCGTTGATGAAAATCTTGCGCGGCTTTTTGAAAATCCTCGTGTCTGTCCGTATTTCCATATTTCTGTCCAGAGCGGAAGCGATTCGGTGCTTGCAAGAATGAAACGGCCCTACCGTATTGAAGCCGTCTATCGGGCGACAGAACTGTTACGGAAGGCAAAGGGCAGTCCGTTCATTGCATGTGACATTATTGCCGGATTTCCTGGTGAAACGGACGAAGATTTTGATTTGACTATGAAGATGCTCTCTGAATGTGGATTTACCTATGTTCATGCTTTTCCGTTCAGTCCGCGTCCTGGAACAGAGGCGTTCAAAATGCGTCCGATGGTTCCGAATTATGAGACGGACAAGCGCATTGCCCGCCTTGAAGAATTCAACAAAAAGTCAAAGACTGATTACATAAATTCGTTTGTCGGAAAGACTTTGCCTGCCGTGTGTGAAAGCGTACACAGAGCGCGTCTTGTAAAGGACCGCGTGATAATTCATGCAGTTACGGAAAATTTCCTGCACTGCCAGCTCGTATTTTCGCCGGATGACAAAAATATTCCTGTTGCCGGAAGTTCTGTTTTGGTGAAGGTAATCCGGCCTCTGGAAGAAAAGGAAAGAACCGGTGAGAGTGATACGCTAGCGGTTCTTGCGTTAGGGGGTGTAGGGGCGGCGTAGCCGTTCTGGAGTGACTGAAAGGAACGAAAGAATGAAGCGCAATTAGCGCGTAACCCCGAAAGACCCGACCGCCGTTTACGGCGGGAACGCAGGGCAAACGCATTTTAAAGACTTTTAAAATGTATGGTATTTAAAAATTTCAAAAAACATTAGAATTCTTTCTGGTGGTGAAAAATGACATTGAAAGAATCGCTAATGACAATCAAGGA